>NZ_JBVIYK010000005.1:543342-547414 GCF_055592645.1 Streptomyces sp. NPDC041108 | reverse complement strand
CGTCACCTTCTCTTCCCTGGTGTGCCCTGTGTCCCCCCTTTGTCCCCCTAGGGACGCGTGGACCCGCGCCGGGCTATCCCACCCCGGGGGAAGAAGGTTGTGGGGGCACAGGAAAACGCCCCCGGGCCCGTACGCGCGTCTGCGCGTACGGGCCCGGATTCGCGACGACGGCCGGGTCAGCCCCAGCGGTACCCGTCACCGAACAGCAGGGTGTGCTCCAGCACGTCCTCCATCGGGTCGTCGACCTGGCCGACGTTGACGAGCCCGATGCGGGGGCCGTTGTGCGAGGAGGTGTTGGTCTCGTCCGCGTGCGCGGCCCCGGCGGGAAGCCAGCACAGCGTCGCCCCGGCCAGCACCCCCGTGACCATGCGCGCCGCGCTCCTCGCCCGGTCGTTCCTCATCCCTCGGCCCCTCATCTCGTCGGCCCCTCATTTCGTCGGCTCGGCAGCTGATCGGACTCCGTGTCCGCCCGTACATCTGCCGGAACAGCCCGAAGGTCACGCCGAGTAACCCGTACGTGGGGCCGTGGGGGTCAGTTGTGGCTGTGGAGGATCTCGTTCAGGCCGCCCCAGACCGCGTTGTTCGGGCGGGCCTCGACCGTGCCGGTGACCGAGTTGCGGCGGAAGAGGATGTTCGAGGCGCCGGAGAGGTCGCGGGCCTTGACGACCTGTCCGTCGGGCATGGTGACGCGGGTGCCGGCGGTGACGTAGAGGCCGGCCTCGACGACGCACTCGTCGCCCAGCGCGATGCCGACGCCCGCCTCGGCGCCGACCAGGCAGCGCTCGCCGATGGAGATGATGACGTTGCCGCCGCCGGAGAGCGTGCCCATGGTGGAGGCGCCGCCGCCGATGTCCGAGCCGTCGCCGACGACGACACCGGCGGAGATCCGGCCCTCGACCATGGACGTGCCGAGGGTGCCCGCGTTGAAGTTGACGAAGCCCTCGTGCATGACCGTGGTGCCCTCGGCGAGGTGCGCGCCGAGACGGACGCGGTCGGCGTCGGCGATCCGGACGCCCTTGGGGGCTACGTAGTCCGTCATGCGCGGGAACTTGTCGATCGAGGTGACCTGGAGGTGCAGGCCCTCGGCGCGGGCGTTGAGGCGCACCTTCTCGATGTCGTCGACGGCGACCGGGCCGAGCGAGGTCCAGGCGACGTTGGCGAGGAGGCCGAACACGCCGTCCAGGCTCTGGCCGTGCGGCTTGACCAGCCGGTGGGAGAGCAGGTGGAGGCGCAGGTAGGCGTCGTGCGTGTCGAGCGGCTTCTCGTCGAGCGAGGAGATGACCGTGCGGACCGCGACGACCTCGACGCCCCGGCGCGCGTCCTGACCGAGCGCGGCGGTCGCGCCACCGCCCAGCAGCTCCGCGGCCCGCTCGGCGGTCAGCCGCTCGGTGCCGGAGGGGCCCGGCTCGGCGGCCAGCTCGGGCGCGGGGAACCAGGTGTCGAGAACGGTGCCGTCGGCGGCGATCGTGGCGAGGCCGGCGGCCACGGCGCCGGTGGAGCGGGGAGCAGTCGTGTCGGTCATGAGGGCAACCTAACCGCCCGGAGGCGGTACGGGCCAACCCATGGCGCGGCCGTCTCAGGGGCCGGGCACTTTACGGACATACGGTGCCGGGCGGCGCCCCTCCGGCCACGGGAGGCGAGGCGCGGCGGCCCACCCGCCTCCCTGGGGCGGGGCCGCACGGACACGAGGGGGCCCGGGCCCGTCGGGCACCGCGTGTCCACGACAGCGAGGCCCGGCACAGCGGCCGGCGTGCGGTACGGCCCTGCCGTCCCCCTGGGCGGCTCGACCTCGCCGGCACCGGGCAGGTGGGCGGTTGCGCGGTGATGTCGTCGGCCGCGCCGTCCCCGGGCCGCCGGGCCGCCTACCGGCCCCTCAGGGAATGACCCGCGCCAGCACCTCCCGCGCGTACTCGTCGTCAAAGGCCGCCCCCGTCAACAGGACCTGCAGACAGATGCCGTCGACCAGCGCGACCAGAGCCCGCGCGGTCACCGGGTCGGTGCGGCGGGCCAGGCAGTCGGCGAAGGCGCGGCCCCATTCGTCGGCGACGGGGCGCAGCGCGGGCCGGCGCAGTGCGGCGAGGTACAGCTCGTACTCCACCTCCAGGCCCGTCCGGCCGCCGGTGAACCATTCGCCGCACAGCGCGGCCAGTTCGGCGGCGAGGTCGGTGCCGGGGTCCCGCAGGGCCTCGCGCGCCGCGACGCTCCTGGCGAAGCGCTCGTTGGCCTGGCGCAGCGCGGCGACCATCAGGTCGTCGAGGGTCTTGAAGTGGTACGTCGTCGAGCCGAGCGGTACGTCCGCCTCGGCGGCCACGCTCCGGTGGCTCAGCCCGGTGATACCCCGGTCCGCGACGACCCGGATCGCGGCGTCGATGATCCGCTGTCGCCGCTCGGGGTCGTAACGCCGGGCCATCAGTGGGCGCCTCCCAGGTTCAGCACCACCACTCCCGCGACGATCAGCACGATCCCGGCGACCTTGGCGTAGCTCAGCCCCTCCCCGAAGAGCACCAGACCGAGCGCGGCGACGGCCGCGGTGCCGACGCCGGACCAGATCGCGTACGCCGTGCCGATGGACATCGACTTCAACGCCTGGGCGAGCAGGACGAAGGAGACGAGGTACCCCACACCGGTCACCAGCGACGGCCACAACTTGCTGAAGCCTTCGCTGTACTTCATGGCGGTGGTGGCGGCCACTTCGGCGGCTATGGCGCCGGCGAGCAACAGATATCCCATGTGTACGAGCGTACACATCATATGTACGGTTGTACACATCGGGTGTACAGGCGCGCTTATGGGCGGAATTGGCCGCCGCCGACCCTCAAGAGGCCCCCGTTTCGGGGCCGTTCCGTTATGGAAGCGCTCACTGAAAGGGCTCCCCGCACATCACTTGGTGAACTACTGTTTCAACGGTCAATCTCCCGGATGCGTGACGACCGCCAGGGTTTGCACACACCGGTGACACGTACCACCCTCCCTGATCCGCATGACGAATTTGCGTCCGCCTGTGGCGACGCCGAGGGAACCGCGCATGCCGCCGACTAAGCCCGGACCCGATCCGGACCAGACCCCGCCCAGCCTTCCGATCCTCAGATCCGCGAAGGTGTGGGAGACCGGGGTCGCCCCGAACGACACCCGCATACCGGGCACCCGCCGCCTGTGGCTGGCCGGCGCCCTCGCTCTCGCCGTGGTCTCCTCCTGCGTGACGGCGATCACCCTGCAGAGCTCGGGGCCTGACGACTCGTCGGAGAAGAACGGCCGCACCACCGCCGCCGACGACGACCGCGTCCCCACCGTGTCCCTCCCGCCCACGTCTCCCGCCGCGACCTCGGCACCGGACGGCAAGAGCGGTCTGTCGGAGCCGCAGGGCGCCGAAGGCGACGGCGAGAAGGGCGCCGCCGGGAAGGGCAAGGGCGAGAGCAAGGACAAGGGCAAGGGCAAGGACGACGAGGAACCCGACTCGTCGGAGAGCCAGCAGGGCGGGGCGAAGTCGCCGGAGCCCAGCAAGAAGCCGAGCGCCACCACCCGGCTCAAGTCCGTACAGTCCGCCTCCTTCCGGGACCGGTACTGGCACCTGCGCGACGGCCTGATCCAGTTGGATCAGGTGAACGGCACCAGCGACCGCTGGACCCGCCAGGACTCCTCGTTCACGGTCGTCTCCGGCCTCGCGAAGTCCTCCTGCTACTCCTTCCGCCTGAAGGACGGCCGATACGCGCGGCACCAGAACTTCGTGCTGCGCGCGTCCTACGACGACGGCTCCCAGCTCTTCAAGCGGGACGCCACCTTCTGCCCCCGCAACGAGCAGACGGACGTGATCGGGCTGGAGTCGGTGAACTACCCGAACCACTACATCCGCTTCCGCTACAACCAGCTCCGCCTGGAACGCTACGAGCACAACCAGCAGTACTGGATGGAGACCGGCTTCCGTCTGGTCAAGGGACTGGCCTGAGCGGCCGGTACAGCACGCGGACAGGGGTGTGGGGGACGGGGGGGGGGGTGGTGGACGGGGGGGGGGAGCCTTTGACGGGGCGGGGGAGGGGGGAAAGGAAAGGGGCCTGCGGTTGTGTTACTCGGGGGT
>NZ_JBVIYK010000005.1:0-543332 GCF_055592645.1 Streptomyces sp. NPDC041108 | reverse complement strand
GGGGTTTTTTGTGTGGGGGGGAGGGTCGTGGACGGGGGCGGCGGCGGGAGGGGGGGGTGGTGGCGTTTCCCTGCTTTCGTCTTCCTTTCGTCCGCCCCCCACACCCCTGTCACGGATCTCAGACGTTGAACCCGAGCGCCCTCAGCTGCTCGCGGCCGTCGTCGGTGATCTTGTCGGGGCCCCACGGGGGCATCCAGACCCAGTTGATGCGCAACTCGTTGACGATGCCGTCCGTCGCGGACTTGGCCTGGTCCTCGATGACGTCCGTCAGCGGACAGGCCGCCGAGGTCAGGGTCATGTCGATCGTCGCGATGTTCGCGTCGTCGATGTGGATGCCGTAGATGAGGCCGAGGTTGACGACATCGATGCCCAGCTCGGGGTCGACCACGTCGTACAGGGCCTCGCGGACCTCCTCCTCGGAGGCCGGCTTCATCTCCAGGGTCTCGCTCATGCCGTCTTCCTTTCGACGTCGGCGTCGGCGCCCAGCGCCTGGGCCGTCGCGTCCTTCCACGCCATCCAGCTGAGGAGGGCGCACTTGACCCGGGCGGGGTACTTGGAGACACCGGCGAACGCGACCGCGTCCTCCAGCACCTCCTCCATCGCGTCGTCCGGCTCGATCTTCCCCTTGGACTGCATCAGCTCCAGGAAGGTCTCCTGGATCTTCCGCGCGTCGGCGAGGTCCTTGCCGACGAGGAGGTCGTTCAGCACGGAGGCCGAGGCCTGGCTGATCGAACAGCCCTGGCCCTCGTACGACACGTCCTCGACGGTCGTGCCGTCGTACTTCACTCGCAGGGTGATCTCGTCGCCGCACGTCGGGTTCACGTGGTGCACCTCGGCGTCACCGTCCCGCAAGCCCCGGCCGTGCGGGTGCTTGTAGTGGTCCAGGATGACTT
Organism: Streptomyces sp. NPDC041108; assembly: GCF_055592645.1. Classification (NCBI taxonomy): domain Bacteria; kingdom Bacillati; phylum Actinomycetota; class Actinomycetes; order Kitasatosporales; family Streptomycetaceae; genus Streptomyces; species Streptomyces sp. NPDC041108. Next base: position 542,439 of record NZ_JBVIYK010000005.1, on the reverse strand, counting down.
CCTGGTACATCGAGTCCAGCTTCATGCGATCGCTCGTCCCCTCAGCCGAAGAAGTTCCGTACGTGCTCCAGGCCGTCGACCAGGGCATCGATCTCGGCCGGGGTGGAGTACAGATAGAACGACGCTCGGGTGGTCGCGGGAATTCCGTAGCGCAGGCAGACGGGGCGGGCGCAGTGGTGGCCGACCCGGACCGCGATGCCCTGCTCGTCGAGAACCTGGCCCACGTCGTGCGGGTGGATGTCGCCGAGCGTGAAGGAGATCGCCGCGCCCCGCTCCTCGGCCGTGGCCGGGCCGATGATCCGCAGGTCAGGGACCTCCGTCAGCCGCTTCACCGCGTACTCGGTGATCGCGTGCTCATGGGCGAGGATCTTGTCCATGCCGATGGAGTTCAGGTAGTCGATCGCCGCACCGAGGCCGACCGCCTGGGCGATCGGCGGGGTGCCCGCCTCGAACTTGTGCGGGGCGGGGGCGTACGTCGACGAGTGCATCGACACCGTCTCGATCATCTCGCCGCCGCCGAGGAACGGAGGCAGGTCCTCCAGCAGCTCCTGGCGGCCCCAGAGCACACCGATGCCCGTCGGACCGCACATCTTGTGGCCGGTGAAGGCCACGAAGTCGGCCTGAAGGGCCTGCACGTCCAGCGGCATGTGCGGCGCGGCCTGCGAGGCGTCGATGCAGACCAGGGCGCCGACCTCCTGCGCCCGGCGCACTATCGCCTCGACGGGGTTGACCGTGCCGAGGATGTTGGACACCAGCACGAAGGAGACGATCTTCGTCTTCTCCGTGATGATCTCGTCGATGTTGGACAGGTCGAGCCGGCCGTCGTCGGTCAGCCCGAACCACTTCAGCTTCGCGCCCGTGCGCTGCGAGAGCAGCTGCCACGGCACGATGTTGGAGTGGTGCTCCATCTCCGTGATGACGATCTCGGTCTCGGCGTCCACCCGGTAGGGCTCGTCGGCCCAGCCGAGCATGTTCGCCACGAGGTTCAGCGACTCGGAGGCGTTCTTGGTGAAGATCACCTCGTCGCGCGAGGGCGCGTTGATGAAGGCGGCGACCTTGTCGCGCGCTCCCTCGTACAGCGCCGTGGCCTCCTCGGCGAGCACATGCACACCGCGGTGGACGTTGGCGTTGTAGCGCTCGTAGTACTCGCTCAGGGCGTCCAGCACCTGGCGCGGCTTCTGCGAGGTCGCCGCGTTGTCCAGGTACACGAGCTTCTTACCGTCGTGGACCTGGCGGTCCAGGATGGGGAAGTCCTTGCGGATCGCCTCGGTGTCGAGGAGGCCCGGCAGCTGTGTCACGCGGATGCGCCACCCTTCGTGTATACCTCGTAGCCCTCGTTCTCCAGCTTGTCGGCGAGCTCGGCGCCGCCGGACTCGACGATGCGCCCGCCGGAGAAGACGTGGACGAAGTCGGGCTTGATGTAGCGCAGGATGCGCGTGTAGTGGGTGATCAGCAGGGTGCCGACCTCGCCGGTCTCGCGGACGCGGTTGACGCCCTCGGAGACGATGCGCAGCGCGTCGACGTCCAGACCGGAGTCCGTCTCGTCGAGGATCGCGACCTTCGGCTTGAGCAGCTCCAGCTGGAGGATCTCGTGGCGCTTCTTCTCACCGCCGGAGAAGCCCTCGTTGACGTTGCGCTCGGCGAAGGCGGGGTCCATGTTCAGGCGCTGCATGGTCTCCTTGACCTCCTTGACCCAGGTGCGGAGCTTGGGGGCCTCGCCGCGGATGGCGGTGGCGGAGGTGCGCAGGAAGTTGGAGACCGAGACGCCGGGGATCTCGACCGGGTACTGCATCGCCAGGAACAGGCCCGCGCGGGCGCGCTCGTCGACGGACATCTCCAGGACGTCCTCGCCGTCGAGCAGCACGGTGCCGCTGGTGATCGTGTACTTCGGGTGACCCGCGAGGGAGTAGGCGAGGGTCGACTTGCCGGAGCCGTTGGGGCCCATGATGGCGTGCGTCTCGCCCTGCTTCACGGTGAGGTCGACGCCCTTGAGGATCTCCTTCGTGGCGTTGTCGGCCTCGACGGTGACGTGCAGGTCTCGGATTTCAAGCGTTGCCATGGGTGCCTCAGGACTCCTGGGTGAGGGAGACGAGCACGTCGTCCCCTTCGATCTTTACGGGGTATACGGGAACGGGGCGCGTCGCGGGAAGGCCGGACGGCTTACCGGTTCTGAGGTCGAACGCGGAGCCGTGCAGCCAGCACTCGATCTGGCAGTCCTCCACCTCTCCCTCGGAGAGCGAGACGTTCGCGTGGGAGCAGATGTCGTGGATGGCGAACACCTCGCCCTCGGTCTGTACGACCGAGACCGGCGTGCCGTCGAGTTCCACCCGCTTCGGGGTGTCCTCCTCCAGCTCGCTCAGCCCGCAGGCGCGTACGTAGGTGGTCATCGGCCGGATCCAGTCACAGTCTCCAGCTCCTCGTCGATCTTCGCGAGGAGGCGTTCCTGGATGTCGTCGACGCCGATCTGCTGGACCAGCTCGGCGAAGAAGCCGCGGACGACGAGGCGTCGGGCCTCGTCGGCCGGGATACCGCGGGCCATCAGGTAGAAGAGCTGCTCGTCGTCGAAGCGGCCGGTCGCGGAGGCGTGGCCGGCGCCGACGATCTCGCCGGTCTCGATCTCCAGGTTCGGCACCGAGTCGACCCGGGCGCCGTCCGTGAGGACCAGGTTCCGGTTCATCTCGTAGGTGTCGGTGCCCTCGGCCTTGGCCTCGATGAGCACGTCGCCGATCCAGACGGCGTGGGCGCCCTCGCCCTGGAGCGCGCCCTTGTAGACGACGTTCGACTTGCAGTGCGGGACGTTGTGGTCGACCAGGAGGCGGTGCTCCTGGTGCTGGCCGGCGTCCGTGAAGTACAGCCCGAACAGCTCGGCCTCGCCGCCGGTGCCGGAGTAGGACACGCGCGGGTGGAGGCGGACGACGTCGCCGCCGAAGGTGACCACGACCGACTTGAGGCTCGCGTCCCGGCCGACGAGGGCGTTGTGCTGGGCCACGTGCACGGCCTTGTCGTCCCAGTCCTGGACGGAGACGACGGTCAGCTTGGCGCCGTCACCGAGGACGTACTCGACGTTGGCCGCGAGGACGGCGTCACCGGTGTGGTCGATGACGACGACGGCCTCGGCGAAGGCGCCCAGTTCGATCACCTGGTGGGCGAAGGCGGTGCCGCCCTCGCCGTGCACGGCGATCCGGATCGGCTCGGCGAGGACCGTCTCCTTGGGGACGGTGATCACGCCGGCCTTCTCGAACGACGAGTAGGCCTGGGCGGCGATGCGGTCCACGGGGGTGCCCGCCCTGCCGAGGCGCGCGTCGTCGCGGCCGACGCCCTCGACGGTGACGCCCTCGGGCGCCTGCACGTCGACCTTCAGGCCGCCGCTCGCGACGGCGGTGCCGTCGTGCAGCCCGCGCAGCCGCTCCAGCGGGGTGAACCGCCACTCCTCCTCACGGCCGTGCGGGACCGGGAAGTCCGCCACGTCGAAGGACGGGGGCGCGCTCATGCGTGTGGCGACGGTCGACTCGGCGGCAACGGCCACCGCGCCGGCGGTGGTGGACCCCACCGGGATGTTCTGAGCCTCAGCCATGGCTGTCGGTCTGCTCTCTTCCTACGTTCTCGAACCTCGGCCCGCCCGGGGAGGCGGGCCGCTAGCTGCTGATCCGGTGGCGCGTCAGCCGACCGCGCCTTCCATCTGCAGCTCGATCAGCCGGTTGAGCTCCAGCGCGTACTCCATGGGCAGCTCCTTCGCGATGGGCTCGACGAAGCCGCGCACGATCATCGCCATCGCCTCGAACTCGCTCAGGCCACGGCTCATCAGGTAGAAGAGCTGGTCCTCGGAGACCTTGGAGACGGTCGCCTCGTGGCCCATGGACACGTCGTCCTCGCGGACGTCGACGTACGGGTAGGTGTCCGAGCGGGAGATGGTGTCGACGAGCAGCGCGTCGCACAGCACGTTCGACTTGGAGCCGGGCGCGCCCTCGCCGATCTCGACCAGGCCGCGGTAGGAGGTACGGCCGCCACCGCGCGCCACCGACTTGGAGACGATGTTGGAGGAGGTGTTCGGCGCCATGTGCACCATCTTGGAGCCGGCGTCCTGGTGCTGGCCCTCGCCCGCGAAGGCGATGGAGAGCGTCTCGCCCTTGGCGTGCTCGCCCATCAGGTAGACGGCCGGGTACTTCATGGTGACCTTGGAGCCGATGTTGCCGTCGATCCACTCCATGGTCGCGCCCTCGTACGCCACGGCGCGCTTGGTGACCAGGTTGTAGACGTTGTTCGACCAGTTCTGGATGGTCGTGTAGCGGCAGCGGGCGCCCTTCTTGACGATGATCTCGACGACCGCGCTGTGCAGGGAGTCCGACTTGTAGATCGGGGCCGTACAGCCCTCGACGTAGTGGACGTAGGCGTCCTCGTCGACGATGATCAGCGTCCGCTCGAACTGGCCCATGTTCTCCGTGTTGATACGGAAGTAGGCCTGGAGCGGGATCTCCACGTGCACGCCCTTCGGCACGTAGATGAAGGAGCCGCCGGACCACACCGCGGTGTTCAGCGACGCGAACTTGTTGTCGCCGACCGGGATGACCGTGCCGAAGTACTCCTTGAAGAGCTCCGGGTGCTCCCTCAGGGCGGTGTCGGTGTCCAGGAAGATGACGCCCTGCTCCTCCAGGTCCTCACGGATCTGGTGGTAGACGACCTCGGACTCGTACTGGGCCGCGACGCCCGCGACGAGGCGCTGCTTCTCCGCCTCGGGGATGCCGAGCTTGTCGTACGTGTTCTTGATGTCCTCGGGCAGGTCCTCCCAGGACTCCGCCTGCTTCTCCGTGGAGCGCACGAAGTACTTGATGTTGTCGAAGTCGATGCCGGACAGGTCCGAGCCCCAGTTCGGCATGGGCTTCTTCTCGAACAGGCGCAGGCCCTTGAGGCGGAGCTTGGTCATCCACTCCGGCTCGTTCTTCTTGGCGGAGATGTCTCGGACGACGTCCTCGTTGATACCGCGCTTGGCAGAGGCACCGGCCACGTCGGAGTCGGCCCAGCCGTATTCGTAGTTGCCCAGCCCCTCGAGCTCGGGGTGGGCGGTCTCCTCGATGGGGAGCGTCATGCGGGGTTCCTCCCGGCGGTACGTGCAGATGCGGTGTCGTTGGCTGTCTTGGAAATTCTGGGGATGAACGTCGTGCAGACGCCGTCGCCGTGGGCGATGGTGGCCAGCCGCTGGACGTGGGTGCCGAGCAGTTCGGCGAACAGCTCGGTCTCGGCCTCGCAGAGCTGCGGGAACCGCTCGGCGACATGCGCTACCGGGCAGTGGTGCTGGCAGAGCTGCTCCCCCTGGTGGGGGTGGGGCGCGCTGCGCGCCGTAGCAGCGTACCCGTCGGCGCTCAGGGCCTTGGCCAGGGCTTCGGTCTTCTCTTCGGGGTCCGCGGCCTCGACGGCCCGCCGGTAGGCGCCGGCCTCGGCGGCGACCCGGGCGCGGGCGAAGGCGGCGACGGCCTGCTCCCCGCCCTCGCGGTCCGCGATCCAGTGGAGCGCGTCCACCGCGAGCTTGTCGTAGGACTGGTCGAAGGCGTCCCGTCCGCAGTCCGTCAGGGCGAACACCTTGGCGGGGCGCCCGCGCGTACGCGCGCCGTAGACGCGCTGCTCGCGGGGCTGCACGACGTCGTCGCCGACCAGTGCGTCGAGGTGCCGGCGGACGGCGGCCTGGGTGAGCCCGAGGCGCCCGGCGAGGTCGGCGACCGTGGACGGGCCGTGGGACAGGATGGACCGCGCGACGCGGTTGCGGGTGGACCGCTCACCGGTCGCGAGTTCCTCCTGCGGAGCCTCGCCGACGTTTTTCACAACGCCATTGTTGCGTAATTCCTCAGAGAGGGGCAAGCCGCGTCCGGACGGCGGGCGGTGCCGTGCATCACTTAGGCAAACCTAAGCTGACCTGGGAGAACGATCACTGCTCGATCAAGTCGGTGGCGTCGCGCGAGCCGCTCCGGAAGACTGCCACACCATGTCGACAACCCCTCCCACCGGCCCGCTCGTCACTCGCGCCGGCCTGGCGGCGGACCTGCGTGCCGCCGGTGTCGAACCCGGCGAGACCCTCCTCGTGCACTCCTCGCTCAGCGCGCTCGGCTGGGTCTGCGGAGGCGCCGTCACGGTGGTCCGGGCGCTGCTCGACGCGCTCGGTCCGGACGGCACCCTGGTCGTCCCCACCCAGACCGGCGACCTCTCGGATCCCGCGCTCTGGGCCCGTCCGCCGGTACCCGAGGAGTGGTGGGAGCCCATACGGGTGGCCATGCCCTGCTACGACCCCGCGATCACGCCCTCCCGCGGGGTCGGTGTGATCCCCGAGACGGTACGGACCTGGCCGGGCGCCCTGCGCAGCGCGCACCCCCAGACGTCCTTCGCGGCGATCGGTCCGGCCGCGGCCGCGCTCCTCGCCGACCACGCCCCCGACTGCCGCCTCGGCGAACGCAGCCCGCTGGCCCGGCTGGAGCGGGCGGGCGCCCGGGTGCTGCTGCTCGGCGCGGGCTACGACACCTGCACCAGTTTCCACCTGGCCGAGTACCGCACGCCCGCACCGCTGGTCGAGGTGGGCCGGCCTGGTCCGCAGGGCTGGGAGGTGGTGACCGAGGTGTCGATCGACTCGGACCGGTTCGACGAGCTGGGCCACGACTTCGAACGCGACCGGGGGATCCGCCGGACCAGGGTGGGCGCGGCGGACGTACGTCTGTTCCCGGTGGCCGAGGCGGTGGCGTACGCCGAGCGCTGGCTCCCGTTGCACCGTCCCCGTGAGGAGGAGATCTCCGGACCCGGCCGCCTCGTCGCCCGGCCGCGTCCCTAGACTCGGGCTCATGCGAAGTGACCCCGTGGTCCAGGTCCGGTCCCTGGTGAAACGGTACGGCGACAAGACCGCGGTGGACGGCCTGGACCTGACGGCCGAAGCGGGCGTCACCGCCGTGCTCGGGCCCAACGGCGCGGGGAAGACGACGACGATCGAGACCTGTGAGGGCTACCGGAGCCCGGACTCCGGCTCGGTGTCCGTTCTCGGTCTCGACCCGGTCCGCGAGGCCGCCGCGCTGCGCCCCCGGATAGGCGTGATGCTCCAGTCCGGCGGCGTCTACTCCGGCGCCCGCGCCGAGGAGATGCTCCGGCACGTGGCCCGGCTGCACGCCCACCCGCTCGACGTCGACGCCCTGATCGAGCGTCTGGGGCTCGGCGGCTGCGGCCGTACGGCCTACCGCCGGCTCTCCGGCGGCCAGCAGCAGCGGCTCGCCCTCGCGATGGCCGTGGTCGGCCGCCCCGAGCTGGTCTTCCTCGACGAGCCCACCGCCGGCCTCGACCCGCAGGCCCGCCGGGCCACCTGGGAGCTGGTCCGGGACCTGCGCGCGGACGGCGTCGCGGTCATCCTCACCACGCACCACATGGACGAGGCCGAGCAGCTCGCGGACGACGTCGCGATCATCGACGGCGGCCGGGTCGTCGCCCAGGGCTCGCCCGAGGAACTGTGCCGGGGCGGCGCCGAGAACACCCTGCGCTTCACCGGCCGCCCCGCCCTCGACGTCGGCTCCCTGCTCAAGGCCCTCCCGGCGGACTCCGCCGCCGTCGAGCTGACGCCCGGTGTCTACCGGGTGACCGGCAAGATCGACCCGCAGCTCCTCGCGACCGTCACCTCCTGGTGCGCCCAGCACGGGGTGATGCCGGACCGCATCTCGGTGGAACGGCACACCCTGGAGGACGTCTTCCTGGAACTGACCGGCAAGGAGCTGCGTTCATGAGCGCGAGGACCGACAGGGACGCGGGCACGTACGCGCCGATGCCGGGCGCCGCCCCCCTGACCCGTATGATCACGGCCCAGGCGGCCCTGGAGACACGGATGCTGCTGCGCAACGGCGAGCAGCTGCTCCTCACCGTGGTCATCCCGGCCCTGCTGCTGGTGCTGTTCGGCTCGGTGGACATCGTGGACACGGGCGACGGCGAGGCGGTCGACTTCCTGGCGCCGGGCGTCCTGGCACTCGCCGTGATGTCGACGGCGTTCACCGGCCAGGCGATCGCCACCGGCTTCGAGCGCCGCTACGGCGTGCTGAAGCGGCTGGCGGTCTCGCCGCTCCCGCGCTGGGGTCTGATGACCGCGAAGACCCTGTCCGTGCTGGTCACCGAGGTCCTCCAGGTCGTCCTGCTCACGGTGATCGCCTTCGCGATGGGCTGGGACCCGCACGGCAACCCCTTCGCCGTGGTGCTCCTTCTCGTCCTCGGGACGGCCGCCTTCTCGGGCCTCGGCCTGCTGATGGCGGGCACGCTGAAGGCTGAGGCGACGCTCGCGGCGGCGAACCTGGTCTTCCTGCTGCTGCTCGTGGGAGGCGGTGTCGTCGTCCCGCTGGACAAGTTCCCGGACGCGGCGCAGAGCGTGCTCGCACTGCTGCCGATCTCGGCGCTGTCGGACGGGCTGCGGGACGTCCTCCAGCACGGCGCGGGCGTGCCGTGGGGCGACCTCGGGATCCTCGCCGTGTGGGCGGTGCTCGGGCTGGGCGCGGCCGCCCGGTACTTCCGCTGGGAATAAGCGCAGGTCACCACCCCGGCCGTACCCTCGTGAACGCGTGCACAAGCGACGGGCCTACCATGGTGCGCGTGCCGAAACCGACCCGCGACGACCTCGTCTCCGCAGCGCGCAACCCTCTCGCCTTCATCGCCGGCCGCTGGACCCCGGACCCCAGAACGGTCCGGCGGGCGGCCCTCGCCGCCCTCGTCATGGCGGTGGTGATCGTGGTGACCGGCGGTGCCGTGCGGCTCACCGGGTCGGGCCTCGGCTGCCCGACCTGGCCCAAGTGCACCGACGACTCGCTCACCGCGACCCGTGAGATGGGCGTCCACGGCTACATCGAGTTCGGCAACCGGCTGCTGACGTACGTGCTGTGCGCGGCGGTCGGCTGGGCGATCGTCGCCGCGCGCTCGCAGAAGCCGTACCGGCGCAGCCTGACCCGGCTGGGCTGGGCGCAGTTCTGGGTCGTCATGAGCAACGCGGTGCTCGGCGGCATCGTCGTCCTGGTCGGCCTCAACCCGTACACGGTGGCCGCGCACTTCCTGCTCTCCACCGCGCTCATCGCCGTCGCCGCCGTGATGTGGCACCGCACCGGCGAGGGCGACACCGCCCCGCGGGCGCTGGTCGGCCAGGCGGTGCGGCAGCTGGTGGCGATCCTGGTGGGCGTCACCCTGCTGCTGATCGCGGTGGGCACGGTCGTCACGGGCGCCGGCCCGCACGCCGGTGACTCCAGCGAGGTCCACCGCATCCCGCTGAACTGGGAGAACGTCACCAAGCTGCACGCGGTGCTGGCCTGGATCGTGGTGACGCTCACCTTCGCCCTGTGGTTCGTCCTGAAGGCGGTGGACGCCCTGCGCGAGCCGCTGAACCGCACCCGTGACCTGTTCCTGGTCCTCCTGGCCCAGGGCGTCGTCGGCTACGTCCAGTACTTCACCGACCTCCCCGAGATCCTGGTCGGCGCGCACATGCTGGGTTCGTGCCTGGTGTGGATCGCCATGCTCCGCGTCCTGCTGTCCCTGCGGGAACGCCCGGAGGCCACGGCGGACGTACCGGGCCCGTCGGAGGAGAAGTTGGCCACGCGGGCGTAGAGGTCCCCGCGCGCGTACGTCATGTGTACGCCCCGACCAGGGCGTACGTCCCGGGCCCCAGGTTCTCCCTGGTCCTCGACCGCCTCCACGCTCGCACGGGCGGACGGCGCCGACTGATCACGTGTCTCAGCCGAAGGCGCACGGCGCACATCGCTCAGTATGTATGCCAGGTCCCGCACCAGCGGAAAGCCCCGGAGAAGAGGTCCAAAGGTGACGACGACAGAGTCCGCGGCCGGCCGGCCCGATCATCGCGGCTTTACGCTCTCGAAGTCGTCCCGGGCGGCGTGCACCGCATCGACCCGGACGACGGCACCGTGACGGACATAGCCCTCGGTATCACGGAGGCGCCGGACGGCATCGTGGTGGACGAGACCGAGGGTTGTGCGTACATCACGCTCATGGTAACGCCGGACGCACCGCCCCAGCCCGGCGTAGAGCCACCGTTCACCCACCGCAACGGCTCCGTCCAGCGCGTGCCCCTCTCCGGAGGTGCCCCGCAGATCGTCGTCCCGCGTGGCACCTTCACCACCGGCAAGCAGCTCACCACGGACCCGGCGACCGGACGGCTCTACTGGTGCGACCGGGAGGGCCGCGGCGTCTACCGCGCCGAGCGGGACGGCTCCGGACTGACAGCCCTCGTCCTGACCGCCGGGCACGGGCCGACACGCGCCGAGGAGGAATGCGTCGGCATCACGGTCGACACGGCGCAGGGCTGGCTGTACTGGACCCAGAAGGGTCCCAGTGACGGCGGCAGAGGCCGCATCCTTCGCGCCCGGCTCGAACTCCCGGCAGGAACATCGCCCGACGACCGCGACGACATCGAAACGCTGTGGGCCGGACTTCCGGAGCCCATCGACCTCGAACTCGACCCGAACGGCCGGGTTCTCTACTGGACCGACCGCGGCGTCGGCCCGCTGGGCAACACCCTCAACCGCGCTCCCGTACCGCCGCCCGGACGGCGAGGCGACACGCCCACGATCATCGCCGACGACTTTCACGAGGCGATCGGACTGGCCGTCGACCACACGAACGGCAGCGTCTATGTGTCCGACCTCTCGGGTGCCGTGTACGAGGTCACTGTCGCGGACGGAAACAAACGGCTCGTCACGAAATTCCCCGGCCCTGTCACCGGACTCGCACTCGTGCCCTGAACAACCTCCGTCGGGCGGGCAGCCCTGCCACCCGCCTACGCCAGCCCGTACACCCGCCGCGCATTCCCCGCCGCGACCAGTTCCGCCACGCGCTGTGCGTCCGCCGGTGACCAGGCGCCCTCCGCCACCCAGGCCCCCAGCACCCGGGCCAGTGCCTCACGGAACAGCCGGGCACCGACCACGTGCAGCTCGGGCAGGCCGTGTGCGCCGCTGGAGAAGAGGATCTTGCCGAAGGGGGCGAGTTCCAGGACCTCGGCGAGCACGGCGGTGGCGCGTGCGCCGGTGCGGACGAGTTCGGCGCCCAGGTCGACGTGGACGTGCGGGAAGGCCCCGGCGAGATGGGCCGCGTGGCGGTGGTACGGATAGCCGTGCAGCAGGACCAGATCGGTGCCGAGGCCGGCCGTGGCGCGGGCGAAGTCGGTCAGCAGGACGGGGTCGGCGGCGTCGAGGCGCAGGCCCGGTTCGCCGAGGCCCGCGTGGAGCTGGAGGGGGCGGCCCGAGGCGACGGCGATCCACAGCAGATGGCGCAGGAGAACGGGGTCGGTGAGCGCCCCGCCGACCGGCCGGTGCGCGAGCCAGCGCCCCACCGCGCCCCGCACCTCCCCCGGCCCGGGCGGCTCGGGCGCGAACGCCAGGCCGTGCCGTACGCCCGCCACCGAGGTGAAGGCGACGGCGTGTGCGGCGGCCGCGTGCACCGACTCGGCGAGATTGGCCAGGAACGCCTCGACGGTGCCGGAGGTGTCGGCGACCTGTTCGGCGAGGAGTTCGAGGCGGACGATCTCATGAGCGTCGGCGTCCGCGGTGGAGGCCATCTCGCCCGGACCGGTGAGATCGCCGGGCAACCCCGTGTCGACGAGGTAGGTCGTGATGCCGCTGCCCCGCAGGAGTCTGCGGCCGGTCTCCAGGACGCCCAGTTCGCGGCGCCGGGCCAGATAGCGGGCCGGTGGGCAGTGCGGCTCCAGACCGAGCAGGGGCGGGCACCAGCGGCGTACGGCGAAACCCGTCTGGGTGTCGAAGAAAGTGGTCCCGGGCGCGGGCGGGCCCTCGCTGCGCGCGAGGTGGGCCTCGAAGGTGCCGAGGCCCAGCTCCGTGCGCAGTACGCCGTGGCAGTACTGGTCCACGAGGGACGGCGTTTCGATCATCCGGGCTCCCCGAGGCCGACTCCGTCGTTCACGGGGCCTAACGGGTGAGCCGGGCTCAGGTGTTGCTGTTCTTCGGACCGCCGACCTGGATTCCGGCCATCCGCGACCATTCGTACGGGCCGGTCGTGACCTTGGCCGCGAACTCGCCGTCGAAGTCCTCGTGGACGGTGACGCCGGCCTTGGCGACGGCCGCCTCGGCGATCGCGTACGAGGGTGCCACCAGGTCGCCCCAGCCGCCGTCCTCGCCGACGAGGACGATACGGGCGCCCTGTTCGCCGATGTAGGCGACCTGGGCCTCGGCACCGCGGTGTGCCTTGGCGAAGGCGCCGATCTGCTTGGCCAGCCGGGTCGCTCGGCGCTCGGCCTTGGCGGCGGCCTTGGTTGCCTTGGCCTCGTCTGCCTGCTTGGTGTCTGCCATGGGCAGGATGCTACCGATGGGTAGGGCGGGCGGCGATGGCGGGGTTTGTGGGCTTGACCACTCGCCGTATCGATACGGCCCCGCGCCCCTCGGGGCGCGTCCCGGCCTCAGCGCAGGAAGGGGTCCACCGCCACCGCCACGAAGAGCAGCGAGACGTAGGTGATCGACCAGTGGAACAGGCGCATTTCCTTGAGCTTGCCGCCGGTCGCTCCGCCCTTCGCGCGGTTCTGGAGGGCGTGTGCCTCCCAGAGCCACCAGCCGCCCGTCACCAGGGCGACCGCGGTGTAGAACCAGCCCGTGTAGCCGAGGGGGGTCAGCAGCAGGGAGACGGCGACCATCACCCAGCTGTAGAGGACGATCTGCCGTGCGACGACCTTGTTGGAGGCGACCACGGGGAGCATCGGGACGCCGACGCGGGCGTAGTCGTCCTTCACCTTCATGGACAGGGGCCAGTAGTGCGGCGGGGTCCAGAAGAAGATGACCAGGAAGAGGATGACGGCGGCCCACGACATCGAGTTGGTGACGGCGGACCAGCCGATGAGGACCGGCATGCAGCCGGCGATGCCACCCCAGACGATGTTCTGGGAGGTACGCCGTTTGAGGATCATCGTGTAGACGACGACGTAGAAGAGGAGCGCCCCGAGCGACAGCCACGCGGACAGCCAGTTGACGAGCAGGCCGAACCAGGCGGTGGAGACGGCCGCGAGGGTGAGGCCGAAGACCAGGCCCTCACGCGGGGTGACCATGCCGGTGACCAGCGGCCGCTGCGACGTGCGCTCCATGAGCGCGTCGATGTCGCGGTCGATGTACATGTTGAGCGCGTTGGCACCGCCGGCCGAGAGATAGCCGCCGATACAGGTGGCGAGCACCAGCCAGAGGTCCGGGACCCCCTGCTCCGCGAGGAACATCACCGGAACGGTGGTGATCAGCAGCAGTTCGATGATCCGCGGCTTCGTGAGCGCCACGAACGCCTTGACTCGGGCCCCGATCGGCCGCTGACCCCGGCTGCTGCTCGTGCTGCTCGCGCCAAGCACTCCCGGTGGACGGGATTCGACGGCCGTCACGCACACCCCTGACAGAGACTCCTCAGCAAGCCCCCGGTTGTGAACTCCCCGTAACGGCTCGCGCGTACCACGCCACTGTAGACGTTGCCCAGAGCCAGCCTTTCAAGGGGGTGGGGTCGTGTTGGCGGACGCCCGGCGGCGAGCCGGACACACTTGCGTTGAGCAGTCGGATGAGCGGCTCCGTATTCACATGTCGAACAGCGGAACCCCCTGGTCTCAGCATGCGAACCACTGGTCGGGAGGCGGACGGGACACAGTCCCGGCAGTCTGGAATGACTCGAAAAAATGCGCGTTCCTACGGGGGTAGGCTCGACAACGGCCGGTGCCGTGAAGAACACCGGCACGAGACATGTGGAGAGGAGCCCTGACCCAGGGTGAGCACCAAGCCGACCACTACAGACCTCGCGTGGAACGAATTGGACCAGCGGGCCGTCGACACCGCCCGGATCCTGGCCGCCGACGCCGTCCAGAAGGTCGGCAACGGCCATCCGGGTACGGCGATGAGCCTCGCGCCCGCCGCGTACACCCTCTTCCAGAAGGTGATGCGCCACGACCCCGCCGACCCCGACTGGGTGGGCCGTGACCGGTTCGTCCTGTCCGCCGGCCACTCCTCCCTGACCCTCTACATCCAGCTGTACCTGGGCGGCTTCGGCCTGGAGCTGGAGGACCTGGAGTCCTTCCGCACCTGGGGTTCGAAGACGCCGGGTCACCCCGAGTACGGGCACACCAAGGCCGTGGAGACGACGACCGGGCCGCTCGGCCAGGGTGTCGCCAACGCGGTGGGCATGGCGATGGCCGCCCGCTACGAGCGCGGTCTGTTCGACCCCGAGGCCGCCGCCGGCGAGTCCCCGTTCGATCACCATGTCTTCGTGATCGCCGGTGACGGCTGCCTCCAGGAGGGCATCTCCGCCGAGGCGTCCTCGCTGGCCGGGCATCAGAAGCTCGGCAACCTGGTCCTGCTGTGGGACGACAACCACATCTCCATCGAGGGCGACACCGAGACCGCCGTGTCCGAGGACACCGTGAAGCGGTACGAGGCGTACGGCTGGCACGTGCAGCGCGTGGAGCCGCAGGAGAACGGCGACCTCGACCCGGCGGCGCTGTACGCGGCGATCGAGGCCGCGAAGGCCGTCACCGACCGGCCGTCGTTCATCGCGATGCGCTCGATCATCGCCTGGCCGGCCCCGAACGCGCAGAACACCGAGGCCGCGCACGGCTCGGCGCTCGGCGCGGACGAGGTCGCGGCCACCAAGCGGGTCCTCGGCTTCGACCCGGAGAAGAACTTCGAGGTCGCCGACGAGGTCATCGCGCACACGCGTGCCCTGGGCGAGCGCGGCCGTGAGGCCCGTGCCGTGTGGGAGAAGCAGCTGCAGGAGTGGCGTGACGGCAACGCCGAGCGCGCCGCCGAGTTCGACCGGATCAGCGCGGGCGAACTGCCCGAGGGCTGGGAGTCGCACCTGCCCGAGTTCGAGACGGGCAAGGGTGTCGCGACGCGTGCCGCGTCCGGCAAGGTGCTGCAGGCGCTGGGCGCGGTGGTCCCCGAGCTGTGGGGCGGCTCCGCCGACCTCGCCGGCTCGAACAACACCACGATCGACAAGACGTCGTCGTTCCTCCCCGCGGACAACCCGCTGCCGGAGGCGAACCCCTACGGCCGCACGATCCACTTCGGCATCCGCGAGCACTCCATGGCCGCGGAGATGAACGGCATCGCCCTGCACGGCAACACCCGCATCTTCGGCGGCACGTTCCTCGTGTTCTCCGACTACATGCGCAACGCCGTCCGCCTGTCGGCGCTGATGCACCTGCCGGTGACCTACGTGTGGACGCACGACTCCATCGGCCTCGGCGAGGACGGCCCGACGCACCAGCCGGTCGAGCACCTGGCCGCGCTGCGCGCGATCCCGGGTCTGAACGTGGTCCGCCCGGCCGACGCCAACGAGACCGCCATCGCCTGGCGCGAGATCCTCAAGCGCTGGACCAAGGAGTTCGGCAAGGGCGCCCCGCACGGTCTGGCGCTGACCCGTCAGGGTGTGCCGACGTACGAGGCCAACGAGGATGCCGCCAAGGGCGGTTACGTCCTGTTCGACGCCGAAGGCGGCGACGCCGAGGTGATCCTCATCGCCACCGGTTCCGAGGTGCACGTGGCCGTGGAGGCGCGCGAGCAGCTGCAGGCGCAGGGCGTGCCCACGCGGGTGGTGTCCATGCCGTCCGTGGAGTGGTTCGAGGAGCAGGACCAGGGGTACCGGGAGAGCGTTCTGCCGCCGTCCGTCAAGGCGCGTGTCGCGGTCGAGGCCGGGATCGGGCTCACCTGGCACAAGTACGTGGGCGACGCCGGCCGCATCGTCTCGCTGGAGCACTTCGGCGCTTCGGCCGACGGCAAGGTCCTCTTCCAGGAGTTCGGCTTCACCGCCGAGAACGTGGCCGCGGTCGCGCAGGAATCACTCGCCGCCGCTCAGCGCTGACGCTCACACACGACACGTAGGAGATGGAATTTCCATGACAGACGCACTCAAGCGCCTCTCCGAGGAGGGCGTCGCGATCTGGCTGGACGACCTGTCGCGCAAGCGCATCACGTCCGGCAACCTCGCCGAGCTGCTCGACCAGCAGCACGTCGTGGGCGTCACCACCAACCCGTCGATCTTCCAGAAGGCGATCAGCAGCGGTGACGGCTACGAGCAGCAGGTCTCCGACCTCGCCGCCCGCAAGGTCACCGTCGAAGAGGCCATCCGCATGATCACGACGGCGGACGTCCGCGACGCCGCCGACATCCTGCGCCCGGTCTTCGACGCGACCGGCGGCCAGGACGGCCGGGTCTCCATCGAGGTCGACCCGCGCCTGGCGCACGACACCAAGGCCACGGTCGCCGAGGCCAAGCAGCTGGCGTGGCTGGTGGACCGGCCCAACACGCTGATCAAGATCCCGGCCACGATGGGCGGCCTGCCGGCCATCACCGAGGTCATCGGCCTCGGCATCAGCGTCAACGTGACGCTGATCTTCTCGCTGGAGCGCTACCGCCAGGTCATGGACGCCTACCTGGCCGGTCTGGAGAAGGCGAAGGAGCGGGGCCTGGACCTGTCGAAGATCCACTCGGTGGCGTCCTTCTTCGTGTCCCGCGTGGACACCGAGATCGACAAGCGCATCGACGCGCTCGGCACCGACGAGGCCAAGGCCGCCCGTGGCAAGGCCGGCGTCGCCAACGCGCGGCTCGCCTACCAGGCGTACGAGGAGGTCTTCTCCACCGACCGCTGGAGCGTGCTGGAGAGCGCGGGCGCCAACAAGCAGCGTCCGCTGTGGGCCTCGACCGGCGTCAAGGACCCGGCGTACAAGAGCACGCTGTACGTCGACGAGCTGGTCGCGCCCAACACGGTGAACACCATGCCGGAGGCCACGCTGGAGGCCACCGCCGAGAGCGGCGAGATCCGCGGCAACGCGATCGCCGGCACGTACGAGCAGTCGCGTGCCGAGCTGGACGCGGTCGAGAAGCTCGGGATCTCGTACGACGAGGTCGTGCAGCTGCTGGAGGACGAGGGCGTCGAGAAGTTCGAGGCGTCCTGGAACGACCTGCTCAAGTCGACCGAGGCGGAGCTTCAGCGCCTCGCACCCTCGGAGGGCTGAACACCTTGTCGAGCAGCAATCCGCTGCGTGACGCCGCGGACCGACGGCTCCCGCGTATCGCGGGGCCGTCGGGCCTGGTCATCTTCGGCGTCACAGGCGATTTGTCACGTAAAAAGCTGATGCCTGCCGTGTACGACCTCGCCAACCGCGGACTGCTGCCGCCGGGCTTCTCGCTCGTCGGCTTCGCGCGCCGGGAGTGGGCCAACGAGGACTTCGCGCAGGAGGTGCACGACGCGGTCAAGGAGCACGCCCGCACGCCCTTCCGCGAGGAGGTCTGGCAGCAGCTCATCCAGGGCATGCGGTTCGTCCAGGGCACCTTCGACGACGACGAGTCCTTCGAGCGGCTGCGCGACACCATCGAGGAGCTGGACAAGGCGCAGGGCACGGGCGGCAACTTCGCCTTCTATCTGTCCGTACCGCCGTCCGCGTTCCCGGTCGTGATCCAGCAGCTGAAGAAGCACGGCCTTGCCGACCAGAGCAGCGGCTCCTGGCGGCGCGCGGTCATCGAGAAGCCGTTCGGGCACGACCTGACCTCGGCCGAGGACCTCAACAAGGTCGTGCACGAGGTCTTCGCCCCGGACCAGGTCTTCCGCATCGACCACTACCTGGGCAAGGAGACCGTCCAGAACATCCTGGCGCTGCGCTTCGCCAACACGATGTTCGAGCCGATCTGGAACCGGTCCTTCGTCGACCACGTGCAGATCACGATGGCCGAGGACATCGGCATCGGCGGCCGGGCGGGCTACTACGACGGTATCGGCGCCGCCCGTGACGTCATCCAGAACCACCTGCTCCAGCTGATGGCGCTGACCGCGATGGAGGAGCCCGCCTCCTTCGACGCGGACGCGCTCGCCGCCGAGAAGACCAAGGTGCTCGGCGCGGTGAGGCTGCCGAAGGATCTGGGCCGGGACACCGTGTTCGCCCAGTACGCGGCCGGCTGGCAGGGCGGCGAGAAGGTCATCGGGTACCTGGAGGAGGACGGTATCGACCGCAGGTCGAAGACCGACACCTACGCGGCGATCAAGGTCGAGGTCGACAACCGCCGCTGGGCGGGCGTCCCCTTCTACCTGCGGACGGGCAAGCGCCTCGGCCGCCGGGTGACCGAGATCGCGGTGGTCTTCCAGCGCGCCCCGCACTCCCCCTTCGACTCCACCGCCACCGAGGAGCTGGGCCAGAACGCGATCGTCATCCGCGTCCAGCCCGACGAGGGCGTGACGGTCCGCTTCGGCTCCAAGGTGCCCGGCACGTCGATGGAGATCCGTGACGTGTCGATGGACTTCGCGTACGGCGAGTCCTTCACCGAGTCGTCGCCCGAGGCGTACGAGCGTCTCATCCTCGACGTCCTGCTCGGCGACTCGAACCTCTTCCCGCGCACCGAGGAGGTCGAGCTGTCCTGGAAGATCCTCGACCCGATCGAGGAGTACTGGGACAAGAGCGGCAGGCCCGCGCAGTACCAGGCGGGCACCTGGGGTCCCGTCGAGGCGGACGAGATGCTGGAGCGAGACGGACGGAGCTGGCGCCGGCCATGAAGACGGACCTCACGGACACCACGGCCAGCAAGATCAACAAGGCACTGGTCAAGGCCCGCCGGGAGATAGGCACTCCGGCGGTCGGCATGGTGCTCACGCTGGTCATCGTGACGGACGAGGAGAACGCGTACGACGCGCTCAAGTCCGCCAACGACGCCTCCCGCGAGCACCCATCGCGCACGATCGTGGTCATCAAGCGCGTCTCCCGCTCCCCCCGCGACCGCACGAAGTCCCGCCTCGACGCCGAGGTACGGGTCGGCGCGGACGCCGGCACCGGTGACACGGTCGTGCTGCGGCTGTACGGCGAGGTCGCGGACCACGCCCAGTCGGTCGTGCTTCCGCTGCTGCTGCCGGACGCGCCGGTCGTCGTCTGGTGGCCGGTCAACGCGCCGCTCGACCCGGCCCGCGACCCGCTGGGCGCGCTCGGCCAGCGCCGGGTGACCGACAGCTACGCCGCCGAGAAGCCCATCGAGGAGCTGCGGACCCGCGCCGACAACTACGAGCCCGGCGACACGGATCTGGCCTGGACCCGGATCACCCCCTGGCGTTCCATGCTGGCCGCCGCGCTCGACCAGGTGGACTGCGAGGTCATCTCCGCGGAGGTGCAGGGCGAGCAGTACAACCCGAGCGTGGAACTGCTGGCGATGTGGCTGGCGGACCGGCTCCACGTCCATGTACGGCGTGGGGTGTCGGCCGGGCCCGGCCTCAACGAGGTGCGGATGCTGACCAGCACCGGTCCCATCCGGTTGTACCGGCCCAACGGGGGCCTCGCCCTCCTGACGCTGGAGGGCCAGCCGGACCGGGCGGTCGCGCTGAAGCGCCGCGAGACGTCCGAGCTGCTGGCGGAGGAGCTGCGCAGGCTCGACCCCGACGACACATACGCGTCCGCGCTGCGGTTCGGGGTGGACCGGCTGGGCGGAGCCTTCGGGAACACGGCGGGCAGTGCGCCGACGGCCGCCTCGGCCGCGCCGGCAACCGCTCCGACCGCCGCGGGCGGCCCCGCGGTGGCCTCTTCGGTCCCGGGCACGGGAGCCGGTTCGGTCTCCGGCTCCGGCCCCGGGCTGGGTTCGGCCGTCGCGTCGGCCGCCGCCGCGGCCCGTGCGTCCGCGTCCGCGCCCGCACTGCCGCCGGCCGCTCCGTCGCGTCCGGTCGCCTCCCCAGCTCCGGCCGGGTCCACGGGGGACGCCGGGGACGACGACTCCGAGCGGCCCACGCCCGCGCAGATGCCGCCCGTGAAGAAAGCAGCGCCATGAGCACTCCGCAGCTGGTCGTGCACCGCGACAAGGAGCTGATGGCCCAGGCCGCGGCGGCCCGGCTGATCACCAAGGTCGTGGACGCGCAGGCCTCGCGCGGGTACGCCTCGGTGGTCCTCACGGGCGGCCGCAACGGCAACGGGCTGCTCGCCGCGCTGGCGGCGGCGCCGGCCCGGGACGCGATCGACTGGGCGCGGCTGGATCTGTGGTGGGGCGACGAACGGTTCCTGCCCGAGGGCGACGCCGAGCGGAATGTCACCCAGGCCCGCGAGGCACTGCTGGACTCGGTGCCGCTGGACCCGAAGCGGGTGCACGCCATGCCCGCGTCGGACGGGCCGTGGGGTGCCGATGTGGGCGCGGCGGCCGCGGCGTACGCGGAGGAGCTGGCGCGTGCGGCGGGGCCCGAGAACCATGGGTCGGTGCCGACGTTCGACGTGTTGATGCTCGGGGTCGGTCCGGACACCCATGTGGCCTCGCTCTTCCCCGAGCTGCCGGCCGTGCGGGAGACCGAGCGGACGGTGGTGGGGGTCAGCGGCGCGCCGAAGCCGCCGCCGACGCGGGTCACGCTGACGCTGCCCGCGATTCGGGCGGCGCGTGAGGTGTGGCTCCTCGCCGCGGGTGAGGACAAGGCGCGGGCCGCGGCCATCGCCCTGTCCGGCGCCGGCGAGATCCAGGCACCTGCCGCGGGTGCGTACGGGCGGTCGCGGACCCTGTGGCTGCTGGACTCGGCCGCGGCGTCTCAGCTGCCCCGGTCGCTGTATCCGCCCGCCTCGCCGTAACTCCGTTCGGGTGCGGGTCCGGTGGGGTCCGTCAGGAGCGCGGGGAACCGCGCGAGACGCCCCCACCGGGCCCGCACCCGACAGCGCACCCCGGGGGGACGCAGGGGCGGGCCATGCCTGTCAGGACGTGAAGTCCTCCCCGCGGGTCTCCGGCAGCGCCCACACGCACAGCAGACTCACCAGGCACAACCCACCCGTGTAGAACCCGAGCACCAGCGGCGACGACCACTGACTGTTCAGCCAGGTCGCGACGAGCGGAGCGAAGCCGCCGCCCAGCGTGTTGGCCAGGATGAACGCCGCCGACGCCCCCGTGTACCGCAACCTCGCCGGGAACAGCTCCGCGAGGAACGCCGCCGCCGGGGAGAACATCAGGGCGAGCAGCATGAGCCCGACCGTGTACGCGCCGGTGATGACGAACGCGTCGCCCGTGCTGAGGGACGCGTACATGGGAACGGCCCACACCACGCAGCCGGCCGCGCCCGCCAGCATCAGCGGCCGGCGCCCGATCCGGTCGGCGAGCCGTGCGACGGGCAGCGTGATCGCGATCCCGGCCGCCGCCCCCACGCTCGCGGCGGTGAGCATCGTGTTCTGCGGGATGCCGAGCGATTTCGGACCGTAGGACAGGCTGTAGACGATCGTCAGGTAGTACACGGCCGAGCCGCCGATCGCCGCGCCCGTGCCGAGCAGCAGCCGGCGCGGGTGGCGCGCGACGAGCGTCCCGAGCGGAAAGCGCGACGCCGGGGACCCCGCCGGTCCGGGAGAGGCCGGGGACGCCGGGGGCGCCGCCGGGGCCGAGCCCCTGAACACCGGCGACTCCGACACCGTCGTCCGTACCCACAGCCCGACCAGGACGAGCACCGCGCTGAGCAGGAACGGAACGCGCCAGGCCCAGTCCGTGAAGCCGTCGCGGCCCACGATGTTCAGGGTGGGGAGGATGACGGCGCTGGAGAGCAGGAAGCCGAGCGAGGGGCCGACGTTGGGTATGGCGGCGTACAGCGCGCGGCGGCCGGGCGGGGCGTGTTCGGCGGCCAACAGGACCGCGCCGCCCCACTCGCCGCCCATGCTGACGCCCTGCAGCAGACGGAGGGTCACCAGGAGGACGGGGGCGAGGAGTCCGGCGGTCTCGTAGGTCGGCAGGAGGCCGACGCCGACCGTCGCGAGGCCCATGAGCAGCAGGGACGCGACCAGGGCACGGCGGCGGCCCAGCCGGTCGCCGATCGTGCCGAAGAGGACGACGCCGAGGGGGCGGGACAGGAAGGCCGCGGCGAAGGTGAGGAACGCGGCGAGGGTGGAGACGGTCGCGTTGCCGGAGGGGAAGAACGCGGGTCCGAGGACGAGCGCGGAGGCCGTGCCGTAGACGGCGAAATCGTAGTACTCGATCGTGGTGCCGATGAGGCTCGCGGCGGCGACCTTCGGCGCGTTGGTCGGCTCGGCCGGCGACGAGGCGGCCTGCGTCGGGGAGGCCGACGACGGTAACGCGACCGATCTGGGGTCCACAGTCTCGGAGACGGTCTCGGACGGGGATTCGGGCATGGGGGGCTCACTTCCGGTACGCCCGGACACGAATGGTCCGGGTGCAGAGGGGGACGGCCACGCATGAAACACGAACCGGAGTGTGCCTGTCACCCTAGGCCGCGAAATTCGATTCCCACAAGGAAGTCTCGCCAATGGCTCGAACGGAGATCTCGTCGAATGCTTTCGACGGAAAATGTCAGCAGGGCGCCGATTACACGCGACAACGACATTTAAAGCACGAGATCCCGAGTGGTCCCATGTGATCCCATGTGATCCCGCTATGCGTGGGGACAGACCTGAAGAATGCGCCACGAACACCACCCTGGGACGCCGTCAACCCGGGGGATCCTGTCAAGTCGCTGTCAAATAGTCATGTCTCCGGACGCATAAAAATTTGCCGACGGTCACGCCTTGCCAAGCCGCGATCACGCACGGAATGCTGACGTCCTGGCAGAACTTGAAAGTTCTACGACCATCGTTTTTCGGACATGGAGACCGCATCGGGTTGCCGCGGTTCGACTTTCTGAAATGCGGCCTCAGAGCCGGGAAGGCGCATTACCCATGCTGAAAACTGGCAAGCCATTACGTTGGAGAAGACTTTCTCAGGCCGGTGATGACCGGCATTTGCTCATCCCTCTCGACCACAGCGTCTCGGACGGCCCGGTCGCCCCTCCGGGGCAGTGGGAAGACCTCCTTCGGGCACTGGTGGCCGGCGGGGCCGACGGGATCATCGTCCACAAGGGGCGGGCCCGCACGCTCGCCCCGGACCTCCTCGGGAACTGCGCGCTGGTGGTGCACCTGAGCGCGAGTACGGCCTGTTCCGCCGACGTGGACGCCAAGGTGCTGGTCGGCGATGTCGAGGAGGCGGTGGCGCTCGGCGCGGACGCGGTCAGCGTCCATGTGAACATCGGCTCGGACACCGAGGGGCGTCAGCTCGTCGACCTGGGTGCGGTGGCCCGTTCATGCGACACCTGGGGCATGCCGCTGATCGCGATGGTCTATCCGCGCGGCCCCCGGATCGAGAACCCGCACGATCCCGCCCTCCTCGCGCACATCGTGAACGTCGCCGCCGATCTGGGCGCCGACATGGTGAAGACGACCGTCGCCCTGCCGCTGGAGCGGATGGCCGAGGTGGTGGCCCACAGCCCCATCCCCGTCCTCGCGGCCGGCGGTCCACCGGACGGCTCCGACCTCATCGAGTACGGCACCACGGTGATGGCGGCCGGCTGCCGGGGGCTCGCCGTCGGCCGCCGGATCTTCTCCTCCCCCTCCCCCGCCTCCCTGGTCTCCCGGCTCGCGGCGGTGGTGCACGGGACCGGCGGCGAAGGCATCACCGAAGACATGAGCATGACCGCTCCCCCCTCTCCCCGTTACTCGACGATCGTGGCAGGTGTCGCATGAGGTTCGCGTGGATCGATCTCCGTGAAGTCCCCCGTCCGCAGCTCCAGGCGGTGGTGGACGCGGCCGTCCACGCCCGGATGGCCGGAGTGGTCTCGGCCGACGCCGAGTTGCTGGGGACGCTGCCGCCGACCGTGACCCGGGTGCTGGTGTCCGCGGAGCCCGCGGCGGCGCTCGCGAGGAAGCCGGCCGACAAGTCCGCCGACAAGGGGGGCAAGGAGGCCAAGGGCGCGGGTGACGCCAAGCCCTCCGGCGCGGGCGGGACCCTCGCGGACGCCGGGATCGACGTCCTGCTGCGGAAGTTCTCCACGCAGGACGAGCTGGACGCGCTCGCCGCGGAGAACCGCGCCGCCGCCCGAGTGCCCGCCTCGGGTGCGCCGGTCACCGGTACACCCGTCGCCGGCTTCGTCGACGTACGGGACGACCGCACCCTCCAGCTGTCGTGCGTGGGCGCGATGGCGCTGCCGTACACGGTGATCCATTTCGCCGACCCGACGAAGATCCCGCTGGAGATCGTGCTCGCGGCGGCCGAGTCGGCCGAGGGGCAGCTGGTGACGGTCGTCGGGGACCTGGAGGAGGCGGCCATCGTCTTCGACGTGCTCGAACGCGGCTCCGACGGCATCCTGTTCACCCCCCGGAGCGCGGACGACGTGTTCGCTCTGGCCCGGCTGCTGGAGGCGACGACCCCACAGCTGGAGCTGTCGACGCTGACGGTGGAGAGCATCCGGCACGTCGGGCTCGGCGACCGGGTCTGCGTGGACACCTGCTCGCACTTCGAGGAGGACGAGGGCATCCTCGTCGGCTCGTACTCCTCCGGTTTCGTGCTCTGCTGCAGCGAGACGCACCCGCTGCCGTACATGCCGACCCGGCCGTTCCGGGTCAACGCCGGTGCCCTGCACTCGTACACACTGGGCCCCGACAACCGCACCAACTACCTCAGCGAGGTCGGCTCCGGCAGCGCCCTGCTGGCGGTCGGTGCCGACGGCCGCACCCGACGGGTCGTGGTCGGGCGCGCCAAGCTGGAGTCCCGGCCGCTGCTGGAGATCCGCACGCACGCGGAGGACGGGCGCCTGGTGAGCCTGACCGTCCAGGACGACTGGCACGTACGGGTCCTCGGACCGGGCGGCAAGGTCCTCAACGTCACCGAACTGCGGACCGGGGACGAGCTGCTCGGCTATCTGGCGCAGGACAAGCGCCATGTCGGCCTGCCCATCGGCGAGTTCTGCAAGGAGGTCTGAGGCCTCATGGGCGAACTCGTGGCGGCCGCGGCCGGTGAGGACGGGATGGGCGTCCTGGTCCAGCGGCTGTTCGACGCGCGGGACGACGGCCTGCCGTATCTGACGCACCAGCGGGAGACCGTCGGCCGGGCCGGGTTACGGGAGCGGGTGGCCAAGCAGGCCGCCGTGTTCGCCGGCTACGACATCGGCCCCGGCAGCACGGTGGGGCTGCGGACGCCGCCCAGTTTCACCCAGGTCGAGGTGCTGCTCGCGCTGTGGCGGCTGGGCGCGCAGGTGATGCTGTTCGACTTCCGGCTCAAGCCCGCCGAGGTGGACGCGCTCTGCGCCGGCTGTCGGCCGCAGTTCATGGTCCGGGCCGGGTCCAACGTCCGTGCGGCGTTCGGCTTCCGGCCCGAGTACGAGGTGGCCACCGAGTGCCGCAGGGGCGGCCGGCCGGCCGCGGGCGGGCACCGGCTGGTCCAGTTCAGCTCGGGCTCCACCGGGCGGCCGAAGGTGATCGGCAGGACCGCCGGCTCGATCGCCGCCGAGATCGAGTCGTTCGCGGCGGTCCCCGGAATGCCGGGCGAGGGCGACCGGCTGCTGCTGCTCAGCTCCACGGCGCACAGTTTCGGCCTGCTCGGCGGGCTGCTGCACGCGCTGGCGGCCGGCGTCCGTGTCGTCTTCGCGCCCCGCGTCTCCGCCCGCGAGATCCTGCGGACCGCGGCCGACCACCGGGTCACCCATCTGTTCGGGGTGCCGATGCACTACGAGCTGCTCGCCGCCGCCCTCGATCCGCCCGAGCTGCCCGAGCTGCGGACCGCCGTCTCCGGGGGCGAGCTGATGCCCCCCGAGGTCGCCGCGCGGTTCGCCGAGCGGTACGGCGTCACGGTCGGCGAGGCCTACGGCACCACCGAGACCGGCATCGTCGCCATCGACGTCGGCGGCACGCTCCGACCCACCGTCGGGCGGCCCGCACCCGGTGTGCTGGTCCGGGAGCACAAGGGGGAACTGGACGTGGCGCTCGACGCGTCGCCGTACCTCTTCGACTCCGGCGGCACCCAGTACGAGGACGGCTGGCTGCACACCCGCGACCGGGCCGCGGTGGACGCCGACGGGACGGTCACCGTGGGCGGCCGCGCCGACTCCCTCGTCGTCGTCGGCGGCCTCAAGGTCGACCTCACCGAGGTCGAGCAGGTGCTCCGCGCGCACCCGGCCGTCGACCAGGCGGTCCTGGTCCACGAGGACGTGACCGAGGCGTACGTGGCGGTCGCCGCCGGGGCCGGGAGCCCGTCGGCGGAGGAGTTGCTGCGCTGGTGCCGGGAGCGGCTGGCCGACCACAAGCTGCCCCGCGTGATCCGGGTGCTGGACACCCTGCCCCGCACCTCGAACGGGAAGCTGGTCCGCCGGGCGGCCACGCTCCAGGCGGCGGCGAGCGGCGCGTAGCGGCCCGACGGGCGGCCCCCGCAACGGGCGCCCCGCACGACTTTTCGCATGACCTTCTCACGACATTCCCCCATGGAGATGGCGATCATGAGCACGTCCACCCTGGACAACGAGATCCGCGAGTTCGTCCTGACCACGGTCATCGACGAGATGAACATCCTGCTGAGCCGCGACGGCATCACGGACGAGAGCCCGGTGACCGTCGGCGGGCTGGAGCTGGACTCCCTGAGCCTGATCGAGCTGACGCTGCGGCTGGAGTCGCGGTTCGGCGTGGAGATCCCGGACACCGACATCGAGCCGCTGGCCTCCCTGACCCTCGGCGGGCTCGTCACCGAGGTCGTCCGGCGCGGGGCGAAGGCATGAGCGCGGAGGTCTCCGCGCCGTCCGTCCCGGCCACCTCCATGTCGTCCGTCATCACCCTCGACACCGTCCGGGAGCTGCTGTCCGACCGCAAGATCTTCCCCGGGGTACCCGACGACCTCGGTGACGACTCCGAACTGGTCCTGGACTCCCTGGGGTTGGTGTGGCTGCTGCACGTGGTGGAGGAACGGTACGGCCTGGTGGTGGAGCCCGGTGACGACGAGATCGCGAACCTGACCTCGCTCCGGCGGCTCACGGAGTTCCTGAGCGCGTCCGCGGCGGATGCGGCACAGGGGGGTGACCGCGTTGACCGGTGACGTGACGGTGACCGGGTTCGGTGTGCGCACGGCCTTCGGCGCGGGCGCGGACGCCCTGCGCCGCGGTGTCTTCGCCGGCGTCCCCTCCTTCGCCCCCACCACCCGCTTCGACACCGGCCCGTACCGCACCCCGATGGCCGGCGCCGCCCCCGACGGCCCCGACGGGGCCGAGCACCCGGCCCTGCGCCCCGCCCTCGCGGACTGCGGAAGGGAGGCGCTCGACATGGCGGGCCTGCCCCCGGGCACCGAGGCGGCGGTCCTGCTGGGTATCGCGGGCGACTGCACGAGCATCACGCGCCACTGGCGGGAAGCGGCGGCGGGACCGGAGGCCGACGTGAGCGGCGGCTCCGGCGCGAACCGGGCCGACGGACGGGGCGAGGCCGCATCGGGGCACGCCGACCCGGCCGACACGGCGGCGCACCTCGCCGACGCCGTCCCGGCGCACCTCGCCGAGTCGCTGGCCCGGGGTCTCGGCCTGACGGGGCCGCGGCTCACGTTCACCAACGCCTGTGTGGCCTCCGCCGCCGCGATCATCCATGCCTGCCGGCTGATCTCGTCCGGCCGGACCGACGTGGCGGTGTGCGCCGGCGGCTACCTCGTGGAGGAGGAGACGTTCGGGAAGTTCGACTCGGGGCGGGCGCTGTCCCGGGACGGCATGGTGCGGCCGTTCAGCGCGGACCGCACCGGGCTGCTGCTCGGCGACGGGGTCGCGGCTGTCGTGCTGGAGTCCGCCGAGCACGCGCGGCGGCGCGGTGCCCGGCCGCTGGCGGGCGTGGTCGGCTGGGGGGCGGCCACCGACGCCCACCACATCGCCCAGCCGCACCCGGAGGGTGTGGGCCTGGCCCGCGCTGCCCGGCAGGCGCTGCGGCTGGCCGGGGACCCCGACGGGTCGGCCCTCGGCTATGTCAACGCGCACGGCACCGGCACCAGGTACAACGACGGTGCCGAGACCCGGGGGCTGCGCGCCGCCCTCGCGGAGCGGGCCGGGTCGGTCCCGGTCAGCTCCACCAAGAGCACCACCGGCCATCTGCTGGAGGCGGCCGGTGTCGTGGAATTCGTGATCACGGTGCTGGCCCTCATGGACGGCGTACTGCCGCCGACCGCGGGCCTCACGCGGCCGGACCCGGAGTGCGACCTCGACTACGTGCCGAACCGGCCCCGGCAGGCCGACCTGCGCCGGGCCCTGACCATCAACGCCGCGTTCGGCGGCGCCAACACCGCACTCGTCCTGGAGCGGCCGTGACGACGACGGATCACGGCGGGAGAGCCGCGCAGGCGAGCACGCCGACGGACACCGGGGAGACCGTGCCCGCCGGGAAGGGACCCCTGCGCTCGCCCCTCGGCGTTCTCACCACCGCCACCGCGACGCACGGCACCGGACGGCCCGGCGACATCCCGCTGCCCCGGCTGCCGGGGTTCGTGGAGTCGGCGTTCAGTCCGCTGGCGTACGAGGTCGCCGCGCGCTGTCTGACCGAGTGGGCCGGTGGGGGCACCTCCCGCTCGAACGAAGCCGAGAGTGGGGCAGGCTCCCGTACGGCCGTCGTGCTGGCGAGCCTCATGGGGGACACCACCACGGCCGATCTGGCGAGCCGGCGGGTGGTGTCCGGGCGGGTCCACAACCCGCTGCTGTTCATGCAGGCCACGCCCAACTCCGTGCTGGGGCACATCAGCCGGGAGTTCCAGATCACCGGGCAGATGTTCAGCCTCTCCACGCTCGACGACCCGGTGACCGAACTGCTGGCCATGGCCGACCTCCTCCTGGAGGACCCGGAGCTGGACCGGGTCCTGGTGGCCGGCGTCGAACTGGGCGGCGGCGAGCGTACGGCCGCCGTGCACCGGGAGCTCTCCGCGGACAGCGGCCGCCCGGTCCCGGACCTCCCGGAGGCCGCCGCCCTGGCGGCTGCCGTCCTGCTCGGCCGCCCCGGCGCCGGCGCGCCCGTGACCGTCCGTGCCACGCCGACGCACGACGGCGAACCGCCGGCGGCCCTCGCGCACCCCGGCAGCATCCAGGGCCTGTTCGACCTGGCCGCCGCCCACCGACGGCTGCTGCGGGACGGCGGCACCCACGTCCTGGTCACCGAACCCCGGACGCCCGCGTTCCTCCTGGACGCCGAAAGCCTCCCGGAAAGAAACGAGACGGAGACCCATGCTCATCAGTAGGCAGGAGCGGGCGCGGATCTGCTCCGACACCGAACTCGGCGCCGGCAACGTCCTCGGGCGGCTGCGCGCCTACGCACGCCCGCTCGACGAGCCGGTGCTGCGGACCGACGGTACCTGGCGCGCGCCGGACGGCAGCCGGCCCGAGGTGCTGACGCTCGGGCAGCTGTACGAGGTGGTGGAGACGTACGCGGGCTGGTACGCGGCCCGGGGCGTGCGGCCCCGTGACCCGGTGGCCGTCCACTCCTTCTCCGCCGCCGAGTTCGCGGTGAACTTCCTGGCGCTGACCTCGCTCGGCGCCGTCCCCTCGTTCGTCAACGGCAACCTCGCCCCGGAGACCGCCCGGGAGTACGTCCGCCGCCAGGGCGCGGTGGGCGCCTTCACCGACGAGGCCCACCGCGAGGTGCTGACCCTCGGCGCCGAGGGCCCGGCGGGCGGGAGCGGCCTCGGTTTCCTGGTGACCGCCGCCGACATCCGGCCGGAGCACCGCGCGTCGCTCCCGCCGTCCTACCCGTACCGGCACGACCCGAGCGACCCGGTGCTCATCTCCCACTCGTCCGGCACCACCGGCATGCCCAAGGGGGTGCCGCACACCCACCGCACGCTGATGTACGCCCAGGTGCACCGGCTGCGCTTCTCCACCGGCGCCGACATGGAGCGGACGCTGGTGGGACTGCCCGGCGCGCACAACGCGATGGTGGCGACGCTGCTGTACTGCCTGCTGCTGCGCTCGGACATCAAGCTGCTCTCCAGCCAGCGCGGCCCGGACGTGCTGGACGCCGTCGAGGAGTTCCGGCCGACGACCGTACTGGCCTTCGCCGGGACCTTCGGCGAGATGGCGGCGGAGGACCTGACGGCACGTGACCTGTCCAGCGTGCAGGTGTGGTTCAACACCGGGGACGCGGCGCACGAGGCGCACATCCGGGCGCTCGTGGAGCACGGGAGCCACACCGAGATCCGGCGCGATCTCAGCCGGGTCCGGGTCGAGGGCTCGGTCTTCGTGGACGGTCTCGGTTCGTCGGAGGCCGGGTACTCCGTCTTCCACAACCGGCACACCAAGGACACCTCGGCCTACTCCCGCCGCGTCGGCAAGCCGATCAGCTTCGCCGAGGCCGCGGTGCTGGCGGAGGACGGCACCCCGCTGCCGCCCGGGCAGATCGGCCGGCTGGGCCTCAAGTCGCCCACGCTCACGCCCGGTTACTGGAACGACTCGCTGACCTGGAACCGGATGCGGCTCGGCGGCTACTGGCTCACCGGCGACCTGGCCCACCAGGACGAGGAGGGCAACTTCTACCACCTGGACCGGGTCCCGGACGCCGTGCGCACCCGTGCCGGCATCGTCTTCAGCACCCGCACCGAGGAACTGCTGCTGGCCGGGCTGCCGCGGCTCGCCGACTGCACGGTGGTCGGGGTCGCCCCCGACGGCGTCCGCGCGGACTGGGACGGCGACGGGGAGGCCGAGGCGTACGCGCTGCTCCAGCTCGCGGACGGCGAGGGGACCGACGACGACGGTGAGAGCGACGAGGTGTGGACCGGGCGCGTCAACGCCGTGCTGACGGCCGCCGGGTTCCCGCCGGTCACCCGGGCGCTGCGGATGAGGCCCGACGACGTGGCCAAGGGCGCCACCGGCAAGGTTCTCAAACGAGTGATGCGGGACCGGTTCGCAGCCCGCCTGGCCGCCGCGACCACCGCCGAGGAGCAGCACGCATGAGCACGCACAGCGACGCCGAGGGCGTCAATCACCGCGCCCGCGCCGGTGAGGCGTACCGGCTCTGGTGGCAGCACGACGCCAACTGGTACCAGGGGGTCGCCGCGCGGTACGGCCAGGAGGTCGCCAACGAGATCAACGCGGAGGCGATGGGGAAGGTCGCCCTGCACGTCGGGCAGCGCGTCGCCCGGCTGCGCGGACCGCTCCCGGACACCGGCGACAGCCGCAAGGACCTGGAGGAGCTGCGCCGCCGCTACGACGAGTGCGGGGACCGGATGTTCCCGCCGGAGCTGCGCAACGCCTCCACCGAGGTCGAGGACGACGACCTCGTCGTACTCACCCTGAAGCGGAACTTCGCCATCACGATGGTCCGGATGGCCGGTTCCCTGGAGGGCTACCGCTGCCCGTGCACGGCCGTCCACGCGGGCTGGTCCGAGGGCCTCGGTGCGACCCTGGCGGAGAACCGGGCCGAGAGCTGTCTGCGGGACGGTGACCCGGCGTGCCGTCTGCTCATGCGGATCGCCACCCCCCTCGCACCGGCCGCGGAGGGCTGAGGCGTGCGTGTACTCGTCGCCGGGGCCACCGGAGTGGTCGGGCATCCGCTGGTGGGCGCGCTTCGGGCGCGGGGCCATCACGTGAGCGCGCTGGTGCGGCAGGGCTCCCGGGGTCGGGCCCCCGAGGCGGACGAGGTGGTGGTCGCGGACGCCCTCGACCGTGCCGCCGTGCTGTCGGCGGTGTCGGCCGCCCGTCCCGAGGCGGTCGTCCACCAGCTGTCGGCCCTGCGGCTGCTGGGCGACGACCCGCCCGGAGCCTTCGCCCTCACCGCGCGACTGCGCACCGAGGGCACCGCCCATCTGGTCGAGGCGGCCCGCGAAGCCGGCGTGCGCAGGCTGGTCGCCCAGTCCATCGCCTTCGCCGCCGCCCCGGCGGGCGATCCGGTCCTGGACGAGGACGCGCCGCTGTACGTGGACGCCCCCGACCCCGGCTGGGCCACGACCGTGCGGGCCGTCGCCGAGCTGGAACGGCGGGTGACGGGCGGGGGCCCGGAGGGGGTGGTGCTGCGCTACGGGACGCTGTACGGCCCCGGCACCGCGTACGCCCGCACCGGCGCGACCGCCCGGGCGGTGCTGGCCGGACGGCTGCCGCTGGCCGGCGGCGGGGCCGGGATCATGTCGTTCCTGCACGTCGAGGACGCCGTGGGGGCGGCCGTGACGGCCGTCGAGTCCGACGCCACCGGGGTGTTCCATGTGACGGACGACGACCCCGCCCCGGCCGCGCAGTGGCTGCCGCACCTCGCCCGGACGCTGGCCGCGCCCTCCCCGCGCACGGTCCCCGCGGCCCTCGCGCCCCGGCTGCTCGGCTGGTTCATGGCCCACCAGCTCACGTCCGCGCACGGCGCCGCCAACGACCGGGCCCGTACGGCCTTGGGCTGGAAGCCGGCCAGACCGAGCTGGCGCGACGGGCTGGGCCAGGAATGACCCGTGCCGAAGGCGTCCTCACCGTCTGTGTGATCGGCGCCGGTCCGCGCGGCCTCTCCGTGCTGGAGCGGATCTGCGCCAACGCGGGCGGAGTCGGGCGGCCGGTCGAGGTCCACCTCGTCGATCCGTACCCGCCGGGCGCGGGCGCGGTCTGGCGCACGGACCAGCCGGCCGAGCTGCTGATGAACACGGTCGCCTCGCAGGTGACCCTGTTCACCGACGACAGCGTGGACTGCGCGGGCCCGTCGGTACCGGGGCCGAGCCTTTACGAGTGGGCGTGCGCGATCCGTGGCGAGGCGACCGGACAGGACGTCGCACGTGGCTTCGGCCGGGACTGCGACCGTGGCTTCGGCCGGGACCTCGCGCAGGCCCTGCCCGCGCGGGCCGTGGAGGAGGCCCGACGGCTCGGCCCCGACGCCTATCCGACCCGCGCGTTCCACGGCCACTACCTGGAATGGGGCTTCCGGCACCTGTTACGCACGGCCCCCGCCCAGGTGACCGTCCGCACCCACCGGACGACGGCCGTCGCACTGAGCGACGACGCCGGGACCGGGCGGAGCGAGGACGCCGCGGTCGGGCAGGGCGACGAGGTCGCCGGCCCGCCGCAGCGGGTGACGCTGGCGAACGGCGAGCGACTGGCGGGACTCGACGCGGTGGTGCTCGCCCTCGGCCACGGCACTCTGACGCCGTCGCCGGAGGAACGCGCCCTGCGCGCCTTCGCCGACCGCCACCACCTCGTCCACGTGGCCCCGGCCAACCCGGCCGACACCGACCTGAGCCGTGTCGCGCCGGGCACCCCGGTGGCCCTGCGAGGACTGGGCCTGAACTTCTTCGACTGCCTGGCCCTGCTCACCGAGGGCCGCGGCGGCACCTTCAAGGAGGGCGAGTCCGGTCTCGTGTACCTCCCGAGCGGCAACGAGCCCGTGCTGTACGCCGGTTCGCGGCGCGGGGTGCCCTACCACGCCCGGGGCGAGAACGAGAAGGGCGCGCTCGGCCGCCACGAGCCACGCTTCCTGACCCCGGACGTCATCGCGGGGCTGCGGCGCCGCGTGGCCGACGGGCACCCGCTCGGCTTCCGCCGGGACCTCTGGCCGCTCGTCGACCGCGAGGTACGAACCGTCCACCACGAGGCATGGATCCGCGCAGCGCGAGGGCCGGAGGCCGCCGAGGAGTTCGTACGGTCGTGCCTGGCGGACCCGGACGGGCGGGGCGAGGCGGCCCTGCTCGACCGTCACGCGGTCCCGCCCGGCGAGCGCTGGGACTGGGCACGGATCGAACACCCCGACGGCGGGCGGAGGTTCACCGACCGCGCCGGCTTCCGGCACTGGCTGCTGGCGTATCTGCGCCGGGACCTCGCCGAGGCCCGTCTGGGCAATGTGCGCGGACCGCTGAAGGCGGCACTGGACGCCCTGCGGGACCTGCGCAACGAGATCCGGCTCGTCGTCGACCACGGCGGAATCTCCGGCGACTCGTACCGGGCCGAACTCGACGGCTGGTACACCCCGTTGAACGCCTTCACCTCGATCGGCCCGCCGGCCTTCCGCATCGAGCAGCTGATCGCGCTGATCGAGGCGGATGTCGTCCAGGTGCTCGGTCCCGGAATGCGGGTACGGGCGTGGACGTCCGGTGCCGACGCGGCGACCGGCGTCGGCGAGGGCGGTTTCCTCGTGGACGCGGAGTCGGTGGACGAACCCCCGGTGCGGGTCACCGCCCTGATCGAGGCCCGGCTGCCCGCCGTGGACCTGCGGCGGAGCACCGACCCGCTGCTCCGGGGACTGCTCGCGTCCGGCGCCTGCGTCCCGTACCGGCTGACGGGCGAGCCGGGTCACGAGCCCGGCGGGCTGGCGGTCACCGACGGCCCGCCCCGGCTGGTGGACGCGGCTGGCCGGCCGCACCCGCGCCGGTTCGCCTTCGGGGTGCCGGTGGAGGGGGTGCGCTGGGTGACGGCCGTCGGCATCAGGCCCGGTGTCGGCTCGGTGACGCTGGAGGACTCGGACGCGATCGCGCGGGCGGCACTGGGGCTGGGACCGGCTTCGGAGGCCGGGAGCCGCGAGGTCACCGCCTGTCCGCTCCCACTTCGGACATCAGGGACGAGGAGTCGATGAGCGTGAACGCGATGTCCGTGGGCACCGACGCGGGCCTGCTCGCCCCCACCTGGGCGGGCACACCCGTCGCCGCCGAGGTGACCGACGAGGCGTGGCTGCAGGCCATGCTGGACGCGGAGGTGGCGCTGGCCCGCGCCCAGCACGCGGTCGGGCTGACGCCCGCCGCCGCCGTGGAGACGATCGCCGCGGCGGCCCGAGCGGAACGGCTGGACCTGGTCGCCCTGGCCCACGCGTCCCGGGCGGCCGCCAACCCGGTGGTCGCCCTGGTGACCGTCTTCAGCGAGGTGGTCGCCGCGAGGGATCCGGTCGCCGCGGAGTATGTGCACCGCGGGTCCACCAGCCAGGACATCCTGGACTCGGCGGCGATGCTCATCAGCCGCCGGGTGCTCGACCTGATCGCGGCGGACTTGTCGCGCGTGACGGCCGCCCTCGCCGCACTGGCCGACACCCACCGCCGCACCGTTCTCGCCGGCCGCACCCTCGCCCAGCACGCGGTACCGACGACCTTCGGGCTGAAGGCGGCGGGATGGCTGGAGCTGGTCACCGACGCGTCGGTGCGGGTGCGGGCGGTGGCCTCGCGGCTTCCGGCCCAGTTGGGAGGGGCGGGTGGGACGTTGGCCGCCTACCGGGAGTACGCGGCGCTGGATCGCGGGGGCCCTGACGGACCGGGCGACGGCGGCCCCGGTGAGGGCGGGCTGGAGCTGCTCAAGCCGTTCGCCGAGGCGCTGGGCCTCGCCGAGCCCACCCTCCCCTGGCACACCGTCCGCACGCCCGTCGCCGAACTCGGGGCCGTGCTCCAGCTCGTCACCGGGGCGCTCGGGAAGTTCGCGCTCGATGTGCAGACGCTGTCCCGCACGGAGATCGGTGAGCTGTCGGAGCCGGCCGGGGCCGGGCGGGGCGCCTCCTCGGCGATGCCGCAGAAACGGAACCCCGCGCTGGCCACGCTGATCGCGTCGGCCGCCCGGCAGGTCCCCGCGCACGCCCTCGTGCTGGCGCAGTGTCTGCTCGCCGAGGACGAAAGACCCGCCGGGGCGTGGCACGCCGAGTGGCAGCCGCTGCGGGAGGCGCTGCGGCTGACGGGCGGGGCCGCGCACACCGCCGTCGAACTCGCGGAGGGGCTGATCGTCCACCCGGAGCGCATGCGGGCCAACCTCGAACTGACCGGCGGCGCCATCGTCACCGAACGCCTGAACGTGGCGCTGGCCCCGGTGCTCGGCAAGGTCCGCGCGAAGAAGCTCCTGACCACCGCCTCGGCCGAGGCCGCCGACACCGGTCGCCCCCTGCGTGCGGTACTGGCCGCCGACCCGGAACTGTCCGCCCGGTTCTCCCCCGACCGGCTCTCGGAACTGCTGGATCCGGCCCACTACACGGGCGCGGCCGAGGCCCTGATCGACCGGGCCCTGCGCAGACACGCCGAGCTGGGCGATGAGCGGCTCCGAGAACCGGACCGGGAGCAGCGCCGGGAACCGCACGGAGCGCCGCGCGGTCACGAGAAGAACGGAGGCACACGGTGAGCACCGTGAGCCGGACGACCGCGACACCGGCCGCCCCACCCGCCCGCTCCTGGCCCGTCCTCCTGGTCGTGGTCTGCGCGCAGATGCTGATCTGGCTGGACACCTCGATCCTCAACGTCGCCGTCACCACCCTCGCCGACCCGGTGGAGGGTCTGGGCGCGACCCCCGGCGAACTGGAGTGGGTGGCGAGCGCCTACACCCTGGTCGTCGCCTGCACCCTGTTCGCGGGGGGCGCGCTGGCCGACCGTTTCGGCCCCCGCAGGACGCTCGTCGCCGGGCTCGCGCTGATCGGCGTGGCCTCCGGCACGGGCGCGTTCGTGGACAGCCCGGCGTGGCTGATCGCGGCGCGGGCCTTCATGGGGGCGGGCAGCGGCCTGCTCATGCCCGCGACACTGACGGTCATCGTGCAGAGCACCCCCGAGGAGAAGCGCACCCGGGCGATCGCGATCTGGAGTTCGTCGAGCGGCCTCGGCGTGGCCGTCGGTCCCGTCGCGGGCGGGGCACTGCTCAGCCACTTCTGGTGGGGCTCGGTGTTCCTGGTCAACGTGCCGATCGTGGCCCTGTGTCTGCTGGCGGTCCTCGCCGTCGTCCCCGACCTGGGCGGCTCCCGCCGCCGGGTGCTCGACCTGCCGGGCCTCGCCCTGTCGGTGCTCGGCCTGGGCGGCGTCGTCTACGGCATCATCGAACTCGGTGGCGGCAGCGCCTGGTACGGGC
The DNA here is from genome assembly GCF_055592645.1 of Streptomyces sp. NPDC041108. Lineage (NCBI taxonomy): Bacteria > Bacillati > Actinomycetota > Actinomycetes > Kitasatosporales > Streptomycetaceae > Streptomyces > Streptomyces sp. NPDC041108. The sequence goes on along the minus strand of NZ_JBVIYK010000005.1, from coordinate 505,971 downwards.
CGCACGTCCTGCTGCCCCTGGTGCTGGGCGGTGTCGTCCTGGCGGTGTTCGTCGCCGGTCAGCGCAGGTCCGCGACGCCCAGTCTGGACCTGAGGCTGTTCCGGCAGCCCGGCTTCACGGCGGGCAGCATGGTGCTGCTGATCGCCTTCATGGCACTGGCCGGCCACCTGTTCTACGCGGCGTTCTACCTCCAGGGTCCCCGGGGCCTCTCTCCCGCCGACGCGGGCACCGTGATGATCGCCGCCGCCGTCGGCATCGTCCTGGGCAGCCAGGCGTCCCCGGCACTGAGCCGCCTGTGGTCCGCCCGCTGGACGGTCGCCTCCGGCGTCCTGGCCACCGCCCTCACCTACGTCGCCTACGCCTGGCTCGACGGGCGCACCCCCCTCTGGGTCGTCGCCGTCCTGCTGTGGATCCAGGGCTTCGGCATGGGCCTGGTCGGCACACCGGTCACAGCCGTGATGATGCGCGGGGTGCCGCCGCAGCTGGCGGGCGCCGGCTCCGCCGTCAACAGCGTCACCCGGCAGGTCGGCGGCACCCTGGGCGTGGCCATGGCCGGCTCGATCCTCTCCGGCGTCTACCGGCACCGGATGGCCGACGCCGAACTGCCCGGCGCCGCGCGGGGCCTGTCACCGGCGGCCGAGGAACAGGCCCGCACCTCCGCCGAGGCCGCCCGCTCCCTGTCCCGCTCCCTGGACCTGCCCGAGCTGGCCACCACGGCCGACCGCGCCTTCCTCGACGCCATGTACGCCGTCACGCTCTCGGTCGCCGCCCTCGCGCTCATCGGATGCGTGGTGGCCGTCGTGGGCCTGCGCACACGGCCCTCGGTACGCGACCGAGCGAAACCCGACAGAGAGAAACGGACAGCGCGATGACACAGCCCACGCCCCGCTCGGTCCTCGTCACCGGTGGCAACAGAGGCCTCGGCCTGGCCGTGGCCCGCCGTTTCGCGGCGGCCGGGGACCGGGTCGCAGTGACCTATCGGGGCACCGAACCCCCCGCCTCCGAGGGTTTCCTCGCCGTACGATGCGATGTGACGGACAGTGCCCAGGTCGACCAGGCATTCAAGGAGGCGGAGACCGCCCACGGCCCGGTCTCCGTCCTGGTCGCCAACGCGGGCGCCACCCAGGACCGTCTGCTGGTCCGGATGACCGAGGCGGACTTCACCTCGGTCGTCGACACCAACCTCACCGGGGCCTTCCGGTTCGCCCAGCGCGCCGTGCGGGGCATGCTGCGCGCGGGCCACGGCCGTATCGTCCTGGTCTCCTCCACGGCCGCCCTGCGCGGCGCCCCCGGCCAGACCAACTACGCGGCGGCGAAGGCCGGTCTGGTCGGCTTCGCCCGCGCCCTCACCCAGGAGCTCGGCCCCCGCGACATCACCTGCAACGTCGTGGCCCCCGGCCTCACCGAGACCGACATGAGCCGCGCCCTCACACCGGAACAGCGCCACGCACTGCTGCGGACCACCCCCGCCGGACGCCTGGGCACCCCCGAGGAGGTCGCCGACGCGGTGGCCTTCCTGGCCGGCGCCGGATACGTACGCGGCGCGGTCGTCCCGGTCGACGGGGGCGCCGGACTGGGGCACTGAGGCGGACCGGGTGGGGAAGTGGACGTCACGCGGCCGCCCGCTTCCCCACCCCGTACGGCTACCGTCCGCGCAGCGCCCGGTACTTGGCGACCAGCGCCTTCGTGGACGCGTCCAGGCCCGGCACCTCCGCACCCTCCGTCAGCGCCGGCTCCACGCGCTTGGCGAGGACCTTGCCCAGCTCGACGCCCCACTGGTCGAAGGAGTCGATGTTCCAGACGGCACCCTGGACGAACACCTTGTGCTCGTACAGCGCGATCAGCTGGCCGAGGACCGACGGGGTCAGCTCCTTCGCCAGGATCGTGGTCGTCGGGTGGTTGCCGCGGAAGGTCTTGTGCGGCACCAGCTCGTCCGGCACGCCCTCCGCGCGGACCTCGTCCGGCGTCTTGCCGAAGGCCAGCGCCTGGGTCTGGGCGAAGAAGTTGGCCATGAGGAGGTCGTGCTGCGCCTTCAGCGTGTCGCTCAGCTCGGCGACCGGCTCGGCGAAGCCGATGAAGTCCGCCGGGATCAGCTTCGTGCCCTGGTGGATCAGCTGGTAGTAGGCGTGCTGCCCGTTCGTCCCGGGCGTGCCCCACACCACCGGCCCGGTCTGCCACGCCACCGGCTCGCCGTCGCGGTCCACGTACTTGCCGTTGGACTCCATGTCCAGCTGCTGCAGGTAGGCCGTGAACTTGGACAGGTAGTGGCTGTACGGCAGCACCGCGTGCGACTGGGCGTCGTGGAAGTTGCCGTACCAGATGCCCAACAGCCCGAGGAGCAGCGGCACGTTGGACTCGGCGGGCGCCGTCCGGAAGTGCTCGTCGACGATCCGGAACCCGTCGAGCATCTCCCGGAAGCGGTCCGGACCGATGGCGATCATCAGGGACAGCCCGATCGCCGAGTCGTAGGAGTAGCGTCCGCCGACCCAGTCCCAGAACTCGAACATGTTGGCGGTGTCGATACCGAAGTCCGACACCTTCCCGGCGTTCGTCGACAGCGCCACGAAGTGCTTGGCGACGGCGTCGGAACCGGCCTTCAGTTCGGCGAGCAGCCACTCGCGCGCGGAGGTCGCGTTGGTGATCGTCTCGATCGTGGTGAACGTCTTGGAGGCGATGACGAAGAGCGTCTCCGCCGCGTCCAGGTCGCGCACCGCCTCGTGCAGGTCGGCGCCGTCCACGTTCGACACGAAGCGGACCGTCAGGTCGCGGTCGGTGTAGGAGCGCAGCACCTCGTACGCCATCGCCGGGCCCAGGTCGGAGCCGCCGATGCCGATGTTGACGATGTTCTTGATGCGCCGACCGGTGTGGCCGGTCCACGCCCCGGAGCGGATGCGCTCGGCGAAGGCGCTCATCCGGTCGAGCACGGCGTGCACCGCCGGCACCACGTTCTCGCCGTCGACCTCGATCACCGCGTCGCGCGGGGCGCGCAGGGCGGTGTGCAGGACGGCGCGGCCCTCGGTGGTGTTGATCTTCTCGCCGCGGAACATGGCGTCCCGCAGCCCGAACACGTCGGTCGCGGCGGCCAGCTCGCGCAGCAGCCGCAGCGTCTCGTCGGTGACCAGATGCTTGGAGTAGTCGACGTGCAGATCGCCGACCTCCAGCGTGTACCCGGCGCCGCGCCCGGGGTCCGCCGCGAACAGCTCGCGCAGCTGGACCTCACCCTGCTGCTCCCGGTGCGCGGCCAGCGCGGTCCACGCGGGCGTCTGGTCGAGCCTGGTACGGCTTTCTGCGTTCATCTCGGACTTCAGCCTTCTTTCCTACCTGGTCCTGCGTACCTTGCCCCGCTGCCGGTCCCAACCTAATTGATCACAACGGAACACGAGCTGTCGTCCCGCGGTCGTCCGGGGCAACAACAGATACGTCCGTCCCGGGCGCCCGTGTCAGCACGGCACCGGACGGAACGGGAAGGCCGAGCCGACACGCCCGGGCGGCCCGCGACGGGAGACCGCCCCCGGAACACCTCCGGCCGGGCACCCAGGGTGCCCGGCCGGTGTCGACTTCTAGATCTCGCCCCGCAGTTTGGCGAGCGCCTCGGCGAGGATCGCCTCGCCGTCCGCGTCGCTGCGGCGCTCCCGCACATAGGCGAGGTGCGTCTTGTAGGGCTCGGTGCGGGGTGGGGCCGGGGGGTTGTCCCGGTCCTGTCCGGCCGGGAAGCCGCAACGCGGGCAGTCCCAGGTGTCGGGGACCTGTGCGTCGCTGGCGAAGCTCGGCTGGGTCTCGTGTCCGTTGGAGCACCAGAAGGAGATGCGCAGCCGGGGTGCGGACTCGCCGCGCTCGGCTTCGCCCATCGGCCCCGCCCCGACCCGGCTTCCTCGGATCGCGTTGCCACTTGCCACGGTCGTAACTCCCTGCGTGATGGTGCGGCGAAGCGAGTCGGCGTTTCGCTTCGCTGCGAGCGCCTCAGTCTACGTAAGGCCCAACGCGCGTCCAGTGATTGGAGTTACATCCCGCACACAGACGCAAGCCCCATGATAGGCCGCGTTCGAAGTCGCGTACCCGTCATGGGGCTTTACGTGCGGATTGGTGCGTCCGTGACGCGTTGTCTCGCCGGCTTCGGCCTGACGGTCAGTTGTTGACCTTCATCAGGATGCCGAGGACGACGATGCACGCGAACCACAGCAGACCGACCACGACGGTGATCCGGTCGAGGTTGCGCTCGGCGACCGAGGAGCCGCCGACGGAGGACTGCATACCGCCACCGAACATGTCGGAGAGGCCGCCGCCCTTGCCCTTGTGCATCAGCACCAGCAGCATCATCAGCAGGCTGAAGACGATCAGGGCGATCGAGAACCCCATAACCACGGCTGGACCAACTTCCTCGGATTCTGATGGACTGCGGGGACCGGCCGCGTGGCCGGTCCCCGCAAGAGTACGACGTTACGCCGCTAGGGCCTACTCACTGGTCGCGGAAGCGCACGATCTTGACGAACTCGTCGGCGTCCAGCGAGGCACCGCCGACGAGGGCGCCGTCGATGTCGGCCTGGGCCATGATCTCGGCGACGTTGCCGGCCTTGACCGAGCCGCCGTACTGGATGCGGACCTTGTCGGCCAGCTCCTGACCGTACAGCTCGGCGAGCTTGGCACGGATGGCCGCGCACACCTCCTGGGCGTCCTCGGCGCCGCAGACCTTGCCGGTGCCGATGGCCCAGACGGGCTCGTAGGCGACCACGACGGTCTCGGCGTGCTCGGCGGGGACGTCCTTCAGCCCGCCCTCGACCTGGGCGAGCGTGTGGGCGACGTGGTTGCCCGCCTCGCGGACCTCCAGCTCCTCGCCGACGCACAGGATCGGGGTCAGGCCGTACTTGTAGGCGGCCTTGACCTTGGCGTTGACGATCTCGTCGGTCTCGTCGTGGTACTGGCGGCGCTCGGAGTGGCCGATCGCCACGAACGTGCACTTGAGCTTGGCCAGCATCGGCCCGGAGATCTCGCCGGTGTAGGCGCCGGAGTCGTGGGCCGAGACGTCCTGGGCGCCGTACTTGATCTTGAGCTTGTCGCCGTCGACCAGGGTCTGGACCGAGCGCAGGTCGGTGAAGGGCGGCAGGACCGCGACCTCACATGCCTCGTAGTCCTTGTCGGCGAGGGCGAAGGCGAGCTTCTGGACGTGCGCGATGGCCTCGAGGTGGTTGAGGTTCATCTTCCAGTTGCCCGCCATCAGGGGCGTACGCGTGCTCATTGAGGGTCAGTCCTCCAGTGCGGCGAGGCCGGGGAGCGTCTTGCCCTCGAGGTATTCGAGGGAGGCGCCGCCACCGGTCGAGATGTGGCCGAATGCGTTCTCGTCGAAGCCCAGGATGCGCACGGCGGCTGCGGAGTCGCCGCCGCCGACGACCGTGAAGGCCTTGGAATCGAGGAGTGCCTGGGCGACCGCCTTGGTGCCCTCGGCGAAATCGGGGTGCTCGAAGACGCCCATGGGGCCGTTCCAGAAGACGGTGGCGGCGTCGGCGATCTTCGAGGTGTACAGCCTGCCGGACTCCGGACCGATGTCCAGGCCCATCTGCCCGGCCGGCATGGCGTCCGCGGCGACCGCGGTGGCGCCGGCCGGAGCCTTGGCCTTCAGGTCGGGGAACGCGGGCGCGACGACGGCGTCCACGGGCAGGACGATCTCGACGCCGGTGCGCTCCGCGCGCTCCAGGTACTCGGTGACCGCGCCGAGCTGGTCCTCCTGGAGGAGGGAGCCGCCGACCTCGTACCCCTTGGCCTTGAGGAAGGTGTACGCCATGCCGCCACCGATGAGGATGCGGTCGGCCTTGCCGAGCAGCTGGTCGATGACCGCGAGCTTGTCGGAGACCTTGGCGCCGCCGAGCGCGACCACATAGGGGCGCTGGACGTCGTCCGTGAGCTTCTTCAGGACGCCGACCTCGGTGGCGATGAGGTACCCGGCGTAGTGCGGCAGGCGGGCCGGGAGGTCGAAGACCGAGGCGTGCTTGCGGTGGACGGCGCCGAACCCGTCGCCGACGTAGACATCGGCGAGGGCGGCCAGCCGATCGGCGAAGGCGCCGCGCTCGGCGTCGTCCTTGCTCGTCTCACCGGCGTTGAAGCGCAGGTTCTCGACGACGGCGACCTTGCCGTCGCTCAGGGCCGCGACGGTGGCCGTGGCGGAGTCGCCGACCGTGTCCGTCGCGAACGCCACGTCGGCGCCGAGGAGTTCACCGAGGCGGGCGGCGGCCGGGGCGAGGGAGAAGGCGGGGTCCGGGGCGCCCTTGGGGCGGCCCAGGTGGGAGGCGACGACGACACGCGCGCCCGCCTCGGCCAGGGCCTGGACCGTGGGCAGCACGGCGCGGATGCGGCCGTCGTCGGTGATGGTGGTGCCGTCCAGCGGCACGTTGAGGTCGGCGCGGACGAAGACCCGCTTGCCGGCGACTGGCTCGGCGAGGAGTTCGTCGATCGTCTTCATGAAGGAGGGCTCCCGGGGAGGACTGGTGGTGCTCGTGATCGTAGGAGGGCCTTTTCTTACGTGAGGCAGGGCCCGGGCGGCGCGTCCCTGCGCCGCCCGAGCCCTGCCTTCACACGGAGGTGCCTGCTCTGTCGGTCAGAGCTGCTCGCCGACGAAGACCGTGAGGTCGACGAGGCGGTTGGAGTAGCCCCACTCGTTGTCGTACCAGCCGAGGATCTTCACCGTGTTGCCCTCCTGGACCATGGTCAGGGAGGAGTCGAAGGTGCAGGAGGCCGGGTCGCTGACGATGTCCGAGGACACGATCTCGTCCTCGGTGTAGGCCAGGTAGCCCTTGAGTGCGCCGTCCTCGGAGGCCTTCTTGAACGCGGCGTTGACCTCGTCCTTGGTGACCTCGCGCTGCAGCGTGACGACCAGGTCGGTGGCCGAGCCGGTCGGGACCGGGACGCGCATCGCGATGCCGTCGAGCTTGCCCTTGAGCTGCGGGAGGACCAGCGCGGTGGCCTTCGCGGCACCCGTGGTGGTCGGGATGATGTTCTCGGCGGCGGCGCGGGCGCGGCGCAGGTCCGAGTGCGGGAAGTCCAGGATGCGCTGGTCGTTGGTGTACGCGTGGACCGTCGTCATCAGACCCTTGACGATGCCGAAGTTCTCGTCGAGGACCTTGGCCATCGGCGCCACACAGTTGGTGGTGCAGGAGGCGTTGGAGATGACGTGGTGGTTGGCCGCGTCGTACTTGTCCTGGTTGACACCCATCACGATGGTGATGTCCTCGTCCTTGGCCGGAGCCGAGATGAGGACCTTCTTGGCGCCGCCGGCGAGGTGCTTCGCGGCGTCGGCCTTCTTCGTGAAGATGCCGGTGGACTCGATGACGATGTCGACGCCCAGCTCGCCCCACGGGATGTCAGCGGGGTTGCGCTCGGAGAGGACCTTGATGGTGTGGCCGTCCACGGTGATCGTGTCGGCGGTGTGCGACACCTCTGCCTTGAGACGGCCCAGGATGGTGTCGTACTTCAGGAGGTGTGCGGTGGTCGCGGTGTCACCCAGGTCGTTGACAGCCACGATCTCGATGTCAGCACCCTGCTCCAGCAGCGCGCGGAAGTAGTTACGACCGATGCGGCCAAAGCCGTTGATGCCTACGCGGATCGTCACGAACCGATCTCCTCGTTGGTACGCCGGCTCAGTGCCGGCGAGCTGTATGGGATGTCCCCGACCGCCTACGACCCTACCTCCCCGGGGCCCGTCGGGTGACATCGAGATGCCCTATACATGCCGGTGCGGTCCGTACTCACCGGTAGGGGTACGGACCGCCCTGGTTTTACAAGGTGATTACCTTTTGAGCGGCCCCCCGATCATCTGATTCCAGACGCCCGGAGGGCCGCTCACGAGGGCGTTCGCCACTCGTTCGGCGCAGTCGGCGGTCAGTTCTTCAGAGCCGCCAGCGCCTTGCCGAGCAGTGCCTTGCGGTCGGCCGCCGCGGGGACCTGCTCCAGACCGAAGCCCAGCAGCACGGTGTCGGCCGTGGTCACCGCGCCATAGGTCTTGAACAGTTCACCCGACAGGCCCCAGTCCTTCACCACTGCGGGGCTGCCCGCGGGCGGGCCGGGGGTGCTCCAGGCGCCGAGCGACGTCTCGAAGCCCTCGACCGCGCCGGCCGAGCCGCCGATGACGACGGTGGCGTTGTCGGCCAGGACGCCGCGACCGCCGGAACCGGGGTCGGTGACGTAGCTGAGCGAGACCTCGACCTTCTTCCCGGCGTAGGCGGACAGGTCGAACTCGACCTTCTGCCAGCCGTCCGAGGCCCCGGTGAAGCTGTTCCAGGAGCCGCTGGTGCCGGTGGGCGTGCAGCCCCCGGAGCCCAGGGTCAGGTACCGCTTCAGCGCCGGGTGGCCCTGGATGAAGTACCCGGCCTCGCACTCGACGGGCACGGCGGTGGAGGTGGCGCCGCCGGCCTCCGGCAGCGTCGTCCAGTCGTCCGCCCCGACCGTGTGCGCCTCCAGCAGGGCGTGGTCGTAGCCCTCCTCGGTGTTCCACAGGAGCTGGGTGCGCAGGGTGGGCTTGTCGGCCGCGCTCACCGAGGTGAGGTCGATGGTGCGGGTGAGGCGGTTCCAGGCGTAGTCGGTGTGCGTGGCGGCCGCCATGGACGCGCCCTCGTACGGGCCGTACGGGTTGACGGTGCCCGGGTACTGACCCGCGCCGGCGCTCTTGAACTGCGGGAACGTCTCCACGGGCAGGGCGTCCGAGGTGACCCCGAACGAACCGGCGGTGTTCAGCGGGTTCCCGGGCGCGTCGCCGAGCTTGCCGCTGAAGCCGTCGAGCTTGCCGAGGCCGGCGAAGGCGGTGGCGTTCGGCAGGGAGGTGCGGTTGTAGGCGCCCAGGTAGTACTGACTGAAGTCGTTCGACAGGGTGCCCCCGCCGAGGTCGACGGAGCCGCCGGCGCTCTCGCCCGCCTCGATCAGCTTGCCGCCCTCGTTGAGGTAGGCGCGCAGGGCGAGCTGGGTGGCGACGCCCGGACGGACGGCGCCCGTGTAGTGCACGACGGTCTTGAAGTGCTCCAGTACGCCGAGCGCGTCGGGAGCGCCCTGGGTCGCCACGTCCCAGACGAGCGCCCTCTTGTTGTTGGCCTTCAGCGCGTCGACGTAGGCCTGCGTCTGGGTCGCGGCCGCGCCCTCCTCGGCGACGACGAGGATGTCGCCCTTGGGGCGTTCGGCCACGGTGTAGGCGAAGCGCTCGCTGCTGGTGGGCTTGCCGCCCTTGGTCTCGCCGGTGAACCAGACCTCGACCTTGTCGCCGGGCTCACCCTCGCGCACCCGGGCCCGGTACTCGTCGAACCAGAGGTTGTCCTCACCGCCGTAGGTCTCGCCGCCCTTCCAGGGCTTGAGCCTCTCCTCGTAGGTGCGGCCGCGGCCGTTGATCCGGTAGTTCAGCTCCTTGTCGCTGACGGACCTGCGGGCGACGACGGAGACCTCCTGCTTCTTGCCGCGCGAGTACGACGTGGTGAACGTGGCAGGGGTGAAGTCGGGGGCGTCGACGCCGACCGAGGACTTCGGCCGGTCGGGCGTGACGGCGGACTCGGCGACGGAGAGCGCGAACGGGATGTTCTTCGCGAACTCGTCCTGGATCAGCTTCTCGTCGTCCGGGAACGTGAAGACGGAGGCGCAGTCCTCGGGCTTCCAGGCGTCGTTCGGGTCGATGCTCGACGCCGTCTGGCAGGTCGACATCTCGGGGGTGAACATCGCCGTGCCGTTGACGTTGGCCGCGTGGCCGTCCGCCTCGCCGTTGGTGGTGTACAGCTCGGAGGAGAGCTGGGGGTGGTAGCCGGGGACCGCGGGGTTCTCCGGGGTGCCCGCCAGCGACTTGTAGAGCACGTCGTCCGGGCTGGGGCTGGCCACCTGCCAGCCGACCCCGTAGAGGATGAGTTCGGCGGCCGAGTGGTAGTTGATGCCGTACTCGAAGCCGATGCGCTTCTCGAAGGCGTCCAGGGCCTTGGTCTCGGGCTCCGAGCCCGGGCCGGCGCCGCGGTAGGTCTCGCTGGTGGGGAACGGGGACGAGCCCTCGTTGTCGTAGCCCCACTTGTAGGCGAAGTTGCGGTTGAGGTCGACACCGTCGCCGACGGTGATGGCGTTGTCGCCGTTGACGTCCCGCAGGTTCTTGCGCCACTGGCGGTTGGCGGCGTCGCGGTGGGTGAAGTCGTATCCGTCGGGGTTGGCGGAGATCACGAACCATAGCTCGGTGGAGTCGACGATCTTCTTGATCCGCTTGTCCGTCTTGTAGTTGTCCAGGTAGTGGTGCAGCAGGCGCCGGGTCATCTCCGGAGTGATCCACTCGCGCGCGTGCTGGTTGGACATGTACAGCACGGACGGCTTGGCGCCGTCCTTGGTCTTCTTCGCGTCCTTGGTCAGCTTGACCGCGAGGATGTCCTGGCCCTGGAGGGACTTGCCGATGGAGACCACCTTGGTCAGTGAGGGGTTCTCCTGACCCGTGCGGAGGATCTCCTCCTTGATGTTCCCGGCTCCGCTGTAGGGGCGGTAGACCCCGTCGGCGGCGGCGTCCACACGCGCCTCCGCCTTACGCGTGAGCTGGTGCTCCCTCAGCTTGACGCCCTGCTCCTCCAGGGCGTCCGCCTGTTTGTCGGTGAGGTAGACCTCGACCGACGCGGTGCCCTTCTCCGGCGCCTGCTCACTGAGTTCGTGGCCGTCCTGCCCGGCGGCGAGCAGCAGCGGTATCTGCTTCTTCGTCACCTCGGCCCGGAAGACCTTGACTTCGTCGGTGTCGGAACCGTCGTTCTCGGCAGCCTGGGCCAGCGGCGCGAGACCCGCGCCACCGCCCAGCAGGAGCGCGCCGGCGGCGAGGATCGATCTCGCTCTTCGTCTCATGAGCCCCCCTTGCGTGATTCGCCCCAGTAGCGAACAGACGCCAGGCTCATGTCAGATCTGGGCCAAGTCAAGGAGGCGACACAGGCCAATCACATAATTCACGCGGAAAGCAGAAAGCCGGTGCCGACAGGCCCAAGTGGGCTTCGGCACCGGCCAGTTGAGAATTCCCGCGGGCCTGTCACCCTACGAGGTTTTCGGCCATCTCCTCGGTGATGCTGGACTCGGTCCCCGGGATGCCGAGGTCCGACGCGCGCTTGTCGGCCATGGCCAGCAGGCGGCGGATCCGGCCCGCGACGGCGTCCTTGGTGAGCGGCGGGTCGGCGAGCGCGCCCAGCTCCTCCAGGGACGCCTGCTTGTGCTCCATCCGCAGCCGCCCGGCAGCCGCGAGGTGCTCGGGGACGTCGTCGGCGAGGATCTCCAGCGCCCGGCCGACGCGGGCGCCGGCGGCGACGGCGGCACGGGCCGAGCGGCGCAGGTTGGCGTCGTCGAAGTTGGCGAGCCGGTTCGCCGTGGCCCGGACCTCGCGGCGCATCCGCCGCTCCTCCCACGCCAGCACCGACTCGTGCGCGCCGAGGCGGGTCAGGAGCGCGCCGATGGCGTCCCCGTCCCGGACGACGACCCGGTCCACGCCCCGCACCTCGCGCGCCTTCGCCCCGATCGACAGCCGGCGGGCGGCGCCGACCAGCGCGAGGGCGGCCTCCGGGCCCGGGCAGGTGACCTCCAGGGAGGACGAGCGGCCGGGCTCGGTCAGCGAGCCGTGGGCCAGGAAGGCCCCGCGCCAGGCCGCCTCGGCGTCACAGGTGGCCCCGGAGACGACCTGCGGGGGAAGGCCCCGGATGGGGCGGCCGCGGCCGTCCACCAGACCGGTCTGCCGGGCCAGCTGGTCGCCGCCCGCCACCACACGCACGACGTAGCGCGAACCTCTGCGCAGGCCGCCGGGTGCCATCACGATCAGTTCGGAGCTGTGGCCGAAGATCTCCAGGATGTCCCGCTTGAGTCTGCGGGCCGCCATCGCGGTGTCCAGCTCCGCCTCGATCACGATGCGCCCGCTCACCAGGTGCAGCCCGCCCGCGAACCGCAGGATCGCCGAGACCTCCGCCTTTCTGCAGCAGGTCCGGGTGACGGGTAGCCGGGAGATCTCGTCCTTCACCGCTGCCGTCATCGCCATGGGCCGATCCTTCCATGCATCCGAAAAATACGGTCGTACGCGGCGGCCAACAGCTCCGGGTCGTGCCGCGGAGAGCCGTCGGTCCGGGCCACCGGCGCCAGCTCGACCACGGCACCGAACCGTTCGGCGGCCTCGGTGAGCAAGTCGCGGTCGGGCACGGCGGCCTCGTCGGCCAGCACCACGTCCAGGGCGAGTTTAGGGGCGTGTCGTGCCAAAACCTCCAAATGACGCTGCGGGGAGAAGCCATCGGTTTCTCCCGGCTGCGGTGCGAGGTTCAACGACAGCACGAGCCGGGCCTTGGTCTCGGTGAGCGCGTCGAGCAGCTCGGGCACGAGCAGGTGCGGGATCACGGAGGAGAACCAGGAGCCGGGGCCGAGAACCACCCAGTCGGCGTCCCGGACCGCCTCGACGGCCTCGGGCACAGCGGGCGGGTCGCCCGGGACGACGTGCACGGACTGCACCTCGCCGGGGGTGAGCGCGACGGTCGCCTGGCCCCGTACGGTCCCGACCTCCTCCGGGCGGGCCGGGTCATGCCCCTTGACCAGGGCCTGGAGCTCCAGCGGTACGGCCGACATGGGCAGCACCCGGCCCTGGGCGCCCAGCAGCCTGCCGACCAGGTCGAGGGCCTGGACGTGGTCGCCGAGCTGCTCCCACAGGGCGACGATCAGCAGATTGCCGACCGCGTGCTCGTGCAGCTCGCCCTGGGACTGGAAGCGGTGCTGGATGACGCGGGCCCAGGTCTGGCCCCAGTCGTCGTCGCCGCACAGCGCGGCCAGCGCCTTGCGCAGGTCGCCGGGCGGCAGGACGCCCAGCTCGTCCCGGAGGCGTCCGCTTGAGCCGCCGTCGTCGGCCACGGTGACGACGGCGGTGAGGTCGCCGGTGATCCGGCGCAGCGCGGCGAGCGAGGCGGACAGGCCCATGCCGCCGCCGAGCGCGACGACCTTGGGCTGGGCGCCCCGGCGGCGGGGCCGGGCCCCGCGGGTCTCGGCGGGCCGCTCCGTGCGGCTCTCCGGGACGACCCGGCGCAGTCTGCTCAGCCGGCTCAGCCGCGACGAGGTCGGTCCGGTCACTCGCGCCCCATGTCCCGGTGCACGACCACGGTCTCGACGCCCTGGGAGGCGAGGCGGGCGGCGAGCTTCTCGGAGGTGGCGACCGAGCGGTGCTTGCCGCCGGTGCAGCCGACGGCGATGGTCACGTAGCGCTTGCCCTCGCGGCGGTAGCCGGCGGCGATCATCTGCAGCAGCTCGGTGTAGCGGTCGAGGAACTCCTTGGCGCCGGGCTGGTTGAAGACGTACGCGGAGACCTCCTCGTTGAGTCCGGTGAACGGGCGCAGCTCCGGGACCCAGTGCGGGTTCGGCAGGAAGCGCATGTCCACGACCAGGTCGGCGTCGACGGGGAGGCCGTACTTGAAGCCGAAGGACATGACGGTGGCCCGCAGCTCCGGCTCCTCCTCGCCCGCGAACTGGGCGTCCATCTTGGCGCGCAGCTCGTGCACGTTCAGGCTGGAGGTGTCGATGACCAGGTCGGCGTCGCCGCGCAGCTCACGCAGCAGTTCCCGCTCGGCGGCGATGCCGTCGGTGATGCGGCCGTCGCCCTGGAGGGGGTGCGGGCGGCGGACCGACTCGAAGCGGCGCACCAGGGCGTCGTCGGAGGACTCCAGGAAGACGATGCGCCGGGTGACGTGCTTGGTCTCCAGGTCGGCGAGGGAGTCGCGGAGGTTGTCGAAGAAGCGGCGGCCGCGGACGTCGACGACGACCGCGATCCGGGCCACGTTCCCCTGGGAGCGGGCGCCGAGCTCCACCATGGTGGGGATCAGCGCGGGCGGCAGGTTGTCGACGACGAACCAGCCGAGGTCCTCCAGACACTTGGCGGCCGTGGACCGTCCGGCGCCGGACATGCCGGAGATGATGACCAGCTCGGGGATGGCCGCCTCGGGGACCCCGGCTGTTTCGATGCCCGTACTCACGTGTGCTCCGTCTTCCTGTGGCGCTGGGTGCCGCGGGGTACCGTCGCCCACCGCGCTGTGGGCCGCTGCGTGCTCCGCTGTGTGCTCGTGGTGCTGTACTTCCGGACGCTCCGCGCGCTCCGGCAGTTCTGGCTGCTCCGGGGGATCCGGTCGCTGCTCGTGCTCGGTCATGTCTCCTGCCCTCGCCGCCGGTCCGGGGTGCCCGCGGCCACGGGCTCCCCAGAGGGGTCCGCGGTCGTACCGGGCTCCTCTTCCTCCATGATCTCTCCCGTGGCCGTGTTCACGGCGGGTGCGGCCGGAGCCGCCTCGGCGAGGGCCACGGCGATGGTCTCGGCCGTCTTGCGGCCTATGCCGGGGACCTCGCAGATCTGGTCGATCGTCGCGGAGCGGAGCTTCTTCAGGGAGCCGAAGTGCTTCAGCAGGGCCTGCTTGCGAGCCTCTCCGAGGCCGGGCACGTCGTCCAAGGGGCTCGCCCGGAAACGCTTGGCGCGTTTGGTCCGCTGGTAGGTGATGGCGAAGCGGTGGGCCTCGTCGCGGACCCGCTGGAGGAGGTAGAGGCCCTCGCTGCTGCGGGGCAGGACCACCGGGTCGTCGTCGCCCGGCACCCAGACCTCCTCCAGGCGCTTGGCGAGGCCGCACACGGCGATGTCGTCGATGCCCAGCTCGTCGAGCGCCCGCCGGGCGGCGGCGACCTGCGGCTGCCCGCCGTCGACGACGACGAGCTGGGGCGGGTAGGCGAACCGCTTGGGGCGGCCGTCCTCCTCGGTGAGGGCGTTCTGGTCGTTCCCGGCGTTCCCGTCCTCCTCGACCCACTCGCCGGTCTTCTCCTTCTCCGCGAGGTAGCGCCGGAAGCGGCGGGCGATGACCTCGTGCATGGAGCGGACGTCGTCCTGGCCCTCGCCGTGCCAGACCTGGGTGTCCCCGACCCGGCCCTTGATCTGGAAGCGGCGGTACTCGCTCTTGCGGGCCAGTCCGTCCTCGAAGACGACCATGGAGGCCACCACGTCGTCGCCCTGGAGGTGGGAGATGTCGTAGCACTCGATCCGCAGCGGGGCGCTGTCCAGGCCGAGGGCCTCGGCGATCTCCTCCAGCGCGCGGGAGCGGGTCGTGAGGTCGGAGGCCCGCTTGGTCTTGTGCAGGACGAGCGACTGCTGCGCGTTGCGCTCGACGGTCTCCATGAGCGCCTTCTTGTCGCCGCGCTGCGGGATGCGCAGGGACACCTGGGCCCCGCGACGCTCGGTGAGCCACTCCTGCACGGGCCCTACGGGGTCGGGCAGCGCCGGGACGAGGACCTCCTTGGGCACGGCGTCACCGGTCTCCTCGCCGTACAGCTGCTGGAGGGCGTGTTCGACCAGGTCACCGGTGGTGACGGCCTCGACCTTGTCGGTGACCCAGCCGCGCTGGCCGCGCACCCGTCCGCCGCGTACGTGGAAGATCTGGACGGCCGCCTCCAGCTCGTCCTCGGCGAGGGCGATCAGATCGGCGTCGGTCGCGTCGGCGAGCACGACCGCGTTCTTCTCCATGGCCTTCTTCAGGGCCTCGATGTCGTCGCGCAGCCGGGCGGCCCGCTCGTACTCCATCTCCTCGGCCGCGTCCGTCATCCGCTTCTCCAGACGGCGGATGTAGGTGCCGGTGCGTCCTGCCATGAAGTCGCTGAACTCGTCGGCCAGTTCGCGGTGCTCCTCGGCGGAGATCCGCTCGACGCAGGGGGCCGAGCACTTGCCGATGTAGCCGAGCAGACAGGGCCGGCCGGTGCGGGCCGCGTTCTTGAACACCCCGGCCGAGCAGGTGCGGACGGGGAAGACGCGCAGCAGCAGGTCGACCGTGTCCCGGATCGCCCAGGCGTGCGCGTACGGCCCGAAGTACCGCACGCCCTTCTTCTTGTGCCCGCGCATCACCTGCACGCGCGGGTACTGCTCGTTCATCGTGACCGCGAGGTACGGATAGCTCTTGTCGTCGCGGTACTTGACGTTGAACCGGGGGTCGAACTCCTTGATCCAGGAGTACTCCAGCTGCAGCGCCTCGACCTCCGTGGACACGACGGTCCACTCCACGGAGGCGGCCGTGGTGACCATCGTGCGGGTGCGCGGGTGGAGGCCGGTCAGGTCCTGGAAGTAGTTGGCCAGGCGCTGACGCAGGCTCTTCGCCTTCCCGACGTAGATCACCCGACGGTGCTCGTCACGGAACTTGTACACCCCGGGAGAGTCCGGGATCTGCCCCGGGCTGGGGCGGTAGCTGGAGGGATCGGCCATGCTCCACACCCTACTGGCGGGGAGTGACAGCCCGGGGTCCCGGTGGACGGGAGGCGGGGGCCGCACGCGGCCGCCCGCAGGGCTCTAGCGCGTCTCCAGGAACGTCAGCACCGCCAGCACCCTGCGGTGGTCGTCCGGCTCCTCGGGCAGCCGCAGTTTCCCGAGGATGCTCCGCACATGTTTCTCGACGGTGCCCTCGGTCACCCACAGCCGCCGGCCGATGCCGGAGTTGGACCGGCCCTCGGCCATCAGACCGAGAACCTCCCGCTCACGGTTGCTGAGCATCGACAGCGGATCGTCACGGCGCTGCGCCGCCACGAGTTCCTGCACCAGGGAAGGATCGACGACCGACCCGCCCCGGCGGATGCGGTCGAGGCTCTCCAGGAACTCGTCCACGACCGTGATCCGGCTCTTGAGCAGATACCCGATGCTGCGGCCGCCGGCCAGCAGCTCCAGCGCGTCCTCGACCTCGACGAACGCCGACAGCACCAGGATCCCGACCGCCGGATACCGCTCCCGGATCGTGCCGGCGGCCTTCAGCCCCTCCGTGGACTGTGTCGGCGGCATGCGGATGTCGACGATCGCGATGTCCGGCAGCTCCCTCTCGACGAGGTCCATGAGCCCGTCGCCGTCGCCGGCCTGCCCCACCACCTCGTAGCCGACGCGCTCGCACAGGCTCGCCAGCCCCTCCCGCAGGAGCACGTCGTCGTCCGCGAGCACCACCCGTCCGCGCACCGGATGCTGATCGGCCTCCATGGTCCCGGCCTCCCCCTTGCCCGACCTGTCCGTTCGTTCCGACAGCCTGCCCGAACCCGGGTCTTTACGGCTAGCCGGAAGCCTAGTTGGGGGAGGGCCGTGAAGACACCGGAACGTGTGTCCGTCATGCTCACAGATGTGCGGCCGCGGGTGGACCGGCGCCTCTGATCGGGAGACGGCGAGACATCCGCCTGCCCAGGGACCGGACGGCCGTCTCCGCCGTCCGATTCGGCCGCCCGGAACGTACGCCCGTACCGAGTCCCGAACTCCCCCTTCGAACGGGCCTCACCGCGTACGCTTCGGGCGGTCATGAACGCGGCAGGACGGCCGCCGCGTCCTCCTGCGGCGGTGTCGGCGGCAGCCGCACGCTCAGCGTCGTGCCGTCGCCGGGCGGGCTGGTGATCGTCAACCTGCCGCCGATCGCCTCCACCCGGTCGATGAGCCCGATGAGCCCCGATCCCTTGTCGGGTTCCGCTCCCCCGGCACCGTCGTCACGGATGACCAGTTCCAGCACGCCCGAGCGCTCCTGGGCGGCCACGGTCACCACGCTCGCGCGCGCGTGCTTGACGGCGTTGGTGAGGCTTTCGGAGATGACGTAGTAGGCGGCCACCTCGACCTGTTCCGGGAATCGGGCCTTGCCGAACGCGAGATCGAGTTCCACGGGCACGGCGCAGCGGCGGGCCAGGGCACGCAGGGCGGGCCCCAGGCCGCCCCGGGAGAGGATGGACGGGTGGATGCCCCGGGCCACCTGGAGCAGGTCCTGGAAGGTGTCGTCGAGCCCCTTGGCCAGCTGGTCCAGTTGCCGGGCGAGTTCCGAGGAGGGGTCCTCCGCGAGGCTCTGGGTCATCCGCAGCTCCAGCTGCAGGGAGACCAGGCGCTGCTGGACGCCGTCGTGCAGATCGCGTTCGATGCGCCGCCGGGAGGCGTCCCCGGCGGCGACCACGCGCGCGCGGGACGCGGCCAGCTGGGCGCGGCTGTCGGCGTTGGCGATCGCGGTGGCGATCAGTTCGGTGAAGTCGGCGAGCCGGGACTCGGTGCCGCCGGGCAGCGGGTCGAGGAGCGAGGCCGCCACGACGACCCCCCACAGACAGCCCTCGACGACGATGGGGGCGCCCACACAGGTGCCCGACCGGGCGGAGCGCCGGGTGCGGGCCACCGCGGCGATGGCCCGTCGGGCCGCCTCGCGGCGGGTCGTACGGACCATCTCGGCGGCCGCGTCCCCGCGCGCGTGCGCGATCCCGAGGATCTTGACGCCGCCGTCGGGCTCGTAGCGCAGGACGGCCGCCGCCGTGCCCAGCAGGGACGCCACCTCCTCGGCGACCTTCCGGAACACGTCGGCCGGCGGCACCCCGCGGGCGACCGCGGTGGCGACCCGGCGCAGCGCGCTCTGTTCGAGCGCGGCCAGGCGGCTCTCGGTGACGTCACGGGCGGCCGCGTAGACGAGGCCCTCCTCGGGGACCGGCCGGGCGCTCCACTGCAGCCAGCGTTCGGTGCCGTCGGCGCGGACGTACCGGTTCTCGAACTCGGCGACCTCGGTGCCGCTCGCCAGCAGCGCGACGGCCTCGCGGGTCTTGTCCCGGTCCTCCTCGTGGACGAAGTCGAGCATGGGCCGGGAGGTCAGTGTCTCCATCGGGTAGCCCAGGGTGCGTTCGAACGCCGGGTTGACGCGCTTGAAGTAGCCGTCGACGCCGCTGATGCAGAGCAGGTCCATGGAGAGGTTGAAGATGCCCTCCAGTTCCTGTTCGGCCCGTCTGCGCCGGCCGTGGGCAGCCGCGAAGGAGGCCATGGTGCCGTTCATGCCGCCCAGCAGCTGGGCCCAGGTCCCGTCGAAGGAGTCGACGTCGGCCCGGTGTCCGAGGCGGCCCGCGTCGATCGCGGTGTTCATGGCCCGGATCTCGTCGGCCAGCCGTTCACCGGTCACCCGCAGCTCGCGGAACGTGTCGGCCACGTCCCCGAGTTCGTCGCGTCCCGTGTAGCGGATGTCGTACGAGAGGTCGCCCTCCGACAGGGCGCGGGCGCCCTCGGAGACCTGGCCGAGGGGGCGGGTGATCGAGCGGCGCAGGGCCAGCGCCAGGAGGGTGACGAAGGCCAGGACGGCGAGGGAGATGCCGAGTTCGGTGAGGGCGCGGGCCCGTATGGCGCGCAGATCGCGGTGGGCGGTGTCGTCGAGTTCGCGGGCGGCCCGGTCCTGGATGCCGCGCAGGGCCTCGACATAGCGCTCGGAGTCGGCGAGCCAGCTGTCGTACGAGGGCCAGTCGGCGGGCCGGGGGTCGGTGTCGGCGAGCAGGTCGCGGACCGTGCGGACCTCGCGGCCGGGGGCCTCGAAGATCGCGGTGTGCAGTTCGACCTTCAGTCCGTCGGAGGCGGTCAGCTGGAACCTTCTGAGCTGGGACTTCTCCAGTTCGGTCCAGCGGCCCGCGGCGGCGGTGGTGCGCCGCTCGCCGGGGGTGTGGAAGAGGATGGCGAGTTCCGCCCGTTCGCTCTCGGTGGCGGCGACGGCCCGCAGCATCGCCATGTGGGCGTCGGCGGCGCGGCCCGCGGCCCGGGTGGGGCGCCCGGCTTCGAGGCCGGCCACCGTGTCGAGCACCTTGTTCTGGATGACCTCGTACCGCCGGGTCAGGGTCTGGGCGTCGAGCGAGCCGGTGCCCGTCTGGACCCGCAGCGCGTGCAGTTGACGGCGTACGGAGTCGAGGACCCCGGCGACGTCGGAGCCCACCTCCCGGTCGACGGCCTCGCCGAAGGCGTGCCGCAGCGCGTCGTCGGTGACGCGCTGGGCCTCCGCCCGGCCGCGCAGGGTGTCCGGTCCGGCGCTCAGCCGGGCCTCGACCGCGGCGATCCGCTCCCGGGCGACGGCGCCGCCGACCTCGCTGGTCGCGAACGAGACCTCGATCGCGGTGTCGAAGTCGCGCAGGGTCCGCGCCTCCCGCCACTGGGTCATGGCGGTGAACGCCGTGAACGACAGCAGGACGGTGACCGGCAGCAGGACGAGCAGCATCAGCTTGGGGCCGACGCGCAGCCGCGCCAGGAACGGGACGGTGGCCGCGTTCGCGACGGGCCGGCGGGTCACGGCGGGGCGTGGGGCGGGGATACGTCCGTGGGACGGCGGGCTGAGCACGGCCGGGCCTCACGGTCCGGTCGGGGGGTAGTGGCCGTGGTCCGCCAGGTCCTGGTCGACCGCCCGCACCGCCTCGTCCAGCGCGGGCTGTACGGCCCCTCCCCGCAAGATCTTCGCGAAGGCTTGGGAGAAGGCCTCGGTGATCGCCGGATAGGCGGGGGTCTGCGGCCGGGGACGCGCGGTCCCGGCGCGCAGCTGTTCTATGTAGAGGCGTGCACGGCCGCCCTCGGCGAAGGCGTCGGTCCGCGCGATCGCGGTTCCGGTGGCGGGGATCGCGCCGTTGGCCTCGGTCATCCGCAGGATCTCCTCGGGGCGCAGCAGGAACTCCAGGAACCGCCACACGGCGTCGCCGTCCGCCGTGCCCGCGGGGATGCCCCACTGCCAGGAGCCCATGCCCGTGGCGCTGCCCGTGCCGAAGTCGGGCAGCGGCACGATCGCCACGTCTGCCGGGTGGGCCTCGGTGTAGCGCCCGTACGACCAGTGGCCGGCCCAGGACACCGGGGTTCTGCCCTTCTGGAAGGCCTCGAAGTCCTTGTTCGCGTCCACGTAGCCCGCCTTCACCCAGCCCTGCAGCGTGGTCAGCGCCTCGGCCGACCGCGGCCCGTTGAGCACGCCGTCGGCCGTTCGATAGGTGGAGCGGTCGATCAGGTCGCCGCCGGCCGACCACAGCACCGGTGCGAAGCCGTACGTCCCCCACTCCGTGTCGGCCCACTGCAGCTGGAGGTCCAGCGGCCGCTCGTGGCCGTGAGCGCGCAGCTTCTTCAGGATGCCGGTGAACTCGTCGGCGGTCCAGGCGTCGCCGATGCCCCGCGGGATGCGTACGCCCGCCTTCTTCAGCACCGACGGCCGTACGTACAGGCCGAGTCCGGAGTCGAAGGTGCCGAGGCCCCACAGCCTGCCCCGGTAGGTGCCCTGCTCGACGACGGAGGGCAGCAGGTCCGCGCGCAGGGGCTTCGGGACGCAGGAGTCGATGGGCCGGAGGTCGCCGGCCCAGGCATGGCTGAACAGTTTCGGGGCGTCGAAGTCGAGCAGGTCCGGCAGTTCACCGTCGGCGGCCGCCTCGCGGACCAGGTCGTCGTGGTCGCCCTCGGGGTGGCGGACGAGGCGGACGGTGACGTCGTCCTGGGCGGCGTTGAAGGCCCTGACCTGGGCGCGTAGCACCTCCAGTTCGCCGCGTGCCGACGGCCGGTGGTACCACATGGTGATCTGCGCGGGGGCGTCGATCCGCCCGTCGCAGGTCGCGTCGGAGCCCCGCCGGATGTCCTCGCCGCCGCCTCCGCCCGTCTCGCAGCCCGCGAGCAGCAGCGCCGTGCAGAGCACGAACGCCCACGGGGCCCGGCGGGCCGGCCTCGTCGTGCCGGGCCGGCCCGCCGGGCGGGGCGTGCGCCGGGGTCCGGCGGCTCGGGTCACGGTCCGCTCTTCGGATAGCCGTCGTGGGCGGCGAGATCCTGGTCGATGGTCTCGACCGCCTTGTCCAGCGTCCTTTCGACGGGGGCGCCGGAGAAGACGATGTCGGCGACCGCGTGCGAGAACGCGACGGTGACCGCCGGGTACGCCGGTGTCTGCGGCCTCGGCCGGGCGGCGCCGCTGCGCAGCTGCTCGATGAACAGCCGCTCCGCGCCGTCCTCGTCGTACAGCGGGGACAGCTTCACACCCCCTTCCGTCGCCGGGATCGCGCCGTTGGCCTCGCTCATCCTGGCCACCTGCTCGGGCCGCAGCAGGTACTCCAGGAAACGCCACACCGCGTCGCCGTCGGCGCCCCCCGAGGGGATGCCCCACTGCCAGGAACCCATGCCGGTGACGGTTCCCGTGCCGAAGTCGGGCAGCGGCACGATCGCCACGTCGCCCGGGTACGCCTTGCTGAACTCGCCGTACTTCCAGTGCCCCATCCAGGAGATGGGACTGCGGCCCTTCACGAACGCGCTCTTGTCCTTCTTCTCGTCCCGGTCGACATAGCCCTCCTCCACCCACTTCTGCATGGTGGTGAGCGCCCCGACGGCCTCCGGGCCGTTGAGGAACCCGTCGGCCGTACGGAACTCCTCGGGGTCGATGAGGTCACCGCCCGCCGACCACACCGCCGGTGCGAAGGCGTAGGTGTTCCACTCGTCCGCGCCGCGGGAGTCGGTGAAGTTCAGGTCGAGCGGCGCCTCGTAGCCCTGGGCGCGCAGCCTGCGCAGGATCCGCGTCAGTTCGTCGGCGGTCCAGGCGTCGTCGACGCCCTTCGGGATGCGCACGCCCGCCTTCCTGAGCACGGACGGCCGCACGTACAGACCCAGTCCGGAGTCGAACGTGCCCACGCCCCACAACCGGTCGTCGTACGTGCCCTGTTCGCGGATGGAGGGCAGCAGGTCCTCGCGGGTCCTGGCGGGTACGCAGGAGTCGATCGGCTTGAGGGTGCCGGACCATGCGTAGCTGTAGAGGTTGGGGCCGTCGAAGTCGAGCAGGTCGGGCAGGTCGCCGCTGGCCGCCGCGGACAGGACGAGTTCGTTGTACGGGCGCTGCTCGGGCAGGGTGACCAGTTCGACCCGTACCTGCCGCTGGGACCTGTTGAACTCCCCGACCTGGCTCTTGAGCGTGCTCTGTTCACCGCTCTGGCCCGCGTGGAACCACATCGTGATGTGGGCGGTGCCCTCGATCCGCCCGTCGCAGGTGGTGTCGCCCGCCGCCTTGCCCACCTCGTCCGTCCGTCCGTCGCCGCCCTCGCCGCTGCACCCGGCGAGGAGCAGCGCGGCGGTCGCCGCACCCGCCATCAGGGCACGGCGTACGGGACGTTCTCCGAGGTCCCGGCGCTGCCTGTTCATCGCACACCCCCACTCCACGGGCCTGTTCGGCCCCAGGGCAGCGACATGCTACTCCTCGTGTCGCCGCCGACTCCCAGGGTGAGAGCGAACCCGTCGTCACGGCACGGGACATGGGCACATTCCGGCTGACGTGGTCCCGCGGCGCCGACTCTTTCCCGCTAGCCGTAATGTGCGTCCATGACCGCCTTGGGAGGCTGTGCGCATGTCCACGCGCTGTCTCATCGTCGACGACAGCGCCCGGTTCCTGGAGGCTGCCCGTACGCTGCTGGAGCGCGACGGGATCCGCGTCGTCGGTGTGGCCCGCTCGGGCACGGAGGCGCTGGCACGGGCCGCGGAGCTGGTCCCGGATCTCGTCCTTCTGGACGTCGACCTCGACGGCGAGTGCGGTCTGGAGCTCGCGCCGAGGCTCGCGGGCGCCGCCCCGTCCGTCATCGTGCTCACCTCCACGCACCCGCTGGACGACATCGAGGAACTCGTCACCGCCAGTCCGGCCCGGGGGTTCCTGCACAAGTCCAGGCTCTCGGGGCAGGCGCTGCTCGACCTGCTGCGGCCCGACCAGGGGCCCGGGACGCGTTGAGGATCTTGCCGATGGTGTCCGGCCATGTCACGCGTCAGGTGTTGTCGGGACTTGGTCAACACGCTTCAATGCGGGGGAACTCGGGGCAAGGGGCCCTCTCCCGCGGATGTACGGACGGACACACGGCCGCCGACGGCGGCCGGAGCCCTGGGGACCCACCGGGCGCCCCCTCGGCCCGCGTGGTCCGGTCACCCGTCGCGCCCCTCCTCTACAGAAAGGTCTCTGCATGCGGCACGCCACAGAGCACGCGGACGTCGCGGCGGTCCGGGACGTCTCCACGGGGGAGCTGGAGTCGGTCCTGCGGGGCGGCCCCTTCCATGTCGCGCTGCGCGCCGCGATCGCCGCCCGCGGCCTGCCGCTGCAGCGTGTGCAGCACCACCTCTCGCGCCACGGGGTCAAGGTCGGCGTCACCAGCCTCAGCTACTGGCAGCAGGGCGCCCGGCGTCCGCAGCGTCCCGAGTCGCTGCGGGCCGTGCGTGCCCTGGAGGAGATCCTCCAGCTCCCGGACGAGTCCCTGATCCGGCTGCTCGTCCGGGCCGACGAGCACCCCGGCCCGGAGCGCCCCGCCGGCCGCTCGTACCGCTCGGTCGTGGAGGCGTCCGGTGTCCTGGAGCGCCTCTTCGACGAGCTGCGCATGCCGCTCGACGGCGGTGTGCACACCGTCGGCCACCACGAGCGGGTGCGCGTCGGCGCGGGCCGGGAACTGCTCGGCCGCGAGTCCCAGCACATCGTGCGCGCCCACAGGGACGGCGTGGACCGCTATGTGGCCGTCCACCACGGCGACCCGGGCTGCGCGCCGGAGCGGATCGCCCTCCGCGCCCTGGAGAACTGCCGCAGCGGCAGGGTGCGCTGGGACCGGGAGACCGGTGTCCTCGTCGCCGAGCTCCTCTTCGACACCCGGCTGCGCAGCGGTGACACGTACCTCTTCCGTTACGGCTTCGACGACGGCACGGCCGGCGTGTGCACCGAGTACGTCCGCGGCTTCCGTTCCACCGGCGGCCAGTACGCCCTCCAGGTCCGCTTCGACGAACGGGCCCTGCCCCTGCGCTGCCACCGTTTCAGCCAGCACTCCGCCGCGGCCCCCCGCAGCGGGCGGCAGATCCTCCCGCTGAGCGGCCCGCACCGCTCGGTCCACCTCGTCGAACCGCGGGTGCGGACGGGGGTCGTGGGGATCGGCTGGGACTGGGAGTGACGTCCCGGCGGACCAGGGCCCGGCCGGCGACCGCCGTCCGTCGTGGTGCGCACCCCTTTGCGATACTTTCCGGCCGACAGCCCCCGAGAAAGGATCCGCCTCGTGATCGTCGTCGCCGGTGAAGCCCTGATCGACCTGGTCCCGCGAGGTGCGGGCACGCTCGTGGATCTGCGGCCGGCGCGCGGCGGCGGGCCCTACAACACGGCCGTGGCGCTCGGCCGCCTCGGCTCCCCCACCGCCTTCTGTTCGCGGGTCTCCCAGGACGCCTACGGCGAGGCCCTGCTGGCCGGCCTGCGCGACGCCGACGTGGAGGTGACGTCCGTGCAGCGCGGGCCCGAACCCACGACCCTCGCCCTGGCCTCGATCGGCGAGGACGGCTCCGCCCGGTACTCCTTCTACGTCGAGGGCAGCGCCGACCGCCTGTTCGAGACTCCCGAGCGGCTGCCCCTCGGCACCCGTGCCGTCTCCTTCGGGACCTGCTCCCTCGTGCTGGAACCCGGTGCGAGCGCCTACGAGAAGCTGCTGCACGCCACCGCCGCCCAGGGGGTGTTCACCGCCCTCGACCCCAACATCCGGGCGGGGCTGATTCCCGACGCGGACGCCTACCGGGCCCGGTTCAGGAGCTGGCTGCCCTCGGTGTCGCTGCTCAAGCTCTCCGAGGAGGACGCCCGGTGGCTGGGCGGCACCCCGCGCGCGTGGCTGGACCGCGGACCCGCCGCGGTCGTCGTCACCCGGGGCGGCGCCGGCCTGACCGTCCACACCCGCGCCGGCGCGGAGCACTCCGTACCGGGCGAGACGGTCGACGTCGTCGACACCATCGGCGCCGGTGACACGGTCAACGCGGCCCTCCTGCACGGTCTGTCGGCCCGGGACGCCCTCTCCGCCACCGCCCTCGCGGCCCTCGGCGCCGACGACTGGGTCCGCCTGCTCCGCTTCGCCGCCCGCGCGGCGGCCATCACCTGCTCCCGGGCGGGCGCGGAGCCGCCGTACGCGGCGGAGGTGGGGGAGGTCTAGGCGCTCCCCCCGTGCGACGGTGGCCTGACCGGGCGGCGTTGCGGGGCCCCGTACGGCCCCGCGTGCCCCGTGCGCCCCGTGTGTGTTCGTCTGTTCAGCCGCCGACCGTGCTCGGGGCCTCCTGCGCGCGGCCGTGCAGGGGGTCGAGCCGGGCGAGGGCGACGGCCGTGGCCTCGTCGGCCGGGAGGTGGACCACGAGACGCCGGCCGTCGTCCGGCAGGGCGAGCGTCTCGTACGCCAGGCGCAGCCGGCCCGCCTGCGGATGCTCGACGAGATCCGTGCCGTTGCGCAGCGGCATGGCCGGTACGCCCTTCAGCCGCAGGGTGAACCGGGCACCCGCGGTGACCGTCAACTCGTCGGTCAGGGCGGCGACGTACGGGTCGTGCGGCGGGGCCTCGTGGCGCAGATGGGCGACCTGTTCGTCGGCGAGCCGCTCCCAGCCCGGGTACACCGTGCGGGCCCGCTCGTCGGTGAACAGATACCGCGTGATGTTGGGCGGGTCGCCGTCGAGCAGTCCGAGCGGGCGGGCGAAGCGCTCGTAGCCCGAGGTGTGGGCGACGATGTCGCCGAGCCAGTTGAGCAGCACCGCGGGGGTGGGTTCCAGCCGGTCGAGGAGGGCCCGGACGGTGGGCCGTACGTTCCGGGCGGGCGGAGCGGCCGCCGGGCGGCACGTCGTGCGGTCGCCGCTCTCCTCGGCGAGCCGGCGCAGCAGCAGCCGGTCCGGCACGGGCAGGCACAGCGCGTCGGCGAGGGCGCCGAGCACCTGGGGGGAGGGGCTGAGGTCGCGGCCGTGTTCGAGGCGGGTGAGGTGCTCGACGCTGATCCCGGCGAGCGTGGCCAGCTCGGCGCGGCGCAGGCCGGGGTCACGGCGGCGGGGCCCGGCGGGCAGGCCCGCCTCGACGGGGGTCATGGCTTCGCGGCGGCTGCGCAGGAAGGCGGCCAACTCGTTGTCGCTCACCCGTCGAACGTACAGGGTGCGCCGCCGCCGAGGTGCCTCTTCCGCCACCGCCTCGACCGGGTTGCGACGTGCGGTGGCCGGCGGGGTGTTCCCGCGGGCCACCGCACGTTCGGGGAGATCGCCGGACCGGTCGTCCGGGCGCCTCGGGCGCCCGGGATCTCCTTGGTTCCCGGGGCGCCCGGGGCGCCCCGGACTCCTCAGTCCTCGCGGGCCCGCGTGGTCCTCTTCGCGGGGGTCGCCTTCTTCGTGGCCGTGGCCGCCTTCTTGGCCGTGGCCGCCTTCTTGGCCGTGGTCGTCTTCCCGGCGGCCGCCGTCGTGCGGGCCGTCGCCGTCTTCTTCGCCGTCGCGCCGGCGGCGACCGCCCTCTTGGCGGCGGCCTTGCGCGGGGCCTTCACCTGGGCCGCGTCGCTGATCCGGTCGGCGCCCAGGATCTCCCGCAGGAACTTGCCGGTGTGGCTGGCCGGCACCCCGGCGACCTGCTCGGGCGTGCCCTCGGCGATGACGAGGCCACCTCCGGCCCCGCCCTCGGGTCCCATGTCCACGACCCAGTCGGCGGTCTTGATCACGTCGAGGTTGTGCTCGATGACGATGACCGTGTTGCCCTTGTCGACCAGGCCGGACAGCACCGTGAGGAGCTTGCTGATGTCCTCGAAGTGCAGACCGGTGGTCGGCTCGTCCAGGACGTAGACCGTGCGTCCGGTGGAGCGCTTCTGGAGCTCGCTGGCGAGCTTCACGCGCTGTGCCTCACCGCCGGACAGGGTGGTGGCGGCCTGGCCCAGCCGGACGTAGCCGAGGCCGACGTCCTTGAGCGTCCTGAGGTGGCGGGCGATCGCGGGGACGGCCTCGAAGAAGTCGGTCGCCTCCTCGATCGGCATGTTCAGCACGTCGGCGATGGACTTGCCCTTGTAGTGGACCTCCAGGGTCTCCCGGTTGTACCGGGCGCCGTGGCAGACCTCGCACGGGACGTAGACGTCCGGGAGGAAGTTCATCTCGATCTTGATGGTGCCGTCGCCCGCGCAGTTCTCGCAGCGGCCGCCCTTGACGTTGAAGGAGAAGCGGCCGGGCAGATAGCCGCGGACCTTCGCCTCGGTGGTCTCGGCGAACAGCTTGCGGACGTGGTCGAAGACACCGGTGTACGTCGCCGGGTTGGACCGGGGCGTACGGCCGATCGGCGACTGGTCGACGTGCACGACCTTGTCGACGAGGTCGTCGCCGTCCACGCGCGTGTGCCTGCCGGGCACGTTCCTGGCGCCGTTCAGCTCACGGGCCAGGTGCGTGTACAGGATGTCGTTGACCAGCGTGGACTTGCCGGAGCCGGACACACCGGTGACGGCGGTGAAGACGCCCAGCGGGAACGAGACGTCGATGTCCTGGAGGTTGTTCTCCCGGGCGCCGTGCACGGTGAGCCGCCGGGCCGGGTCGAGCGGGCGGCGGATGTCGGGCAGCGGGATGGCCTTGCGGCCCGAGAGGTACTGCCCGGTCTGCGACTCGGTGTTGTCCAGCAGTTCCTTGAGCGAGCCGCTGTGCACGACCTTGCCGCCGTGTTCGCCCGCGCCGGGACCGATGTCGACGATCCAGTCGGCCATCTTGATGGTGTCCTCGTCGTGCTCGACGACGATGAGCGTGTTGCCCATGTCGCGCAGCCGGACCAGGGTCTCGATGAGCCGGTGGTTGTCGCGCTGGTGCAGACCGATGGACGGCTCGTCGAGGACGTAGAGCACGCCGACGAGACCGGAGCCGATCTGGGTGGCCAGACGGATGCGCTGGGCCTCGCCGCCGGAGAGCGTGCCGGCCGCGCGGTTCAGCGAGAGGTAGTCGAGGCCGACGTCGACCAGGAACCGCAGCCGTTCGTTGACCTCCTTCAGCACGCGCTCGGCGATCTTCTTGTCGCGGCTGTTGAGCTTGAGCTTGCCCAGGAAGTCGGCGCAGTCGCTGATGGACATGGCGGCGACCTCGGCGATCGACTTCTCCATGACCGTGACCGCGAGGACGATCGGCTTCAGCCGGGTGCCCTCGCAGGTGGGGCAGGGCACCTCGCGCATATAGCCCTCGAAGCGCTCACGGCTGGCGTCGCTCTCGGCCTCGCCGTGCCGCCGCTTCACGAAGGGGACGGCGCCTTCGAAGGCTGTCGTGTAGACCCGCTCGCGCCCGTACCGGTTGCGGTAGCGCACCTCGATCTGCGTCTTGTGGCCGTACAGCAGCGCCTTACGCGCGCGCTGCGGGAGTCCGGCGAAGGGGATGTCGGTGCGGAATCCCAGCGCCTCGGCGAGGGCGCCGATGAGACGGCCGAAGTAGTCCTTGGTGTGGCCGTGCGACCAGGGGTGGATGGCTCCCTCGTCGAGCGACTTGTCCTCGTCCGGGACGATCAGCTCGGGGTCGACCTCCATGCGCGTACCGATGCCGGAGCAGTCGGGGCAGGCGCCGAAGGGCGAGTTGAAGGAGAAGGAGCGGGGCTCCAGCTCCTCGAAGGACAGGTCGTCGTACGGGCAGTACAGGTGCTCCGAGAACATGCGCTCGCGCTCGGGGTCGTCCTCGGGGAGGTCGACGAAGTCGAGCACGACCATGCCGCCGGAGAGGCCGAGGGCCGTCTCCACGGAGTCGGTGAGGCGGCGCTTGGCGGAGTCCTTCACCGTCAGGCGGTCGACGACCACCTCGATGGTGTGCTTCTCCTGCTTCTTCAGGGTGGGCGGGCTGGAGAGCTGGACGGTCTCGCCGTCCACCCGCGCGCGGCTGTACCCCTTGGTCTGCAGATCCGCGAAGAGGTCGACGAACTCGCCCTTGCGCTCGCGCACCAGCGGCGAGAGGACCTGGAAGCGGCTGCCCTCGGGCAGCTCAAGCACCCGGTCGACGATGGCCTGCGGCGACTGGCGGGAGATCGGGCGGCCGCACTCGGGACAGTGCGGCTTGCCGATGCGCGCGAAGAGCAGCCGCAGGTAGTCGTAGACCTCGGTGATCGTGCCGACCGTCGAGCGCGGGTTGCGCGAGGTCGACTTCTGGTCGATGGAGACCGCCGGGGACAGACCCTCGATGAAGTCGACGTCCGGCTTGTCCATCTGCCCGAGGAACTGCCGGGCGTAGGAGGAGAGCGACTCGACGTACCGGCGCTGCCCCTCGGCGAAGATCGTGTCGAAGGCCAGCGAGGACTTGCCCGACCCCGACAGGCCCGTGAAGACGATGAGCGAGTCGCGTGGCAGGTCGAGCGAGACGTTCTTCAGGTTGTGCTCGCGCGCGCCACGGACGATGAGACGGTCGGCCACGCCGGTCCGCACCTTTCTTGAGTGAGTGACAGGGGCCAGAGCCCCCGTCTTCCACAGACTAGGGGGAGCCACTGACAGCGCCGGTCCTGTTTCCCCGTTCCACAACAAATCCCGGGCCTTCCAGCATGCCCGACGCCACACCCGACCATATAGCACGTGCATTCGATTTGCGGGCGTGGCCGGACTCCTTCACCCGAAGGTGGGGCCGGGGCTAGGGTCGACGGCATGATGGATCACGCGCGTGACCTGGCCTCAGTACGAGAAGCGACGGACCGGCTCCTCACCGCAGCCGCCCGACTGGACAACGCCGCTGTGACCGAGGCGTCACGGCTGCCCGGCTGGACCCGGGGGCACGTCCTCGCCCACCTCGCCCGCAACGCGGACGCGCTGGTGAACGTCTTCGAAGGACGCCCCATGTACGCCTCCGCGCAGGCCCGGGACACCGACATCGAGCGGGACGCGCCGCGGCCCCTGAAGGAGCAGCTCGCCGACGTGCGCGACAGCGCGGACCGCTTCCAGGACGCCGCCGCGCTCCCCGCGGACTGGACCCGCACGGTCGAGCTGCGCAACGGCGTCACGGACTCCGCGGCGCGGGTGCCCTTCCGGCGCTGGATCGAGGTGGAGATCCATCACGTGGACCTCGGCATCGGCTACGAGCTGGAGGATCTTCCGCCGGAGTTCACTGAACGGCAGATCGGCTTCCTCGTCGACCGGTTCACCGGGCATCCCGACGTGCCGCACACCCGCGTGACGGACGGTACGCGCGCGTGGACCACCGGTGGCGCCGCTTCCGGATCCGGGGTGACGGTGACCGGGACCGCGCCGGCGCTCCTGGGCTGGCTCGCGGGCCGCCGCGACGGCACCGCGCTGCGCGTCGAAGGAGGGGCTCTTCCGCAGCTGCCCCCGCTATAGGCTGCACCCATGACGTACAGCGGAGCGGTGAAGGTCGGCGGTCCTGCGGATGTGCACGAGCTGCCGGACCTGATGATCTCCAAGGTCGCCGTCGGCCCGATGGACAACAACGCGTACCTGCTGCGCTGCCGGGCCACCGACGAGCAACTGCTGATCGACGCCGCCGCCGACGCCGGCACCCTGCTCACCCTGATCGGCGACGACGGGATCGCGTCCGTGGTCACCACGCACCGGCACGGCGACCACTGGCAGGCCCTCGCCGAGGTCGTGGCGGCCACCGGCGCCCGCACCTACGCGGGCCGGGACGACGCCGAGGGCATCCCCGTGGCCACCGACGTCCCCGTCGGCGACGGCGACACGATCCGGGTCGGGCGCGTGGAACTCACCGCGCGCCACCTGGTGGGCCACACCCCGGGTTCGATCGCCCTGATCTACGACGACCCGCACGGGCACCCGCACGTGTTCACCGGGGACTGCCTCTTCCCGGGGGGCCCTGGCCGGACAACACGGCCCGAGGACTTCCAGAGCCTGATGAGCGGGCTCGAGGAGAAGGTGTTCAGCCTGCCGGATGAGGCCTGGATCTACCCCGGGCACGGCAACGACAGCACCCTCGGGGCGGAGCGCCCGCACATTCAGGAGTGGTGGGCTCGGGGCTGGTAGTCGCAGACCACCAAGGGACTTGATCGCCTCCACGGAGACGCCGGGCTCTTCCTGCGCCTCTCGGACAGCTGCCTCGGCCGCAGTCTCGTCGGCTTCAACCTTGCCGCCAGGTGGCGCCCACAGCAATTCACCCTAGGGAGCGTTTCTTCCGATGACCGCACAGCCCGCACGCGAGCGCAGCGGTCCCGAGACCGCCTCGGTCATGGATGTCTCGCCGTTCAAGCCTTCTCTCGTCAAAGCGGTGTTCAGGGACGTGACCTCGATGCACGTCTCTCGGTCGGCCGCGTGGGCCGCCGCGTCGGTGACGCGGACAGTACTGACGGAGATCATCGACGGCGCGAAGAGAGCGGCGGCGGCGGAGGCCCGGAAGAAGCTGATTCCCGGGGACCTTCTCTCGGCGATCGACCGGAACGTCGAGCTCGAGGTGGGGGACAAATGGTACGACCACAGCCCGACGTTTCAAGGCCTGACCGGTGTCCTGTACGACGCCGAGGGTGTCATCGTGCCTTCTCGTAAGCGCAGCAGGTCGCGCAAACCGAGTGCTGTGGTCGGCGCCCACAGGTTCGAGGCCGGGGTCAAGAAGCTGCTGTGGAGCCAGGGGGCGACGGCCGTCCCGGCGATGGTCCGCGACCTGGACGGAATCGCGAGCGTGTTCCTGACGGACCTCGCCCGGGACGCGGCCATGGTCGTCCGCGAGGGCGGGGTCAAACGTTTCGGTACGGTCACCCTGGTGATGTCGGGCGAACCGGCCCCACCTCCCTTCCTCAAGGATTCCCTCCGGGCCCTGTCCGCCCGCAGGGGGGACGGGCGGACCATCGGCAGGGATGACATCCTGGCCGCCACCACGATTCAGTTGTTCGGCGGCAACCTCAGGCAGCGAGCCCTCACCGAGGCACGCGAGGCAACACAGAACACTTCGGCCAGCTGAGCGGGTGCGACACAACATCGCCGCCTGCACCCTCATCTGGTACCGCAGACTCGCCAAATGAGATGGCCTCTGGAGAGCATTCGTTTTTCCTTCGAAGTGAATACAGCGGACGCTTCTACGACACCACCCTCGGCACGGAACGGCCCCACCTCGCGGAGTGGCGCGCACGAGGCCGGTAACCCGTCCGACGACGACCGCCCCCGTTTCGAACCGAAGCGGGGGCGGTCGCGCGTTCAGGCACGTCGACGCTCGGGCAGCGAAAGCCACCCGCCAGGAACATGCAGAGGGCCCTTGCAAGACGTCTCGCGCCACGCCGGCAGCGCCGCGATGCGCTCTCGCCCGGCAAGACGCGTACGCCGCCCACCGACACCAGTGCCCTCGCCCCAAGGTGATCGACCGGGGCCACCGGCGAGAAGTACACCGCCGCCCTCCGCGCCCGGGCCACGGGCCCTGTCCGGCACCGTCAGTTCAGTGCGCGCGGCGCGGGCTGGGCGCCCATCACCGAGCGTGCCGAACGCAGGCTTGACGAGGTCCGGCCCCGTCACCCGCCGGACTGGGAAGAGGAGTTCGGTGACCTGTGCTGGAAGGGCACGCCATGGTCCCAGGGCCCCGACGTATGGGCGGTGGGGGTCGCGTCCGCCCCGCACGTCGCCGACTACACGGCGGGTGTGAGTTCGGCGCGGCCGAACAGCAGGGCGTAGCCGGTGGGGAGCCGGCCCAGGATGCGGGTGATGAGGTCGGGGCCGGCGTGGGCGGCGACGGCGGAGAAGACGGATCCGGTGTCCCAGCGGGTGGTGCCCAGGGAGGCGCCGGTGCGGGCGGCGAGGTCCTTGACGAAGGCCCATCCGGTCCCTGCGCGGCCGGCCCGGCCCCGCCGGGACCACTGGCGAGCAGCGCGTGACGGCCACCCCCTCCTGGGCTGCCCCGTCCATCACATGGGGTGACGCTCTGCTCCGATATGGGAGATCGCTTCACGCTCCCCCAGGGCACGAGCCCTCCGGACCCGGCCCGTCGTCGTGTTCACGATCATCTCGACCACCCGGCGGGACGGTCGGGTCACCCTGGGTCGCCATGGCGGGCCCCTGGGGTGTCGGGTGCGGGCGCGGGCAGTGCAGGGACGTCATCACGGGGCGTTGCCTTCTGTGAGGGGCTGACGCAGGGGTGCGATTCCCGCGTGCACCAGACGGAGGAACAACGCCTTCCGTTGCTGCCGCGACTGCGGGTCCGCGCTCGTCTTCTTCAGCCCGTCCTCGACCGCGAGGAGGAGAAGCACGATGTCCTCGGCGGTCGCGTCGGAGGTCGAGAACTGCACTTCTCCCGCTGCCGCGGCGGTATGCAGCGCGGAGGCGAGCCGGACGACCAGAGCCGCATGGGCCTCGCCGGCGATGTCTCCGGCGACGTCGAGACTCGCATCGAGGACTTCCCCACCGTGCACGCTCGACGAGATCTGTGCCAGGAGTCCCCCGAAGTAGGCGGCCATCGCGGCATCGACTCGGGACAGCACGTCGCCCTGCCGGGTGAGAGCCGTGTCCACCTCGCCGAGCGCCCGGGAGTGCGCCCGGCGGGACCCTGCCCGGAAGAGATCTTCCTTGCTGGAGAAATGCAGGTACAGGGCAGCCCGGGACATCCCGGCGGCACGGGCCACGTCCTGCATGGTGGTCTTGCCGTAGCCGTACTGACAGAAGGCGGTCAGTGCGGCATCGAGGATGTGTTCCGTTCGGTCGTCTGCCATGCTGTGATCCTGACGCAATGGACTCCCAGCGTCAATGAGTCCAAATTGGCTGGTCATCTCGGGTTCCCACACTCAGTGCCTGGCCTCTCAACCCATCAGGAGTGAAAGCCCATGACGCAGACAGCAGCCGTCCCGGCCGGTGGTGCGATCGCCGAGCAGATCCGCGACGTCGAGCGGGCCAGGCTCCGAGCGCTCGTCGCAGGCGACATCCGTGCAGCTTCCGAGCTGCACTCACCCGACTTCCAGCTCGTCACCCCCGTCGGCCACGTGCTGCCCAAGAACGCATACCTCCAGGCGATCGCAACCGGAGACATCGACTACGTGGAATGGGAACCCGGCCCCATCGACGTCCGCATTCACGGGAACGCCGCCGTCATCCGCTACCAGGCCACGCTGGAGGTGATCTTCAAGCACCACCGGGTGCCCCGCGCGAGCTACTGGCACACCGACACCTATGAGAACGCAGACGGCCAGTGGCAAGCGGTCTGGTCCCAGGCAACCGCGATCGAGCAGATGGCAGAGCGCCCCCTCCCGTAGCGGACCCGGACCGCCGGACCTGAGAGCGCCGCAGCTCCCCGGGGCGTGGGCGTGTCCGCGGACGCCCGCCGCACGCTCTGCCCACCTCGGCGTTTTCCCGCCCGGGCGGGCCGCCGGCGGCCCCGCGACGGCTCATCGCGTCTGCGCACTCGATCGCTCGGCGATGTCCGCCGCTGCGCGGGAGCGGGGCACGGCAGCCGCCGGCCCCGGGTCGAGGCGCTTGCTCATGTCCAGGCGGAAGGTGCCCTACGGATTGACGTTGGACCAGAACAGCGCGGTCAGGCCGCGCCGGTCCTCGTCGCTCAACTTTTTCTCCCAGGCCGGTTCGGCCAGGACCTGCTGCACCAGCAAGGTGAGGACCACTTGATGCGCACCATCAGAAAGGGCCTCCGCCAGAGCCGGTACCCCAGCAACGTCATTGACGGCTGCCTCGCCGGAAAGGGCCTCACCCTGACGACACCACGCCAACAAGGTCAGGAGCGCTCTCCCGGGCAACCGCGTGTTCCCGGGGGGACCTGGTCGGACAACACGTCCGGAAGAGTTCAACTCCCTGATGGGCGGCCTTGAGACCAAGCTCTTCGACGTTCTGCCCGACGAGACGTGGATCTACCCCGGCCACGGCAACGACACCACCATCGGCACGGAGCGGCCCCACCTCGCGGAGTGGCGCGCACGAGGCTGGTAACCGTCCAACGCCGAGCGCCCCTGTTTCGAAACCGAAGCGGGGGCGGTCGCGCATTCAGGCCCGTTCCGCGCTCGGGCTCAAGCGGGCTGCGACCGCCGCTGTCACCTCACGGCCCTTGGCCTCCGCGCCGCCCCGCAGGAGAGCCCCGGGGCGGCCCGGAGGCCGAGGACGGTGAGGTGTTCCGGCAGAGGATCAGCGTTGCCGTGGACCGTGGACCACGCCCGCGCCCTGCGCGTCTTGCGCCGCCGGGCTCCTGCCCGACGCACCTGGCGGGCGACCCGGCGGAGGCGGTGCCCGTCGCTCCGGCGATCCGGTGGACGCCCCGCCGGCGATCTAGCGGGTGGCCCCGGTGTGCTCCCGCACAGTCGCCGCCTCGCTCGCCGTCGTCCCGGCCCCCGGCTCGGCGCTCTGCTTCGCGAAGCCGCGCCGGCCCGGCAGGACCGCGAGGACGATCAGTGTTCCGGCGGCCATGATGATCCCGCCGATGAGGCTGGTCTGGGCGACTCCGTGGGCGAAGGCCTGGTGGACGGCGTCCACGGCGGCCTGGGCCTGCTGGGGCCCGGCGGAGGGATCCTGCGCGACCCGCTCCGCGACGGCCAGGCCTGCGCCGACCGAGTCCTTGGCGGTCTCCATCGCCTCCGCCGGGAGCCGGTTGCCCACCAGGTCGGTCAGCTCGTCTCGATAGGCCGTGCCCAGCAGCGAGCCCAGCACCGCGATGCCCAGCGCCCCGCCCAGCTCGAGCGCGGTGTCGTTGACACCGCCGCCGACGCCCAGCTCGGACTCGGGGAAGGAGCCCATGATCGTGTCGGTCGCCGGGGAGATGGCCAGTCCGAGCGCGAGGCCCAGCATCATCAGCGGCGCCAGGAAGTCCCCGTACGTCGACCCCTTGTCGATCTGGGTGAGCAGGAACATGCCCGCCGTGCCGACGGCCATGCCGGTCACGGCCATCACCCTCACCCCCAGCTTCGGGGCGAGCACCCCGGTCACCGCGGACCCGAGGAAGACCGCACCGCCCAGCGGCAGCAGCCGTACACCCGTGTCCAGGGCGCCGTAGCCGAGGACGAACTGCAGGAACTGCGTCGCGTAGTAGATCACGGCGAACATGCCGAAGAAGAAGAACATCACCGCGAGCATCGAGCCGCTGAAGGGCCGCAGCGCGAACTTTCGGACGTCCAGCATCGGGTGCGGGTGCCGCAGCTCCCAGGCGACGAAGGCGACCAGACCGACACCGGCGACCACGGCGGCGGTGACGGGGCCGACACCCCAGCCAGAGTGCGGGCCCTCGATGGCGGCGTAGATCAGGGAGCCGACCGTGACGATCGACAGCAGACCACCGACGTAGTCGATCCGGCCCATGCCCTCCGCCTTGGACGGCGGTACCAGGGCGAGCGCGCCGAACACGGCGAGGACGGCGATCGGCACGTTGATCAGGAAGGTCGAGCCCCAGGCGTGGTCCTCGAGCAGCCAGCCGGAGACGAGCGGGCCGACGGCTACCGCCAGCCCGGAGGTCGCGGCCCAGGCGGTGATGGCCTTGGCCCGCTCGCTCCGGGGGAAGGTCGCGACCACCAGGGACAGCGTGGCCGGCATCACGACCGCGGCACCGACACCCATGATCGCGCGGGCCGCGATGACCAGTGAGGTCTCGTCGACCATGCTCCCCATCACCGAACCGGCGGCGAAGATCAGCAGACCCAGCACCAGCGCGCCGCGTCGGCTGTACTTGTCGCCGATCGCGCCCAGCACCAGCATCAGCGCCGCGTACGGAACGGTGTAGGAGTCGACGACCCACTGCAGATCACTGCTGCTCAGGCCCAGGTCGGTGGTCATGTCGGGGGCGGCGACGATCAGCGACGTGTTCGCCATCACCGTGATCAGCAGGCTCAGGCACAGCACGAGCAGCGCCCACCAGCGCCGCGCGTAAGGCCCGGTCATTTTCTCCACGGGGGTGTTCGCTAGGAAGGGCATCAGTAGCTCCTGAGTGGGACGGGGCGGACGAGTGGAATCACTTAATTGCCCGTGAGGGGAGCGGGCGACGGGTTGAGATCTCAGGGCTTCGAGATCATCCTGTGGCCCCGTGTGGGCTTGCCTCGGCGATCCCCTGGAGGGCCGCGTCGGTGTCCGCGGTGGCCAGCATCCTGTTGATGTAGTCGCCGGCCAGTGCGCCGGCCGCTGCGGATGCCCCGACCTGGGCGACCGGATCGGTGGCGTTGCCGGCCACCCACACACCCGGCACTTCGGTGGTGCCGGCCATGCCAGAGGCGAAACTGCGGCCCATGTTGTTCGGCAAGTCCTGCACCGGCAGGCCCAGACCTTCCAGGCCCTGGGTGCGGGCCTGCATCTGCGGGGCGACCGCGAGGACGCGGCGGGCCACGACCTGGCCGTCGGCCAGGCGCACCCCTGCGAGGGCACCGTCCTCGTCGTTGACGACCTCGGTGACCGGGGCGTCGATGATGCGGATGCCGCGGGCGGCGAAGCGGGCGCGGCTGTCCTCGTCCAGGTCGGTGCCGTGGGTGAAGTAGGTCAGGTCCTCGGTCAGCTGGCGGAACAGATACGCATGGCCGATGGAGGCCGGGCCGGTGGCGAGGATGCCGATGGGCTCGTCGCGCATCTCCCAGCCGTGGCAGTACGGGCAGTGCACCACACTGTGCCCCCAGTGCTCGGCGAGCCCAGGCACCTCCGGCAGCACATCCCTGAGACCGGTGGCCACCAGGATGCGGCGGGCGGTGATGCTGCGGCCGTCGGCCAGGGTGACGGTGAACCGCAGGTCCCCGTCCGCCGACGGGGCGGCGGACTCGGCCGAGACCACCTCGCCGAACACGACGCGTCCGCCGTACTGGCGCACCTGCTCCCGGCCCCGTCGAAGGATCTCGGACGGCGGGGTGCCGTCAAAGACGATGAAGCCGTGCACGGCCTCCGCGGGCGCGTTGCGCGGGGAGCCGCTGTCGATCACGACGACCGAGCGGCGGGAGCGGGCGAGGATCAGTGCACCGTTCAGCCCCGCGGCGCCCCCGCCGATCACCACCGCGTCGACGGTCCCCTCGGCCAGTGCGTCGCTCGCGTACGGAGGAGTCGCCACAGCCATGGCCTCCTGCCTTTCCTTGTCAGTCATGGTTCGGTCAACCCTTCGAGTTCTGGGTGGTCGGAGGGGGGTCAGCTGTTCAGGAAGCCGAGGATGTGGTCGGCGACCGTCTTGGGCTGTTCGAGGTGCAGGAAGTGCCCCGCGCCGAGGACAGCCCGACGTTCGTGATGTACAGATCCAGTCCGGCGACGGAACTCGCCGTCGCCAAGGTCGCGAGGATCAGACCGTGCCTTGCCGGCCTGGAAGGCGTCGCAACGTCGGGCGGCGCGGAGGAGTGCCAAGGCATGGGTTGCTCTCCATCGCGCCAGGCGTACACACACCCTGTCCGGTGAGCTCAGGATGGTTGTGTACTGAACAGTCAGAAACCTAGATGGTTCTGTACTGGGTTGTCAATAACGGCGGGTCGGCTTTACCTTCGGTGTATGGCGAGACCACGAAGCTTCGACCGCGACCACGTCCTCCATGCCGCCGAGCGGCAGTTCCGCGCCTCGGGCTACAACGGCACGAGCGTCGACGACATCAGCGCCGCCACTGGCCTGGGCCGCGGCAGCCTCTATGCCGCGTTCGACGGCAAGCACGGCGTGCTGCTGGAGGCGATGGCCGGCTACTTCGACCGGCTGGGGCAGGGTCCGCGGAAGATGCTCGCCGGACCGGACGAGGGCGCCCTGGAACGACTGCACGGGTACTTGCTCCGCGCCGTCCACGGGGTGCCACTCGCCGCCGACGTACCCCCCGCGTCCGACCGGGCGGGGGCGGCCTGCTTCGCCGCCAAGATGGCCCTGGAGATCGGCGCCTCCGACGCCGAGGTGAAGCGCCTGGCCAACGACTGCTTCTCCGTGGTCGCGACGGCGGTGGCCGAGTGTGTGCGAGCGGCGCAGCGCAACGGCGACATCGACCCCGACGCGGATCCCGACGACCTTGCCTACCTTCTGCTGACCATCATCCGCGGGACCGATGTCGTAGGCGCGTACGGCCACAGCCCTGACCGCCTGACTTCGATTGCGGAGAGCGCGTTCGCCTTGCTGCCTCGCCCGCGTCACCGCTGAGAAGGTGGCTGGCCTCATTGCACAGACATCTGATGCGGTCGGCCCACTTCGACGCCGCGGAGGCGCGGCCCGTAGGTTTACGCGCCGCCGTGACCTCGTGTGTTGGCGCATGCTGTGGCGTTCCCGGGCGGGGTGGGCAACACCCGCAAGGATCCGGAGGCGTTCGCCCGTCTCATCCAGGACGTGGAGACGAAGATCTTCGACGCCCTGCCGGACGAGACATGGGTCCACCCGGGCCACGGCCACGACACCACTCTCGGCGCGGAGCGCCCGCACCTGCCGGAGTGGCGCGCACGAGGCTGGTGAACTCCCCCGAGCTGCAAGGCGGTTGGTGAGGTGTCCGGCACGGGGGCGTGAGCCCGCGGCCGCGCGCCCCGTGTGAATCGAACACACACGCCGACATCCCGCGCGCGCTCCCGGCGTACGCCGTGGCGTAGTCCACTGGAAGCAGGTCCGCACGGGATGACGGCTCCCGCGCGGACGGGCCGCCGGCCACCCATCCCCGCCCTCGGCCGGCGGCCCCGCCCAGCGCGCACGGGAACGCGTTCACAGAAATGCAACACGCGTTCCCAAAATGCGGACAGTTACCCAGGTGACCTCGACAAACGGGACGTCCCGCTGTCAATCTCACGCCATGCTTCCCGTCCTGCGAGCCTCGCGCTCCCCGCGCCGTGCCGCCTCCGCCGCCCTAGCCGCCCTGCTCGCCGCCGTCGCGGTGGGCTGCGCCCCGCAGCCGGAGGAGGATGGCTCCGGCTCGGCCTCCGCCTCGGCGTCCGGGGCGTCCTGCGCCAAGGGCGAGTTGGACACGAAGACCCCGGGCAAGCTGACCGTCGCCACCGACGAACCGGCGTACGAGCCCTGGTTCAGGAACGACGACCCGAAGAACGGTGAGGGCTTCGAGTCGGCCGTCGCCTACGCCGTGGCCGAGCGGCTCGGCTACGCGAAGCAGGACGTCGTCTGGCAGAGCGTGCCCTTCAACAAGGCGTTCGCGCCGGGCGCGAAGAC
The DNA here is from genome assembly GCF_055592645.1 of Streptomyces sp. NPDC041108. Classification (NCBI taxonomy): domain Bacteria; kingdom Bacillati; phylum Actinomycetota; class Actinomycetes; order Kitasatosporales; family Streptomycetaceae; genus Streptomyces; species Streptomyces sp. NPDC041108. The sequence continues at coordinate 465,510 of NZ_JBVIYK010000005.1, read as the reverse complement.
CTTCGACTTCGACATCAACCAGGTCTCGATCAGCGACGAGCGCAGGAAGGCCGTGGACTTCTCCTCGGGCTACTACGACGTGCGCCAGGCAGTCGTCGCGCTGAAGGGCTCCGCGGCCGCGAAGGCCGGGAGCATCGCGGACCTCAGGAAGCTGCACCTGGGCGCCCAGGTCGGCACCACCAGCCTGGACTACATCGACGACGTGGTGAAGCCGTCCCGGGACGCCGCCGCGTACGCGAAGAACGACCAGGCCAAGTCCGCGCTGAAGAACGGCCAGATCGACGCGATCGTGGTCGACCTGCCGACCGCCTTCTACATCACGGCGGCCGAGGTGACGGACGCGAAGGTCGTCGGCCAGTTCGAGAACCAGGGCGGCACGCCCGAGCAGTTCGGGCTCGTCCTCGACAAGGGCAGTGCCCTCACGTCCTGCGTGACCTCCGCCGTGGACGCGCTGCGCGAGGACGGCACGCTGGCGAAGACCGAGCAGCGGTGGCTCTCCGAAGCGGTCGACGCCCCGGTGCTCAAGTGACGGTCGTCAAGCAGGAGTCCGGGCAGGACGACGCGGGCGGCGACGCAGACGTGTCCGGCGGGGACGACGGCTACGTCCCCTCGCGGCGACGGCTGGACCGGGAGCGCTACCGGCGCGACCGGGCCCGCCGCGCCACCGGTGTCGCCGCCCTGTCGACCCTGGCCACGGCCGTCGTCCTGTATCTGGTCGTCGTCAACGCCCCCGGCTGGCCGCGCACCAGGGAGACGTTCTTCAGCGCCGAGTACGCGCGCGAGGCGTTGCCGAAGGTGCTCGAAGGGCTGTGGCTCAACGTCCGGCTGCTGCTGGTCTGCGGCGTCGCCGTCCTCGTCCTCGGGATGCTGATCGCCGTCGCCCGCACCCTGCGCGGCCCGGTGTTCTTCCCCGTGCGGGCGCTCGCCGCCGCGTACACCGACTTCTTCCGCGGTCTGCCGCTGATCATCAACCTGATGATCGTGGTGCTGGGCGTTCCGGCGCTCCGGCTCCAGGGGGTGACCGTCGACCCGGTGCTGCTCGGCGGCACGGCGCTGACGCTCACGTACTCGGCGTACGTGGCCGAGGTGTTCCGTGCCGGCATCGAGTCGGTGCACCCCTCGCAGCGCGCGGCGGCCCGCTCGCTGGGACTCACCAACCGGCAGGCACTGCGGCACGTGGTGCTCCCCCAGGCGGTACGCCGCCAGGTGCCGCCCCTGCTCAACGACCTCGTGTCGCTGCAGAAGGACACCGGACTGGTCTCGATCGGCGGCGCGATCGACGCCGTACGCGCCGCCGACATCATCGTCGGCCGCAGCCTCAACTACACGCCCTACATCGTCGCGGGACTGGTCTTCGTCGCCCTGACCATCCCCATGACCCGCTTCACCGACTGGGTCACGGCCCGGATGGACCGGCAGCGGGCGCAGGGAGGAACGACATGAGCGACACCCCGGAGACGAGGGACGCCTGCGCGGTCTCCCCCGTGCTGCGGATGGAGGCCGTGCGCAAGACGTTCGGCGGCTCGGTCGTGCTGCGGGACGTCGACCTGGAGGTCGCCCCGCACACCGTCACCGCGCTGATCGGCGCCTCCGGGTCCGGCAAGTCGACGCTGCTGCGCTGCGCCAACCTCCTGGAGGACATCGACGACGGGGCGATCTGGCTGGACGGCGAGGAGATCACCGACCCGCGCGTCGACCAGGACGCGGTACGCCGCCGCATCGGCGTGGTCTTCCAGTCGTACAACCTGTTCCCGCACATGACGGTGCTGGACAACATCACCCTCGCTCCGCGCCGGGTGCACGGCGTGGGCCGGGCGGAGGCCGAGGAACACGCCCATGGCCTCCTGGACCGGCTGGGGCTGACCGGCAAGGCGGGTGCGTACCCCGACCGGCTCAGCGGCGGCCAGCAGCAGCGGGTGGCGATCGTGCGCGCCCTGGCCGTACGCCCCCGGCTGCTGCTGCTCGACGAGATCACCGCGGCGCTCGACCCGGAGCTGGTGGGCGAGGTCCTGAACGTCGTCCGTGACCTGAAGGCCGACGGCATGACGATGGTGCTGGCGACCCACGAGATGGGCTTCGCCCGTGACGTCGCCGACCAGGTGTGTTTCCTGGACGGAGGCGTCGTGCTGGAACACGGCACCGCGGAGCAGGTCTTCGGCGACCCGCGCGAGGAACGCACGCGGCAGTTCCTGCGCCGGATCGTGGAGGCGGGCCGTCTGTGAGGGGCGGCCGCCCGGAGACCGGGACCTGCCCTCCGCGTCACGCGCTCGGGCCGGGACCGGCCCGAGCGCGCACTTACCGGTGACGGCGCTACGCCTGCGTCTTCCCCTCCCCCGCCAGCGCGGCCACCCGCTCCACACCGAACACATAGCCCTGCACCCCGCAGCCGGCGATGACTCCGTCGGCGCGCAGGGAGACGTACGAGTGGTGCCGGAAGGTCTCCCGCCGGTGGATGTTGGAGATGTGCACCTCCAGCACGGGCAGCCCGTCACAGGTGTTGAGCGCGTCGAGGATCGCCACGGACGTGTGCGAGTAGGCGCCGGGGTTGATGACGATGCCGCTGTGGTGGAGCCGTGCCTCGTGGATCCAGTCGACGAGTTCGCCCTCGTGGTTGGACTGCCGGAAGTCCACCGTGCCCCCGTGAGCGGCCGCCGCCTCGGCGCACATCGCCTCGACGTCGGCGAGCGTGTCCGAGCCGTAGATCTCGGGCTGCCGCTGTCCCAGGAGGTTCAGGTTGGGGCCGTTGAGAATCATGATCGGGGCGTGGGCCAGGCTGCGGGGCACGGTTCCTCCGGTCCTTTCGGGAGTGCGCGGCCCGTCGCAGACCGCTGCTCGATCCCGGTTTATCACGGTGAAACGGCACGGCAGGAGGCCGTACCCTCCCCAGCATGACCACGCCCTCGTATCCGCCGAAGCCCGCTCCCGGAGATCGTGTCGCCGTCCTGTCGCCCGGCGCCGGCCTGCCCGGACTCTTCCCGCGCCCCTTCGAACTGGGGCTGCGGCGGCTGCGCGAGGAGTACGGCCTCGAACCGGTCGAGTACCCGACGACCCGGAAGATGGGCGCCACCCCGCGGCAGCGGGCCGACGACATCCACGCCGCCTTCGCCGACCCGGACGTCAAGGCGGTGCTGACGTCGATCGGCGGCGACGACCAGATCACCGTGCTGCCGCTGCTGGACCGGGAGTTGCTGCGGGCCAACCCCAAGCCGTTCTTCGGACTGAGCGACAACACCAACCTGCTGGCGTTCCTGTACGCCACCGGGATCGTCGGCTACCACGGCGGCACCGTCATGACCGCGCTCGGCAGGTCCGTCGCCATGGACCCGCTGACCGCCGACTCCCTGCGCGCCGCCCTGTTCACCTCCGGGCCCTACGAACTGCGGCCGGCCGAACGCTTCAACGACGTCGACCGTGACTGGGCCGACCCGGCGACCTTCGACGCGGAGCCGGAGACCGTGCCCGGCACCGGATGGACCTGGGTGAACGCCGACCGCGTGGTGGAGGGCCGGAGCTGGGGCGGCTGTCTGGAGATCCTGGCGTGGCTGCTGATGGCCGACCGCGAGATACCGCGCGACCTGTCCGTGTTCGACGGGGGCGTGCTCTTCCTGGAGACCTCGGAGGAGCTGCCGAGCGGTGAGGAGGTCTTCCGCACCCTGCGCAACATGGGCGAACGCGGTCTGCTCCGCCGGTTCTCCGCCCTGCTGATGGGACGCCCCAAGGCGTGGTCGCTGGAGCGGCCCACCACCCCGGAGGAAGCGGCCCGTTACACGGCCGGCCAGCGGGAGGCCGTCCTGCGCGCCATGCGGACGTACGCCCCCGACACCACGATCGTCTTCGACGTGGACCTCGGACACACCGATCCGCAGTTCGTCGTCCCCTACGGCGGCGTGATCCGGGTGGACGGTCCCGCCCGGCGCATCACCGTGACCTACTGAGGGCCGTTGCCGCCTCCTGGCGCACAGTGATCTCGCGCGAGCCTCCGCACGCCCCCGTAACCGCCCGTCACCGTGGGTAGTTGAGGCGGCATGTATCCAGCACGCACCGTGAGCCCGCCGTCCATGCTGCGACTCGCGTCCGCCTCGCTCGCCGGCACGGCCATCGAGTTCTACGACTTCTTCGTCTACGGGACAGCGGCTGCGCTCGTCCTCGGGCCGCTGTTCTTCCCGACGTTCTCGCCCCTGGCCGGGACGCTCGCGGCCTTCGCCACCTTCGGGGTCGGGTTCGTGGCGCGGCCGCTGGGCTCGGTGCTGTTCGGGCACATCGGGGACCGGCACGGGCGGCGTCCGGTGCTCGTCGCCTCGCTGCTGCTGACCGGGGGTGCGACCGTGGCCGTCGGCTGTGTCCCCACGTTCGGCTCCATCGGCGTAACGGCTCCCGTCCTCCTTCTCGTGCTGCGCTTCCTGCAGGGGCTCGGGCTGGGCGGGGAGTGGGGCGGGGCGGTGCTGCTGACGGCGGAGCACGCGCCGGCCGACCGGCGCGGGCTCTGGTCGAGCTTCCCCCAGGTCGGGCCCGCGGTGGGGTTCCTGCTGGCCAACGGTGTGATGCTGGCGCTGTCGGCGACCCTGACGGAGGCCCAGTTCGCCTCCTGGGGCTGGCGGGTGCCGTTCTGGGCGGCGGGCGTCCTGGCCGTGGCGGGGCTGTGGCTGCGGTCCTCGCTCACGGAGAGCCCGCAGTTCCTGCGGATCGAGGAGCCCGCGCGCGTCCCGTTCGCCGAGGTCGTACGCGACCACTGGCGGCTCGTCCTGCTGACGGCCGGGGCGCTCGCGATCGGGTACGCGGTGTTCTACACGGTGACGACCTGGTCCCTCGCGTACGGAACCGAACGGCTCGGTGTCAGCCGGACGGTCATGCTGACCTGCGTCATGGGCGCCGTGGTGGTGAAGGGCGCCCTGACGCCGGTGGCGGCGGTGCTGGGCGACCGCTACGGGCGGCGCCCGATGTGCCTGATCGGCTGCGGGGTCACCGTGCTGTGGATGTTCCCGATGGTCGCGTTGCTGGCGACCGGTCAACCGCTGCTGATCTTCTTCGGCTTCCTCGTGGCGATGCTCGCGTTCGTCACGATGTTCGCCGTCGTCGCCGCCTATCTGCCGGAGTTGTACGAGCCCCGGGTGCGCTGCACGGGCGCGGCCGTCGGCTACAACCTCGGCGGGGTGCTGGGCGGCGCCCTGACCCCGATCGTGGCCACGGCCGTGGCGCAGGACGGGCGCGTGCCCTGGGGCGTGGGCGCGTATCTGAGCGGGATCGCGGTGCTGAGCCTGGGCTGCTTCGCGCTGCTCCCGGAGACGCGCCCGGTGCCGACGGCGGCGGAGGCGGAGGCGGAGGCCGCCGCGGCGTGAGCCTCTCCCGCCCGTGCGCACGGCCCCGCGCCAGGGCCTCGGTCTAGGGGTTCACCGCCAGTTCCAGGTACGCCGCGAACAGCACCAGATGGACGCCTCCCTGCAGGGGCGTCGCGCGTCCGGGGACGACGGTCAGCGAGGCGACGACGACGGTGAGGGCGAGCAGCACCATGTGGGTGGCGCCGAGGCCGAGGACGAGCGGGCCGGAGAGCCAGACGGAGGCGAGGGCGACGGCCGGGATGGTCAGGCCGATGCTGGCCATCGCGGAGCCGAGGGCGAGGTTGAGGCTGGTCTGGACGCGGTCGCGGCGGGCCGCGCGCAGGGCGGCGATGGTCTCGGGCAGCAGCACGAGCAGCGCGATGATCACACCCACGACGGCCTGCGGCATGCCCGCGGCGTCCACGCCGGACTCGATGGTGGGCGAGACCCCCTTGGCCAGGCCGACCACGCCGACGAGGGCGAGACCGAGCATGCCGAGGCTGATCTTGGCGGTGCGGGCCGACGGTGCCTCGGCGTGGTCGTCCTCGGCGATCACCTCGCCCATGCGGGTGATGGGCAGGAAGTAGTCCCGGTGCCGCACGGTCTGCGTCGCCACGAACAGCCCGTACAGGGCCAGCGAGGACAGTGCGGCGAAGGTGAGTTGCGCCGTGGAGAACTCCGGGCCGGGTTTGCTGGTGGTGAAGGTGGGGAGCACCAGGCTGAGTGTGGCCAGCGTCGCGACCGTGGCGAGGGCGGCGCCGGTGCCCTCGGGGTTGAAGACCGCGAGTCCGTGGCGCAGTGAGGCGACCAGCAGACAGATGCCGACGATGCCGTTGCAGGTGATCATCACGGCGGCGAAGACGGTGTCGCGGGCGAGGGTCGCGCCCTTGTCACCGCCGTCGATCATCAGGGTGACGATCAGGGCGACCTCGATGATCGTGACGGCGACGGCGAGGACGAGGGAGCCGAACGGTTCACCGACGCGGTGTGCGACGACCTCGGCGTGGTGGACGGCGGCCAGTACGGCTCCCGCCAGCACCAGTGTCACCAGCGCGACGGCCCCGGCGGGTAGACCACGTCCCCAGGTGAGAGCGAGCAGGACGACCGCGGCCACCGGGACGACATCGGTCCATCGTGTCGTGAGCGACCGGAGCCGAGCGAGCATACGGTGATCCTTTCAGACGTGAAGGGGCCCCGCACTCCGGTGGACGCCGTGGAACTGCGTCTCCGTCGTGCGGGGCCCCATCAGAGATTGCTGTGCGGTACGGGCCTTCGTCAGGCCTCGATGCTGTCCTTCTCGGTGCCTTCGGCCTTCGCCGGTGCCGCCTCGGCCGCCGCCTGCTTCTTGGAGGCGATCAGGCTGGTGATCGTGGTGACGATCAGGACCGCGCAGATCACGCCGAGCGACACGGGGATGGAGATCTCCGGCACGTGCACCCCGGACTCGTGCAGGGCATGCAGCACCAGCTTCACCCCGATGAATCCGAGGATGACCGACAGACCGTAGGACAGGTGGACCAGCTTCTTCAGCAGTCCGCCGATCAGGAAGTACAGCTGCCGCAGGCCCATGAGCGCGAACGCGTTGGCCGTGAACACGATGTACGGGTCCTGGGTCAGGCCGAAGATCGCCGGGATCGAGTCCAGCGCGAAGAGGATGTCGGTGGTGCCGATGGCGAGCATCACGACCAGCATCGGCGTCATGACGCGCTTGCCGTTCTGCTCGATCCACAGCTTGGTGCCGTGGTACCGGTCGGCGACACCGAAGCGCTTCTCGGCCGCCTTGAGGAGCTTGTTCTCCTCCCAGTCCTCGTCCGACTCCTCGGCCCTGGCCTCCTGGATGAGCTTCCAGGCGGTGTAGATCAGGAACGCGCCGAAGATGTAGAAGACCCAGGCGAAGCTGGCGAGGATCGCCGCGCCCGCGGCGATGAATATCGCGCGGAGCACCAGGGCTATCAGCACACCGACCAGCAGCACCCGCTGCTGGTACTGCGTGGGCACCGAGAACTTCGCCATGATCAGGACGAAGACGAAGAGGTTGTCGACACTCAGGGACTTCTCGGTGATGTAGCCCGCGAAGAACTCTCCGGCCGGCTGGCCGCCGGAGAAGACGAGCAGCCCGAGTCCGAAGAGGGCGGCCAGGACGATCCAGACGATCGTCCAGACACCGGCTTCCTTGATGGACACGTCATGGGGCTTGCGGCCGATGAAGAAGTCGACCGTGATGAGGGCGGCGAGGCCCACAACTGTCAGGACCCAAAGGGTCGTCGAAACATCCACTGCGCCTCCGGCAGTACGTAACGGCAAATTTCAGCGTCGTCGCTACCGGAGGTCTCTTCCACCCGGTCCTCCAGTGCGTTCCACAACGCCTGGTGCCGCCGGGCCGACGCCCCGGGATCAGGATTGATCCGTATTGACGGGTACGCCGCAGCATGTAGGGAGTACTCCCCTCCGCACAAGAAGAGTACCCCAATCACCAAGAACAGGTAAAGGGTCAGGCAAAGGAAGAATCAAAACCGCAGGTCATCGGGCTTTACAAGGGCTTGGTACAGGGGGATCTCACCGGTTCCAGGAGCGGCGGGCGTCCGCGACGCGGGCGAGGACGTCCTGCATGACCCGGCTGCCGGGCGGGATGTTCGACGGCTCGTAGGTCCAGGCGTGCCCGACCCAGGGGTCGGCGAGGTGGTCGTCGGGGGTGGGCGTCAGTCGCATCAGCGAACGCCACAGCGGGTCCAGCAACGGCCCGTAGGCGGCGGCTTCCTGCCGGTCGGCGACCATCATCAGGTGGACGCCGAAGGCCGGGCCCTCGTCCGCGAGATAGCGGAGCTGGGTGACGGCGCGGTCGTCGAAGCCGTGCGGGAAGTCGTTGACGATCAGCAGTTGTTCGGCCGTGTCGAAGCCGGGGGGCAGGGCATCGGCCGCACCGCCGCGCACCGCCATCTGCACGAGGTCGACGCGCTGGGTGAGCCGCCCCAGGAGGTCGGAGACACCCGCGGCTCCGACGGCGGGCGGCCCTGCGAGCACACCGGCGCCCACCAGCGGTGCCAGCGCGGGCACACCGGCTCCGGCCGCGTCGACGACGTGCACGGTGAACTCGCCGGGCGGGTAGACCGCGAGCAGACGCGCGGCGAGCGCCACGGCCGTGTCCAGCGCCCGGCGGCGCAGCTCGTCGGAGTCGACGAGCGAGTCGCGGGAGCCCGAGCGGCCGCTGTCGACCCACAGGCCGCGTTCCAGCGGCAGCCGGACCAGCATCGGTATGCGCACGTCCTCGCTCTCCGGGAGACGGAGGTCGCCCAGGCGCAGCGCCATCGGGATCTCCATCGGCACCCGGTAGCCGTGCCAGACCGGGTTGTCCCAGCTCGCGAAGGCGGGGGGCAGCGCGGGCTCGACGACGTCGGCCTCGGCCCGGAGTTGGGCGAGGTCGCGGTCGAGGGCCTCCCTGGCCCGGTCGACGAGCTGGGCGTGCTTGGCGCGGGCGGCCTCGCGCACCGCGTCGCCCTGGCCGCCGATCCTGCTGCGCGGGTCGGACAGGGCCTTGTCCAGCTCCTGTTCCATGCGCGACTCGGCGAAGTCGACGGCGCTGCGATAGGCGGCGGTGGTGCGGGCGAGGTCCTCGAACATGCCCCACACCTGGTTGTAGAGCCGCTCCTCCATGGACCAGCCGGTCGCGTCGCCGGCGACGGGCCGCGCGGGTTGTCCCGGCGAGGCCGGTGGCGCGGTCGGCGGCGGAGGCGGCGGCGCGGTGGTCTGGCGGCCGGGGTGGCTGTAGTCGACGGGGCCGCCGGTGGTGGACGCGGCGGGCTGGGTCCCGGCGGACGGGTCGGCCGGGGCGGGGCCTGCGAGCTGCGGCGACGCGTGGTCGGGCAGGGTGGCGTCGGGCGAGGAGCCGTACGGGGGTGTGGCCCCGTACGGGGAGGCGGGCGGGTGTCCTTGCTGCGGCGGGGTGGTCCCGGGCATGCCCTGGGGTGCCGAACCCCCGTGGGTCTGGTCGGGGCCCTGCGCGGGGGCGGCCGTCCGGCGGGGGCGGTCCGGCTCCCCGATGCGGGGCGGCGGCGCGGCCACGGAACGGGCGAGGCCCTGGAGCACGGCCTCGTGGATGCCGCCGGCGAGCTGCTGGGCCTGCGGCAGACCCTGGTCGGCGAGCAGCTCCGCGAGACCGCCCGCGTACCCCTGGCCGACCGCGCGGACCTTCCACGCACCCTGTCTGCGGTACAGCTCCAGGGCGATGACCGCCGACTCCGACTCCAGGTCGGTGATGGTGTAGCTGACGACCTCCGTGCCGTCGAGGCCGGTGACCGCGACGAAGGGGGCGGCGACGGCACCGAACCGCGCCGGTCCGCCGCTGCCGGACGGCAGGGCGAGCAGCACGGTCGCCCGGTGCACGGACGGCGTCAGGGCGTCGAGATCCACGGCGAGGCGGTGGTCGGCCGCCGCCTGTCTGGGCACCTCGACGCCCGGCAGGGTGGGCGCGCCGGGATGGGCGACCCACTCCACGCCCTGCACCCGGCCGCCCTCGTCGCCGAGGGTGACCCCGGCCACGATCGGCGTACCGGCCGAGACGCGGATCTCCAGTCGGGCCTCGGGCAGCGGATGGTTCTGCCCCCGGACCAGCTCGGCCGTCATCGACTTCGTCCCCCTGTGTCGCTCACCGCGTGCCGCGTCGTGCTCGCCTAGAGAACCGGCAGGATCGCCGGCATCAGGTCCTGGAAGGTGCGCCCGTTGGCGGGTGTGCCGATGGCGGTCATCTGCCATCCGGCGCCCGCGCGGTGCACCTTGGCCATGATCTGGGCCGTGTACTGGCCGCCGCCCGCGAGGGTGTAGCGCGCGAGCTCCTGGCCGTTGGTCTCGTCGACCAGACGGCAGAACGCGTTCTGCACCTCGTGGAAGGTCTGGCCCGTGAACGAGTTCACGGTGAAGACGATCTGGTCGATGTGGACCGGCACCCTGGCCAGGTCGACGAGGATCGCCTCGTCGTCGCCGCCCTGTCCAGCGCCGCCGACGAGGTTGTCGCCGGTGTGACGGACGGAGCCGTCGTCGCTCACCAGGTGGCGGAAGAAGACGACGTCGACGGGCTGCTTGTCCGCGAACAGCACGGCGGAGGCGTCGAGGTCGATCTCACGGGTGCGGGATCCGAACAGGCCGCGCCTGGGGGCAGCCTGCCAGCCGAGACCCATGCGTACCGCGGTCAGGCTGCCTCCGTCGTTCTTCTGCAGACTGATGGCCTGACCCTTGGTCATGTTGACGGTCACGCGCTGTTTCCCCTCTCGAACTGTCCCCTGTTTCCGCGGAGTCCACGGATGTGCAGCACCTTACGCAGCGGCACGGGCGTTGCCGCAGCCTGTGTGGCACTTTGTGTCGGTCTTGCAACACATCGCGTCCGCGCCGGGGGTGCGCCCTCTCCCCCGGCGTCCGCCCCGGCCGTCAGGCCTGCCCCGCCTCCCTCATCTGCCGCAGTTCCTTCTTCATCTCGGACACCTCGTCACGCAGCCGGGCGGCGATCTCGAACTGCAGGTCGGCGGCGGCCGCACGCATGCGCTGCGTCATCTCCTCGATCTGCTGGGCCAGCTCGGCGGCGGGGCGGTCAGTCGGAGGGGCCTCCTTCGCTCCGCCCCTGGCCGCCCCGGCCGCCCTGCCCTTGAGGGCGGGGACGGGGGCCTTGGCGGCCTTGCCGTCCTTCCCCTGGCGGTAGCCCGTGCCGAGGAGCTGCTCGGTGTCGACGTCCTCGCGGGCGATCCGCGCGACGATGTCGTTGATCTTCTTGCGCAGCGGCTGGGGGTCGATGCCGTTCGCCTTGTTGTAGGCGACCTGCTTCTCCCGGCGTCGGTTGGTCTCGTCGATGGCCTTGGCCATCGCCGGGGTGATCTTGTCGGCGTACATGTGGACCTGCCCCGACACGTTGCGCGCCGCGCGGCCGATGGTCTGGATCAGTGAGGTCCCGGAGCGCAGGAAGCCCTCCTTGTCGGCGTCGAGGATCGCCACCAGGGAGACCTCGGGGAGGTCGAGGCCCTCCCGCAGGAGGTTGATGCCCACCAGGACGTCGTACTCACCGGCCCGCAGCTCGCGCAGCAGTTCGACACGGCGCAGGGTGTCGACATCGCTGTGGAGATAGCGGACCTGGATGCCCAGTTCCAGGAAGTAGTCGGTGAGGTCCTCGGCCATCTTCTTGGTGAGGGTGGTGACCAGGACCCGCTCGTCCTTCTCGGTGCGCAGCCGGATCTCGTGCACCAGGTCGTCGATCTGACCCTCGGTGGGCTTGACGACGACCTCGGGGTCGACCAGGCCGGTGGGGCGGATGATCTGCTCGACGTGGCCGTCGGAGCGGGACAGCTCGTACTGACCGGGGGTCGCCGAGAGGTAGACCGTCTGGCCGACGCGCTCCTGGAACTCCTCCCACTTCAGGGGGCGGTTGTCGAGGGCGGAGGGCAGCCGGAAGCCGTGGTCGACGAGGGTGCGCTTGCGGGAGGCGTCACCCTCGTACATCGCGCCGATCTGGGGCACGGTCACATGGGACTCGTCGATGACGAGGAGGAAGTCGTCCGGGAAGTAGTCCAGCAGGGTGTTCGGCGGGGAGCCGGGTTCGCGGCCGTCGAAGTGCATCGAGTAGTTCTCCACGCCGGAGCAGGAGCCGATCTGGCGGAGCATCTCCAGGTCGTAGGTCGTGCGCATGCGCAGCCGCTGGGCCTCCAGTAGCTTGCCCTGCTTCTCCAGCTCGGCCAGGCGCTCCCCCAGCTCCTTCTCGATGTCGTTGGCGGCGCGCTCCAGACGCTCGGGGCCCGCGACGTAGTGCGAGGCGGGGAACACGTACAGCTGCTGGTCGTCGCTGATGATCTCGCCGGTGAGGGGGTGGAGCGTGGAGAGGGCCTCGATCTCGTCGCCGAACATCTCGATGCGGACGGCGAGTTCCTCGTAGACCGGGAAGATCTCGATGGTGTCGCCGCGGACGCGGAAGGTGCCGCGGGTGAACGCCAGGTCGTTGCGCGTGTACTGGATGTCCACGAAGCGGCGCAGCAGCTCGTCCCGGTCGAACTCCTCGCCGACCCGCAGGGGGACCATGCGGTCCACGTACTCCTGGGGCGTGCCGAGGCCGTAGATGCAGGAGACCGAGGCGACCACGACGACGTCCCGCCGGGTGAGCAGCGAGTTGGTCGCGGAGTGGCGCAGGCGCTCCACCTCCTCGTTGATCGAGGAGTCCTTCTCGATGTAGGTGTCCGACTGCGGGACGTACGCCTCGGGCTGGTAGTAGTCGTAGTACGAGACGAAGTATTCGACCGCGTTGTTCGGCAGCAGCTCGCGGAACTCGTTGGCCAGCTGGGCGGCCAGGGTCTTGTTCGGCGCCATCACCAGGGTGGGGCGCTGGAGCTTCTCGATCATCCACGCGGTGGTGGCGGACTTGCCGGTACCGGTCGCGCCGAGCAGGACGACGTCCTTCTCACCCGCCCCGATGCGCTGGGCGAGCTCGGCGATGGCGGTGGGCTGGTCACCGCTCGGCTGGTAGGGGCTGACGACCTCGAGGGGCGCCACCGTGCGTTCGATCTTGGAAACGGGCCGCATGAATCAACCGTACGACCCCGCACTGACAACGGGCTCCGATCAGCGGTTCTGCGGGGTGCGGGAGCGGCTGTCGCGGTGCTCCCGGGCGACGCGGGACTCCGGGTGCCGGCAGGTGTGCGCGGTGGCCTGGGCCGGAATGCCGGGCCGCCGCTCGACCGGAACCGTGTGGAACCTTCCCATGATCATGAACGGGTCGAACATCACGACGACGCCGGCGAGCAGCAGGAAGACCAGCGGGCCGATGATGAGCGGGGCGAGCAGACCGGCGGACGAGGCACCGTCGGCCGGGGCGGTGGCGGCACCGTGCAGATGGACGTCGAGGGCGGCCATGCCCGTGTAGTGCATGCCGCTGACGGCGATCCCCATCACGAGGCTGGCGCCGACGCTCCACAGGAAGCCGCGGACCTGACCGGCGGCCCACAGGGCGGCGATGGCGGCCACCACGGCGATCACGACGGACGCGGCCACGGTGACCGTCTCGTATTCGAGCGTCCCGTTCAGACGCAGTCCGGCCATGCCCAGGTAGTGCATGGAGGCGATGCCCAGTCCGGTGATGGTGCCGCCGGTGAAGAGCGCGGCCCCCGTCGCCCCCTTGGAGGTGACCATGAAGATGCCGATACCGACCATGACGATCGCCACGGCGAGACTCGCGAAGGTGGTCAGGGGGTCGTACCCGACCGGGGTCTGCAGGACCTTGAACCCCATCATCGCCACGAAGTGCATCGTCCAGATCCCGGAGCCGATGGCCGCCGAGCCCAGTGCGAGCCAGCCGATCCGCCGCCGCCCGTCCACGAGCATCGATCTGGTGGTGCAGCGCAGACCGAGCGCGCCGCCGAGGCAGGCCATGAGATAGGCCACCACCGGTGTGACGAGTCCGTAGCTGAAGCCGTCGACCGTGCCCTGCATTCGCGGCTGCCTTTCCCGCCCTGTCGCGTCCCTGTCGGTTTCCCTGTCGTGCCCCGCCCCGGGACCGCCACGACGGTCAGGGTGTCGCAGAGAGTATGACCCCCACCGGAATGGTCGAACGATTTTCCGGCAAAGAAACACGTCCTTGCCTCACTTGTGCGGTGCCCGTGAGCGGACTTGGGCAACTCCATTCAATTCGTGGTCATCCTGCGCCCCTCTGCCGTTGACCCTCTGCTGTCACTCTTGAGCTGACCGTGATCGTTCGACGCGAGGAGTACGCATGCATGTGCGCGCAGTTGCCGCCGCGACCACAGCGTTGTTGGGGGCCACCGTCCTCCTGCTCCCCTCTTCCGCCGCCCATGCGGCCGCCGATGCCGAGAATCCGCTGGTCGTCGCGCATCGCGGAGCATCCGCCTACGCGCCCGAGAACACCTTGGCCGCCGTCGACAAGGCCGACGAGATGGGCTTCGAGTGGGTCGAGAACGACGTCCAGCGGACGAAGGACGGCAGGCTCGTCGTCGTCCATGACGCGACACTGACGCGGACGACCAACGTCGAGGAGCTCTACCCCGAGCGCGCACCCTGGAACGTGGCGGACTTCACGGCCGCGGAGATCGCCCGCCTGGACGCGGGCAGCTGGTTCGGCAGCGACTACGCGGGCGCGCGCGTGCCGACGCTGGAGCAGTACATGAGGCGTGTGTCGCGCAACCACCAGAAGCTCCTCCTGGAGATCAAGAACCCGCAGCTCTATCCGGGCATCGAGCAGCAGACCCTGAAGGTCCTCGGCAACGAGGGCTGGCTCGGCCCGGAGCAGCTGGACCGACTGGTGATCCAGAGCTTCGGCGCCGACACCGTCCGGCGGGTGCACGAGCTGCGCCCCGCGGTGAAGACCGGCCTCCTCGGCACCCCGGACATCGCCGACCTGCCCGAGTACGCGACGTTCAGCGACCAGATCAACTCCTCGTACACGACCGTCTCCGAGTCGTACGTCGCCACGCTCCACGCGCTCGAGGGCCCGCACGGCAGACCGTTGGAGATCCTCACGTGGACCGTGAACGACGCGGTCAACGCCCGCCGGGTGGCGGGCTACGGCGTGAACGGCATCATCACCAACAAGCCCGATGTGGTCAGAGAGGCCACGCAGGGCTGAGGGAGGTCCGACGGCGAGGGCGTGCGGGCCCGGACCGGAACGCACGCCGGCGCCGTTGTCAGTGGCGCCCCGTACGGTGGTCGCATGAACAGCCATGCGCAGGGCGAGCAGCGGGTCGTGTGGGCCGTCGTCGGCACGGACATCGGGCCGCTGCTGCTGGCCGCGACGGACGAGGGCCTGGTGAACGTCGCGTTCCACGCCACGGACGCGGTGCGCGAGCGGACACTCGGCCGGCTCGCCTCCCGCCTGGGCACCACCCCCGTGGAGGCACCCGGCGCTCCTCAGCTGGCCGAGGCGATACGCCAGGTCGAGGCGTACTTCGCGGGCGAGCGTCATGACTTCGAGCTGCCGCTGGACTGGTCGCTGATCTCGGGGTTCAACCGTCAGGTGCTGCGCGAGCTGGCGTCCGGCGTCCGCTACGGCTCCGTCGTGGGCTACGGCGACCTCGCGCGGCGCGTGGGGCAGCCGGGCGCGGCCCAGGCCGTCGGAATCGCCATGGGGTCGAATCCGCTGCCCGTGGTCGTGCCGTGCCATCGGGTGGTGGAGAGCGACGGGGGCATCGGCGGGTTCGGCGGCGGGCTGGAGACCAAGCGGAAGCTGCTGGCACTGGAGGGCGTGCTGCCGGAGCCCCTGTTCTGAGGCGGCGACGGGGGGCCTCGTGTGTCCGTCTGCGGCCTGTGCCGGTGCGGTAGGGAGCTCCGGGGGCGGAGGCCGTGGCTCGAATCGGTCATCGGGCGTCGTTCCGGTCCGCGGAGAGCGGCCGAAAACCGATCATGGTCAGTCGTAGTGACGGGCCTCCAGGACGTTGCCGTCCGGGTCCCGGAAGTAGAAGCTGCGCCGGGCCGCTCCCCGTGCCCCGAAGGAGTCGTAGGAGAAGGCGGAGACGGGAACCGCCCTTTCCTCCAGACGAGCGCGCAGTTCGTCGAAGGCGTGGCCGGGCAGGGCCAGGCAGACGTGGTTGACCGGGTGCCCCGCGCTGTCGGCGGCTCCGGGCACCATGGTCAGGGTCTCGGCCATGGCGAGCGGCATGAGGTCGAGCAGGGTCTCGTCGTTGAGACGCACGGACGGAAAGGGAGCGCTCCCCTCCGCGTACGCGCTCACCCGCACGGGCTCCAGGCCGACGGCCTCCTCGTAGAAACCGGCCGCGGCGACCGGCTCCCGTACCCAGAGGACCACGTGGTCGAGACGTGTCGTGTTCTCCTTCATGCACCTCAGGCTGGTGTCCTGCACCACAGGGCGCAAGGGTTTGGCCGGGCGCGCCGTCCGCCAGGGATGAGGGAAGAACGACAGACAGGAGGCGAGCGCGTGCTGGTGGTGTCCGAAGAGGTGCGGGAAGCGGTTGACGCGCGTCGACCCGTGGTGGCGCTGGAGTCCACGATCATCGCGCACGGGCTTCCCCGCCCGCGCAATCTGCAGGTGGCACTGGAACTGGAGGAGGTCGTACGGCAGGAGGGGGCCGTACCCGCGACGATCGCCGTGCTCGACGGGCGGCCGCACATCGGCCTCGGCAAGGACCAGTTGGAGCGGGTCGCGAACGAGGACGGCATCCGCAAGCTCGGACACCGGGACCTGCCCCTCGCGGTGGCCTCCGGGGTGAGCGGCGCGACCACCGTGTCGGCGACCGCCCAACTGGCGGCCCTGGCGGGCGTACGGGTGTTCGCGACGGGCGGGCTGGGGGGTGTGCACCGGGAGTGGACGTCGACCCAGGACGAATCCGCCGACCTGGGGCTTCTCGCCCGCACCCGGATCACGGTGGTGTGCGCCGGCGTGAAGTCGATTCTGGACGTCCCGGCCACCCTGCAGCGCCTGGAGACGCTGGGTGTCGCGGTCGCCGGTTACGGCACGGAGCGTTTCCCCGGCTTCTACCTCTCCGACTCGGGGCATCCGGTGGAGTGGACGCTCCGTTCGCCGGACGAGGTCGCGGACGTCATGCGGGCGCAGGACGCGCTCAAGGGCCCGGAGTCGGCGCTGATCGTCGCCAACCCCGTACCGGAGGAGGAACAGCTCGATCCCGAACTGCACGCACGCGTGCTCGCCGAGGCGCTGCGGGCCTGCGAGGCGGAGGGCGTCACGGGACAGGGCGTCACGCCCTTCCTGCTGAGCTACCTGGTCAGGCACACCGACGGCGCCTCCCTCACCGCCAATCTGGCGGCGGTACGCGGCAACGTACGGCTCGCGTCACGGATCGCGGCGGCCTGGGCCGGGGCGTGACATGAGCGGGGCGCTGCTCGTCGTGGGCGACGTCGTCACGGACGTCGTCGCCCGGCACCGCGGACCGCTCGCCGCGGGCACCGACACGGCCTCCGCGATCCGGACGCTGCCGGGCGGGGCGGGTGCCAACGTGGCCTGCTGGGCAGCCCACTGGGGCTGCGCCGACGTACGGCTGCTGGGGCGTGTGGGCACGGACGGGGCCGTCTGGCACGAGCGGGAGCTGCGGGCCTCGGGGGTACGGCCCCATCTCGTGGTCGACCCGGACGCGGCCACGGGGACGGTGATCTGCCTGGTGGACACGGGCGACGCGGCCGAACGTACGTTCCTCACCGACAGTGGTGCCTCGCTGCGGCTCGACCCGGACGACTGGTCGCCGTCGCTGCTCGACGGGGTCGCGCGGCTGCACCTGTCGGGCTATCTGTTCTTCTCGGAACCGAGTCGCGCGCTCGTGTCCGTCGCTCTGCGGTCCGCCCGCGCGCGTGGCGTGCCGGTCAGCGTCGATCCCGCGTCTGCGGGGTTCCTCCGGCGGCTGGGCGTGGCCCGTTTCCTCTCGCTCGTCGAGGGGGTCGACCTGCTGCTGCCCAGCCGCGACGAGGCGAGCCTGCTGACAGGACTGCCCGATCCGGCCGACGCCGCGGCCAGGTTGAGCCGTCTCGCTCCCCTGGTCGTGGTCAAGCAGGGCGCCGAGGGCGCGCTGGTCGCCCGGAACGGGGACGGTGTGGTGTCACGGATTCCGGCGGCTCCCGCGGTGCCTCGCGACACCACCGGCGCCGGCGACGCCTTCACCGGGGCGTTCCTGGCCACGCTGCTCGCGGGCGCGGAGGCCGAGGAGGCGGCGACGCAGGGGTGCGGGGCGGGGGCGCGGGCGGTGGAGAAGGTGGGAGGGAGACCGCCGGTGGCGGGCTGAGGTTTCCGGGTGCCCGTGCGGGGCGGGTGGGATGCGTGGGGCAGGCGGGTGGGCGAGTGGGACGGACCGGTGGGTGGACGGTGCGGGCTGTGGTCCGTGGGCTCACGGCCCACGGCTGGCCTCCGTGTTCGGGTGCGCAGCCGGGCCCGTCGCTACGGCTTCCGGCCCCAGGCCGAGATGAGCGGTGGAGCGGCGACGTCCAGGGCGCCGGAGGCGACGTCGGCCAGATGCCGGTCGATCTCCTCCTCCGCGGCGAGGTTCGCCGTGACGAGCGCCGCCCGCAGCCGGCCGACGGTCGTCGACTCCAGCGCGGCACAGGCGGGTGAGGCCACGGGGAAGTACGCGTCGGCCTCCACACCGCGCAGTCCCGCCGCACGAAGCAGGCGCGGGAGTCGGCGGCCGTGCGCCGGGTCGATCCCGCGTTCGGCGAGCACCGCGCGGACGGCCTCGCGGAGCCGGTTCGCCAGCTGCTGCTCGGGGCCGGACCCCTCCAGGCAGGCCAGGGGCTGGAGAGCCAGGTCGGCGTCCTCGATCAGGAGCCGTCCCCCGGGCCGCAGGGCCCTGACCATCGACAGCAGAGCCCTCTCGCGGTCCGGCGCATGGGCCAGGGCGAGGCGGGCGTGGACGAGGTCGAAGCCGTCGCCCGGCGGCTGGTCGACGCCCACGTGGTGGACGAGGGCCTCGACCGGTGGGCGGGTGACCGAGGGGACGGCCCAGGAGATGTCGGTGTCGGTCGCGATGACCTTGCCGGTCGGTCCGACCTTCTTGGCCAGCCAGGAGACCACGCTGGTGCCGCCCGCGCCGACCTCCCAGCAGCGCCAGCCCGAACCCAGGCCGAAGCCCTCCATGTGCCGGAACGTCGTGGGGTCGAAGAGCGTGGCGAAGGCGTCGGGGCCCTGGCCCGTCTCGGCCCGCCGTTGGTCGAGGAGATACCCGTCGGTTCGCATCATGCAGCGATCATCCCATTTGACCGACTTGTCACTGATGGCGACGCTCCAGCGGCACGCGAGGTCGCCCGACGGCCACCGGATCCGGCGACCGGACGGGAACGGCTCGGCCGGAACGACCGGACCGGCGAGCACGTCTACAAACGAAGTGGAACGCTCCGTTCCCACAGCCTTACCCGACACTCGTCCGGCCCTGGCAAACTGGCGCGACAGGGCACGAAGTGCGGTGCGAGGGGATTCACACAAGGAGATCCAGATGTCCATGGCAGGGAATCTGCGGAAGGTCGCCGGCCTCGACAAGGTCGGTGGCCTCCGCAGGATGGCACGGCTGGCCCGACGGCGCCCCCGCGTCGACCTCAGCCATCCGGCCCGCTCCCCACTGGGCACCTCGGTGGTGAACTGCGTGACGTATCACAAAGGTGTCCGGTCTCCCGGCGGTCGCGATGTCGTCGAGGCCGTCAAGCAGGTCCGCAAGCACGACAACGGCTTCGTCTGGCTGGGGCTGCACGAGCCGACGCAGCGGGAGTTCGCCGGCATCGCCGAACTCTTCGACCTGCACCCACTCGCGGTCGAGGACGCGGTCGAGGCGCATCAGCGTCCCAAGCTGGAGCGTTACGGCGACACCCTGTTCGCGGTGTTCAAGACGGTCTGCTACGTCGAGCACACGGAACTGACCGCGACCAGCGAGGTGGTGCACACGGGCGAGATCATGGTGTTCGTCGGCGCCGACTTCGTGATCACGGTCCGGCACGGGCGGCACGGCTCGCTCGGTCCGCTGCGGGAGGAACTGGAGGCGAACACCGAGCAGTTGTCGAAAGGACCGGCCGCGGTGCTTCACGCGATCGCGGACCACGTGGTCGACGACTATCTGAACGTCACGGATTCGGTCCAGACGGACATCGACCAGGTCGAGACGGATGTGTTCGCCGCGAACGGCGCGCGCGTCGACCCGGGGCGGATCTACCAGCTCAAGCGCGAACTGCTCGAACTGAAGCGGGCGGTGGCCCCGCTCGCCCGCCCCCTGCTGGAACTGACCTCACGACCGATCCGGGTGGTCGAGCCGGAGATACAGGCCTACTTCAGGGACGTCTCCGACCACCTGCTGCGGGCCACGGAGCAGATCGCCGCTTTCGACGAACTGCTCAACTCGATCCTTCAGGCACACCTGGCGCAGGTCAGCGTCGCTCAGAACGAGGACATGCGAAGGATCACGGCGTGGGCGGCGCTGATCGCCGTGCCGACCATGGTGTGCGGGGTCTACGGCATGAACTTCGAGCACATGCCCGAACTGCACTGGAAGTTCGGCTATCCGCTCGTCCTGGGAGTCATAGCCATGGCCTGTGCCACCCTCTACCGGGGCTTCAAGCGCAACGGGTGGCTGTGACCCCGGTGGAAGCGAGGACGGCGCGGCGGCCCAGGGGTCGCCGGACGGTCGGACCGGACAGTCGGATCAGGGCGTCGTGCTCTTGGCGTAGACGCTCTCGGCCCACGCGGCGATCTGGTCGTCCGACAGATGACGGGCGAGGTCGGCCTCGCTGATCATGCCGACGAGCCGCTTGTTCTCGATCACCGGGAGCCGGCGGATCTGGTGCCCTTTCATCTCCTCCAGCACCTCGGTGATGTCGGCGTCGGCGTCGATCCAGCGCGGGGTCCCCTTGGCCATCTCACCCGCCGTGATCGTCGACGGGTCGTGGCCCAGGGCGACACAGCCGACGACGATGTCGCGGTCGGTGAGAATGCCGCAGAGCCGTTCGTTCTGGTCGCTGATGGGGAGTGCCCCGACGTTCAGCTGACGCATCAGCTGCGCGGCGCGGTCCAGGGTCTCGTGGGCGGGGATCCACTGGGCTCCGCGGTGCATGATGTCTCCGGCGGTGGTCATGTGGTACCTCCCGATGCCGGACGGCCGGCGCGGCGCAGGAGGCGCCGCTGGTCCCGGCGCCCTTCATTCTTGCCGCGACCGGAGCGAAGCGCACTCGGAGAAGGCCCACCCGGCCACGGGGACGTGAGTGAAACCAGGGCGGAAGGGCGGGCGGGCGGCCGAGCGGCCGAGCGCTTCGGGTAATCCCGGACGATGCGGACGACCACGTCGCGGGTCGACAGGCTCCGCGGACCCGCGGACCCGCGGACCCGCTGACCCACGGACCCCGCGGGCTCCGCGCGTCAGCCGCGCCAGGCCGGGTGTCGCGGGTCGTCGGCGCGCACCAGTACATCCGCGGTGGCGGCGGGGTCCGTCTCGGCCTCGTAGCGCTCGAACGCGGGGAGGGTCCAGTGCTCGCGCTCAGGGGTGCGGCGGCGCAGGGCGCCCGAGGAGAGGAGGACGTGGACGGTCAGGTCGAAGGGGAACCAGTGCTTGAGGAGGAGAGGACCATGCGTCAACAGGATCGCGCCGGCCGGGAGTTGGACGTAGGGACTTCGGGTCGCCCGGTCGGTGGCGGGGTCCCAGAGATCGGGCAGGACCCGGCCCGTGCCACCAGGGTCGAGGGGGCCGAAGACCTCACGCCACAGGGCGGCGGCGTCGAACCAGCCGTCGTAGTACGCCTCCACGTCCTCGTGGCCGTACTCGAACCGGAGCGAGGCGGGCCGGAGGAACCCCTCGGTGCCCACGACGAGCGAGGGCCTGCCACGTATGCGCAGTGCCTGCGACACCCGGTCGGCGAGATCTCCCGGGCGGGCGGCCGGGGCTCCGTCGAAGGCGATGCGTGGCCAGGGCGATCCGTCGTCCGGCTCCAGGTCGACGATGCGGTCGGCAAGGAGGTCGCCGAGCCGTTCCCAGGTGATCGCTGCGAGTCGCACACGGCCCATGATGCCGCGCCCGGCCGACCACACCCGCGCCGGTCGGGACCCCGGTCGGGACGCGGAGCGAGAACCCGGTCGGCGCGCGGAGCGAGACGCTGCTCCGACGACGGCGTGACCGTGCGGCCACCAGGGGGAATGAACCGCGTATGGCAGCGCTCGCTACTCCCCCGTCCCGTACCGGGATCGTCGTCGTGCAGGCACTCAGGAAGAAGCACTGCGCCGAGTGCCGGAGCGGTCCGGTGGCGCTGCTGGTGCTGGAGGAGGGGGCACCACGCTGCCTGGATTGCGCGGACCTCGGGCACCTGGTGTTCGTGCCCCGCGGTGACACCGCGCTCACACGGCGGGCTCGGGAGGAGAGTTCGCTGTCGGCGGTGGTCGTACGGTTCAACCGGCGCCGGAGCCGGTACGAGCGGCAGGGTGTCCTGGTCGAAAACTGCGCACTCGCCCGCGCGGAGGAGCGGTGCCTGGCGGACGCCGAGGTGCGGCGCCGGCGCCGGCTGCGGGACGCGCGGCGGCGGGCGGTGGAGGACGTGCGTTTCACGGACGCGTTCGCCGCGGAGATACGACGGTTGTTCCCCGCGTGTCCGGCCGAGCGGGCCCGGGAGATCGCCACCCACGCGTCGTTGCGCGGCAGCGGTCGTGTCGGCCGCAGCGCGGCCGGCCGCGCACTGACACAGGTCGCGGTGACCTCCGCCGTCATCGCGTCCGTACGGCACGTGGACACGCCCTACGACCGGCTGCTGATGACCGGCGTGCCCCGGCACGAGGCGCGGCGACGGATCACGGGGGCGGTGGAGGCGAGGCTGCGGGAGTGGCGGGGGGTGGGGAGAGGGGTGGGAGGGGGAGGGGGAGGGGGAGCCCCCTCCCCCGGTGACTGAGGATGTACGGATGTTCACTTGTGGTGACACTGGGTGCGGGGCAGGATCTTGGGGATTCGGGGGATCGAGGTGGGAGCGGACATGATCGATGGGCCGTACTTCGTGCTGACGGTGCTGGGGCTGCTCGGGACAGCGATCGTGGCGGGGGTGTTCTGCGGGTTCTCGACGTTCGTGATGAAAGGGCTGGCATCGTTGCCTCCCGCGCAGGGCGTGGCGGCGATGCAGGCGATCAACGTGAGCGCGTTGACGCCGGCGTTCATGCTCGTGTTCGTGGGTACGGCGGTGCTGTGTGCCGTGCTGGCCGTCGTGACGTTCGTGCTGTGGCCGGACGAGGGCAGGGTGGAACTGCTGCTGGGGAGCGCGCTGTATCTGTTCGGCTGTTTCGGGGTCACGATGGTGGCGAACGTGCCGCGCAACGAGACGCTCGCCGGGCTGGAGGCGGGTACGGCGGAGGCCGCCGCGTACTGGCGTGAGTACGTGAGCCGGTGGACGACGTGGAACACCGTCCGGGCGGTCACGTCGGCCGCGGCAGCCCTGGCGTATCTGCTCGCGCTGGCCTGAGGCGGGGGCGGCGGGCGCGTCGTATCGTGGCGGGAAGAGAGTGTCGCCCGACGGCGTACGGCCTCGCGCTTCGCGCCCCCAGCCCCTCATGCCGGTCCAGTCCGCCGGCTACTGCCGTGCCCGGCAGTAGCCGTACGCGTACGTCATACGTGAGGGAGACGGCCATGGCCGATCCCAAGGGTTTTCTGACCACGCCGCGTGAGGAGTGGCGCCGTCGGCCCGTGGAGGAGCGGGTGCGGGACTGGGACGAGGTGTATGTCCCGGGGGCACTTCTGCCGATCGTGAGCAAGCAGGCGGACCGGTGCATGGACTGCGGGATCCCGTTCTGTCACGAAGCCTGTCCGCTGGGGAACCTGATCCCCGAGTGGAACGACCTGGTGTCGCGGGAGGACTGGCGGGCGGCGAGCGACCGGCTGCACGCCACGAACAACTTTCCGGAGTTCACCGGACGGTTGTGTCCCGCGCCGTGCGAGGCGGGTTGCGTGCTGGCGATCAACCAGCCCGCGGTGACCATCAAGAACGTCGAGGTCGCGATCGCGGACCGGGCCTGGGCGGACGGTTTCACGCCTCCGCGACCGCCGGACCGGCTGTCGGGGAGGACGGTCGCCGTCGTCGGCTCCGGGCCCGCCGGGCTGGCGGCGGCGCAGCAGCTGACGCGGGCCGGTCACACGGTGGCCGTGTACGAGCGGGCGGACCGGATCGGGGGGTTGCTGCGGTACGGGATCCCGGCGTTCAAGATGGAGAAGCGGCATCTGGACCGGCGGTTGGAGCAGATGCGGGCGGAGGGCACGAAGTTCCGTACGTCGACCGCCGTGGGGAGGGACGTCGGGGCGGCCGAGCTACGGGCCCGCTACGACGCGGTGGTGATCGCCACGGGGGCCACGGCCTGGCGTGAACTGCAGGTGCCGGGGCGGGAGTTGGGCGGTATTCATCAGGCGATGGAGTATCTGCCGCTGGCCGACCGGGTGTGCGAGGGGGACCTGGAGGTGTCGCCGCTCTCGGCTGCCGGGAAGCATGTGGTGATCGTCGGGGGCGGTGACACGGGGGCGGACTGTCTGGGGACGGCGGTGCGGGAGGGGGCCGCGTCCGTGACGCAGTTGGACATCTATCCGCTGCCGGAGGCGGAGCGTGACGAGGATGCGGAGCCGTGGCCGACGTATCCGAAGATCTACCGGCTCTCGGCGGCGCACGAGGAGGCGCGCGATCTTCGGTCCGCGCCGGCGGCGGACGCGGACGCGCGGCTCTTCGCGGCGTCCACGCTCCGGTTCACGGGGGACGAGTCGGGGCGGGTCCGGGCGTTGCATCTGGTGGAGGTCGACGGAGGGCGGCGGGCCCGGCCCGGTACCGGGCGGACGCTGCCCGCCGATCTGGTTCTGCTGGCGCTCGGGTTCTCCGGGCCGGACCTTGATGACGGGCTCGTGGAGCAGCTCGGGCTGGCTCTTGATCCGCGCGGGACGATCAGGCGGGGGCCGGACTTCGCGACCACCGTGCCCGGCGTGTACGCGGCCGGGGACGCCGCGCGCGGGCAGTCCCTCGTGGTCTGGGCGATCGCCGAGGGGCGCGCGGTGGCCGCCGCGGTGGACCGGCAACTGACCGGTACGGCTGGCCTGCCGGCCCCGATCGGACCGTACGACCGGCCCATGACGGCGTGACGTCGTGAAGGCATGACGTCGTGACGGCATGACGGCATGACCACCTGCCGGAGGGGCGGTGCTGCCGGGCCGCGTCCCGGGCGGGGCCCGGGGCCCGGCGGGCAGCGGTGGGGGCGGGTGGTGGCCGCGCCGGGGCCGGCGGGCTGTTCAGCGGGTGTCGGTGCCGGCGCGTTTGGCGGTGGAGAGGGCGATGCGGTTCCACGTGTTGATGGTGAGGATCAGGGCGAGGACGTGGGCCAGTTCGGTGTCGTCGAAGTGGGCGGCGGCTTCCGCGTAGACGTCGTCGGGGACGCCTCTGTCGGCGACGAGCGTGACCGCTTCGGTGAGGGCGAGCGCGGCCTGTTCGCGGGCGGTGAAGAAGTGCCGGGCCTCTTTCCAGACCGGGATCATGTGCAGCCGGTCCTCGCTCTCGCCGGCCTTGCGGGCGTCGGTGGTGTGCATGTGGAGGCAGTAGGCGCAGTGGTTGAGGTGGGAGGCGCGGATCTGGATGAGTTCCACCAGGGCCGGGTCGAGGCCCTCGCGGGCCGCCGCGTCGAAGCCGACGAGGGCGCGGAAGACGTTCCGGGCGGACTTCGCGAAGTCGAGGCGAGGGGGCGCGGTGGTGGGGTCCGTCGTGTTCGTGCCGTCCACCGTGTCCGCCGCGCCCGTCGAGCCCGCCGCGCCCGCCGTCTTCGTGTTCCTCGTCATGTGAGCCGTCGTGTTCGTCGTCGTGTTCGTCGTCATGACCATGAATCTACGGCCCGGAAAGACCTCCCGTAGGGTGCACTTCCATGGTGGATTCGTGGGTCAATTCGGCGGAGCGGATCGGGGCCGATCTGCATCTCGAACTGTCGGGCGGGGGTGGGCGGCGGGCGGCGTTGATCCGGGCGTTGCGGGACGCGGTGCGTGGTGGGCAGCTCGCTCCGGGGACCCGGCTGCCCCCGTACCGCTCGCTGGCCGCGGATCTGGGTGTCGCCCGGAACACGGTGGCCGACGCGTACGCGGAGCTGGTCGCGGAGGGCTGGCTGACGGCGCGGCAGGGCTCGGGTACGCGGGTCGCCGAGCGGGCCGAACCGTTGGGTGTTCCCGCGCGCCGGTCCCGGGAGGCGCCTGCCCGCGCGCGTGGGCCCCGGCACGACCTGCGGCAGGGTGCGCCGGACGCGTCGGCGTTCCCGAGGGCGGCCTGGGCGGCGTCGTACCGCAGGGCGTTGACGCGGGCGCCCAACGAGGTGTTCGGGCCCGGTGATCCGGCCGGCCGGGTCGAGCTGAGGGAGGCGCTCACCGAGTATCTGGCTCGCGCGCGGGGCGTGCGGACCGAGCCGTCGCGGATCGTGATCTGTTCCGGTTTCGCGCACGCGCTGCGGCTGCTGTTCCACGGGCGGGTGCTGCGGGGGCCGCTGGCCGTGGAGTCGTACGGTCTGGGTTTTCATCGTGAGCTGCTGTCGGCGGCCTCCGTTCGGACGGTTCCGTTGCCGCTCGACGCGGACGGGGCCGGGGTGGACGGGCTGGACCGGGAGCGGGCCGTGCTGCTCACTCCGGCGCATCAGTTCCCGACCGGTGGACCGCTGCATCCGGTCCGGCGGGCCGCTGTCGTGGACTGGGCACGCGCGCGTGGCGGGGTGGTCCTGGAGGACGATTACGACGGTGAGTTCCGTTACGACCGCAAGCCCGTCGGGGCGTTGCAGGGGCTGGATCCGGAGCGGGTGGTGTACATCGGGTCGGTGAGCAAGAGCCTGTCGCCGGCGTTGCGGCTGGGGTGGATGGTGCTGCCGGAGCGGTATGTGGGGTCCGTGCTGGAGGCGAAGGGTGAGCGGGAGGCGTGGGCGAGTGTGCCGGAGCAGTTGGCGCTGGCGGACTTCGTGGTCTCCGGGGCGTACGACCGTCATGTGCGGCGGATGCGGCAGCGGTATCGGGCGCGGCGGGACCGGCTCGTCGCGGCCCTCGCCGCGCAGGCGCCGCACATCGAGGTCACCGGGATCGCCGCCGGGCTGCACGCCGTGCTGCGGCTGCCGCCCGGGACCGAGCGGTCCGTGGTGAGGGCGGCGGTCTGGCGGGGGGTCGCGCTCGACGGCCTCGCGGAGTTCCGGCATCCGGGTGCCGTGGGGGACGCGCCGGACGGGCTGGTCGTGGGGTATGCGACGCCGCCGGAGCACGCGTACGGGGCGGCGCTGGAGGCGCTGTGCGGGGTGCTGCCGCCGGGGTGAGCGGGGACGGTTCCCGGGTGCGTGTGCGTGTGCGGGGCCGGCTCCCGCGTGCGTGAGCGGGGGCGGCTCCCGCGCGGGTGAGCGGGGCGCTCCTGTGTGTCGTGAGCGGGGTGCGGCGGTCAGGTCGGCGGGGTGTGGTGGTCGGTGTGCCGGAGGCCGCGGCGTGCCCGGTCGCCGGAAGGTTCTCCCGGTCGCCGGAGTGCTCCTGGCCGCCCGCCGGGGCGTTGTGCTCGTACATGTGGCCGCGCCGGCGCTCCGACACCTGGACGTGCGCCCCGCGCACCCGTGCGCGGCGACCGCGTGGACGCGCGGCGCGTGCCGAGAGGCCCGCGCGGCGCTCGTGGCAGGAGGGTCCGCGAAGCCTTACGGCTTGCGCGCCACCGCTCCGTAGCCGGGGATGACCCCGTCGTCCTGGCCGGGGACGGGTTCGCCGAGTTCGGGGTGCCAGTGCTGGGGGACCTCGACGCCGGGGTCGACCAGTTCGAGGCCGTCGAAGAAGCGGGTGAACTCCTCGCGGGAGCGCAGTGCCAGTGTGACGCCGGCGGCCTTGAGTTTCTCCGTGGCCGCCCTGGACTCCTCGGGGGTGAAGTCGGCGGTGGCGTGGGTGACGACCAGGTAGCTGCCGGAGGGCAGTTCGGACATCAGCCGTCGGACGAGGGTGTGTGCGCCGTCCTGGTCGGAGACGAAGTGCAGCAGTGCGATGAGGGAGAGCGCCACGGGCCGGGTGAGGTCCAGGACCTTTTTGGCACCCTCGATGACGGCGTGCGGGTCGCGCACGTCGGCCTGCAGGTATTCGGTGCGCCCCTCGGGGGTGCCGCGCAGCAGGGCGGCGGCGTGGGCCAGCACGATGGGGTCGTTGTCGCAGTAGACGACGTTCGCGTCGGGGACGACGCGCTGGGCGAGCTGGTGGAGGTTCGGTTCGGTCGGGATGCCGGTGCCGATGTCGAGGAACTGCCGTACGCCGTTCTCCGCGAGCCAGCGTGTGGAGCGGTGCATGAAGGCCCGGTTGACCTGTGCCATCACCGGCACACGGGGGTCGAGGGCCAGCATCTGCCTGCCCATGGCCTCGTCGACGGGGTAGTTGTCCCTGCCGCCGAGATACCAGTCGTACATACGTGCAGGGTGGGGCCTGCTCGTATCGATCTCGACGGGGGGACTCCCGTTCATGACGGACTCCATGGAAAGGTGCGGTGGTAGGTGATCAACTCAAGGTCAACATAGGGAAAACGGCTGAACAACAGGGAGTGCGCAACATGCCTCAGGAGAGGAGGAAGTCGGCCACCCCCGCCTTGGCGCCCTGGATGAAGGCGTTCATCTCGTCGGGTGTGTAGATCAGCGCCGGTCCGTCGGGATCGGTGGACTGCCGTACGGCGATGCGGCCGTCGGCGAGTTTCATGGCCTCCAGACAGTTGCCTCCGTTGCCTCCGCTCCAGGGCTTGTGCCAGCCCTCGCTGCCGAGTTCCCGGGCGGGCATGCCGTTGTAGACGCGTGTGCGCGACTGCCTGCGCGTGCGCGGCTGCGACTGCGACTGCGACTTGATGTATTCCATTCGGTGTCTTCAGAGCTCCTTGCGGAGATCCCGGAGGATCTCCTTCGTGCGTTGTGCCGTGGCGGCCTGCGCCGCCATGCGGTCCATGACCTCGAGGTGGGTCGCCACCTCGGAGCGGTCGTCCAGATAGACGGCGCCGGTCAGGTACTCGCTGTAGACCATGTCCGGGAGTTCGGGCATGGCGAAACGGAACAGGACGAACGGCCCGTAGGTGCCGGGGTGCGGTCCTGTGTCGAAGGGGGCGACCTGGAGGGTCACATGCCTCAGTTCCATGGCCTCCAGCAGTCGGTCGATCTGGGCGCGCATGACCGCCGGTCCGCCGACCGAGCGGCGCAGGACGGTCTCGTCCATGACGCACCACAGCCGGGGCGCGTCGTCACGGGTGAGCAGTTGCTGCCGTTGCATGCGCAGGGCGACGTGGCGCTCGATGTCGTCGGGCTTGGTCTGGCCGATCGCGCCCGAGGTCATGACGCCCCGCGCGTAGTCCTCGGTCTGCAGCAGGCCGGGGACGAAATGGGGGTCGTAGCCGCGGATGAGGCCGGCGGCGCCCTCCAGACTGACGTACATGGAGAACCAGCCCGGCAGGATGTCGTGGTAGCGCTGCCACCAGCCGGGTTTGTTGGCGTCCTCGGCGAGCCGGACGAAGGTCTCGGCCTCCTCGTCGCCGACTCCGTACGCCTTCAGCAGGAGTTGGAGGTAGGGAATCTTGAGGGCGACCTCGGCGGTCTCCATCCGGCGGACCGTGGCGGCGGTGACGTGCAGGATGCGTCCGGCCTCCTCGCGCCGGATGCCCGCGCGCTCGCGCAGGTCCAACAGGCGTCGGCCCAGCACGACCTGACCCACCGTCGGCGCGGACCGCGGCTCGCTCATCTCGCCCCTCTCTGTCTCTGAACTCTGCGCCGGCCTGTGTCTGACGGGCGGCCTGTCCGGTCCCGGTCCCGGTCCCGGTAGCCGGGCGGCGCCGCTCGGAGGTCTCGCGCGCCACGCGGTTCCGTGTACACATACGAACACTGTGCGTGCTTATGAATGTTGTGCGAGGGATTTCCAACTGGCGCCGCTACACGTGCTGTTGCGTGCAGTGTGCCATGAGCGTTCAGAGAGTCATACGGCACTCTGCAATTTTCAGAGTGACACTTGCCAAGTGTTCATGGCGGGGCGATAGTGGCAAGCGTGATTCCGCCCCCTGCGCCGTTAGGAACAGACGCCGCCGGAGACCGTGTCGGTCCCGGTCCGGCCTCCGGGGCGCGCCCCGAGACAATCGCCGAGCGCCGGTTCCGCTTCGAGCTGGCCGCGCACCCGGGTGCCGTGGCCCAGGCCCGGCGCGTGACCCGTACCCAGCTCACCGGCTGGGCCGTCTGCGAGGACGCCTGCGACACGGCCGCGCTGGTCGTGTCCGAGCTGGTGACCAACGCGATCGTGCACACCGCGAGCGCCCAGATCGTCTGCGAGCTGGTCGACGGCGACGAACTGGTGCGCATAGCGGTACGCGACGAGGGCTGCGCCCCCGGTGAACCGCACCCCTCGCCGCAGCGGCCGGAGGAGGAACACGGCAGGGGGCTGCTCCTCATAGAGTCCCTGTGCCGCTCCTGGGGGGCGCAGCCGGTCGGTCTGGGCCTGCTGGTGTGGGCGGACGTGCCGCGCGGGCTGGTCCCCGACGCGGTCTCCCCCTGCCCGGGCGAGAGCGCGGTCGTCGTCACGGGCCCGGCCGCGAACGCGGACACCGAGGCCCGGTCCGATCTGGGCTGGGGCGCGAAGAAGCCGCCGGCGG
Organism: Streptomyces sp. NPDC041108; assembly: GCF_055592645.1. Taxonomy (NCBI): domain Bacteria; kingdom Bacillati; phylum Actinomycetota; class Actinomycetes; order Kitasatosporales; family Streptomycetaceae; genus Streptomyces; species Streptomyces sp. NPDC041108. The sequence goes on along the minus strand of NZ_JBVIYK010000005.1, from coordinate 435,139 downwards.
AGGACCGGGACGGTGAGCCGGAGGCGTTCCGCCTCACGGGTGCCGGTGGCCTCGGGGATGCAGGGGCCCGAGGGGACACCGCGCCCCGCAGGAGTACCGAGGTCCGCAGGAGTACCGAGTCCTGTACGGGTGGCGACGCCCGCCGGGGCACCGAGGCCCGCAGGGGCATCGTCGGTCTCACCGTGGCCGGGGGCCGTGCGGGTGCGGGTGCGGAGAGTCGTACGGAAGTCGAGGTCCGGCCGGAAGTCGGACGGTGGTCGGGGGCCGAATGGGTGTGAGCGCGTCGATCGGTCCCGCTCGGCCCCCCGGTGGGGGCAGAGTGGCTCGCGTGGTGAGCCTCGACACCCTGACCCGACTGCGCCGCGCCCAGCGAACCGCTGCGACGCCCCGCCCCCTCCCTCTGCCCGAGGGCATGACCGCGCCGATGGGCTGCGACGCGGTGGCCGTCCCGGCCCGCTTCGGGCCGCTGGTCCTGCCCCGGCTGCCCCGCGTGGGCTGCGTCTACGCCGACCGGGCGCACTGGTGGTGGATCGTGCCCTCCGATTCCGACTACGCGCTGCAGTGGCCCGCCCCGGTGCGCTACACCACCGGAGCCCTGGTCCCCGACGGCGCGGACGTACCCGGTCTGATCCTGCGGCCGGAGGGTGCCATTCCCTACACCCCGCCGATACCTCTGTACCTGGCGTTGTGCCGGGTCACCGGGACGACGCCGTCGTGGTCCCGCACGATGACCGCGTAGCGCTCCGGCGGCCGGGCCACGCTCCCCGGACGAGCGGCGCCCGGTCTGCGCACTCTCGACTCGACGTTCTCAGCGCACTTCTCCCCTCCCGCCTCTCCCTCCTCTCCCTTCCTCGCATTCCCCGCCTCTCCTCCCCTCTTCGCGCCCCGCGTGCTCCGGGCGGGTGGGGTCGCTTCGTCGTGCGCCCTGGCCGGGGGCCGGGCGCGCCGGGATAGTTGCCTGTCGGCGACGACTCGGGGGAGGCCGCGGGTGGGCAAGGCGCGTGACGGGGACAGGCCGGAGACGTCGGAGTCGGAGCTGCTGCTGTTCGGGGGGCCGCTGCGGTACGACATGGGCTGGTCGCAGCATGCGAACGCGTTTCTTGAGCTGAACTTCCGCGCGATGGTGCGGCGGCTGCCGTCGCTGCTCGCGTCGAGTTTCCGGCTGGCCTGGCAGGCGGACCGGTGGGCCGCCCGGACCGTGCTGGCGTCCGAGACGGGCCGCGGCCTCGCCCAGGCGGTGAGTCTGCTCGCGATGAACTCGGTCCTGGCCCGGCTGATCGCGGACGGCACCGTCGAGCAGCGGCTGCGGGGGGCCGCCCCCGCGCTCGTCGCCATCGCCGCCGTGATGCTGGTGTCCACTCTGCTGCGGGCCGCCTCGACGTACGCGACGGGCCGGCTGGAGCCGAAGGTGGAGCGCGTCGCGACCGAGCTGTATCTGGAGCGCGCGGCGGCGGTGGAGCTGTCCGCGATCGAGGACGACGGTTTCCACAAGCTGCTCGACACCGCGAAGTACGGCGCCCAGTCGGCCCGCAGGATGATCAGCTACTCGGCGCGCGTGGTGAACGCGCTGATCTCACTGATCGCGGCGGCCGGTGTGCTGACCGTGCTGCACCCGGCACTCCTGCCGCTGCTGGTGACGATGACGCTGCCGAGCGCCTGGAGTTCCCTGACGATCGCCCGCCGCCGCTACACGTCCTTCCACGCCTGGGTGCAGCACGCGCGCGCGGGGTATCTGATCGGCTCCCTGCTGATCGAGCCTGAGGCGGCCCCGGAGATCCGGGTGCACGGCGTCGGCCCGTTCCTGCTGCGTCACTTCCGCTCCATGTCGGAGACGGCGGAGGCCGAGCAGGCCCGCCTGGCCCGGCTGGCGGCCCGTACGGGCCTGTACGCGGCGCTGTGGACCGGGCTGGCCACCGTGGCGACGTACGCGACGCTGGGCGCTCTGCTGCTCGGCGGCGCGATGGCACTGTCGGTGGCGGGGACGGCGGTCATCGCGATCCGCACCGGCTCCGCCAGCCTCGACACCCTGGTGCTGGAGGTGAACTCCCTGCACGAGGAGGCCCTCTTCGTGGGCGACATGCAGCGGCTGTACGTGGAGGCCGCCAAGCGCGCGATCCCGGAGGGCGGTGATCCGCTGCCCGAGGACCCGCGGGAGATCCGGGTGGAGAACGTGACCTTCACCTACCCGGGCAAGGCCGCCCGGCCCGCGCTGAGCGATGTCACCCTGACCGTGCCGCTGGGCAAGATCGTGGCCCTCGTCGGTGAGAACGGTTCGGGCAAGACGACCCTGGTCAAGTTGCTCGCCGGTCTGTACGCCCCCGACCGGGGCAGGATCATGTGGGACGGCGTGGACGCGGCGCGCGTGGACCGGCGGCGGCTGGCCGAGCGCATCGCGATGGTCGCGCAGGACTTCAAGCGGTGGCCGTTCACGGCCCGCGTCAACCTGGCGATCGGCCGCCCCTCGGCGCCGCTGACGGAGGAGCGGCTCGCCGCGTCCGTCGCGGAGGCCGGGGCGCAGGACGTCGTGGAGGACCTGCCGCGCGGCCTGGACACGCTGCTGGGCAGGGGGTTCAGCGGCGGGCACGAACTGTCGGGCGGTCAGTGGCAGCGGCTCGGGATCGCGCGGGCGGCCTACCGGCGCGGGCGCGTCCTGATCGTCGACGAGCCGACGGCGGCCCTCGACGCCCGCGCCGAGCTGGAGGTCTTCGAGAAGATCCGCGCGCTGGCGGGCACCGGTCAGACGGTCGTCCTGATCACGCACCGGTTGGCGTCGGTGCGCCACGCCGACCTCGTGCACGTCCTCGACCAGGGCCGCCTCGTGGAGTCCGGCACCCCGGACGAGCTGCTGGCCACGGGCGGGGTGTACGCGGAGCTGTACTCGCTCCAGGCGGAGCAGTTCGCGGCGAAGGTACCCACGCCCGCGCGGGTCGCCCCGACGGCGCCGGGCGGGGCCTCCTCGACGAAGGTGCCCGCGCCGAAGCCGGGGTGAGGTCAGGCCGACGCGGTCGCGGCGGTGTCGGCGCCGCGCACGATGACCAGGAACATGTCGGTCGCGATGTCCATCACGACCTCGGCCTGCTGCCCCTCGAGGCGGGCCGCGTGCGCCAGCTCCTCGGCCGGCCACGAGCCGCGCGGCCCACCGGCGGGAAAGCGCCCCAGCACCGTTCGCCCGTTCACGCTGCACCTCCATGTCCCGCTGCACCCGTGGTTCCGTGATCACGGCCGGGCAGCTTGTAGATATAAACGCCAACCGCGGGGTGAACGGCTCGGGAAGTGACGGTACTGAGACGTAGTTGACACGAGGTCAACGGTGGATCGTGAGGTACCTCGCAGAAATCACACATTCCGGTGACGCTACGTGCCGAATCTTGCGCTTATAGTCACTCCTCATATTCGTCGTGGTAGCGGACCGGCTCGTCGCCCACCCCTCCCAGCGCCGGGAGGGCCATCAGTCCGGCCGTGGAGCCGAGCGCCTCGAGACCGCGCCCGTACTCCGAGTACGTGCGGAAGACCCCGCTCGCGCTCCCGTAGGAAGCAGCTCACTCCCGGCCGCTCCTCGGCGTCGTGGTCATGGCCGAACGTGTGACCGAAGGGCGAGTACCAGGCCACCGTCCATCCCATGCGTGCCTTGAATACGGTCGCCGACCCCACGGCGGTGAGCGGTTCATGGTCCCGCGTCAGGACGCGGCCGTCGGCGATCGAGGGCGTACGTCGGCGGGGCGGGCGGGGGCGAGGCCGGGCTGCCGGTCCGCTCTACGACCCGACCGTGCGACCGCCCGACGGCCCGACCGCCCGGCGTGCGCGGGCTCACGCGTGCAGGCCCTGTCCCGGCGGCGCTTCCACCGCGCCCGATCCGTCGGCCTCGCCCGGTGCGCCCGGTACCCCGGCCATGCCCGGCGCCTCGGGAAAGCCGGTGCCGATGTGCCTCCGGTGGCGGGCGAGTTCGTCGAGGAGGGCGGTGAGACGGTCGGTGTGGTGGCGGCTGAGCCGGCCGGTGTCGTCGAGATGCACGGCACAGGCGGTGGTGGTGTCGACCAGTCGTTCGAGGACGGCGGCGACCTCGTCGGTGCCCTCGGTGTGCCGGGCCAGGGCGGGCAGTTCGGCCCCGGAGAGGGCGATCGCACCTCGGGCGCGGGCGAGCGCGCGGTACGCCTCGCGGCGCAGGGCCCAGCGTGCCGCCCTCTCGTCGGCCGCGCCCGGCAGGGCCGCGCCGACGGACACGGTGACGCCGTTGGGCGTGGCCGAACCGCTCGCGGGGGACGTCCCGTTCGCCCCGGAGCGGGCGCCCGGCGCGCGCGACTCGTCCAGGACGTGCGCGAGATAGGCGTACGCCGCGGTGCCCGCCTCGGTGAGCCGGGTGCGCACGCCCCCGCCGCGCTGCCCCTTCGGCATCGGCAGATGGCCGACGACCAGGACGATGGCGCAGGCCAGCAGCGTTTCGCCGATACGGCTCCAGGATGCCTGGGAGTCTCCGCCGACCATGACGAGAGCGAGGACGAGGACGGTGACGACGGCTGTCTGGGCGGCGAAGTGCCGGGTGGCGACGGGGATCAGCGCCCCACTGACCGCGACGAGCGCGACGAGCCCTTCGGGCCGGGGCAGTACGGCGGCGAACCCGGCGAAGAGCACCGCGCCGAGCACGGTCCCGGCGGCCCGGCACAGCACGCGGGACACCAGCGGCCCCAGATCCGGCTTGACCAGGAAGACGGCGGTCGCGGGCAGCCAGTACCAGTGCTCGTGGTGCAGTGCCTGTGCCACGGCCGCGGCGGCACCGAAGGACAGGGCTACCCGCAGCCCGTACTCGCGGCCGCCGGCTCCGAGGCCGAGCCGGAGCAGGGAGCCGGGGGTGCGGCGGCGGGTGTGCAGGGCGCGGGGGTCACCGCCCCGGTCGAAGGTCTCGGCGGCGCGCAGGAGTGCGTCGTCGAGGGCGCGCAGCGCCGGCTCGACGGGGACGCCGGCGGGCGGGCGGGCAAGGGCGTCGCGGGGCAGGACGGGCGCGGGCAGCGGTCCGGTCGTGGTGTTGCCCCGCACGGCCGCGGCGAGCCGCCGGGGTCCTTCGGATGCGCGGCCGACCACGGCGTCCCCGGCCCAGGCCAGCGCCGTCGCCGCTTCCGCAAGGGGCAGCGCGGCGGCGTACTGGGCGTGCAGCCGCCGCTCGGCCGACGAGCTGGCGTACCGCCGTATCCGGGGTCCGGCGAGCGCGTCCTGGGCATGGTCGAGGGCGGCGGTCAGCGCGGCCCGCCGGGCGAGCGCGCCGGGGGTGCCGACGGCGTCCAGCAGCCCGGCGATCGCGTCGTAGACGGCGGCGACGGCGTCCCGTTCCCCGTCGAAGCGGTAGTCACCGGCGGTGAGGACCGCGGGCGTGGGCAGGGCGAGGCGCAGCGCGAGCAGCCATCCGGCGCCGGCGAGGTAGGCGAGCGCCCGCTCCCATCCCGGTTCCGGCAACGGCATCCCGGCCCCGATGGCGGCCGCGACCAGCAGTTGCGTGCCCGCTCCGGACGCCACGAGACCGACCGCGCTCATCCCGCCGGCGAGCAGCCCGAGCGCGGTGAGCAGCAGGGTGAGGACGACGGCCCCGGCGTACTGCCCTGCGTACGTTCCGGCGAGCAACCCCACGGCCCCGGCGAGCGCGGGCACCCCGAGCCGTTGCACGGCGGCGCGCCGGCTTCCGGGGCGGTCGTTGATCCCGGCGAGCATGGCGCCGAGCGCGGCGAGGACCCCGATGGAGGGCCGCCCGAGCAGCACGGCCACGAACAGCAGCGGCCCGCCGGCCAGCGCCCCTCGGACCACCGCGTTCCAGGGCACCGGTCCTCGTTGGGCACGCAGGGCATGGGCGAGCCAGGGAGGAAGGGTCAGGGCGGCGGGGCGGATCACGGGGCTCCTGTCGTCGGGTGAGGGCGGGGGTGTGCCTTCGGGCGACGGCGGCCGGGGCGTGGACGGTACGCGGACGGTGCGGCGGCGAGGGGAGGGCGCCGCTCGTTGTGTCGGTCCTCGGTGCCCTCCACGGTAGGTGCCGGGCCTGGAGGATGTGGAACGCTCGTATTACCGCGAGGTGACGATCGCTGCAGATGCCACGTTCTTTATGAACGCAATCGGGGCCCCCGGGCGTGGGCCGGGGCTCAGCGGCGGCTCGGGTCATGACGGAGCAGAGGGGGTGGCCCGGCCCGGAATTCGGATGCGGCCGTGGCGAGAGGTCCGCATCATCGACTGGTCGTCCATCACGAGGAGCCTTCATGATCCAGCGCACCACCGTCCCCGGTCTCTTCACGCCGCCCGTGTACGCGCACGCGTCCGTCGTGGAGGCCGGGACGAAACTCGCGTTCCTCGCCGGGGCCGTTCCGCTGGACGCCGACGGGAAGCTGGTCGGGGAGGGGGACCCGGTACGGCAGGCCGAGCAGGTGCTGGCGAACCTCGGGGAGCAACTGCGGGCGGTGGGCAGCGACTTCGAGCATGTCGTGTGCACCGACGTGTATGTCGTCAGCGGCGAGCCCGCGGCTCTCTCCGCGGTCTGGGACGTCGTCGAGGCGTCCGGTCTCAGCATCGGCCCCCACTCCTCCACTCTCCTCGGCGTGGCCTGTCTGGGCTACACGGGCCAGCTGGTGGAGATCACGGCGACGGCGGTGGTGCCGGAGCCCCCGGCCGTGTAGGCGAGGGCTCCGGACGGTCTGGAGGGCGCTGGTGCCGCGTCCTGCTCACCCGCTCCCCGGTTCGGCCGGTCCTGCGGCCCCCCAGCTCCTCCGCTTCCGCAGCGGCTTCGCGTACCCGCCCACGCGGCTGGTGGTCAGCCCCAGCGTCACCAGCGACTCGGCGAGCTTCACGGCCGCTCCCACCCCGTCGACGACCGGCATCCCCAGCTTCTCCCCCACCGTCCGCTGCAGTCCGGTCATGCCGGCGCACCCGAGGACCAGCACCTCGGCCCCGGCGTCCCGGGCCCGTTGCCCGGCCGCGAGGAAGGCGCGGGCGGTGCGGTCGGTGTCGGCGAGGTCGAGGACGCCCAGCCCGGTGCCGACGATCGCCGCGCAGTTGCGGCCCACTCCGGCGGCGTCGAGGCTGTCCTCAATCTGCCCGCAGGAGCGTTCGAGGGTGGTGACGACGCCGTAGCGCCGGCCGAGGAGGCAGGCGAGGTGGGCGGCGGCCTCGGTGATGTCGACGACGGGGGCGTCCACCAGTTCGCGTGCGCCCTCGCGCCCGTGTTCGCCGAACCCGGCCATGACGACCGCGTCGTAGGGCTTGTCGTAGGTGCGCAAGGTGTCGAGGACGGCGGCGGCGGAGAGGTAGCTGTCGAGCCAGCCCTCCACGGACTCGGGGCCCCAGGCCGGGGTCAGTCCGGTCACGGTGGTGCCCGGGCCTGCGGCGGCCCGGGCACCTCGCACGATCTCCTCGGTCATCCCCTGCGTGGTGTTGCAGTTCGTGACGACGATGCGCACGCTCAGCCCTCCACGGCTGCCGGTCCGGACGGGGCCGGGGCGGCGGCCCGCTCGTCCCGGCAGAGCACGGCGTACAGCCCGGCGGACAGCGCGGTCCCGATGAACCAGGAGTACGGGGCGACGCCGCCGAAGGTCGGCACCAGGGCGAGGACCGCCGAGACCGCGGCGGCCGGCAGGAACGCCCACAGGGCCTTGGGGTTGACGCCCTTGCGGTAGTAGTAGCGGGAGCCGGGCGTGGCGTCGAAGAGTTGGTCGACGTCGATGCGGCCGCGCTTGACCCAGAAGTAGTCGAGCATGATGACGCCGAACAGCGGGCCGAGGAAGGCGCCCAGGCCGCCGAGGAAGTACTGGACGACGGTGGGGTTGGAGAAGAGGTTCCACGGGGTCACGACCAGCGCCGCGACCGTGCTGATCATGCCGCCCACCTTGAAGGTGATCTTCTGTGGCCAGACGTTGGCGAGGTCGTACGCCGGTGAGACGAAGTTGGCGACGATGTTGACGCCCATGGTGGCGATGGCGAAGGTCAGGGCGCCCAGCACGAGCACCCAGGTGTTGCCGACCTTGGCGACGAGTTCCGCGGGGTCGGTGATGGCCTCGCCGAAGACCTCCAGCGAGCCTGCCGTGACGATGACCGACACGACCACGAAGGCGGTCGAGTTGATCGGCAGGCCCCAGAAGTTGCCTCGCTTGACGGTCCTGTAGTCGGGCGCGAAGCGGGAGAAGTCGCAGAAGTTGAGCATCAGCGTGCCGTAGGTGGCGAGGACGAGTCCGATCGCGCCGAACCACTGCCGCCACTGCTCGCCCACGGAGACCGGATGGGGGGTCGTGGTGAGGGAGATGGTCCAGCCGGCCTTGGCGAGGACCCAGACCGCCAGCGCGATCATGACGAGCCAGATCGCGGGGCCGCAGAAGTCCTGGAACTTGCGGACGGACTCCATGCCCTGGCTGATGATCAGCGCCTGGATGAGCCAGAGGGCGACGAAGGTGCACCAGCCGAGCTGGTGCAGGCCGAGGAAGGAGTGGTGCGTCCAGGACTCCAGGCCCGGCCAGGCGGCCATCAGCATGATGTTGACCGCGACGGACGCGAGATAGGTCTGGATGCCGTACCACATGATGGCGATCACGGCCCGGATGAGGGCCGGGATGTTGGCGCCCCAGACGCCGAAGCTGATGCGGCTGACCACGGGGAAGGGCACGCCGTGGCGCTGCCCGATCCTCCCCATCCAGTTCATCCCGATGTAGATGATCACGAAGCCGACGAGCAGCGAGGTGAACACCTGCCAGACGTTCATGCCGAGGACCAGCAGGCCCGCGGCGAACGTGTAGTTCCCGAGGTTGTGGACGTCGGACATCCACAGGGCGAAGAGGTCGAAGACCTTCCAGTTCCGCTTCTTCGCGGGGGCGAGGTCTTCGTTGGTGAGGCGGGGATCGGGGACGAACGCTGTGGTGCCGGTGGCTTCGGCACTGTCGGCGAGGGACACGGGGCCTCCAGGAGCGAGCTGGGAGACGGGGTCGGGTGGCGGGGAGGGGCGGCCCCGGAGTGGGGGACCAGGGGAGCACCTCGACTGTTTGGTATACCAAACTGGGCTCATCGTCCTCCCGTCAACAGTTCTGACCGATGTCGTTGTTGTTAACGGTCGGTAAAAGCCCGCCGGAGTCGGCGAAGATTGCCCCATGAGCTCCCTGGCTCCGGAAGGAGCGAAGATCGAACCCCTGGGCGCGGTGCGTGAACGTGTCCTGGGCACGCTGCGGCAGGACATCATCGCGGGACGCCTCCGTCCGGGCGACCGGCTCGTCGAACGCGAGCTGGCCGAACGCTTCGGGGTCTCGCGCGTCCCGGTCCGTGAGGCGATCCGCGCGCTGGTCGCCGAGGGCTTCGTCCACTTCGAGACCCCACGCCGCACGGTCGTCCGCCGTCTGACCCGGGCGGACGTGGCCGAGCTCTTCGAACTGCGCGAGGCGCTGGAGGTGTACGCCGCCGGGCTCGCCGCCTCCCGCGCCACCCCGGAGTCCCTCGCGGAGCTGGCCGCACTGCTGGACCGGGCGGCGGAGGCGACCCGCGCCGACGACGCCGAGACGATCACCGACATCAACACCCGTTTCCACGACCGCGTCCTCGCCATGGCCGGCAACAGCCTGCTCATCTCCGTCATGGAGCCGGTCGACGGCCGACTGCGCTGGCTGACCAGCCAGAACACCGAGTGGCCGCAACTCCTCACCGAGCACCGCGAACTGTACGACGCCATCGCCTCCGGCGACCCCGCCCGCGCCCGCGCGCACGCCCTCACCCATGTGCGGACCAACTACCGGTCGACGGTGCGGCATCTGTTCGGCGAGGACGGCACGGGTGACGACGGCGCCGGGGAGTGCGGCCTCGGCGCGCACGGCGAAGAGACCGGGGGCACCGCGGGCCGTGCCGGGAACGCGCACGGCAGCCCGTGAACCCGGCGGCTCAGCCCCTGGCGTACCGGTCCGTCGCCGCCACCAGCGCCTCGGCCACGCCCGGGGCGCCCGCGTCGTGTCCCACGTCGTCGACGAGGATCAGCTCACTGCCCGGCCAGGCGTGGTGGAGGCGCCAGACGATGCCGAGCAGGTTGCCGGGGTCCAGGCTGCCCTGGACGAGGGTGCCCGGGATGCCCTTGAGCAGCGGCGCTTCCCGCAGCACCACACCGTCACCGCCGCCGTCGAGGAAGTGGCCGTTGCCCCAGTAGTGGGTGACGGTGCGGGCGAACGCGTAGCGGAACACCGGGTCCTCGTAGCGGGGTACGGAACGGGGCGGCTGCGCCGCGATGGCCGTCTCCCAGTCGGTCCAGGCCCTCGCGGCCCGCGCCCGCACGGCCTCGTCGGGCGACTCGATCAGCCGGTTGTAGGCGGCCGCGAGGTTCCCGTCCCGGTCGTCCTCGGGCAGTTCGGCGAGGAACCGTTCGAACGCCTCCGGGAAGTACTGTCCGAGTCCCCGGGTCAGCAGGGCGACTTCGGCGTCGGAGGCCGAGGTGACCCCCGTCAGCACCAGCTCCGTCACGGCCTGCGGATGCGTCTGCGCGTACCGCAGGCCGAGCGCCGACCCCCACGACACGCCCCACACCAGCCACCGCCCGATCCCCAGATGCCGCCGCAGCAGTTCCAGGTCGGCGATCAGACGGCCGGTCGTGTTGACGCCCATGTCGGTCTCGTACGCGCTCGCGGGCGGCGTCGAACGTCCGCAGCCGCGCTGGTCCAGCAGCACGATCCGGTACGCCTCGGGGTCGAAGAGACGTGGGAACCAGGCGTTGGCCCCGGACCCCGGACCGCCGTGCAGCACGACCGCCGGCCTGCCGCGCGGATTCCCGCAGACCTCCCAGTACACGCGGTTGCCGTCGCCGACGTCGAGCAGGCCGTGGTCGTACGGTTCGATCTCCGGGTAGAGGGGCATCGCGCGACCCTACCCGGCCCGAGGCGCGGTCGGCAGCCGGTTTTCCGGGCCCCGGACACCGCCGCTACGAGGTGACGGCCAGCCCCGCGGACCGCGCCGCCGTACGCAGGACCTCGCGCAGCATCGCGGGGGTCAGCCGGCCCGTGAAGGTGTTGCGCTGGCTGACGTGGAAGCAGCCGTAGAGGTCGAGCCCGTCGAGCGGTGCGTGGGTGCCGTGCCCGAAGACGGGTCGCGGCCGGGGCACGTCCCAGCCGGCCTCGGCGAGCGCGGGCAGCGCGGCCTGCCAGCCGAACGCCCCGAGCACGACCACGGCCCGCAGCGTCGGCCGCAGCAGCTCCAGCTCCCGGACCAGCCAGGGCCGGCACGTGTTCCGCTCCTCGGGCGTCGGCTTGTTCGCGGGCGGCGCGCAGTGCACGGGCGAGGTGATCCGCACGCCGTACAGTTCCAGACCGTCGTCCGCGCCGACCGCCGTGCCGCGCGAGGCCAGGCCCACGTCGTGCAGGGCCGCGTACAGCACATCGCCCGAGCGGTCACCGGTGAACATCCGGCCCGTCCGGTTCGCCCCATGGGCGGCGGGGGCGAGTCCGACGATCAGCAGCGCGGCGTCCGGTGGCCCGAAGCCCGGCACCGGCCGCCCCCAGTACTCCTGGTCGGCGAACGCGGCCCGCTTGGTCCGCGCCACCTCCTCCCGCCACTCGACCAGCCGGGGACAGGCCCGGCACCCGCTGATCCGCGCGTCCAGCGCGGCCAGCCCGGCCGTCCCTCCGCCACCGCCGCCGCTGCCGTCGTCACCACCGCTGCCGCCGCCCATGTCCCCACGGTACGTCCGGTGATCGCCCGCCCCGCACGGCCGGCCGGAGGCTAAGGTCGAGGCATGGCTTCTGAAGGTACGGAGGAGCGGACGAGCGGTCCGGACACCGCGGACGAGGGCGCCTACGAGCCCGGGGCGGCGTCCTCGGCGGCCGAGGCCGCCAGGGCCGCCCGCCCGGCGAGCGGCGAGACCGTGCGCGTGGACAGCTGGATCTGGTCGGTCCGCCTGGTCAAGACCCGCTCGATGGGCGCCACCGCCTGCCGCGGCGGGCACGTCCGTGTCAACGGCGAACGCGTCAAGCCCGCCCACGCGCTGCGTGTCGGCGACGAGGTGCGGCTGCGCCAGGCCGGGGGGCACGAGCGGATCGTCGTCGTCCGGCGCCTGATCCGCAAGCGGGTCGGGGCGCCCGTCGCCGCCGAGTGCTACGTCGACAACTCCCCTCCGCCCCCGCCTCGCGAGGCCGTCGCTCCTGCGGGTCTGCGTGACCGGGGAACCGGCCGTCCCACCAAGCGCGACCGCCGTGACCTCGAACGCCTCCGGGGCCTGGCCGAAGCCGCGAACGCCGAGCGTCACCGCCGCCCGACGTAGGACCGCCCGCTCCCCCGGGCGGCCGCGGCCCTCACACGTCCCGGCTCGGCCGGCGCAGCCACTGCGCCGGCCCTGCCACGTCCTGGCGGCGCGTCCAGGCGATCAGGGCGAGCGGGATCATCAGGATGACCGGGGTCGCCGCGTACTCCCCGTCGAAGGCTGTGATCTGCGTGATGAACGCCCCCACCATCAGCGCGCCCAACGACACCGCCGCGACCGAGGCCAGCGCCGGGATCAACAGCCCGATGGCACCGGCCAGTTCGAGCGCGCCGATGGTGTACATGCCCGCGCTGCCCCAACCCAGCGTGTCGAAGGACTCGACGGCCGACGGGTGAGCGATCAGTTTCGGCAGCGCGCTCGCGCACGCGTAGAACAGCGCGAGCGCGATCTGCAGTGCGCGCAGCGAGAGGCGTGCGGCCCTGCCGCGTGCGGTGCCTGTCGTGACGGCGGCGGGAGCGGTGCCGGCGGCGGGAACGGTGGGCTCGGACATGGGATCTCCTGGGGAAGCGGTTCCGTGGTGCTGTCACGGAGGTAGACCGGGCCTCTCCGCCGAACTCATCGCCGCCCGCGGGACATTCACGCCGGGATCCCCGCCCGCCTCATCCTGCGCGCACGGTCGGCACCGCCTTCGCCCACGTCCGGTCCTCCGTCGGATACCGCTCCACCTGGAGTCCCGCCTCCGCCAGCGCCTCCTCGAACTGCTCCTCGGTCAGCGGCCGCGCCCGGAACGTCTGGGTCCACTCACCGTCCGGGAAGAGATACTCCACGAACACCGAGTCGACCCCGTCCCCGACCGGTTCGGCCGAGACCACGCGGACGGTGAAGCCTCGGGGATCGACCCGCTCCCGGGGCACGTTCGTGTGGTAGTCCTCCCCCTCGCGCTGGATCAGCACGAAGCCGTCGTCCGCGACATGCCGCAGACAGGCCGCGAGCATCCCGCGCCGCACCTCGGGGTCCCCGGTGTGGACGAGGAACGACGCGAGCAGCACCACGTCGAACGTCTCGCCCAGGTCCAGTTCCTCGATCGGGCCGCATATGGTGCGGGCCCCGCGCACCCGCTCCAGCATCTGCGCCGACTCGTCGACGGCCGTGACGGTGAACCCCCGCTCGATCAGGGGGTGGGTCATACGGCCCACGCCACAGCCCAGTTCGAGAATGCGCGCGCCCGCGGGCGCGACGCCCGCGATCACGTCCGGCTCGTCGCCCACCGGCAGCCGCGTGTACAGCTCGACCGCGCAGCCGTCCGGGGTGATCGCGCCGGGTCCGGTCCCCTCGTGTCCCTCACGCATGCGTGTGCTCATGTCCGTCCAACGGCCGGTCGGACACGGGTCGTTCCTGTCACCCATCACCCGATGGGGTGAACCTGGGTGACCCGAGTCGGTCAGGCCCGCACGTCCGGCCGGATCTCACCAGGCGAACCAGCCATGGCCGCTGTACCAGTGCCCGCCCGCCCGCAGATGATCGGCCACGGCCCGTTCGAGACTCGTCCGGCGGGGCAGGGTCTCCACCGGCAGGTCCGGGTCCCCGAACACGAAGCGGACCGGCAGGTCGTCCTCGGGTTCGCCGGTGCCGCAGGAGACCCGGAACCGCTCCTGGAACCGGACGATGTTGGCGTCCGCCGGCAGGTACCGCTTCAGTTGCGGGTCGAGGAGCCAGGAGTGGCAGCAGCCCGCCGTGTAGCGCTCCCGGGGGAAGTGCCGTGCGAAGAACTCCCGGGCGGTCGCCAGCGAACGGTCGATCGCCTGTGGGGTCAGGGGTCCCGCGTAGTCGGGAACGTGCAGGTCGACGCAGGGTTCCCCGGGCCCCAGCGGCAGGCCCGCCGCCGCCAGCGCGACACCCTCCCGTCCGCTCACGCGTGAGCGCTGGTACTGCAGCCGGCCGAGCTGGAACAGCTCTCCGTGGAAGTGCAGCGAGTACCAGCCCGGTGCGACGAGCCCGCCCACGCCGTACCGCCGGCGGTGCAGCACCAGGCCGCGGCCGAGGTCCGCGAGGGTGCGCCGGGAGATGTCGTCGGGGATGCCGCGCTCACGGTGGTGGGCGCGCACGTACGGCAGGGCCGCGACGAAGACGTACACGTGGAAGTAGCGGCCGAGCGGGCCCGACTCCTGGGGCAGCGGCAGGAGTCTCGGGCCCTTGCCGATCTTCCCCATGTCCCGCACGAGTCCGTCGACGCATCGCCCGAGCAGCCACGTCGCCCCCTCGTCGGCGGCCAGTGTGCGGCGCAGCGCGACCAGGTCGTTGATGTCCTCGTAGGGCACGGCGAGGTCCACCAGCACGTCCGGCAGGTCGTCGGCGTCCGGCACCCGGGCCTCCGTCGCCGGGGGGCTCTCGCCCTCCTCCAGGCCGTTCAGCCAGTCGGCGAGCCTCTCGTCCGCCCGCACCGCGTCCAGCAACACCTTCGTCTCCCCCGTCGCACCGCCTCGGTCTCCTGGAGAACGTACGGGGCGGGGAGTACGTTTCCGAGTAGGACGAGGGAGGGGACGACGAGGAACGGAGCGGCGGTCCGATGCGTACCGGCAGTGAACCCACGACAGCACGCAGTCCTCTGCGGATGCGGTTCTGGCTGAGCGTATGGGGGCTGATCTGGGCGATCGCGGGGACGACTGCCTTCGCTCTGGCCGGCCGCCCCGGCTGGGCCGCCGCCTGCGGGGTGCTGTGGCTGATCGTCACCGTCGACCTGGTCGTGGTCCTGCGTCACATCCGCCAGGGTCCGCACTATCAGCCGGGCCGGGACATCCCGCCGTACGAACCACCGCGACCGCCCGGCCGCCCGTAGACGCCAGCGGCAGCGCGAACCAAAGGCACGGACGGGCCGCCGTCGTCAGGAGTCGAAGCGTGCCGCTTCGAGGTACTGCGGGTTGGGGTCGAGGGCCGCGGCGAGCCGGAAGTGCCGCTTGGCCTCGTCGTCGCGGGCCTGGCGTTGATAGGTGCGGGCGAGGGCGAAGTGCGCGAACGCGTTGTCCGGCTCGCGCTCCAGGACGATGGTGAACTCCAGTTCGGCGGGCCGCAGTTGGGCCGCCGCGAAGAACGCGCGGGCGCGCAGGAGCCGGGCCGCGGTGTTCTCGGGGTGCTCGGCTATGACGCGGTCGAGCAGCTTGACCGCACCCCGCGGATCGCGCGCGGCGAGCAGTTGCTCGGCGGCGCGGAAGTCGATGACGTGCGTCTCCGGGGTACGTCCGGTGGAACCGCTGGTCTCGGGCACGGCTGAGTCCTTCCCTTGCAGGACGGGTTCAACGCGCCCCGGGACCCGGCTATTCCTGTGTGTGTTCGGATCGTTCCCCGGCCGCGTGGGCCCGCCGGGTGAGATCCGCCCAGACGTCCCGCACCCGCCGCCGGAGATCGTCCAGGGGGACGTCGTTGTCGATGACGATGTCCGCGATCTCCAGACGTTTCTCGCGGGTGGCCTGGGCGGCCATGCGCGCGCGTGCGTCCTCCTCCGTCATCCCGCGCAGCCGCAGCAGACGGTCGAGCTGGGTCTCGGGGGCCACGTCCACGACGACGACCAGGTCGTACAGCGGGGCGAGGCCGTTCTCGGTGAGCAGGGGGACGTCGTGGACGACGACGGAGTCCTCGGCGGCGGACCTCTCCAGTTCAGCGGAGCGGGCGCCCACCAGGGGGTGCACGATCGCGTTCAGGGCGGCGAGCTTCGCCGGGTCCGCGAAGACGAGGGAGCCCAGCTTGGGCCGGTCCAGGCCGCCGCCCGGCGCGAGCACGCCCTCCCCGAAGGTCTCGACGACCGCCGCGAGCCCGGGGGTGCCCGGTGCGACGACCTCGCGGGCGATGCGGTCCGCGTCGATCAGCACGGCGCCGCACTCCACGAGCAGCCGGGACACCTCGCTCTTGCCGGCGCCGATACCGCCGGTGAGACCCACTTTCAGCATGCCCGGCAGCTTAGGCCCTGCCGCTGACGGAGCCGAGGCCGACCCGGGCGGGGCTCAGCCCTCGCCCTCCCGCTCCGCCAGGAACTTCTCGAACTCGCGTCCGATCTCGTCGGCGGACGGGATGTCGACGGGCTCGGCGAGCATGTTGCCCCGCGTCTCGGCGCCCGCGGCGGCGTCGTACTGGTGCTCAAGACCCTGGACGAGGGCGACCAGTTCCTCGTCGCCCTCCCGGATCTGCCGGTCGATCTCCGTCTGCGTGCGGTGGGCCTCCGTGCGCAGGGCGTGCGCGACGGAGGGGAGCACCAGGCCGGTGGCCGCCGTGACGGCCTCAAGGACGGTCAGGGCGGCGTCCGGGTAGGGCGAGCGGGCGATGTAGTGGGGTACGTGCGCGGCGACGCCCAGCACGTCGTGCCCGGCCTCCATGAGGCGGTACTCGACGAGGGCCTCGGCGCTGCCGGGCACCTGGGCCTCCTCGAAGGGGCTGCGGTGGCCGGGGACCAGCTCGGCCCGGTTGCCGTGCGGGGTGAGGCCGACCGGGCGGGTATGCGGCACGCCCATGGGAATGCCGTGGAAGTTCACCGACAGGCGTACGCCGAGCCGCTCCACGATCTGCCGGACGGCGGCCGCGAAACGCTCCCACTCCACGTCCGGCTCGGGGCCGGACAGCAGCAGGAAGGGCGCTCCGGTGGCGTCCTGGACGAGCCGCACCTCCAGGGCCGGCTCCTCGTACTCGGTCCAGCGGTCGCGCTTGAACGTCAGCAGCGGGCGGCGGGCCCGGTAGTCCACGAGCCGGTCGTGGTCGAAGCGCGCCACCACCTGGTGGGGCAGCGAGCCGAGGAGCCGTTCGACGATCTGGTCGCCCGTCTCACCCGCGTCGATGTATCCGTCGAAGTGGTAGAGCATGACAAGTCCCGCCGACTCCTGGGCGAGCGCCACGTCGACGACGGCCAGGCCCTTCGGCTCCCATGCGTACAAACCCTGCGGATCAAGCACTGTGACCGCTCCTCCTCGTGTTCCTACTCCACAACGCGGATCGGGGGCGGGGCATTCCCCCGACCGTTCCACGAATGCGGGGTGCCCCGCCACGAGTGCGGCACGCGCGCGGGGAGCACGGTCACGCCGTCGCGCGTACCCGCGCACGCCGGGCGGCCACGGTTCACGCTCCCCGGTCGTCGACTCCGCGCGCGGGGCGGGGAGTTCCGGTGTCCCGGGCGGCAGATCCCGGACGCGGCAGCGGAGTTGGAGGCCGGTGCCGACGCGGCCCGGGAACGCACTTCGGGCCCGCGTCCTGGTGGACGCGGGCCCGAAGTGTCATCGGCTAGTGCTCAGCCGTGTGTGCGTTCAGCTCTGGCCGCCGGCCAGCTTCTCGCGCAGCGCGGCCAGGGCCTCGTCCGAGGCGAGGGCACCGGAGGTGTCCGCACCCTCGGAGGAGTACGAGCCTCCACCCGCGGCCGGAGCCGCACCCGCGGCGTCGCCGCCCTCGGCCGCGGCAGCGGCGTCGGCCTCGCGGGACTTGATGACCTGGGCCTGGTGCTGCTCGAAGCGCTGCTGCGCCTCGGCGTACTGGCCCTCCCAAGCCTCGCGCTGGGTCTCGTAGCCCTCGAGCCAGTCGTTGGTCTCGGGGTCGAAGCCCTCGGGGTAGATGTAGTTGCCCTGGTCGTCGTACGACGCGGCCATGCCGTACAGCGTCGGGTCGAACTCGACCGAGGCCGGGTCCGAACCGAAGGACTCGTTGGCCTGCTTCAGCGAGAGGCTGATGCGACGACGCTCGAGGTCGATGTCGATGACCTTGACGAAGATCTCGTCGTTGACCTGGACGACCTGCTCCGGGATCTCCACGTGGCGCTCGGCCAGCTCGGAGATGTGGACCAGACCCTCGATGCCCTCGTCCACGCGGACGAACGCACCGAACGGAACCAGCTTCGTGACCTTGCCGGGCACGACCTGGCCGATCTGGTGGGTCCGGGCGAACTGCTGCCACGGGTCTTCCTGGGTCGCCTTCAGCGACAGGGAGACGCGCTCGCGGTCCATGTCGACGTCGAGGACCTCGACCGTGACCTCCTGGCCGACCTCGACGACCTCGGAGGGGTGGTCGATGTGCTTCCAGGACAGCTCGGAGACGTGGACCAGACCGTCGACGCCACCCAGGTCCACGAAGGCACCGAAGTTGACGATCGAGGAGACCACGCCGGAGCGGACCTGACCCTTCTGGAGGGTCGTGAGGAACGTCTGGCGGACCTCGGACTGGGTCTGCTCCAGCCAGGCACGGCGGGACAGGACCACGTTGTTGCGGTTCTTGTCCAGCTCGATGATCTTCGCCTCGAGCTCCTTGCCCACGTAGGGCTGGAGGTCGCGGACGCGACGCATCTCGACGAGGGAGGCCGGCAGGAAGCCACGGAGGCCGATGTCGAGGATGAGACCACCCTTGACGACCTCGATGACGGTGCCGGTGACGATGCCGTCCTCTTCCTTGATCTTCTCGATGGTGCCCCAGGCGCGCTCGTACTGGGCGCGCTTCTTCGAGAGGATCAGGCGGCCTTCCTTGTCCTCCTTCTGGAGAACGAGGGCTTCGATCTCGTCGCCGACCTTGACGACCTCGTTGGGGTCGACGTCGTGCTTGATCGAGAGTTCGCGGCTCGGGATGACACCTTCGGTCTTGTAACCGATGTCGAGCAGGACCTCGTCCCGGTCGACCTTCACGATGACGCCGTCGACGATGTCGCCGTCGTTGAAGTACTTGATCGTCTCGTCGATCGCGGCGAGGAAGGCTTCCTCGTTACCGATGTCGTTGACCGCTACCTGCGGGGTGGTGGCGGTGGTCTCGGTGCTGCTCGTCATGTGGGAAAGGGCTCCGGTACGGACGGTGAGTCGTAGGTACTGCTACGCCGGGAGCCCGTATCGCTCTGAAGAAGCCGGACAGCCTAGGAAGCGCCACGGAAATCCGGTGGCGCCTCGACAACCGAGGGGACATACGACAGATGCGAGCGCAGCCTGCTAGGTCTGAGGTGCGCAGGCCCGCAGCGCAACTTGTAGCATACGGGGGCAGCCAGGCAGGGTCAATGCGCGAAGGCGCACACCCGGGGCGGAACGCCGCATACCCGGCACAAAACCTGTCCCTTGAGGCCACGCAGGCCTGGAAGACCCCTTCCGTGACACCACCGGAGCGGGTCCGCCACGCAGGTTACGGAAGAGTACGACGAGGGAGCCGATCATCCAAGAGCCCGAAGTCCACGAAACCCCCGAGGTCCACGGGGCCCCCGGCGCACCCGGGGCCGACGAGGCGGAGGCCACCCGGCGCGAGGCCGGCGTGACCGAGAGTTCCCGGGCCAACCGGGGCTGGTGGGACCGCAACGCCGACGAGTACCAGATCGAGCACGGCACCTTCCTCGGCGACGACCGTTTCGTGTGGGGCCCGGAGGGGCTCGACGAGGTGGAGGCGGAGCTGCTGGGGCCGCCCGAGGACCTGAAGGGCAAGGACGTCCTGGAGATCGGGGCCGGCGCCGCGCAGTGCTCGCGCTGGCTGGCCGCCCAGGGTGCCCGCCCGGTCGCCCTGGACCTCTCCCACCGTCAGCTCCAGCACGCCCTGCGCATCGGCGGGTCGTTCCCGCTGGTGTGCGCCGACGCCGGCGATCTGCCCTTCGCGGACGGCTCCTTCGACCTGGCGTGCTCGGCGTACGGGGCGCTGCCCTTCGTCGCCGACCCCGTGCGCGTGCTGCGGGAGGTCCGTCGCGTGCTGCGCCCCGGCGGCCGCTTCGTCTTCTCGGTGACCCATCCGATCCGCTGGGCGTTCCCCGACGAGCCCGGCCCCGAGGGCCTGTCCGTCTCCGGCTCCTACTTCGACCGCACGCCGTACGTCGAGCAGGACGAGGAGGGGAACGCCGTGTACGTCGAGCACCACCGGACGGTCGGCGACCGCGTCCGGGACGTCGTCGCGGCGGACTTCCGGCTGGTCGACCTGGTCGAGCCGGAGTGGCCCGCCTGGAACACCTCCGAGTGGGGCGGCTGGTCCCCGCTGCGCGGGAACCTGATCCCGGGGTCGGCGATCTTCGTGTGCGAGCGGGACTGAGACCGGACCGGGAGGGGGCGGGTCCGGCGGGCGCCGGAACGCGGCTCCCTCGCGTACGGGTGAGGCTCGCGTAGAGGGAGGAGAGAAGGAGCGGCACGCGCGGGGGTGGGACCTTTCCGGCGGCGTACGACACTGGGGGCGTGATCCGTTACCACGCCCTGGACGCACTGCCCGTGCGCGACGCCCTGCCCGCGCTGGACGACGCCCTGGACGGGCACGGCACGGCGGTGCTCGTCGCACCGCCCGGGACCGGCAAGACGACACTGGTGCCCCTGGCCCTGGCGGGGCTGCTGGACGGCGGCCCCGTACGGCGGGTGGTCGTCGCCGAGCCTCGGCGGATCGCCGCGCGGGCGGCGGCGCGGCGCATGGCGTGGCTGCTGGGCGAGGAGGTCGGCGCGAGCGTCGGCTACACCGTGCGCGGCGAGCGGGTCGTCGGGCGCGACGCGCGCGTGGAGGTCGTCACGACGGGTGTCCTGCTGCAACGGCTGCAGCGGGACCAGGAGTTGCCGGGCGTCGACGTCGTGGTGCTCGACGAGTGCCATGAGCGGCATCTGGACGCGGACACGGCGGCGGCGTTCCTGCTCGACGTGCGTGCGGCGCTGAGGCCCGGGCTGCGGCTGGTGGCGGCGTCGGCGACGACGGACGCGGAGGGCTGGGCACGGCTGCTCGGCGGGGCGCCGGTGGTCGCGGCGGAGGGCGTCTCGTACCCCGTCGAGGTGGTGTGGGCGCCGCCGTCGCGTCCGGTGCGGCCGCCGCACGGGATGCGGGTGGACCCGGCGGCGCTGACGCATGTGGCGTCGGTGGTGCGGCGGGCGCTGGCCGAGCGGGAGGGCGACGTGCTCTGTTTCCTGCCGGGGGTGGGGGAGATCGCGCGTGTGGCCGGGCAGCTGGGGGGCCTCGGTGACGTGGAGGTGCTCCAGGTGCACGGCCGGGCGCCGGCGGCCGTGCAGGACGCGGTGCTCACGGGCGGGGACGGGCGTCGGGTGGTCCTCGCGACCTCGGTGGCCGAGTCCTCCCTGACCGTGCCCGGGGTGCGGGTGGTCGTCGACTCCGGGCTCGCGCGGGAGCCGCGCGTCGACCACGCGCGCGGGATCGGCTCGCTGACGACGGTACGGGCCTCGCGGGCGGCCGGGCGGCAGCGGGCCGGACGTGCCGGGCGCGAGGCCCCCGGCACGGTCTACCGCTGCTGGTCCGAGGCCGAGGACGGCCGTCTGCCGCGCTTCCCCTCGCCGGAGATCAAGGTGGCCGACCTGACCGCGTTCGCCCTCCAGGCGGCCTGCTGGGGCGATCCGGACGCCTCCGGGCTCGCCCTTCTGGACCCGCCGCCGGGCGGGGCGATGGCGGCGGCCAGGAACGTCCTCTCCGCGATCGGCGCGGTCTCCCCCACCGGACACGCCACGGACCGGGGCGCCCGCATGTCCCGGCTCGGCCTGCACCCCCGGCTGGCCCGTGCGCTCCTGGACGCGGCACCGCTGGTGGGGGCCGAGCGGGCCGCCGAGGTCGTCGCGCTGCTGAGCGAGGAGCCCCCGCGCGCCTACGGCGACGACCTCGGCGGGGCGCTGCGGTCCGCCCGGCGCGGGGGTGACGCCTACGCGGCTCGCTGGCGCACGGAGGTGCGGCGTCTGCGGAGCGCGTCGGCGTCCGGGTCCGCGGCGGCGGACGCCGGCGCGGGTGGCGGTGGCGGCGCGGGTGCCGGTGGCGGCGCGGGTGCCGGTGAGGAGTGGGGGGTGGGGGTGGTGGCGGCGCTGGCGTTTCCGGAGCGGGTGGCTCGGGAGGACGGGGGCGCGTATCTGATGGTGTCCGGGACGCGGGCCGAGGTGGGCGAGGGGTCCGGGCTGCGAGGGGCGCCCTGGATCGCCGTGGCCGTCGCCGACCGGGCGGCGGGGGCGGGGCACGCGCGCGTGCGGCTCGGCGTCGCCGTCGACGAGGGAATCGCGCGGGAGGCGGCCGGGAGCCTGTACGGCCGCGGTGAGGAGGTCGGGTGGCGGGACGGGGACGTCGTCGCCCGGCGGGTGGAACGGCTGGGGGCCGTGGAGCTGGCGGTGCGGCCGTTGCGGGAGGCGGCCCCCGGGCTCGTACGGGAGGCGTTGCTGGAAGGGCTGCGGGTCGAGGGGCTCGGGCTGCTGCGGTGGTCGCAGGACGGCATTCGGCTGCGGGAGCGTCTGGGCTTTCTGCACGCGCGGCTCGGCGCACCCTGGCCCGATGTGTCCGACGCCGCTCTGCACGCGCGCGTGGAGGAGTGGCTGGAGCCCGAGCTGGGCCGGGCACGGCGTAGGGCGGACCTCGGGCGGATCGACGCCGGGGAGGCACTGAAGCGGTTGCTGCCGTGGGCCACGGGAGACGCCGTACGGCTGGAGGAGCTGGCGCCCGAGCGGATCGAGGTGCCGAGCGGGTCCCGGATCCGGGTCGACTACGCGCGGCCCGAGCAGCCGGTGCTGGCGGTGAAGCTGCAGGAGATGTTCGGGCTGCGGGAGTCGCCGGTGCTGGCCGGGGTGCCCGTGCTGGTGCATCTGCTGTCCCCCGCCGGGCGGCCCGCCGCCGTCACCGCCGATCTCGCGTCCTTCTGGAAGGACGGGTACCGGGCGGTGCGGGCGGAGTTGCGCGGGCGGTATCCCCGGCATCCCTGGCCGGAGGACCCGGCGACGGCCGAGCCCACCCGGTACACGAACGCGCGGCTCAGGCGTTGACCGGCTCCGACGCCGGGGGCCTGCTGGACTCGGCGGCGCCGGGCCGGCGGCCGCGGGCCTCGACCCACAGGGAGAGGGCGAGGAGCGCGATGCCGAGGCCGAGGAAGCCCCAGGGCAGGTACGAGGTCATGAGGAGGACGATCAGGCGCTGGGACGTCACGAGGTCGACGGTGTGCTCGATGTAGTCCTCGCGCATCTTCACGTGCCCGGCGAAGGCAGTCACCTTCTCGCGGTCGCCCAGGAGGGTGCCGCCGCGGAGTTCCTCCTTGTGGATCTCCTCGCCGTAGACGGGGGCGCCGGTGACGGGTTCCACCCAGAACTTGCGGACCGTGGTGTACCAGCGGGTCGTGCCGGTTCCGGCGACGGTCTCCCGGGTGATGCCCTCGACTGGCATCACCCGGGGGAAGGGGACCTTCGTCCAGGGGACGGTCTGCTCGAAGTAGTAGACCTCGACGCCCCGGAAGTCCTGGGTGCCCTTGTAGTGGATGGGGGCGGTGATCCGGGCCTGGGCGTCGAAGTACTCGTAGTCCCTCTTCTCCGTGAGGAAGGGCCACTTGAATTCCAGGCCCTCCCGTTTCACGGGGTCGCCGTCGACCGACTCGCCCTTGGCGTGCACGGGTTCCTGGGTGTGGGCGTCGAAGATGTAGCGCTCGGGGATGCGGGAGACCATCTCGCCGTCGGGGCCCTGGACGTACGACAGGCCGTCCCAGACGACGACGTCCCGGTCGGTGTGCTTCTCGATCTCCTCGGATGCCTCCACGTCGCCTTTGAGGGTCTGCACGATGGTGACCTTCGGGACCCTGCGGGCCGTCATGGTGGCGTAGTCGAGGAGGGTGGCGTCCTTCGCCTCCAGGACCATGTCCTGGTACTGGTTCGCCGGGATCTTGGCCAGGCGTGGGAAGGCGTACCAGCGCACCAGCGGGGACAGGGCGGTGAAGAACACGGCGAGCGCGAGCAGGATCAGGCCGGCCCTACGACGCATCTCGGCCTCCCTCCCGGGCGGTTGCGGGTGTGCGGCCACCCTCGGCTGTGCGGCTGTGGACGTGCGGCTACGGATGTGCGGGGACCGTCGTCAGCAACGGCTTCGGTGAGGTCTCGCCCGTCGGTGAGCCCAGCGCCGTGACCGTGAACACCAGGGCGAAGGCGAGGACGAGACCGGTGGCGGCGGCGATCAGAGCGCGCATACGGACCTCCCGACTACGGCCTTACGACTACGGGTGTCATGACTACGGGGCCTGACGACCACCGGTCTGACGACTACGGGCCTTACAACTACGGCCTTACGAGTACGGGCCTAACGAGTACGGCCTGACGACTACGGGCCTGACGAACGGAAACTGATACTGCGTCAGATCTGGCACCGTAGCAACGGCCGGGCGAGATGAGAACACGTTGCACACACAACGACGGCGGCGCCCCTCCGGAAGAGGGGCGCCGCCGTCGTGGCCGCGGGCGCGGCCATGCGGGTCAGGACGCGCTGGGGCTCGGCGTCGTGGGCTCGGCCGACTCGGTCGGGGCGGTCGTCTCCGCGGGCGCCTGCACCGTCAGTTCGAGGGTGAGGGTCGCGCCGCCCTCGGTCTCGACGCGGAGCAGGAACGTGCCGGTGGCGTCGTCCGCGTAGAGCTTCGGGAGCTTGAGGACGCCGTCCTCGTCGGTCTCCAGGGCGAAGGTGCGCACGGGCTTGTCGCCCGCGTCCTTGAAGTAGGGGCCCTTGTCGTTCTCGGTGGGGTCGAGGAGCGAGGTGACGAGGGTCGCCCGGGCGGCGACCTTGTCCGCGATCTCGCCCCGGTAGGTGGCCTTCACCGTGATCTGCTCCGCGAACTCCCCGCCCGGGACGCAGGTCAGCGCGGCGGTGCCGACGCGGGCGAGGGCGTCCGCCGCGCGGGCGGTGACGATGGCCTTGTGCTCCAGGGCGGCCACGGTGCGGCCCACGACGGTGGTGCGGATCGTGAGGCCACCGGTCTTCTCGCCGGCCACGAGCGCGGGCGCGGTGGCCTTGCCCGTGCTGTCGGTGAGGACGGTCGCGACCTTCTCGCCGCCGGTGAAGGTGGTGTCCGTGTCGCCGACGACGGTGAAGCGGACCCGGACCTTCGCCACGGCCTTGCCCGCCTTGGTCTCCGTGCGGGCGGCGAGCTTGCCGGTGAAGGTGTCGCCGGCCATGGCGGTCAGACTCGCCGCACCCGCGTTCTCCAGGTGGTGGACCGAGTCGGTGGGGGTGCCCGGTGTCGTGGGCGGGTTGGTGCTCGGCGGGGGCGGGGTGGTGCCGCCGCCGCCCGGCCCGCCGGGCTTGGGCTTGGGCTTGCCCGGCTTGCCCGGCTTGGGCGGGGTGGGCTTGGGGCTCGGTGCGGAGCCGCCGGTGCCGTTCCCGGTGCCGGTGTTGTTGCCTGTTCCGGTGCCGTTCCCGGTGCCGTTGTTGCTGCCGCCGCTCGGCGTCTCGGGCAGGGAGCCGGTGCCGTCCGGGATCTCGTGGGCGCCCTTGCGGTAGTGCGCCAGCCACGACATGACGGTGTTGTAGTACTCCGTCGAGTTGTTGTAGCTGAGGATCGCGCTGCGCAGGTTCGCGGCGTTCGACAGGTCCCAGTCGAAGCGGCACAGGTAGTGGCCGGCGGCGAGGGCGGCGTCGTAGACGTTGTTGGGGTCCTCGGCGCCGTCGGCGTTGCCGTCGCGGCCCGCCCACTTCCAGGTGGACGGGATGAACTGCATGGGGCCGACCGCGCGGTCGTGCGTGCTGTCGTCGTCGTACACGCCGTTGTCGGTGTCGCTGATGTTGGCGAAGCCGTTGCCGTTGAGCGGGGGGCCGAGGATCTTCTTGCCGATCGTGGTGCCCTCGGCGTCGACACGGCCGCCACCGGCCTGACCGGACTCCACCTTGCCGATGGCGGCGAGGAGCTGCCAGGGCAGGTTGCAGCCGGGCTTGGACTCCCGCAGGGCCGCCTCGGCCTTCTTGTAGGCGTCGAGGACGGTCGCGGGTATCCCGCTCTCGCCGGCGCCGGTCGCGCCCGGGGCGCCACCCGGTCCCGTGGTCGGGGTGGGGCTGTCCAGGGGCGGGAGGTCCGTGTAGTACTGCGAGTTGCCCGTGGCGGTCTCGTCGGCCTGGGTGCTCATCTCCGGCGAGGGTGAGCCCATGGTCTGTCTGCCGGAGCTGTCGGTGGTCACCCCCGGGGCCTGGGAGGCGGCGAGCGCCGCTACCGTGGCCGCGGCCAGGGCGGTCGTGGCCGCCCCCTTGCGGAGCCTCAAACCGAACTGCGCCGCCATTGAGTGAACCCCTCCCCGGTGGTCGAACGCGTCAACGTTCATTCCGCTTACTGCCGTGTAGTACCGCTTCTTGACGTCTCGGGCGTTTTTCCGGTTTCGACGGACCGGCTTTCCCGCACAGGTACACCGACTCCGGAGTTCCGGTCTTGGTTGCCCTGTTCCGGCATTCCTTTTCCAGAACTCCGGCGGCCAACCCTTCGACCGGCGCGACGACCCAGGCGACCCTACGACAACTTCCGTTGCCCGGACACCCGTTCGCGCCCGATATTCACCGATTGGCCATATCGGATTGCTGTCACGCGGGCACCCTTCGGACGGCTGGGGACAGGTCACGCATACTGGCGACCGGTCATCGCCGGGCCGGCACGTCCGGCCAAAGTCCGTCACAGGGGGACGACTTGCCCTTCACGCTCAGCCACGCGGCCGCCGTACTGCCCGCCCTGCGGGGGAACGGGACCGGGCGCGGGCCTCTGGTGCCGTCGGTGCTCGTCGCCGGTTCGTTCGCGCCCGACCTGACCTACTACGTGGCGAGTGTGCTGCCGGAGGCCATGGAGTTCGGCGACGTCACGCACTCCTTCGCCGGGGTGTTCACCGTCGACGTCCTCGTCACCTGGGCGCTGGTCGGGCTGTGGCTGGTGCTGCGGGAGCCGCTGGTCGCCCTGCTGCCGAGGGGGCGGCAGGGGCGGGTGGCCGCTCTGGTGCGCTGTGGCGCGGGGGCGCGGGGGTTCAGTCCCTCGCTGGCCCTGTGGTGGTACGTCTCCGCGGCCCTCGGCTCGCTGACCCATGTCGTGTGGGACGCGTTCACCCATCTCGACCGGTGGGGGATGCGGCTGTTCCCCGTCCTCGGCGAGGAGATCGCGGGCTCGCCGCTCTACTGGTACCTCCAGTACGGCGGCTCCGCGGTCGCGGCGGTCGCGATCACCGTCTTCGTCGTGGTGGCCCTGCGCCGGCAACCCCCGGCGGACCCCGTGGGCGTGCCCGTGCTCTCCTCGGCCGACCGGTGGGTGGCGGGCGCCGTCATCGGGGGCTGCGCGCTGGTCGCGGCCGTCCAGCGGGTGGCCCGCTGGTGGGCGACCTGGGGGTCGGTGGCCAAGCCGTACGAGGTGATCCCGACCGTGTGCTTCGGGGCGGGCGCCGGGCTGGTGGCCGGCGTGGTCCTCTACGGCGTCGGCGTCAGGGCGCGGC
Organism: Streptomyces sp. NPDC041108; assembly: GCF_055592645.1. Lineage (NCBI taxonomy): Bacteria > Bacillati > Actinomycetota > Actinomycetes > Kitasatosporales > Streptomycetaceae > Streptomyces > Streptomyces sp. NPDC041108. The sequence goes on along the minus strand of NZ_JBVIYK010000005.1, from coordinate 407,827 downwards.
GCCCGGTTCCTGCCGCTGCGGCGCCCGCAGCCGACGCGGAGGCGGACAACCCGGTCCGCCGCTGAGTGCCGAACGCCGGGTGGGGGCGCCGCTGGGGATGCGGGGCCTGGCGGCGCGGGCGGCGTACGGGGGGACGTGGCCGAGGAGGGCCGCCAGGGGGTGGGTCAGCGGCCAGGGGTAGAGGCTGTGCGGCCGCCGGACGCGTGGGCGGGCCCAGGGGCCCTGGGTGAGACGGGTCCGCACCCCTGACAGGCGGGTGGCAGCTGTCGCTGTTCGGCGGCGGAGCGTGCGTATGCCCATGCGGGCATCCTTGCGGCTGGGCGCGGGTGGGGGCGCCCTGGTGTGGGCCGGGCGGGTGAACGCGGGCGGGCCGTGGGTGCGGGTTCCTCGACGGGTGCCGGCCGTCGGCGCGGGTTCCGTCGACGGGTGCGGGTCCGGTGGGGGTTCGTCGCGCGGTTCCCCGCGCCCCTGAAGGACAGGGGCTGCGCCCCGTGCCTTTCGCCGGCCCGCAGGTCCGTCGTCTCGACGGGCGAGGGGAACCGGGGCGAGACCCCCACCGGGCCCCGCCCCCGAGGCCCGGCCGTGGCCGGCTAGTGCGCCGCCGACTCCCAGTCCGGGCCGTGGCCCACCGAGACGTCCAGCGGGGCCCTCAGGTGCACCGCGTTGGCCATCTCGTGGCGCAGGAGCTGCTCGGTGCGGTCGCGTTCACCCGGGGCGATCTCGAGGACGATTTCGTCGTGGACCTGGAGGAGCATGCGGGAAGCGAGACCGGCCTCGTCCAGAGCCCGGCCGACGTTCAGCATGGCGATCTTGACGATGTCGGCGGCGGTGCCCTGGATGGGCGCGTTGAGGGCCATCCGCTCGGCGGACTCGCGACGCTGGCGGTTGTCGCTGTTGAGGTCGGGCAGATAGCGCCGGCGCCCGAACAGCGTCGCCGTGTACCCGGTCGCCCGCGCCTCGTCCACGACGCGGCGCAGATAGTCCCGTACGCCGCCGAAGCGTTCGAAGTACGCGTCGATCAGGGCGCGCGCCTCACCCGCCTCGATGTTCAGCTGCTGGGAGAGGCCGAACGCGGACAGCCCGTAGGCCAGGCCGTACGACATCGCCTTGATCTTGCGGCGCATCTCCGCGTCCACCGCCGACTGCTCCACCCCGAAGACCTGTGCGGCCGCCGTGGTGTGCAGGTCCTCGCCGGAGGTGAACGCCTCGATCAGGCCCTCGTCCTCGGAGAGGTGGGCCATCACCCGCAGTTCGATCTGGCTGTAGTCCGCCGTCATCAGGGACTCGAAGCCCTCACCGACGACGAAGCCGCGTCGGATGGCGCGGCCCTCGTCGGTGCGGACCGGGATGTTCTGGAGGTTCGGGTCCACGGACGACAGGCGGCCCGTGGCGGCGACCGTCTGGTTGAACGTGGTGTGGATGCGGCCGTCCGCGGCGATCGTCTTGATCAGGCCCTCGACCGTGACGCGGAGCTTCGCCTGCTCACGGTGGCGGAGCATGATGACCGGCAGTTCGTTGTCCGTCTGGCCCGCGAGCCACGCGAGGGCGTCCGCGTCCGTGGTGTAGCCCGTCTTCGTCCGCTTGGTCTTGGGCAGACCCAGCTCGCCGAAGAGGACCTCCTGGAGCTGCTTGGGCGAGCCCAGGTTGAACTCGTGCCCCGCCGCCGCGTGCGCCTCCTTCACCGCCTGCTGCACGGCGCCCGCGAACATCTGCTCCATGGCCTCCAGATGGGCCCGGTCCGCCGCGATGCCGTGGCGCTCCATCCGGGCCAGGAGCGCGGAGGTGGGCAGTTCCACGTCCCGGAGGAGGCCGGCCGCGCCGACCTCGTCCAGGCGCTCGCCGAAGGCCTCGCCGAGATCGAGGATCGCGCGGGCCTGCACCATCAGAGCGTCGGCCTCGGCGCCCTCGTCCGCGCCGAAGGCCAGCTGGCCGTCGGCCGTGGCGGCGGGGGCCAGCTCGCGGCCCAGATACTCCAGGGTGAGCGCGTCCAGGTCGAAGGAGCGACGGCCAGGCTTGACCAGGTACGCGGCGAGGGCGGTGTCCATGCCGACGCCCTCGACGGTCCAGCCGTGCTCGGCGAAGACCCGCATCGCGGCCTTGGCGTTGTGGAACACCTTCGGCCTCGCGGGGTCGGCGAGCCAGGCCGCCCACGCGGTCTCGTCCGCCTCGTCCAGCCCGGTCGGGTCGAACCAGGCGGCCGCTCCCCCGGCCGCGGCGAGCGCGATCTCGGCGACCGAGCCCGCGCCGAGCGCCCAGGTGTCGACCGTGGCGACGCCGAGGATCTCCGTGCCGTGCTCGGCGATCCAGGGGGCCAGCTCGCCGGAGCCGAGGACCGTGCCGTCCACCTCGACGCCCGGGGCGGCCGGCGGGCCGGCCTCGGCCTCCTCGGCGCCCGGGTCGACGGCCAGCAGGCGCTCGCGCAGCGACGGGTTGCGGATCTCCAGGGTGTCCAGGACCATCGCGACGGCCTTGCGGTCGTACGCGGCGCGCTCCAGGTCGGCGACGCCCTTGGGCAGGTCGACCGTGCGCACCATCTCGGTGAGGCGGCGGTTGAGCTTCACGGCCTCCAGGTGGTCTCGGAGGTTCTGCCCGGCCTTGCCCTTGACCTCCTCGACGCGCTCGACGAGATCGGCGAACGAACCGAACTGGTTGATCCACTTCGCGGCGGTCTTCTCGCCGACGCCGGGGATGCCGGGGAGGTTGTCGGACGGGTCGCCGCGCAGGGCCGCGAAGTCCGGGTACTGGGCCGGGGTGAGACCGTACTTCTCGAAAACCTTCTCCGGGGTGAACCGGGTCAGCTCCGAGACGCCCTTCGTCGGGTAGAGCACGGTGGTGTGCTCGCTGACGAGCTGGAAGGAGTCGCGGTCGCCGGTGACGATGAGGACCTCGAAGCCCTCCGCCTCGGCCTGGGTGGCGAGGGTGGCGATGATGTCGTCGGCCTCGAAGCCGTCCACGGCGAAGCGGACGGCGTGCATCGCGTCGAGCAGCTCACCGAGCAGCTCGACCTGGCCCTTGAACTCGTCCGGGGTCTTCGAGCGGTTCGCCTTGTACTCGGTGAACTCCTCGGAGCGCCAGGTCTTGCGGGAGACGTCGAACGCGACCGCGAAGTGGGTGGGGGCCTCGTCGCGCAGCGTGTTGGCCAGCATCGACGCGAAGCCGTAGATCGCGTTGGTCGGCTGGCCCGTCGCCGTCGTGAAGTTCTCCGCGGGCAGCGCGAAGAACGCGCGGTAGGCCAGCGAGTGCCCGTCCATGAGCATGAGCCGGGGACGGCTGCCGCCGGGGGTGCTGTCGGTCTTCTTCGATCCAGTCTCTGCCACGAACCCGATCCTGCCACGTACCACTGACAGCCGGACCCCAGGGACGTACCGAGCCCCGCTCCGGACGCGGAGACCGCCCGCCCCCACGGAGCCGGGAGCCGGCCGAGCGCCGCCGGGCGGGGCCGCGTTCGCCCCCGCCCGGCCCCCACCGTCCCCGGCCCCTCGCCGTCGGTGACACGTGCGAGGATCGGAGGCGTAGCCTCACGCCCGAACAGCACGTGTATGCGAATGGGGAGCAGCGATGGCCGGCAAGGCGCCGAAGAGTGACCCGGTTCAGGACGCGCCGCAGGTCGCGGAGCCCAAGCACGCGGCCGCGGGCCTGCCGGCGATCGGGCACACGTTGCGGATCGCGCAACAGCAGATGGGTGTGAAGCGGACCGCGCTGACGTTGCTGCGGGTCAACCAGAAGGACGGCTTCGACTGCCCGGGCTGCGCCTGGCCCGAGCCGGAGCACCGGCACGCCGCGGAGTTCTGCGAGAACGGGGCCAAGGCGGTCGCCGAGGAGGCCACGCTCCGCCGGGTCACCCCCGAGTTCTTCGCCGCCCACGGCGTGGCCGACCTCGCCACGCGCAGCGGCTACTGGCTCGGCCAGCAGGGGCGGCTCACCCACCCCATGTACCTGCCCGAAGGCGGCGACCGGTACGAGCCGGTGACCTGGGAGCGCGCCTTCGACATCGTCGCCGAGGAGCTGAAGGCCCTCGCCTCCCCCGACGAGGCCCTCTTCTACACCTCGGGCCGGACGAGCAACGAGGCCGCGTTCCTGTACCAGCTGTTCGCCCGCGAGTTCGGCACCAACAACCTGCCGGACTGCTCCAACATGTGCCACGAGTCGTCGGGCTCCGCCCTGTCCGAGACGATCGGCATCGGCAAGGGCAGTGTCCTCCTGGAGGATCTGTACAAGGCCGATCTGATCATCGTGGCCGGGCAGAACCCGGGGACGAACCACCCCCGGATGCTCTCCGCGCTGGAGAAGGCCAAGGCGAACGGCGCGAAGATCATCACCGTCAACCCGCTGCCCGAGGCCGGCCTGGAGCGGTTCAAGAACCCGCAGACCCCGCAGGGCATGCTCAAGGGCGCCGCCCTCACCGACCTGTTCCTGCAGATCCGCATCGGCGGCGACCAGGCCCTGTTCCGTCTCCTCAACAAGCTGGTCCTGGAGACCGAGGGCGCGGTCGACGAGGAGTTCGTCCGCGGACACACCCACGGGTACGAGGAGTTCGCCGAGGCGGCCCGCGCGGCCGACTGGGACGAGACGCTCACGGCGACCGGGCTCACGCGCGAGCGGATCGACGAGGCGCTGCGCATGGTCCTCGCCTCGAAGCGGACCATCGTCTGCTGGGCGATGGGCCTCACCCAGCACAAGCACTCGGTGCCGACCATCCGCGAGGTGGTCAACTTCCTCCTGCTGCGCGGCAACATCGGCCGCCCCGGCGCGGGGGTCTGCCCGGTGCGCGGCCACTCCAACGTGCAGGGCGACCGCACGATGGGCATCTTCGAACGGCCCGCCCCGGCCTTCCTGGACGCCCTGGAGCGGGAGTTCGGCTTCGCCCCGCCCCGGGAGCACGGCTACGACGTCGTCCGGGCCATCAGGGCCATGCGCGACGACAAGGCGAAGGTCTTCTTCGCCATGGGCGGCAACTTCGTGTCGGCCTCCCCCGACACCGAGGTCACCGAGGCGGCCATGCGCCGCGCCCGGCTCACCGTGCACGTGTCGACGAAGCTGAACCGCTCGCACGCGGTCACGGGCGCGCGGGCCCTGATCCTGCCCACCCTCGGCCGCACCGAGCGCGATCTCCAGGGCGGCGGCGAGCAGTTCGTGACCGTCGAGGACTCCATGGGCATGGTGCACGCCTCCCGCGGCCGTCTGGAGCCCGCGAGCGGGCAGTTGCTGTCCGAGACGGCGATCGTGTGCCGGCTGGCCCGCCGGGTGCTCGGCGAGGACAGCCGTACGCCGTGGGAGGAGTTCGAGAAGGACTACGCGACGATCCGCGACCGCATCGCGCGCGTGGTGCCCGGTTTCGAGGACTTCAACGCGCGCGTGGCCGACCCCGCCGGCTTCGCCCTCCCGCACGCCCCGCGCGACGAGCGGCGCTTCCCCACGGCCACCGGCAAGGCCAACTTCACGGCCGCGCCCGTGGAGTACCCGCGGCTGCCCGAGGGCCGGCTCCTGCTGCAGACGCTGCGCTCGCACGACCAGTACAACACCACGATCTACGGCCTGGACGACCGCTACCGGGGGATCAGGAACGGCCGGCGGGTCGTCCTGGTCAACCCCGAGGACGCGCGGGCGCTCAAGCTCGCGGACGGCTCGTACGTGGACCTGGTGAGCGAGTGGCGGGACGGCGTGGAGCGCCGGGCCGACGGCTTCCGGGTGGTGCACTATCCGACGGCCCTCGGCTGTGCTGCCGCCTACTACCCGGAGACCAACATCCTGGTGCCGCTGGACGCCACCGCCGACACCAGCAACACCCCGGCCAGCAAGTCCGTCGTGATCCGTCTGGAACAATCGTCGACCGACTGAGCGTTTGCTCAGGGGCCGGCACGCGATCGCCGGCCGCGCTTTCGACCGACGACGGACGGAGCCCCATGGGCGAGCAGCACGACGTGAAGTTCCCGCAAGAGGTCATCGACGAGTACGCGGCCCTCGGCGTCGACCTGGTGGCGATGTTCTCCGCCGGGCATCTGGGTACGCGGATGGGCGTGCGGATCGTGGAGGCGTCGGCCGACCGGGTCGTCGGGACGATGCCGGTGGAGGGCAACACCCAGCCGTACGGACTGCTGCACGGCGGCGCGTCCGCCGTGCTGGCGGAGACGCTGGGGTCGGTCGGCTCCATGCTGCACGCCGGCAGCTCCAAGATCGCCGTGGGCGTCGACCTGAACTGCACGCACCACCGGGGCGCGCGCTCCGGGCTGGTGACCGGTGTCGCCACCCCGCTGCACCAGGGGCGTTCGACGGCCACGTACGAGATCGTCGTCAGCGACGAGGCCGGCAGGCGGGTGTGCACGGCCCGCCTGACCTGCCTGCTGCGTGACGCCCCAGGGGCCGCGGACGGGCGGACGGGGACGTCCGGCTGATGCGTGCGGGCGGGGGGCGGGCCGCCACGAAGGCGACTTCGCCTCTGGTCCCGAACGGCGGACAGGCTCTAGCGTCGGGGCATGGCAACGGGAAGAGCACCCTGGGCGCGAGCGGCGCTCGTGCCGGCGCTGCTGGCCGGCGTGCTCGCCACCGGGTGCACGACGCCGGACACGCCGGGCGCGACGGCGTCCGCGCGGGACGGCGGTGCGCCGTCCCCGTCCCCCACCCCGCGCGAGGAGGTGTGCGCGAAGCTCGTGACGTACTGGGCGCGGGAGGTGCTGGACAGCGGCGCTTACGGCGACTACCAGTCGATGGGGCTGTCGAACGGGCAGTACGAGATCCTGCGGACGGTCGTGGACGCGGCACGCGCGGAGAGCGGGCGCACCGGACCCCGGGCCGCGGACCGGCTGATCGAGCGGCGGGCGCGGACGGACTGCGAGGCGTGGTACCGCTCCGGCGGGCCCGGCGAGGAACCCTGGCGGTGAGCGGGATCGGCCCCGTGGAGCCGGGCGAGGGGACGCACCCCCGGGACGTCGTCGAGGCGGACACCGCGCCCGTGCCGGACCCTCCCCGCGGGCGGTGCGCGCGGGCGTACGCCCGCCACCGCCGTGCCGTGCTCCCGGTGGCGGCGGCCGTCGTCGTGCTGGCGGGCGGCGGCTACCTGTACGCGACCCGGCCCGAGCCGGCACCGCGGCGCGGGGCGGCCCCGCCCTACCCGTCCCAGGCGGTCGGCCTCGGCTATCTGGGCCGGGTGACCCTGCCCGCCGGAGCACCGCGCACGACCTTCGGCTTCGAGGTGGAGCTGCGCGTCCTGTCCGGCCCCCCGGTGACCGTCGAGCGGATGACCCAGCCCTACGCGGGGCTCTCCCTGCGTACGGACCCGCGTACTCCGGTACGGATCGGGACGGACGGGCCCCGGCGGATCGTCGTCACCATGCGCGTCACCGAATGCGGGAAGGCACCCGAGAACCCCGGGCTGCCTTTCCTGGACGTAACTCTACGTAATACGCGCGCAATGGAAGAGCACAGTTTCATGCTGGGCGAGCGCTACGCGCAGGACCTCTCGGACGCCCTTCAGGTCGCCTGTAGCAACGATTCCGTGTCATCACCAAAAGCGTGAACACTCCTGAACCTACCCGCGTCGATCCTGCGGATTCTCACTATGTGGACAGGGCGAATCAGCCGGAATTCCGCGGAACCACCCACTGAGTACCGCTCTGCATTACCTCGTGTCATAACAAGAGCGTCACAGCCTTGGCCAGACTCTCCTACACATTCCCTACACCCGCTTAGAGTCACGGCCAGTCACCGCGCCACAGGAATCGAAGTCACGTCTTCGGCCCAGCGCTCGACTCGGCCCCTTTCAAACAGGAAGGGCCGTGCCAGGGAAAGGACTGATCGTGCGTCAACGTTCGCTCATAGCCATCACCGCCGCGCTGGCGGCGGGAGCACTCACTCTCACCGCCTGTGGTTCGCGCGACGAGGACAAGGGCGGCTCGGACACCGGCAGTGGCACCACTGTCGTCATCGGCGTCGACGCCCCGCTGACCGGCGACCTGTCCGCGCTGGGCCTCGGCATCAAGAACTCCGTGGACCTCGCCGCCAAGACGGCCAACAAGGACAAGTACGTCGAAGGCGTCACCTTCAAGGTCGAGGCGCTGGACGACCAGGCGCAGCCCTCCTCGGGCCAGCAGAACGCCACCAAGCTCGTCGCCGACAAGGGCGTCCTCGGTGTCGTCGGCCCGCTGAACTCCTCCGTGGCCGAGTCCATGCAGAAGGTCTTCGACGACGCCAAGCTCGTCGAGGTCTCCCCGGCCAACACCAACCCGGCGCTGACCCAGGGCCCGGACTGGCAGAAGAGCAAGGTCCGCCCGTACAAGTCGTACTTCCGCACCGCGACCACGGACGCCATCCAGGGCCCGTTCGCCGCGCAGTACGTCTTCAAGGACGCCAAGAAGAAGAAGGTCTTCGTCATCGACGACAAGAAGACCTACGGCGCCGGCCTGGCCGCCACCTTCTCGGCCGAGTTCAAGAAGCTCGGCGGCAAGATCGTCGGCACCGAGCACATCGACCCCGACACCAAGGACTTCTCCGCGGTCGCCACCAAGGTCAAGTCCTCCGGCGCCGACGTCGTCTACTACGGCGGCGAGTACCCCCAGGCCGGTCCGCTCAGCAAGCAGATCAAGGCCGCGGGCGCCAAGGTCCCCGTCGTCGGCGGTGACGGCATCTACAGCGCCGACTTCATCAAGCTCGCCGGCGCCAGCGGCACCGGCGACCTCGCCACCTCCGTCGGCGCCCCGGTCGAGGAACTCGACTCCGCCAAGGAATTCGTCGCCAACTACAAGACCGCGGGCTACAAGGAGGCCTACGAGGCCTACGGCGGCTACTCCTACGACTCCGCCTGGGCGATCATCGAGGCCGTCAAGAAGGTCGTCGAGGACAACGACGGCAAGCTGCCGGACGACGCCCGCGCCAAGGTCACCGAGGCCGTGCAGAACGTCTCCTTCGACGGTGTGACCGGCAAGGTCTCCTTCGACGAGTACGGTGACGCCACCAACAAGCAGCTCACCGTGTACTCCGTCGAGGGCGGCGAGTGGAAGGCCGTCAAGTCCGGCACCTACGCCGGCTGACCCACACCCGCACCCAAACCCCAGAGCCGCGCGGGGCGCCGCACCACTGGCGCCCCGCGCGGACTCACATCCGGTCACATCCCTCGATATATCCGAAGTCTCGGAGGACATGCGGTGAACGAACTGCCGCAGCAGCTGGTCAACGGCCTGCTACTGGGATCCATGTACGGGCTGGTCGCCATCGGCTACACGATGGTCTATGGCATCGTCCAGCTCATCAACTTCGCCCACGGTGAGATCTTCATGGTGGGCGGATTCGGCGCCCTCACCATGTACCTGTACGTGCTGCCCGACGGCACGTCCATGTGGGTGGCCCTGCCCCTCATGCTCATCGGCGGCATCCTCGTCGCCGTGCTCGTCGCGGTCGGAGCGGAACGATTCGCCTACCGGCCCCTGCGCACGGCACCCCGCCTCGCACCCCTCATCACCGCCATCGGCCTCTCCCTCGCCCTCCAGCAGGCGGTATGGGCCTGGTACCCGAACGCCCGGTCCGCGATCACCTTCCCCCAGATCGAGGGCGGCCCCTTCGAGATCGGCAACGTCACCATCCAGACCGGTGACATCTTCCTGCTGCTCGCCGCCCCCATCAGCATGGCGATCCTCGCCTACTTCGTGATGAAGACCCGCACCGGCCGCGGCATGCAGGCCACCGCGCAGGACCCCGACACCGCCAAGCTCATGGGCATCAACACCGACCGCATCATCGTGGTCGCCTTCGCCCTCGGCGCCGCCTTCGCCGCCGTCGGCTCCGTCGCCTACGGCCTCAAGTACGGCGAGGTCCAGTTCCGCATGGGCTTCATCCTCGGCCTCAAGGCGTTCACCGCGGCCGTCCTCGGCGGCATCGGCAACATCTACGGCGCCATGCTCGGCGGCCTGGTGCTCGGCGTCGCCGAAGCCCTCTCCACCGCCTACATCTCCGACATCCCCGGCATGGACCAGTTCGGCAGCCAGTCCTGGGCCAACGTCTGGGCGTTCGTACTCCTCATCCTCGTACTCCTCGTCAGGCCACAGGGCCTTCTCGGCGAGCGCGTGTCGGACAGGGCGTGACACCGATGACCACACAGACCACCGCACCCCGGACCACCGGCACGGCCACCGCCGGCACGCCGCACAGCCTCGTGGGCATCCCCCCGCACATCGGCCGCGCCCTCGCCACCGGCGGTGGAGCACTCGCCGTCGTCTCCACCTTCCTGGCCTGGACCTGGACCTCCGCCTTCCCCGGCGACCTCACCGTCTACGGCTACCCCGGCGGCCTCCAGGTCCTCGTCCTCATCGGCGGAGCCCTCACCACACTCCTCGGCCTGTCCTCCTACGGCATCACGGGCCTGCGCTGGCTCACCCCCGCAGGAGCCGACAGCGCCCTCAAGCTGGCCGCCCTCGGCACCTTCGCCACCGCCTGGTACACGATCATCGCGATCAGCGCCAAGCTCGGCGGCGTCGTCAACCTGGAGCCCGGCGGCTGGGTCGCGGGCATCGCGACCCTCCTCGCCCTCCTCGGCGCCCTCGCCCTGCCCTACGCACGGCCCGAGACCGAACCCGGCGACCCCGACGACACCGGCTGGGACCAGTTCCGCCACAGGGCACGCAACCAGCGGACCGTCATCAAGGCGGCCTTCGCCTCCGGCACCGCCACACCCGCGCGCCAACTGCCCGCGTACGCCGAGATCCTGATCATCGTCGCCGCACTCGCCCTCGGCCTCACCGTCTTCACCTACGGCATCGGCACCGAGTACGACGAACTGTTCATCGGCTTCCTCATCACCGCGGGCTTCGGCTTCGGCGCAGCCGCAAAGGCCGGCCTCGTGGGCCGGATCTCGGCGCTCACCGCCAAGCACCGCAACGTGACGATGATCGGCGCGTTCGTCGCGGCCGCCGCCTTCCCCTTCACCCAGTCCGACGACCAGTACGCGACCATCGGCGTCTACATCCTGATCTTCGCCACCGTCGCCCTCGGCCTCAACATCGTCGTCGGCCTCGCCGGCCTCCTCGACCTCGGATACGTCGCCTTCCTCGGCGTCGGCGCCTACACCGCGGCCATGGTCTCCGGCTCCCCCTCCTCCCCCTTCGACATCCACCTGCCGTTCTGGGCCTCCGCCATCCTCGGCGCCGCCGTCGCCATGATCTTCGGCGTCATCATCGGCGCCCCCACCCTGCGACTGCGCGGCGACTACCTCGCCATCGTGACGCTCGGCTTCGGTGAGATCTTCCGGATCACCGTCCTCAACATGGACGGCACCTCCGGCCCCGACATCACCAACGGCTCCAACGGCATCTCCTCGATCCCGAACCTCAACATCCTCGGGTTCGACTTCGGCCAGGAACACACCTTCCTCGGCTTCACCATCGCCCGCTTCGCCAACTACTTCCTGCTGATGCTCCTCATCACGCTGGTCGTGGTCGTCGTCTTCCGGCGCAGCAGCGACTCCCGCATCGGCCGCGCCTGGATCGCCATCCGCGAGGACGAGACCGCCGCCCTCGCCATGGGCATCAACGGCTTCCGCGTCAAGCTCATCGCCTTCGCCCTCGGCGCCGCCCTCGCCGGCCTCGCCGGCACGGTCCAGGCCCACGTCACCTACACCGTGACACCCGAGCAGTACCAGTTCGCCGCGGTCGTCCCGCCCAACTCGGCCTTCCTCCTCGCGGCGGTCGTCCTCGGCGGCATGGGCACCATCAGCGGCCCCCTCGTCGGCGCCGCACTGCTCTACCTCATCCCGTCCAAGCTCCAGTTCCTGGACGACTACCAGCTCTTCGCCTTCGGACTCGCGCTCGTCCTGCTGATGCGCTTCCGCCCGGAGGGCCTCATCCCCAACCGGCGCCGCCAGCTCGAATTCCACGAAGAGGCCGAAGCGCCCGCAGTGCTCAGCAAGGCAGGGGCCTGACCACCATGACTACCGACACCACCACCAAGGACACCGCCCCCGGCTCCAGCGCCACCGGCGAGACCGTCCTCGACGCCCGCGGCGTCACCATGCGCTTCGGCGGCCTCACCGCCGTACGCAACGTCAACCTGACCGTCAACAGCGGCGAGATCGTCGGACTCATCGGCCCCAACGGCGCCGGCAAGACGACCTTCTTCAACTGCCTCACCGGCCTCTACATCCCCACCGAGGGCGAGGTCCGCTACAAGGGCCAGATCCTGCCGCCCAAGTCCTTCAAGGTCACCGCGGCCGGCATCGCCCGCACCTTCCAGAACATCCGCCTGTTCGCCAACATGACGGTCCTGGAGAACGTCCTCGTCGGACGCCACACCCGCACCAAGGAAGGCCTCTGGTCCGCCCTCCTGCGCGGCCCCGGCTTCCACAAGGCGGAGAAGGCCTCCCGCGAACGCGCCATGGAACTCCTGGAGTTCGTCGGCCTCGACGCCAAGGCCGAACACCTCGCCCGCAACCTGCCCTACGGCGAACAGCGCAAGCTGGAGATCGCCCGAGCACTGGCGAGCGAGCCGGGCCTGCTCCTCCTCGACGAGCCCACCGCCGGCATGAACCCCCAGGAGACGCGAACCACCGAAGAACTGGTGTTCGCCATCCGCGACAAGGGCATCGCCGTCCTCGTCATCGAGCACGACATGCGGTTCATCTTCAACCTCTGCGACCGCGTAGCCGTCCTCGTCCAGGGCGAGAAACTCGTCGAGGGCGACAGCGCCACCGTCCAGGGCGACGAACGCGTCGTCGCCGCCTACCTCGGCGAACCCTTCGAGGACGCACCCGGCCAGGACGAGGTCGCCGAGGTCGAAGCCGCCGAAGCGAACGCCGAGCCCACCACGGACACCGTGCCCGGCAAGGAGAACGACCGATGACCGCACTGCTCGAAGTAGAGGACCTCCGGGTCGCCTACGGCAAGATCGAAGCCGTCAAGGGCATCTCCTTCAAGGTCGACGCCGGCGAGGTCGTCACCCTCATCGGCACCAACGGCGCCGGCAAGACCACCACCCTGCGCACCCTCTCGGGCCTCCTCAAGCCCGTCAGCGGCCAGATCAAGTTCAACGGCAAATCGCTCAAGAAGATCCCCGCGCACGACATCGTCGCGCTCGGACTCGCCCACTCCCCCGAGGGGCGGCACATCTTCCCGCGCATGACCATCGAGGACAACCTCCGCCTCGGCGCCTTCCTGCGCAGCGACAAGCCCGGCATCGAGAGGGACATCCAGCGCGCCTACGACCTCTTCCCCATCCTGGGAGAGCGCCGCAAGCAAGCCGCCGGAACCCTCTCCGGCGGTGAGCAGCAGATGCTGGCCATGGGCCGCGCGCTCATGTCCCAGCCCAAGCTGCTCATGCTCGACGAGCCCTCCATGGGCCTCTCGCCGATCATGATGCAGAAGATCATGGCGACGATCGCCGAACTGAAGTCCCAGGGCACCACGATCCTGCTCGTCGAACAGAACGCGCAGGCCGCGCTCTCCCTCGCCGACCAGGGCCACGTCATGGAGATCGGCAAGGTCGTCCTCTCCGGCACGGGCTCCGACCTGCTGCACGACGAGTCGGTCCGCAAGGCGTACCTCGGCGAGGACTAGCCGGTTCCTGTACGACGACGAGGCCCGCACCCCCTTTTCAGATGGGGGGTGCGGGCCTCGTCGTACGTACGCCTACCGGGCCGGTCAGCCCTTCGCGGACTTCTTCTCGTCCGCGTCCTGGATGACAGCCTCCGCGACCTGCTGCATCGACATCCGACGGTCCATCGACGTCTTCTGGATCCAACGGAACGCCGCCGGCTCCGTCAGCCCGTACTCCGTCTGCAGAATCGACTTCGCCCGGTCCACCAGCTTGCGGGTCTCCAGACGGAGCGTGAGGTCGGCGACCTCGTTCTCCAGCTCCTTCAGCTCCGTGAACCGCGACACCGCCATCTCGATCGCCGGCACCACGTCACTCTTGCTGAACGGCTTCACCAGATACGCCATCGCCCCCGCGTCCCGCGCCCGCTCGACCAGGTCGCGCTGCGAGAACGCGGTCAGCATCAGCACCGGCGCGATACGCTCCTCGGCGATCTTCTCCGCCGCCGAGATACCGTCCATCTTCGGCATCTTCACATCAAGGATCACGAGGTCGGGCCGGTGCTCTCGCGCCAGCTCGATGGCCTGCTCCCCGTCACCGGCCTCCCCGACGACGGAGTAGCCCTCCTCTTCGAGCATCTCCTTGAGATCGAGACGGATCAGCGCCTCGTCCTCGGCGATGACGACACGGGTCGTCAGCGGAGGCACGTGCGACTTGTCATCGTCGTCGGCAACGGGCTGGGGCGACTCGGGGGCGGTCACGGGGGCTCCTTGTTGGGCAGGGGTACTGCTGACAAGAGACTACCTAGCTGCGGTAAGGTAAGTATGCGAGGGGGCGCTCTTCGCCTTCCTTTCTAAGGCCCCAGTACTCCAACTGGTCAGAGAGGCCGCTCTCAAACAGCGGACAGTGTGGGTTCGAATCCCACCTGGGGCACTTTTCCTTTACTTCCAAGGTCACGACACGCAAGCGGATGTCCACGTTCTCGTGAACATCCGCTTTTTGCTGCATACAGATGCGGTCAGTAACACAGAGTGGCCGCATGTACGACGTCAGCACACGCAAGCGAGCACTCGCGTTGGTCTCCCAGGGGCGCAGTCTCAACTCGGTGAGCCGGGAAACGGGTATCTCGCGAGCTGCCATCCGTTCCTGGAAACAGCGCCTCGAACCGCTGCCTCGCATGGCGCCCACAGACCCCGGCCCACCAGCGGATGATGGCGCGTACTCCTACCTGCTGGGCCTCTACCTGGGTGACGGCTGCATCAGCGCCCACCCTCGCAGCGGCTACTACCTCCGCATCGCCTGCGCCGACGCTTGGCCCGGCCTCAGGCAGCAGTGCCGCGAAGCCATCACGAACGTACGCCCCGGCATCGGTGTCTACCTCCTCCAGAAGGAGGGCTACACGATGGTCACCAGCTACTCCCGCCATTGGCCCCAGCTCTTCCCCCAGCACGGCCCCGGCAAGAAGCACGACCGCCAGATCTCCCTCGAACCCTGGCAGCAAGCCATCGTCGACGCCCACCCATGGGACTTCATCCGGGGCCTCATCCACTCCGACGGATGCCGCATCACCAACTGGACGACCCGCCTCGTCGCCGGTGAGCGCAAGCGCTACGAGTATTCCCGGTACTTCTTCACCAACAAGTCCGACGACATCCGGAAGCTCTTCACGGACACCCTCGACAAGGTCGGCGTCGGGTGGACGACTCTCGCTCGCGGCAGCAACCCGTTCAACATCTCCATCGCCCGCAAAACCTCCGTCGCCCTCATGGACGCCCACGTCGGCCCCAAGTACTGACCCCCTACTTCGAACCCCCACCCTCCCCGATGTGATGCACCCGCACCATGTTCGTCGTGCCCGCCACCCCGGGCGGTGAGCCCGCCGTGATCACGACCACGTCTCCCTTCCTGCAGCGGCCGTACCTGAGCAGCAGTTCGTCCACCTGGTCGACCATCGCGTCCGTGGAGTCGACGCGTGGCCCCAGGAAGGTCTCCACGCCCCACGTGAGGCTCAGCTGCGAGCGCGTCGCCGGGTCCGGGGTGAAGGCCAGGAGCGGGATCGGGGAGCGGTAGCGGGAGAGGCGGCGGGCCGTGTCGCCGGACTGGCTGAAGGCGACGAGGAACCTGGCGTCGAGGAAGTCGCCGAGTTCGGCGGCCGCGCGGGCCATCGCGCCGCCCTGGGTGCGGGGCTTGTTGTGCTCGGTGAGGGGCGGCAGGCCCTTCGCCAGCAGTTCCGACTCGGCCGCCACGACGATGCGGCTCATCGTGCGGACCGTCTCCGTCGCGTACTTGCCGACGCTGGTCTCGCCGGAGAGCATCACCGCGTCCGTGCCGTCGAGGACCGCGTTGGCGACGTCGCTGGCCTCCGCCCTCGTGGGCCGGGAGTTGTGGATCATCGAGTCGAGCATCTGGGTGGCGACGATGACCGGCTTGGCGTTGCGCTTGGCGAGCTTGATGGCGCGTTTCTGGACCAGGGGGATCTGTTCCAGGGGCATTTCGACGCCGAGGTCGCCGCGCGTGATCATGATGCCGTCGAAGGCCGCGACGATCTCCTCGATGGCGGCCACCGCCTGCGGTTTCTCGATCTTGGCGATGACGGGGAGGCGGCGGCCTTCCTCGTCCATGATCTGGTGGACGCGTTCGATGTCCCGGCCGGAGCGGACGAAGGACAGGGCGATGATGTCGAAGCCGGTGCGCAGGGCCCAGCGGAGGTCTTCCTCGTCCTTGGCCGACAGGGCGGGGACCGATACGGCGGTCCCGGGCAGGTTGATTCCCTTGTGGTCGGAGACGATCCCGCCCTCGACGACGTTCGTGCGGATGCGTGGGCCGTCGACCGCGGTGACTTCGAGGGTGACCCTGCCGTCGTCGACGAGGATGTGGTCGCCGGGGCTGACGTCGGCGGCGAGGCCGGCGTACGTGGTGCCGCAGCCCTCGCTGTCCCCCTCCACGCCGTCCTCGACGTTGATCGTGAACGTGTCGTCGCGTTCGAGGAGTACGGGTCCTTCGGTGAAGCGGCCGAGGCGGATCTTCGGGCCTTGAAGGTCGGCGAGGGTGCCGACGCTGCGGCCGGTCTCGTCGGCGGCCTTGCGGACGTTCCGGTACCGCTCGTCGTGTTCGGCGTGGCCGCCGTGGCTGAGGTTGAAGCGGGCGATGTCCATGCCGGCCTCGACCAGTGCCTTGATCTGGTCGTACGAGTCGGTGGCGGGCCCGAGGGTGCAGACGATCTTTGCTCGGCGCATGGTTCGACCCTAGGGCTTACCGGCCGGTAGTGAGGTGGTGGGGCGTGACTACTCAACGGCCTTCGGGTGAAGGGTATTTGACAAGTAGTCACCAGGATCTGAAGGGTGCCCCGGCCGGGCGGCGGCCGGGGCGTCCCAGGGGGTCGGGGCGGGTCACAGGCGCGGGGGCAGCATGGTGAAGCGTGCGTTGACCTGTGCGTGGACGCGTTGGCGTTGGGGTTCGAGGTCGAGGGGGGCTGCCTCGGTGTCGTCGGCGCTCTTGGCCCTGGCGGAGCGCATGAGGCCGCCGGCTGCGGGGCGGACGGGCTGGGGGGCTTCGGCGCCGATGTCGGCGAGTTCGACGAGGGCGGCGAGGGTGGTGCCGAGGGCCTCGGCGTATTCACGGGCGCGTTGGACGGCTTCCTTGACGGCCTGCTGTCTGGCCTGCCGGTGGGCGGGCGAGTCGGGGCGCAGGGACCACCAGGGGCCGTCGACGCGGGTGAGGTCGAGGTCGGCGAGGCGGGTGGTGAGTTCGCCGAGGGCGGTGAAGTCGGTGAGGTCGGCGGTGATGTGGACGCGGCCGTGGTAGGCCTGGATGCGTTCGCCTCGGCCTTTCTCCTTGAGTTCGGGGGTGAGGGAGAAGGCGCCGGTCTCCAGTCGTTCGACGGCTTGGCCGTAGGTCTTGACGAGGTCGAGGACGGTGGTGTTGCGGCGGGTGAGGTCGTCGAGGGCGGCGCGTCGGTCCTTGCCGCGGGCGAGGACGGTGACGGCGATGCGGGCTATCTCGGGGTCGACTTCGAGGTGGGCTTCGCCGCGGACGGCGATGCGGGGTGCGTCGGGGGTGCCGTAGGGGACGGCTGTGGGTGGGACTTCCTCTGCACTGGTGGTCATAACGCCCCACTCTGTCACCGATGGCCTGGTGACAGGGTCGCGCAGGTCACCAGATCGAAACCCTGGGGGTCTGTTGCGGTGGGGGTGGTACGGGTCAGAATCTACGCGCGTCGTCCCCTTTGGCCCTCTGTTCCGTCGTTCATGGTCCACGCAGGTCCCTACAGGTCTACGCGCGTCGAGATCGTTCCGTTCCTCCGAGGAGTACCCGAGATGCCTCTGAACCGCCGGAAGTTTCTGAAGAAGTCGGCCGTGACCGGTGCGGGCGTGGCCATCGCCGGTTCGGCGATGGCTCCGAGCGCGCAGGCGGCGGAGGCGAAGGCCACCGGCCGGAAGAAGGACACGGACCGCTACAGCTTCACGGTGATGGGGACGACCGATCTGCACGGCAACGTCTTCAACTGGGACTACTTCACGGACAAGGAGTTCGACGACAAGGCGCACAACGACGTCGGTCTGGCGAAGATCTCCACGCTGGTGAACCGGATCCGGGGGGAGAAGGGCCGCCGGAACACGCTGCTGATCGACGCGGGTGACACCATCCAGGGCACGCAGCTGTCGTACTACTACGCGAAGGTGGACCCGATCACCGCCAAGGGCGGTCCGGTGCATCCGATG
This sequence comes from Streptomyces sp. NPDC041108, assembly GCF_055592645.1. Classification (NCBI taxonomy): domain Bacteria; kingdom Bacillati; phylum Actinomycetota; class Actinomycetes; order Kitasatosporales; family Streptomycetaceae; genus Streptomyces; species Streptomyces sp. NPDC041108. Next base: position 389,597 of record NZ_JBVIYK010000005.1, on the reverse strand, counting down.
GCGCAGGCGATGAACGCGATGGACTACGACGCGGCGGCGCTGGGGAACCACGAGTTCAACTACGGCATCCCGGTGCTGCGGAAGTTCCAGAAGCAATGTCGTTTCCCGCTGCTGGGGGCGAACGCGCTGGACGCCAAGACGCTGCTGCCGGCGTTCCCGCCGTACAGCATGCACCGGATGCGTACCCCGCACGGGCCGGATGTGCGGGTGGCGGTGCTGGGGCTCACGAACCCGGGTATCGCGATCTGGGACAAGGCCAATGTGCAGGGGAAGATGACGTTCCCGGGTCTGGAGGAGCAGGCGGCGAAGTGGGTGCCGAAGCTGCGGTCGATGGGTGCGGACGTCGTCATCGTGTCGGCGCACAGCGGGTCGTCGGGTACGTCCTCGTACGGTGACCAGCTGCCGTACATCGAGAACGCGGCCGGGCTGGTGGCCGAGCAGGTGCCGGGAATCGACGCGATCCTGGTGGGTCACGCGCACACGGAGATCCCGGAGTACTTCGTCACCAACAAGGAGACCGGCAAGCAGGTCGTGCTGTCGGAGCCCTTGAAGTGGGGGCAGCGGCTGACGTTGTTCGACTTCGAGATGGTGTGGAGCAAGGGCTCCTGGAAGCTGGAGAAGGTCGGCGCGCAGGTGCTCAACTCCAACACGGTGGAGGAGGACCCGAAGATCGTGTCGATGCTCGTGGACGAGCACAAGAAGGTCGTGGCGTACGTCAACCAGGTCATCGGGACGAACGCGGCGGAGATGACGTCGGTGGAGGCGCCGTACAAGGATGTGGCGATCATCGATCTGATCAACCACATCCAGGCCGACACGGTGAAGCAGGCGCTGGCGTCCACGGAGTACGCGTCGCTGCCGGTGCTGTCGCAGGCGGCGGCGTTCTCGCGGAGTGCGGTGATTCCGGCGGGGAATGTCACGATCCGGGACGTGGCGGGTCTGTATGTCTTCGAGAACACGCTGGAGGCGCGTCTGATGACGGGTGCGCAGATGAAGGCGTATCTGGAGTTCTCGGCGAACTACTTCGTGCAGACGGCGGCGGACGCGGTGATCGATCCGGCGAAGCTGACGAACGCGAACGGGACGCCGGACTACAACTACGACGCGGTGAGCGGTCTGTCGTACGAGATCGACATCGCGAAGCCGGCGGGGTCGCGTGTGACGAACGTGCGGTTCGAGGGTGCGGCGCTGGCGGACGACCGGCAGTTCGTGTTCGCGGTGAACAACTACCGGGCCAACGGTGGTGGGAACTTCCCGCATGTCGCCGCTGCGAAGATGGTGTGGTCGAACTCGGACGAGATCCGTAACACGATGATCGCGTGGGTGAAGGCGAAGGGGTCGATCGACCCGGCGGCGTTCGCGTCGGTGGACTGGAAGCTGACGCGGAACGGTACGCCGGTGTTCTAGTACGGCGGTGCGGTGGGGCGGTCGTCGCCGCTGTCGAGGGTCGTCGCGGATGCGGACACGGGTGGGGGTCCGGGTCCGCGGCGGCGGTGTCGGCGGCGGCGGCGATGTCCGGTCGGGGTTATCGCACGTCGACGAGCGGGGTCAGTGCGGTGGGGGGCGTCGCCTGCCGGGCGGCGGGAATCCTGGGTCGGGGTTCGAGGCCGAAGGTGGTGAAGGCGGTGCGTCCCGGCAGGGGGTAGGGCTCCTTGCCGGTGAGGGTGTTGAGGATGGTGGCGCTGCGCCAGGCGGCGAGGCCGAGGTCGGGGGCGCCGACGCCGTGGGTGTGGAGTTCGGCGTTCTGGACGTAGACGTGGCGGTCGGCGGCGGTGACGGACGGGTCGAGGATCATCCGGTAGTTCTCGTCGACGCGGGACCGTTCGCGGCTGTCGCGGCGCATGTAGGGGTCGAGGCCGGCGAGGACGCGGTCGAGGGGGCGTTCGCGGTAGCCGGTGGCGAGGACGACGGCGTCGGTGGTGAGGCGGGAGCGGGTGCCCTGCTCGCTGTGTTCGAGGTGGAGTTCGACTCTGGTGGTGGCGAGTCGGCCGGCGGTGCGGACGTGTACGCCGGGGGTGAGGACGGCGTCGGGCCAGCCGCCGTCGAGGGTGCGGCGGTAGAGCTCGTCGTGGATGGCGGCGATGGTGTCGGCGCCGATGCCCTTGTGGAGCTGCCACTGGGCGGCGACGAGCCGGTCCCGGGTGGGTTCGGTGAGGGCGTGGAAGTAGCGCGTGTAGTCGGGTGTGAAGTGTTCCAGGCCCAGTTTCGAGTACTCCATGGGGGCGAACGCCTCGGTGCGGCCGAGCCAGTGCAGCCGTTCCCGGCCGGGGGGCCGGTGGCGGAGCAGGTCGAGGAAGACCTCGGCTCCGGACTGTCCCGCGCCGATGACGGTGATGTGTCCGGCGGCCAGGAGGCGGTCGCGTGCGTCGAGGTAGTCCGCGGCGTGGACGACGGGCACGGCGGCCGCCTCGACGAGCGGTTTGAGGGGTTCGGGGACGTAGGGTTCGGTGCCGACGCCGAGCACGATGTTGCGTGCGTAGGTGCGGCCGAGTTCCTCGGCCTGTCCGTGGCCGTCGAGGCGGGTGTGGTCGACCTCGAACAGGTCGCGTTCGGGGTTCCAGCGCACCGAGTCGACCTGGTGGCCGAAGCGTAGTCCGGGCAGGTTCTCGGCGACCCAGCGGCAGTAGGCGTCGTACTCGGCGCGCTGGATGTGGAAGCGTTCGGCGAAGTAGAACGGGAAGAGCCGGTCGCGGGTTCTGAGGTAGTTGAGGAACGACCAGGGGCTTCGGGGGTCGGCGAGGGTCACCAGGTCGGCCAGGAAGGGGACCTGGATGGTGGCGCCCTCGATGAGCAGTCCCGGGTGCCAGTCGAAGCCGGGGCGCTGTTCGTAGAAGACGGCGTCGAGTTCGGTGAGGGGCTGGGCGAGGGCGGCGAGGGAGAGGTTGGCGGGCCCGATACCGATGCCGACGAGGTCGCGGGGGGCTTCGGGGTCGGGTCGGTCGTGGGGTGGGGGCGTGCTCATGCGGGGGTGTGTCCTTCGGGGAGTTCTTCCGGTGCTGCGGGTGCCGCGGGGGGCGTGGGTGCGGTGGGCTCGGCGGCTTCGGTGGCCGCGGCGGCTTCCACGAGTTTCAGCAGGGTGGTGAGGTCGTCCGGCCGGGTGTGGGGGTTGAGCAGGGTGGCCTTGAGCCAGAGGCGGCCGTCGAGTGCGGCGCGGCCCAGGACGGCGCGGCCGTCGTGGAGGAGCCGGCGGCGTACGGCGGCGACGGTGTCGTCGGCGGCGCCGGCGGGTCGGAAGAGGACCGTGCTGATGGTGGGCCGGTCGTGGAGTTCGAGGCCGGGGTGTGCCTCGATGGCGGCGGCGAGTTCCTGGGCGTGTGCGCAGACCTGGTCGACGAGCCGGCCGATGCCGTGGCGGCCGAGGGTCTTGAGGGTGACGGCGATCTTGAGGATGTCGGGGCGTCGGGTGGTTCGCAGGGACCGGGCGAGCAGGTCGGGCAGGCCGGCTTCGGTGTCGTCGTCCGCGTTGAGGTAGTCCGCCCGGTGGCCGAGGGTGGCGAGGTCGGTCGCGTCGCGTACGGCGAGGAGTCCGGCGGCGACCGGCTGCCAGCCGAGTTTGTGCAGGTCGAGGGTGACGGTGTGGGCGCGGGCGAGGCCGTCGAGGCGGTGGCGGTGCCGGTCGCTGAACAGCAGGCCGCCGCCGTACGCCGCGTCGATGTGGAGGCGGGCGCCGTGGGCCTCGCAGAGGTCGGCGATCTCGGGCAGCGGGTCGATGAGTCCGGCGTCGGTGGTGCCGGCGGTGGCGGCGACGAGGAGGGGCCCGGTGAGGTGGGTGAGGGCGTCGTCCAGGGCGGTGGGGTCCAGGGTGCCGGCCGGGGCGGCCAGGACGGCGGGTTCGGGGAGGCCGAGGAGCCAGGCGGCGCGGGTCAGGGAGTGGTGGGCGCCGGCCGCGGTGACGAGCCGTACGCCCGGGTGCGCTTCGCGGGCCAGTAGCACGGCGAGGTGGTTGGACTCGGTGCCGCCGGTGGTGACGAGGGCGTCGGCGGCGCCCGTCTCGTCGGCGAGGGCCCGGGTCACCAGTGCTTCGAGCGTGGAGGCGGCCGGGGCCTGGTCCCAGGAGTCGAGGGAGGGGTTGAGCACGGAGGCGGCGAGGTCCGCGGCGGCGGCCACGGCCAGGGGCGGGGTGTGGAGGTGGGCCGCGCACAGGGGGTCGGCCGGGTCGGCGGCGCCGGCGGCGAGGGCGCGGACGAGGCGGTGGAGGGCGTCCGGTTCGCCTTCGGCGGGGAGCGGCTCACCGAGCGCGTCCCGCACCATCGCGGCGACCGCCTCCGGGCCACCGGCGGGGAGGGGGCCGCCTCGTGCCTCGGCCCCTTCCCGCAGCGCGTCGAGCACGGTGGCGAGCAACGGCCGGAGCGCGTCGGGACCTCGGGGTCCCGAGGCGAGGGGCGCAGCGGTCATGGAATTCCTCCGGGCACGGGGAATACCATCTTGTACGCCGATCGGGTGCCGGGCCCGAAAAGGCGGCTGATTACCACCGAAAGAGGGTAGTGCGGCGTGCGCCGAGGGGGCGCGGGGAACCGCGCGACCGGCCGCGTACGACGACAGGCCCGCGGAACACCCGAACCTCCACGGCGGGAGCCGGAAGAGCGGCCCCTAGGCTTCGCGCACCCGCAGCGCACGGGCGAGATCGTCCAGTTGGTCCACCAGCTTCCGCCGGAGCGCCGGGATCACCTCGCCGTCCTGCAGGCACCGCTCACCCAGTTCCAGCGTCTCCGGATCCACCGCGTACACCGGGAACGCCCACCGTCCGGCGGCCTCCGCGATGGCCGGGCCGCGGCGGGCGGCCAGGGACACGGCGTCGGCCCAGTAGCGTTCGAGGTACTCCGTGAGGAGTGCCGCCTGCTCGGGCTGCCAGAAGCCCTGGGCGGTGGCGGTGAACAGGTAGTTGGAGAGGTCGTCGGTGGTGAACATCGCCTCCCAGGCGGCCTGTTTGGCCTCGGGTTCGGGCAGCGCGGCCCGGCAGCGGGCGGCGCCCTCGCGGCCGCTGGCGCTGGGGTCGCGTTCCAGTTCCTCGTCGATGGTGGCGGCGTCGACGGCGCCGAGGACGGCGAGCCGGACGAGGACGCGCCAGCGCAGTTCGGGGTCGAGTTCGGGTCCGCCGGGGACGGTGCCGTCGGCGAGCCAGGCGGCGATGGTCTCGGGGTGGGCGGCGACGTCGATGAAGTGGCGTACGGCGGTGAGGCGCAGGCCGGGGTTGTCGCCGTCCTCGGTGCGGCGGATGAGGTCGCGGCACAGGGAGCCGAGGGTGGACAGGCCGGCGGGGCGCTGCTCGGGGGTGAGGTAGCGGTCGGCGACCTGGGTGGTGGCGAAGGAGAGGACGCCCTGGACGATGGCGAGGTCGCTCTCGTGGGGGAGGTGGGTGCGGGCGGCTTCCAGGTAGGCGGTGGCCGGGAGTTCGGCGTCGCGTACGGCGTCGCGCAGGGCGTTCCAGACGACGGCGCGGGTGAGCGGGTCGGGGAGGCCGCTGAGGTGGGTGGTGACTGCGGCGGCGGATTCGGTGTCGAAGCGGATCTTGGCGTAGGTGAGGTCGCCGTCGTTGAGGAGGAGGAGTGCGGGCCGCTTGCCGATGGGCTGCTCGGCGGCCTGGGGGAGGTCGAGTTCGACGCGGTCGCGGAGGGTGAGGTGGCCGTGGTCGTCGCCGGGGTCGCGGTCGTAGACGCCGACGGCGATGTGGTGGGGGCGGCTGCCGGTGCGGGCGACGGTGAGGGTGTGGGTGCCGTCGGCGGCGCGGGTGATCTTCGGGGTGAGGGTGTCGACGCCGGTGGTGCGGAGCCAGGCGTCGGCCCAGGCGTGGACGTCGCGTGCGGTGGCGCCGGCGAGGTTGTCGATGAAGTCGGCGAGGGTGGCGTTGCCGAAGCGGTGGCGGGTGAAGTGGGCGTTGATGCCGGCGAGGAAGTCCTTCTCGCCGAGCCAGGCGACGAGTTGGCGCAGGGCGGAGGCGCCCTTGGCGTAGGAGATGCCGTCGAAGTTGAGGAGGGCGGCGGCGGTGTCGTCGACGGCCTCGGGGGCGACGGGGTGGGTGGAGGGGCGCTGGTCGGCGTCGTAGCCCCAGGCCTTGCGGGCGATGCCGAAGTCGACCCAGGTGTCGGCGAAGCGGCTGGCCTCGGTGAGGGTCTGGTAGCCCATGTACTCGGCGAAGGACTCGTTGAGCCAGATGTCGTCCCACCACCGGAGGGTGACGAGGTCGCCGAACCACATGTGGGCCATCTCGTGGGCGATGACCATGGCGCGGGTCTGGCGTTCGGTGTCGGTGACGGCGGAGCGGTAGACGAACTCGTCGCGGAAGGTGACGAGGCCGGGGTTCTCCATGGCGCCGGCGTTGAACTCGGGGACGAAGGCCTGGTCGTAGGAGTCGAAGGGGTACGGCTCCTCGAACTTGGCGTGGTAGCGGTCGTAGAGGGCGCGGGTGATGTCGAGGATCTCGTCGGCGTCGGCGTCGAGGTGGGGGGCCAGCGAGCGGCGGCAGTGGATGCCGAAGGGCAGGCCGCGGTGTTCGGTGCGGACGGTGTGCCAGGGGCCGGCGGCGACGGCGACGAGGTAGGTGGAGATCGGTGGGGTGGTGGCGGCCTGCCAGGTGCCGTCGTCCTGTCGCTCGGTGATGCCGTTGGCGAGGACGGTCCAGCCTTCGGGGGCGGTGACGGTGAGGTCGAAGGCGGCCTTGAGGTCGGGTTGGTCGAAGGCGGCGAAGACGCGCTGGACGTCGTCCATGAAGAGCTGGGTGTAGACGTAGGTCTCGCCGTCGGTGGGGTCGGTGAAGCGGTGCATGCCCTCGCCGGTGCGGGAGTAGCGCATGGCGGCGTCGACGCGGAGTTCGTGGGGGCCCGCGGTGAGGCCCTTGAGGGTGAGGCGGTTGCCGTCGAGGGTCCCGGGGGCGAGGGGTTCTCCGTCGAGGGTGACCGAGCGCAGTTCGGCGGGCTTCAGCTCGACGAAGGTGTCCGCGGCCTTTTTCTTCCCCCGTACGGTGAAGTGGATGACGGTACGGGAGTCGAAGGTCTCGTCGCCGCGCGTGAGGTCGAGTGCGATCTCGTAGCGGTGGACGTCGAGGAGCCGAGCACGGGCTTGCGCTTCGTCGCGCGTCAGTACGGACATGAGGGACATGCTGCCTGATGGTCCTGGCGCAGGACAGGGGCGGGCCTGGTACGCGACCTATGTCCGGTCGTGTGCGCCGCGTGTCCGGCCGTATGCGGCCTATGCCCGGTCGTTCGCGCCGTCGTGCTGGGCGGGGACGCGCCCCCGTTCGCGGCGGGCGCCGTCGGCGGCCTTGAGGTTCTCGTGTTCCTTGAGGCGGGCGCGGAGGGCGCGGACCTCGCGTTCCAGGGTGTGGGAGCGGGCGTGGGCGTCGTAGAGGTAGCGGACCTTGGTGCGCAGGGCCCAGGGGTCGACGGGTTTCATGACGAGGTCGGCGACGCCGAGGCGGAAGGCGGCGGCGGTGAGTTCGGCGTCGGGGCCGAAGCCGGTGAGGAGGATGACGGGGATGTGCTGGGTCTGTTCCACGCCGCGCATGTAGCGGACGACGTCGAGGCCGCTGACGCCGGGCATGCGGACGTCGAGGAGGAGCAGGCCGACGTGTCCGCGGAGGACTTCCTTGAGTGCCGCGTCGCCGCTGGTGGCGCGCGTCAGCCGGTGGCCCAGCGGGGCGAGGGCGCTCTCCAGGGCGTACAGCGTGTCCTCATGGTCGTCGACGATGAGGATCGTGGCTTGTGACGGCATGGCCTCTCACCGCGTGTAGTCGTTCCCTGACAAGGAGTGCTCAGGCAGCATGCCCGTCGGCGGGCCGGATGTCACTCCCCCGTGTCCGGCGCCGTGCCGGTGGTGCCGGTGGTGCCCGTCGTTCCGGCGGTGCCGTTCAGGGCGTCGTCCGCGATGCGTTCGTGGTGGCGGATGACCTCGGCGATGATGAAGTTCAGCAGCTTCTCCGCGAACGCCGGGTCCAGCTTGGCACTTGTCGCGAGTGCGCGCAGCCGGTTGATCTGTTGTGCCTCGCGGCCGGGGTCGGCGGGCGGCAGTTGGTGCGCGGCCTTGAGGTGGCCGACCCGTTGGGTGCACTTGAAGCGCTCGGCGAGCATGTGGACGACGGCGGCGTCGATGTTGTCGATGCTGTCGCGCAGCCGGGTGAGTTCGGCCCGCACGTCCGCGTCGATCTCGGCGGCCGGGGTGGCCGCGGTGTTCGCGTCGTCGGTGTCGCTGGTGGTCATGGTCGTCACCCTAACGACGCCGTGGCCGGCCGGCCGCGTGGGGCGGTGTTCGGCGCTCGCGTGGGCGCTCGGCCGGGCGGGACGCGGGTGGGCACCGGCTTAGAGTGGAACGTATCGAGGCGTCTTTGGGGGTACGGACGTGGCGGACGGCGGACCTGTCGAGCACGGCTACCCGCATCTGGACACCGTGCGGGCGTCGATCACCGCGCTGTACAGGCGCCTGTCCTACGACACGATCCAGCTGTTCGCCACCAGTGTGGCGCCGGTCGACGTGGCGTTCTGCGACAGCGACGATCTTCATCTCGGTGCGCAGCGGGTGGCGCGGGAGCTGGTGCGGCACTACCGGCTGCCGGAGGCGCGGATGGTCGTCGGTTTCCGGGAGATGACCCATGCGGCGAGTGTGGAGCTGGCGGCGGGGCCCGAGTACTTCGTCGAACTGAACGACCGTTTCCGGACGCATCGGCGGGACATCGGGGCGGCTCTGGCGCACGAGGTGATGCATGTGTATCTGCACCGGCTCGGGCTGTCCTTCCCCGGCACTCGTGAGAACGAGATCCTCACGGACACGGCGGCGACGTATCTGGGGGCGGGGTGGCTGCTGCTGGACGCGTACCGGGAGGATGCCGCGTCGTCGCAGAAGCTGGGGTATCTGACGCCGGAGGAGTTCGGGTACGTGCTGGCCAAGCGGGCGCAGGTGTTCGGGGAGGATCCTTCGGTGTGGTTCACCAGTGCCCAGGCGTACACCGCGTTCGCGCAGGGCCGGGTGCGGGCCCTGAGGGACGAGCGGCAGCCGCCGCTCACGGCGGCGGGGTGGGCGGGGCGGCGGCGGTACGCGCGCGATCGGCGCCATGCGCGGGACGACCTGCGGTCGGCTCGGCCGGGGGGCGCGGGGGCGGGAGTCTCGTATACGTTCACGCCGGAGGAGCGGGGGGTGTTGCGGGTGTCGTTTCCCTGTCCGACATGTCATCAGCGGATTCGAGTGCCGGTGCGGGGGCGGGTGCGGGCTCGGTGCGGGTTGTGCCGGACTGTGTTGGAGTGCGACACGTAGTTCTGGGGGTGCGGGGGTGCGCGGGGGCGCGGGAGAGGCGGGGCGGGTCGGTGCGTCGGCTGGTGCGGGTGGGTGCGGGCTTGTCGCGCCGTTCCCCGCGCCCCTTCCAAGCTCCGGCACGGTCATGAGGCGCCGTACACCGGGTGTGGCCTCTCCGCCTCCGCCAGGAGTTTGCGTACGGTCTCTCCCGCCTCCCCCGGGGTGCGGCGGGCGCCCTTGTCCTCGGTGGGGCCCGGGTGCCAGCCCTCCATGACGGTGATGCGGCCGGCCTCCGTCTCGAAGACGCGGCCGGTGACGCCGTCGCTCGCGGCGGAACCCAGCCAGACCACCAGGGGCGAGACGTTCTCGGGGGCCATGGCGTCGAAGCCGGCGCCCGGGGCGGTCATCGTCTCGGCGAAGACCGTCTCGGTCATCCTGGTGCGGGCCGCGGGGGCGATGGCGTTGACCTGGACGCCGTAGCGGGCGAGTTCGGCGGCGGCGACGAGGGTGAGGCCGACGATGCCGGCCTTGGCGGCGCTGTAGTTGCCCTGGCCGAGCGAGCCCAGCAGGCCCGCGCCGCTGCTGGTGTTGATGATCCTGGCGGTGGGGGTGCGGCCGGCCTTGGCCTCGGCGCGCCAGTGGGCGGCGGCGTGTCTCAGGGGGAGGAAGTGGCCTTTGAGGTGGACGCGGAGGACGGCGTCCCAGTCGTCCTCGTCGAGGTTGACGAGCATGCGGTCGCGCAGGAAGCCGGCGTTGTTGACGAGGGTGTCGAGGCGGCCGTAGGTGTCCAGGGCGGTGCGGACGAGGGAGACGGCGCCGTCGGTGGTGGCGATGTCCCCGCCGTGCGCGACCGCTTCCCCGCCCCGGGCACGTATCTCCTCGACGACCCGGGCGGCCGGGCTGTCGGGGTCGGGCGTGCCGTCGAGTCCGACCCCGAGGTCGTTGACGACCACCCGGGCGCCCTCGGCGGCGTACGCGAGCGCGTGCGCCCGCCCGAGCCCCCGCCCGGCGCCGGTCACGACCACGACACGCCCTTCGCAGAGCGGGTGCGCGCTGTTGCTCACGCTCATCACGGTTCGCCTTTCTCGTCGTCCTGGGGGGAGGTGCTGCGGGACGGGGGCGGAGGGCCGAGCCGTCAGGTCGGCGTGTGGCCGTCGGTGGGGGGTCTGTGCGCGGCGGCCTCGGATCCACGGGCGTCGGCGGGGGGCCTCGGTGCGTCGGCCGGGTGCCGGGCCGTGTGTTCCGTGGGCCGCGTCTCGCCGGCCGCGGGCTGGCGCGCGCGGCTCGCGGGGCCGCCCGCGTCCCTGGAGGGCTGTGCCCTGGAGGCCGTCGGCTGCGCGCCGCCCCCCGGGGGCCGCGCCCCGTCGGCCGTCGCCGCGTCCAGGAAGGCCGGGCGTTCGCCGCCGCCGTGGACGTGGAGGGACGCGCCGGTGATGTAGGCGGCCGCGTCGGAGGCGAGGAAGACCGCCGCGTCGCCGATGTCGGAGGGGGTGGCGAGGCGGCCGAGGGGGACCGTGCGGGCCACGGCGGCGATGCCCTGCTCGTCCCCGTAGTGGAGGTGCGAGAGTTCCGTGCGGACCATGCCGAGGACGAGGGTGTTGACCCGGATCTCCGGGGCCCACTCGACCGCCATGGAGCGGGCCAGGTGTTCCAGGCCGGCCTTGGCCGCGCCGTAGGCCGCCGAGCCGGGCGAGGGGCGGCTCCCGCTCACGCTGCCGATCATCACGATCGCGCCCCGGGCTCGCCGCAGGTGTGCGTGCGCGGCGAGGGAGACGGTCAGCGGGGCGGTGAGGTTGAGTTCGAGGACGCGGGCGTGGTGGCGCGCGTCGGCCTGGGCGAGCGTGCGGTGGGGGGTGCCGCCGGCGTTGTTGACGAGGACGTCCACGCGGGGCAGTTCGGCGAAGAAGCGGTGCACGGCGTCCGGGTCCCGGACGTCCAGGGGCATGAACTCGGCGCCCTTGAGCGGCACTTCGGGCGGGCGGCGGGCGCAGGTCACGACCTCGGCGCCGGCTTCGGCGAAGGCGCGGGCGATGCCGGCGCCGACACCGCGCGTACCGCCGGTGACGACGGCGAGCTTCCCGTTGAGCCGCATCCGCTGCTACCTTCCACCCAAGAGACGTACCTAACAAACGTTAGGTGGAAGGTAGCTGATGCGCCGATGAGTGTCTCCACCTCGTCCCCGGAAAAGGGGATTTCCGTCGTCACGGTCGACCACCCGCCGGTGAACGCGCTGCCGGTGCGCGGCTGGTTCGAGCTGGCCGGTGCCGTGCGCGACGCGGGCCGCGATCCGGAGGTCCGGTGTGTGGTGCTGGCGGCCGAGGGGCGCGGTTTCAACGCCGGGGTCGACATCAAGGAGATCCAGGCGGCGGGCCACGACGCGTTGATCGGCGCCAACCAGGGCTGCGCGGCGGCCTTCGCCGCGGTGTACGAGTGCGAGGTACCGGTGGTCGCCGCCGTGCAGGGCTTCTGTCTGGGCGGCGGCATCGGGCTGGTGGGCAACGCGGACGCGATCGTGGCCGGCGAGGACGCGGTCTTCGGACTGCCCGAGCTGGACCGGGGCGCGCTGGGCGCGGCGACGCATCTGGCGCGGCTCGTGCCCCAGCATCTGATGCGGGCGCTGTACTACACCTCGCGTACGGTGACGGCCGCCGAGCTGCGGGCGCACGGCTCGGTGTGGCGGGTGGTCCCGGCCCCGGAACTGCGCGGTGCGGCGCTGGAGTTGGCGCGGGAGATCGCCGCGAAGGACGGGCGGCTGCTCCGGCTCGCCAAGGCCGCCATCAACGGCATCGACCCGGTCGACGTCCGCCGCAGCTACCGCTTCGAGCAGGGTTTCACCTTCGAGGCGAACCTCAGCGGGGTGGCCGGCGAGGTCCGCGCCGCCTTCGGGACGGCCGGGGCACACGGGCGGGTCGACGGTGACGATGTCGTTCAGGAGGAGCCGGGTGGGTGACAAGACGATGACCGCCGACGAGGCCGTCTCGCGGCTGGCGAGCGGGATGACCCTCGGCATCGGCGGCTGGGGGTCGCGCCGCAAGCCGATGGCCCTGGTGAGAGCACTCCTCCGGTCCGGGATCACCGATCTCACCGTCGTCTCGTACGGCGGTCCGGACGTGGGGATGCTCGCCGCCGCCGGACGGGTGCGCAAGCTCGTCGCCGCCTTCGCCACCCTCGACTCCATCCCCCTCGAACCGCACTTCCGCGCGGCGCGCGAGCGGGGCGCGTTCGAGATGATGGAGGTCGACGAGGCGATGTTCATGTGGGGGCTGCGGGCCGCCGCGCACCGGCTGCCCTTCCTGCCGGTGCGGGCGGGCATCGGCTCGGACGTGATGCGGGTCAACCCCGGTCTGCGGACGGTCACGTCGCCGTACGACGACGGGGAGACCTTCGTCGCCATGCCGGCACTGCGCCTGGACGCGGCGTTCGTCCACGTCAACCGGGCCGACCGGCAGGGCAACGGGCAGTACCTGGGCCCCGACCCCTACTTCGACGACCTCTTCTGCGAGGCCGCCGACACGGCGTACGTCTCGTGCGAACGGATCGTGGACACGGCCGAGTTGACGAAGGACGCCCCGCCCCAGTCGCTGCTGGTCGGCCGCCATGTGGTGACCGGTGTGATCGAGGCCCCGGGCGGCGCGCACTTCACGTCCTGCGCCCCCGACTACGGCCGGGACGAGGCCTTCCAGAAGGCGTACGCGGGCGCGCCCTGGGAGGACTTCGCGGGGCGGTTCCTGACGGGCGACGAGCCCGCGTACCGGTCGGCCGTGCGGGCGTGGCACCAGGAGGACTCATGAGCGGGACGGCCGTGAACGGTGCGACCCGCGCCGAGTACTGCGTGATCGCCTGCGCCGAGGCATGGCGCGGCGCCGGGGAGATCCTCGCCAGCCCCATGGGGCTCGTTCCGTCCCTGGGCGCGCGCCTCGCCAGGCGGACGTTCTCGCCGGATCTGCTGCTGACCGACGGCGAGGCACTGCTCGTCGGTCTCGACGGCACCGTCGAGGGATGGCTGCCCTACCGGCGGCACCTGGCCCTGGTCACCGGTGGCCGCCGGCACGTGATGATGGGCGCGAGCCAGATCGACCGGTACGGCAACCAGAACATCAGTTGCGTCGGCGACTGGGCGCGGCCGAGGCGGCAGCTGCTCGGGGTGCGGGGCGCCCCGGTCAACACCCTGAACAACCCGACCAGTTACTGGATCCCGAGGCACTCCCGGCGGGTCTTCGTGGAGAAGGTCGACATGGTGTGCGGGGTCGGCCACGACCGGGTGGCCGAGTATCCGGCCGCCGCCCGCTTCCACCACCTCCCCCGGGTCGTGTCCGACCTCGGGGTCTTCGATTTCGCGACCCCCGACCGCACCATGCGGCTGGTGTCGCTGCATCCGGGCGTCACGGTGGAGCGGGTCGAGGAGGCGACGGGCTTCGCGCTCACCGTCCCGGACGACGTGCCGTACACCCGTGATCCGACCGGGGAGGAGCTGCGGCTGATCCGTGAGGTGATCGACCCCGGGAACACGCGTGCGCGGGAGGTGGCCGGCTGATGGAGACGGCTCTGACCCGGCTCGTCGGCGTCCGCCGGCCGATCGTGCAGACCGGGATGGGCTGGGTGGCCGGCCCCCGGCTGGTCTCGGCGACGGCGAACGCGGGGGCACTGGGCGTGCTGGCCTCGGCGACCATGACGACCGAGCAACTCCGGGCGGCCGTACGGGAGGTGAAGTCCCGGGCGGACGGGGCGCCCTTCGGGGTGAATCTTCGGGCCGACGCGGGGGACGCGCGGGAGCGGGTGCGGATCATCGTGGAGGAGGGCGTCCGCGTGGCGTCGTTCGCGCTCGCGCCGTCGCGGGAGCTGATCGCCGAGCTGAAGGACGCGGGCGTGGTCGTGATCCCGTCCGTGGGTGCCCGGCGGCATGCCGAGAAGGTGGCGGCGTGGGGCGCGGACGCCGTGATCGTCCAGGGTGGCGAGGGCGGCGGGCACACCGGGGAGGTGGCGACGACCGTACTGCTGCCGCAGGTCGTGGACGCCGTCGACATCCCCGTCGTCGCCGCGGGGGGCTTCCACGACGGGCGGGGGCTGGTGGCCGCGCTGGCGTTCGGGGCGGCCGGGGTGGCGATGGGCACCCGGTTCCTGCTCACCTCGGACTCGACGGTGCCCGACGCGGTGAAGGCCCGCTATCTGGCCGCGACGGTCAAGGACGTCACCGTCACGAGGGCCGTGGACGGGCTGCCGCACCGCATGCTGCGCACGGAGTTCGTGAGCGCGCTGGAGGCGTCCGGCCGTGCGCGCGCCCTGGCGCGCGCCGTGCGCCACGCGGCGGGTTTCCGCCGGCTCTCCGGGCTGACCTGGCGGCGCATGGTCCGCGACGGCCTCGCGCTGCGGCACGGCAAGGACCTCACCTGGAGCCAGGTCCTCCTCGCCGCCAACACACCCGTGCTGCTCAGGTCGGCGATGGTCGACGGCCGTACGGACCTCGGGGTGATGGCGGCCGGGCAGGTCGCCGGGGTGATCGACGACCTGCCGTCGTGCGTGGAGCTGGTGGACCGGATCATGAAGGAGGCCGAGGAGGCGCTGACGTCCCTGGGACGGCTCGACGCCCGGCGGTGACCGTCACGGGCGCCCAGGGCCCCTCGCCGCCGCACACCGACCGTCGCGGGGCCCGGCGACCGTCACGGCCGCCAGGGCCCGCCGCTCACCGCCGTCCGGCGACCGTCACAGCCGCTCGATGATCGTCACGTTCGCCTGCCCGCCGCCCTCGCACATCGTCTGGAGCCCGTACCGGCCGCCCGTGCGCTCCAGTTCGTGCAGGAGCGTCGTCATGAGCTTGGCGCCGGTCGCGCCCAGCGGGTGGCCGAGGGCGATCGCGCCACCGTTGACGTTGACCTTCTCCGGATCGGCGCCCGTCTCCTTCAGCCAGGCCAGGACGACCGGCGCGAAGGCCTCGTTGATCTCGACGAGGTCGATGGCGTCGAGGGTGAGTCCGGTCTTCTTCAGGGCGTACGCCGTCGCCGGTATCGGCGCGGTGAGCATCCGGATGGGATCCTCGCCGCGCACGGAGAGGTGGTGCACGCGGGCGCGCGGCGTCAGCCCGTGCTCCCGTACGGCGCGTTCGGAGGCGAGGAGGAGCGCGGCGGCGCCGTCGGAGACCTGGGAGGAGCAGGCAGCGGTGACGGTGCCGCCCTCGATGACCGGTTTCAGGGCGGCCATCTTCTCCAGGGAGGTGTCCCGGCGCGGTCCCTCGTCGACGGTGACGTCCCCGTAGGGCACGGTCTCGCGTGCGAAGCGGCCCTCGTCCACGGCCCGTACCGCCCGCCGGTGGGAGCGCAGCGCGTACTCCTCCTGGTCGCGGCGGCCGATGCCCCACTTGGCGGCGATCATCTCGGCGCCGGCGAACTGGTTCACCGGCCGGTCCCCGTACCGCGCCCGCCATCCCTCGCTGCCCGCGAAGGGCCCGTCGGTGAGACCGAGGGGGACGGCGGCCTGGCGGGAGGCGAAGGCGATGGGGATCATCGTCATGTTCTGCACGCCGCCCGCGACCACCAGGTCCTGGGTGCCGGACAGCACGGCCTGGGCGGCGAAGTGCACGGCCTGCTGCGAGGAGCCGCACTGCCGGTCGACGGTCGTACCGGGCACCTCCTCGGGCAGCCCGGCCGCCAGCCAGCTGGTCCGCGCGATGTCGCCGGCCTGCGGTCCGACGGTGTCCAGGCAGCCGAAGACGACGTCCTCCACGGCGGCGGGGTCCACGCCCGCGCGCGCGACGAGCGCTGTGAGGGCGTGCGCGCCGAGGTCGGCCGGATGGACCCGGCCGAGCCCTCCCCCGCGCCGCCCGACGGGCGTCCGGACCGCTTCGACGATGTAGGCCTCGGCCATGTCGACTCCCTCGGTGTCAGAGGACGTTCATGTCACGTACCGCTCTCCCGTACGGCGATGCCGTCGAGGACCATGGACAGGTACTGTCGGGCGATCTCCTCCGGGCCGTACTTTCCGCCGGGCCGGTACCAGGACGCGGCGACCCAGACCGTGTCGCGCACGAACCGGTAGGTGACCCTCGTGTCGAGGTCGGCCCGGAACTCTCCCTGCGCGACTCCGCTCTCCAGTGTGGTCAGCCACGCCTTCTCGAACTTGGTCTGCGACTGCTCCAGGAAGAGGAAGCGCGGTTCCCGGGCGATCAGCTGCTTCGCCTCGTTCTGGTAGATCCGGACGGCGTCGCAGTGCCGGCCGATGGCCCTGAAGGACTCGGTGACCAGGGCTTCGAAGGTCTCCCGGGGGCCCGTTGCGGCGTCCAGGACGGCGTCGTAGCGCTCCCAGAGTTCGTCGAGGAAGGTCCGCAGGATCTCCTCCAGCATCGCGTCCTTGGACGAGAAGTAGTAGTAGAGGCTGCCCGCGAGCATGCCCGCGTCGTCCGCGATCCTGCGCACGGTGGTCGCGTTGTACCCCTGGTCGGCGAAGACTCCGGCGGCCTTGTCGAGAAGCTCACGACGACGGGCGAGCCCGGCGGCGGGGACCTGGGGGTTCTTCTTGGTCGGCACGCTGTTCGTCGTCCTCACGGGTGCTGGTTGCTGACGGAGACGGTCTCGCCCGTCATGTACGAGGAGTAGCCGGACGCGAGGAACACGATCACGTTGGCGACCTCCCAGGGTTCGGCGTACCGCCCGAATGCCTCCCGCGCGGTCAGCTCGGCCAGCAGCTCGGGGGTCGTGACCTTCACCAGGTGCGGGTGCATGGCGAGGCTGGGCGACACGGCGTTGACCCGGACCCCGTACTCGGCCGCCTCGACGGCCGCGCACCTGGTCAGCGCCATCACGCCCGCTTTCGCCGCAGCGTAGTGCGCCTGACCGGCCTGGGCGCGCCAGCCGACGACGGAGGCGTTGTTGACGATCACACCCCCGCCGCCTCCCTCGTCCTCCCGCATCAGCCGCAGAGCGGCCCTCATGCACCGGAACGTGCCGTTCAGGGTCACGTCCAGCACCCTGGACCACTGCTCGTCCGTCATGTCGACGACCTCGGCCGTGCCGCCGAGACCCGCGTTGTTGACGACGATGTCGAGTCGCCCGTGCAGCCGGGCGCCCGCCTCGAACAACGCCCGCACCTGGTCGTCGTCGGTGACGTCGCACGGCACCGCCTCGACGGACCGCTCCCCGAACTCGGCGGCCAGCTCGGTCCTGGACTCCTTGAGCCTGCGCGTGTGGGCGTCGCTGATCAGCACGCGCGCGCCCTCCTCCAGGAAGCGCCGCGCGGTCGCTCCGCCGATGCCCGCCCCGGCCGCGGCGGTGATGACGGCGGTGCGGCCGGCGAGGAGGCCGTGGGCCGCGGGATACGCCGGGGGGTCGACGTTCTTCATGGGGGCACGCTAACCTACCAAACACTTGTTAGGGAAGGCCGAGCGTTCGTCCGGTACGCCGCCCGCGCGTTCGCCGGATCGGCCGGACCCTCCACGGACCTGCACCCTCCACCCCCGGTCAGGCAAAGAGGCGCGCCCCCATGGACCTCACCCCCTCCCCCGCCGACGAAGCCTTCCGCGCCGAGGCCCGCGCCTGGCTGCGCGCCCATGTCCCGGCCGAGCCGCTGCCCTCCCTGGAGACGGCGGAGGGCTTCGCCGCCCACCGCGTCTGGGAGGCCGAACTGGCCGCCGACCGCTGGTCGGTGGTCGACTGGCCGGCCGCGTACGGCGGCCGTGACGCGGGCCTGCTGCGCAGGCTGGCCTTCGAGGAGGAGTACTACGCGGCGGGCGCCCCGGGCCGCGTCGGCCAGAACGGCATCAGCCTCCTCGCCCCGACCCTGTTCGACCACGGCACACCCGAGCAGCGGGCCCGTGTGCTGCCCCCGATGGCCTCCGGCGAGGTGGTGTGGGCGCAGGCGTGGTCGGAGCCCGGAGCCGGGTCCGACCTGGCCTCGCTCACCTCCAGGGCCCGGCGCACGGACGGGGGCTGGCTGCTGACCGGCCAGAAGACCTGGTCGTCGCGGGCCGCCTTCGCGGACCGGGCGTTCGGCCTGTTCCGCAGCGAGCCGGGCACCCCGAAGCCCCACCAGGGCCTGACGTATCTGATGTTCGACCTGCGCGCACCGGGTGTGACGGTCCGCCCGATCGGCCGCCTGGACGGCAAGCCCGCCTTCGCCGAACTCTTCCTCGACGACGTGTTCGTGCCGGACGAGGACGTCGTCGGCGAGCCCGGCCGGGGCTGGCGCATCGCCATGTCCACCGCCGGCAACGAACGCGGCCTGACGCTCCGCCCGCCGGGGCGCTTCCTCGCCTCCGCGGACCGGCTGCTGGACCTCTGGCACGCCCAGGGGAGCCCGGTGTCCGCCCGGGACCGGGTGGCCGACGCGCTGATCGGCGCCCGCGCCTACCAGCTCTTCACCTGCGCGGCGGCCTCCCGCTTCCTGGAGGGCACACCCGTGGGCCCCGAGTCCAGCCTGAACAAGGTCTTCTGGTCCGAGTACGACCTGGCCCTGCACGAGACGGCACTCGACCTGCTCGGCGAGGAGGGCGGGGCGGCGGACGCCCACTGGTCCGAGGGCTATGTCTTCGCCCTGGCCGGGCCGATCTACGCGGGCACCAACGAGATCCAGCGCGACATCATCGCCGAGCGACTCCTCGGCCTGCCGAAGGGCCGCCGCTGATGGGCGGCCTCATCCTGAAGGGCCACCGCTGATGCGTTTCCTCCTGGACACCGAGCAGCGGGCGTTCGCCCGGTCGCTGGACGCCATGCTGACGGCGGCGGACACCCCCAAGGCCGTACGGGCCTGGGGGCGGGGCGAGCACCTGGCCGGGCGGGCGCTGTGGTCCCGGGTCGCGGAGGCGGATGTCTTCGCGCTGGCGGCGCCGGAGGCGTACGAGGGGGCCGGCCCCCTCCCGGTGGAGCTGGCCGTCGCCTTCGTGGAGCTGGGGCGGCACGCGGTGCCGGGCCCCCTCGTGGAGACGGTGACGGCGGTGGTGCTGCTGGCCGGTCTGCGGGACCCGGGCCCGGCCGAGCGTCTGCTGCCGGCGCTGCTGTCCGGCAGGGCGATGGCGACGGTGGCACCGTCACCGCAGTCGTACGCGCTGGACGGGGACGCGGCGACCACCCGTCTGTCGCTCGACCCGGACAGGGGCGAACTGCGCCTGTGTCCCGGCCACGGCCCCGTCCGCCCCTGCCTCGACCCGGCCCGGCGCCCGACCCCGCTCTCCCCGGGCGGCGCACTCCTCGGCACCGATCCGGCCCTCCTCGCCCGGGCCCTCGTCTGGGCCCGGCTGGCGGTCGCCGCGCAGGCCCTCGGTGTCGGGCTGGCGCTCCTGGACAGGACGGTGGCGTACGTGCGGCAGCGCACCCAGTTCGGTGCGCCCATCGGCTCGTTCCAGGCGGTGAAGCACCGGCTGGCGGACGCGAAGGTGGCCCTGGAGTTCGCGCGTCCGCTGGTCTTCGGGGCGGCGGTCACGCTGGATCCGGCGGATGCGGCGGCGGCCAAGGTGACGGCGTGCGAGGCGGCGTACACGACCGCGCGCACGGCGCTCCAGTTGCACGGCGCGATCGGTTACACGGCGGAGTACGACCTTTCGCTCTGGTTCACCAGGGCCCGCGCACTGCGGACGGTGTGGGGCACCCCGGCCGAGTGCCGCGGCGCCGTGCTCGACGGCGGTCGCCGCCGCTGATCCCCCGGCACGCCCTCAGGCGACGATGCCCTCGGCCCGAGCCGCCGCCAGCCACTGCGGGAACTCCCCCACCAGCCGGTCGTACAGGTCGGCGTCGGACACGGCCCGCGGGTCCTGGCCGGCGTGGAAGAAGCCGGCGTTGTCGACGACCCGCTTGCCCGGCACGGCCAGGTCGTCGAGCCGCCGCAGGAAGTCGAACTGCTTGCTGCCGGGGTCGCCGAAGCCGACGAACTGCCAGAAGAGGGGGAGCCGGGCCGCCTTGCACATGTACCGTTCCGCGGCGAGCTTGCTGGTGGGCCCGCCGTCGGTCTGGAACACCACGAAGGCCGGGTCCTCGGCGCCGCAGTCGAGGTAGTGGTCGATGACGGCGTCCATGGCCAGGTGGTAGTCGGTCTTCCCCATGTGCCCGAGCCCGGCCACGATGCGGTCGATCCGGCCGTGGTGGTCGGCGAGACCGATCTCCGTCACCGCGTCGACCCCGGTGGAGAAGAAGACGACCGGCACGGTGCCGTCGTCGTCGAGCTGTGCGGACAGTCCGAGCACCCGGTCGGCGAGGGCCTGCACACTGCCGTCCCTGTAGTAGGGCCGCATGGAACCGCTGTGGTCGATCACGAGGTAGACGGCGGCCCGCTGCCCCTTGAGCCCGTGCCGGTCGAGGGAGACCCCGGCCGCCTTGTAGAGGTCCACGAGAGCGGGGGCGGTCTCCATCATCTTGGTGAGACTGATCGCGGACATACGGCGGTCCTCCTGACCTCAGGGCTCTGCGGCAGCCCCGAGGTTAGGGCACTCCCCCTGTCCCCTCCGCCCTGATCGTTCGCTACTTTGTTCGCCGCCGTCCTCACCGGCTCGTCAGCAGCCCCGCATCCCCAAGGAGCCGGCCGTGGAACCCGAGTCCCCGTCGTCGTCCGAGCCCGCCGTCACCACCTGCTACCGCCACCCGAAAGTGGAGTCGTACGTTCGCTGCACACGCTGCGAGCGGTTCATCTGCCCGGACTGCATGCGGGACGCGGCCGTGGGCCACCAGTGCCCGGAGTGCGTGAAGGAGGGCGCGAGAACCGTCCGGCAGGCCCGCACCGCCTTCGGCGGCCGGATCTCGACCGTCCCGCTGGTGACGTACGTCCTGATCGGCCTGAACGTCATGGCCTATGTCGCCGAACTGCTCCGCGAGCAGGTCGTGGACGACTTCGCGATGCTGGGCCGGGGCCTGCTCGGCCCGGACGGGCTGCACTACGTCTGGCAGAGCTCCTACCCCGCCGACTTCCACCTCGAAGGGGTGATCGACGGCGAGTGGTACCGCCTCCTCACCGGCGCCTTCCTCCATCTCCCGCCCACCGAGGGCACGTTCGGCATCCTGCACATCGTGATGAACATGGTCACGCTGTGGAACGTCGGCAGGATCGTCGAGGCCCAGCTCGGCCGCGCCCGCTACCTCGCCCTCTATCTGCTGTCCGCCCTCGGCGGCTCCGTGCTGGTTCTCCTGCTCGCCCCCGACACCAGCACGGTCGGCGCCTCCGGTGCGATCTTCGGCGTGTGCACCGCGTACTACGTCCTGGCCCGCCGTCTCGGCGCCGACCCGGCCGGGATCAACCGCTTCATGGCCGGCCTGCTGGTGTGGCTGATCATCTCGGCGGTCGTGACGTCCTGGCAGGGGCACCTGGGCGGACTGCTGACCGGCGGGCTGGTCGCCCTCGCGCTCGCCTACGCCCCCCGGGACCGACGACGGGTGCTCGTGCAGGCGGGGGCCTGTGCGGCGGTGGCGGCGCTGTTGGTGGTGGCGGCACTCCTCAAGGTCGCGGGGATGACGGCCTGATCGAGCGGCGACGCGGGGCCCCGCTCTCCGCTTCCGGCTGTCCCCGGACATGCGACGGCGCCTGCCCAGTCGTCCGGTCGGGGACTGGAGGGCAGGCGCCGTCCGCGTTCCGTACGCCGTTGTACGGGACGTGTGCGGGGTGACCGTCAGGTCACCGGCGGGCGAGCGGTGGTCAGACCATCAGCGAGCGGTCCGTCGGCCGGATCGGGGCCGGCAGTTCGCTCGCGCCCGTCAGGAAGCGGTCGCAGCCCCGGGCCGCCGAGCGGCCCTCGGCGATCGCCCAGACGATGAGGGACTGACCGCGGCCCGCGTCACCGGCCACGAACACACCGGGCACATTGGTCTGGAAGTCGGCGTCGCGGGCGATGTTGCCGCGCTCGTCGAGGTCCAGGCCGAACTGGTCCACGAGACCGTTCTCGCGGTCCGTGCCCGTGAAGCCCATGGCCAGCGTCACCAGCTGGGCGGGGATCCGGCGCTCGGTGCCCGGCTTCGGGGTCAGCCTGCCGTCGATGAACTCGACCTCGGTGAGGTGCAGGAACTGGACGTTGCCGTCCTCGTCGCCCTCGAAGTGGGTGGTGGAGACGGAGTAGACCCGCTCGCCGCCCTCCTCGTGCGCGGAGGTGACCTTGTAGAGCATGGGGAAGGTCGGCCACGGCTGGTTCGGGGCACGGTCCTCGCCCGGCCTCGGCATGATCTCCAGCTGGGTGACCGAGGCCGCGCCCTGGCGGTGGGCGGTGCCCACGCAGTCCGCGCCCGTGTCGCCGCCGCCGATGACCACGACGTGCTTGCCCTCGGCCGTGATGGGGGGCGTCACGAAGTCGCCCTCCTGGACCTTGTTGGCCAGCGGCAGGTACTCCATGGCCTGGTGGATGCCGTTCAGCTCACGGCCGGGGACCGGGAGGTCACGGGCGGTGGTGGCGCCCGCGGCGATGACGACGGCGTCGTACCGCTTCTTCAGGTCCGTGGCCTTGAGGTCGCGGCCGATCTCGATGCCCGTACGGAAGCGGGTGCCCTCCGCGCGCATCTGCTCGATGCGGCGGTTGATGTGCCGCTTCTCCATCTTGAACTCGGGGATGCCGTAGCGGAGCAGACCGCCGACGCGGTCCGCGCGCTCGTACACCGCGACCGTGTGACCGGCCCGCGTCAGCTGCTGGGCGGCGGCCAGACCCGCCGGGCCCGAGCCGATGACCGCGACGGTCTTGCCGGACAGCCGCTCCGGGGCCTGGGCCGCGACGTCGCCGCTGTCCCACGCCTTGTCGATGATGGAGACCTCGACGTTCTTGATGGTGACGGCCGGCTGGTTGATGGCGAGGACGCAGGCCGACTCGCACGGCGCCGGGCACAGCCGCCCGGTGAACTCCGGGAAGTTGTTCGTCGCGTGCAGCCGCTCCGACGCCGCCGCCCAGTCCTCGCGGTAGGCGTAGTCGTTCCACTCGGGGATGAGGTTCCCGAGCGGACAGCCGTTGTGACAGAACGGGATGCCGCAGTCCATGCAGCGGGACGCCTGCTTCGAGATGATCGGGAGCAGCGAGCCCGGGACGTAGACCTCGTTCCAGTCCTTCAGACGTACGTCGACGGGGCGGGACTTGGCGACCTCGCGCCCGTGGTTCAGGAAGCCCTTCGGGTCAGCCATTGATCGCCGCCTCCATCATCTTCTCGGTGATCTCGGTCTCGGAGAGACCGGCCTGCTCGGCGGCGGCCTTGGCGGCGAGCACTGCCTTGTACGTGCTGGGGATGATCTTGCTGAAGCGCGCCACGGCGACGGGCCAGTCGGCGAGCAGCTTCTCGGCGACCGTGGAGCCGGTCTCCTCGGCGTGGCGGCGCACCACGTCGTGCAGCCACTGCCTGTCGGTGTCGTCGAGGGCCTCGACGGCGCCCAGGTTGCCGACGTTGACGTTGTCGCGGTCAAGGTCGATGACGTAGGCGATGCCGCCGGACATACCGGCCGCGA
Organism: Streptomyces sp. NPDC041108; assembly: GCF_055592645.1. Classification (NCBI taxonomy): domain Bacteria; kingdom Bacillati; phylum Actinomycetota; class Actinomycetes; order Kitasatosporales; family Streptomycetaceae; genus Streptomyces; species Streptomyces sp. NPDC041108. The sequence continues at coordinate 365,999 of NZ_JBVIYK010000005.1, read as the reverse complement.
AGTTGCGGCCCGTCTCGCCGAGGACCACCGCGTGGCCACCGGTCATGTACTCGCAGCCGTGGTCGCCCACGCCCTCGGACACCACCAGGGCGCCGGAGTTGCGGACACAGAACCGCTCACCCGTACGACCGCGGAGGAACAGCTCGCCGCCGGTCGCGCCGTAGGCGATGGTGTTGCCCGCGATCGTCGAGAACTCGGCGAGGTGGTCGGCGTCCCGGTCGGGGCGGACGATCACCCGGCCGCCGGAGAGGCCCTTGCCGACGTAGTCGTTGGCGTCGCCCTCCAGGCGCAGCGTGACGCCGCGCGGGAGGAAGGCGCCGAAGGACTGGCCCGCCGAGCCGGTGAAGGTGATGTCGATGGTGTCGTCGGGCAGACCGGCCCCGCCGAACTTCTTGGTCACCTCGTGGCCGAGCATGGTGCCGACCGTGCGGTTGATGTTGCGGACCTTGATCTGGGCGCGGACCGGCTGGGCGTCGGTGGCGTCCGAGGCGGCCAGCGCGTCGGCGGCGAGCTTGATCAGCTCGTTGTCGAGCGCCTTCTCCAGGCCGTGGTCCTGCTCGATCACCTGGTGGCGGACGGCGCCCTCGGGCAGCTCGGGCACGTGGAACAGCGGCTCCAGGTCCAGGCCCTGCGCCTTCCAGTGGTCGACCGCGCGGGTCACGTCGAGCGTCTCGGCGTGGCCGACGGCCTCCTCGATGGAGCGGAAGCCCAGCTCGGCGAGGATCTCGCGGACCTCCTCGGCGATGAACTCGAAGAAGTTCACGACGTACTCGGCCTTGCCGGAGAACCGGTCGCGCAGCGTCGGGTTCTGGGTGGCGATGCCGACCGGGCAGGTGTCCAGGTGGCAGACGCGCATCATGACGCAGCCGGAGACGACCAGCGGGGCGGTGGCGAAGCCGAACTCCTCGGCGCCGAGGAGCGCGGCGATGACGACGTCACGGCCGGTCTTCAGCTGGCCGTCGGTCTGCACGACGATGCGGTCGCGCAGGCCGTTGAGGAGCAGCGTCTGCTGGGTCTCGGCGAGGCCGAGCTCCCAGGGACCGCCCGCGTGCTTCAGCGAGGTCAGCGGGGACGCGCCCGTACCGCCGTCGTGGCCGGAGATGAGGACGACGTCCGCGTGCGCCTTGGAGACACCGGCCGCCACCGTGCCGACACCGACCTCGGAGACCAGCTTGACGTGGATCCGCGCCTGCGGGTTCGCGTTCTTCAGGTCGTGGATCAGCTGGGCGAGGTCTTCGATGGAGTAGATGTCGTGGTGCGGCGGCGGGGAGATCAGACCGACACCCGGGGTCGAGTGCCGGGTCTTGGCGACCCACGGGTACACCTTGTGGCCGGGCAGCTGACCGCCCTCGCCGGGCTTGGCGCCCTGGGCCATCTTGATCTGGATGTCGTCCGCGTTGACCAGGTACTCGGAGGTCACGCCGAAGCGGCCGGAGGCGACCTGCTTGATGCTGGACCGGCGCGCCGGGTCGTACAGGCGGTCCGGGTCCTCGCCGCCCTCACCAGTGTTGGACTTGCCGCCCAGCTGGTTCATGGCGATGGCGAGCGTCTCGTGCGCCTCGCGGGAGATCGAGCCGTACGACATGGCGCCGGTGGAGAACCGCTTGACGATCTCGGTGACCGGCTCGACCTCGTCGATCGGGACCGGCTGACGCTCCCCGGCCCTGAAGCCGAACAGGCCGCGCAGTGTCATCAGGCGCTCGGACTGCTCGTTCACGCGGTCCGTGTACTTCTTGAAGATGTCGTAGCGGCGCGTGCGCGTGGAGTGCTGGAGGCGGAAGACCGTCTCCGGGTCGAACAGGTGCGGCTCGCCCTCGCGGCGCCACTGGTACTCGCCGCCTATCTCCAGGGCGCGGTGGGCCGGCGCGATGCCGCTGGCCGGGTACGCCTTGGCGTGGCGGGCGGCGACCTCCTTGGCGATGACGTCGATGCCGACGCCGCCGATCTTGGTGGCCGTGCCGTTGAAGTACTTCTCGACGAACTCGTCCGCGAGGCCGACGGCCTCGAAGACCTGGGCGCCCCGGTAGGACGCGACCGTGGAGATGCCCATCTTGGACATGACCTTGAGGACGCCCTTGCCGAGGGCGTAGATCAGGTTGCGGATGGCCTGCTCGGACTCGATGCCGGAGAGGAAGGTGCCGGCGCGGACGAGGTCCTCGACGGTCTCCATCGCCAGGTACGGGTTGACGGCGGCGGCGCCGAAGCCGATGAGCAGGGCGACGTGGTGGACCTCGCGGACGTCACCGGCCTCGACGAGCAGGCCCACCTGGGTGCGCTGCTTGGTGCGGATGAGGTGGTGGTGGACGGCCGCGGTGAGCAGCAGCGACGGGATCGGCGCGTGCTCGGCGTCGGAGTGGCGGTCGGACAGGACGATCAGCCGGGCGCCGTTGGCGATGGCGGCGTCGGCCTCGGCGCAGATCTCGTCGATGCGTGCGGCGAGGGAGTCGCCGCCGCCGGAGACCCGGTAGAGACCGGAGAGCGTGGCCGCCTTCATGCCGGGCATGTCGCCGTCGGCGTTGATGTGGATGAGCTTGGCCAGCTCGTCGTTGTCGATCACCGGGAAGGGCAGGGTGACGCTGCGGCACGACGCGGCCGTCGGCTCCAGGATGTTGCCCTCGGGGCCCAGCGACGAGCGCAGCGAGGTGACGAGCTCCTCGCGGATCGCGTCCAGCGGCGGGTTGGTGACCTGCGCGAACAGCTGGGTGAAGTAGTCGAAGAGCAGCCGTGGACGGGCGGACAGCGCGGCGATCGGCGAGTCCGTGCCCATGGAGCCGAGCGGCTCACCGCCGGTCTTGGCCATCGGCGCGAGGATGACGCGCAGCTCTTCCTCGGTGTAGCCGAAGGTCTGCTGGCGGCGGGTGACCGAGGCGTGGGTGTGCACGATGTGCTCACGCTCGGGCAGGTCGGACAGCTCGATCTCGCCGGCCTCCAGCCACTCCGCGTACGGGTTCTCCGCGGCGAGCTGGGCCTTGATCTCGTCGTCCTCGATGATGCGGTGCTCGACGGTGTCGACGAGGAACATCCGGCCGGGCTGCAGCCGTCCCTTGCGGACGACCTTGGCGGGGTCGATGTCGAGGACGCCGACCTCGGAGCCGAGGACGACGAGTCCGTCGTCGGTGACCCAGTAGCGGCCGGGGCGCAGGCCGTTGCGGTCCAGGACCGCGCCGACCTGACGGCCGTCGGTGAAGGTGACACAGGCCGGGCCGTCCCAGGGCTCCATCATCGTGGAGTGGAACTGGTAGAAGGCGCGGCGGGCCGGCTCCATGGAGTCGTGGTTCTCCCACGCCTCCGGGATCATCATCAGCACGGAGTGCGGCAGGGAGCGGCCGCCGAGGTGGAGCAGTTCCAGGACCTCGTCGAAGGACGCCGAGTCGGAGGCGTCCGGCGTACAGATCGGGAAGATCCGGTCCAGCGTCTCCTGGGGGCCGAAGAGGTCCGAGGCGAGCTGGGACTCGCGGGCGACCATCCAGTTGCGGTTGCCCTTGACCGTGTTGATCTCGCCGTTGTGCGCGACGAAGCGGTACGGGTGGGCGAGCGGCCACGACGGGAAGGTGTTCGTGGAGAACCGGGAGTGCACGAGCGCGATCGCGGAGGCGAAGCGGCGGTCGGACAGGTCCGGGAAGAAGGGCTCCAGCTGGCCGGTGGTCAGCATGCCCTTGTAGACGATGGTCCGCGCGGACAGCGAGGGGAAGTAGACGTCGACCTCGCGCTCGGCGCGCTTGCGCAGCACGAAGCTCCTGCGGTCGAGGTCGATGCCCGTGGCGGACGCGGCCGAGCCGTCGGCGACGAAGACCTGGCGGAAGGAGGGCATCGTCGAGCGGGCGGTGGCGCCGAGCAGCGCGGGGGCGACGGGCACCTCGCGCCAGCCGAGGACGGTCAGGTCCTCCTCGGCCGCGATGGCCTCGATACGGGCCGCGGCGTCGTCGGCGCCGTGCTGGGGCAGGAAGGCGATGCCGACGGCGTACGCGCCGGCCTCGGGCAGCTCGAACCCGGTCACCTCGCGGAAGAACGCGTCGGGGACCTGCGAGAGAATGCCGGCGCCGTCACCCGAGTCGGGCTCCGAACCGGTCGCCCCTCGGTGCTCCAGGTTGCGAAGAACCGTGAGCGCCTGCTCGACCAGCGCATGGCTCGCCTCGCCGGTGAGGGTGGCCACGAAGCCGACGCCACAGGCGTCGTGCTCGTTGCGGGGGTCGTACATACCCTGCGCAGCAGGGCGAGCATCCATGAAGGACCACTTCTGGCCGTTCGCGGAGTGCTGGGACGGCTGGCGCGGCGTACGCATCGGCTCTCCCGTCGTCGTCATCTGGCATGTGCGTGTGCCGAGGGACGACGCTGGCCCTCTGCGTAAGGTGCAAAATTTCGTGCAGGTTACATGATGGAGCGGTTCTCGGGAAGCGGATACCGCGTCCCAACATGCGGACGCCACGGGCACGGAGGGGTGCCGCGCACAGTGGCGTGGACAGGCGTCGACAGGCGTGAAACCGGGGGGGTCGACCGGACAGCTCCATGTCGGCAGACCGCGGGGCGCAGAGGGCGTCGTCGCCACTGCTTCAGGTGCTAGGCAGGCGTCATTGCCTGCGGCGCTTACGGCTCATGCCCAGCGGTTAAGCGTTCGAAACCGCGTGGTAACGACTATTTATGCGGTCCCGCGCATACGTAGCCATCCGATCCATCATACGGCCGCCCCGATCAGGCTGCCCAGGGCGTACGTCACACCCGCCGCGGCACCCCCGAGGGCGAGCTGCCGCAGACCGCTGAACCACCAGCTCCTGGCCGTCACCCTGGCCACCACCGCCCCGCACCCGAAGAGCCCCAGGAGCGCCACCAGCACGGCGGGCCACAGCGCGCCCGCGCCGAGCAGATACGGCAGCACGGGCAGCAGGGCGCCCAGCGCGAAGGAGCCGAAGCTCGACACGGCGGCCACGGTCGGTGACGGGAGGTCGCCGGGATCGATGCCCAGTTCCTCGCGGGCGTGGATCTCCAGGGCCTGCTCGGGATCGCGCGAGAGCTGGCGCGCGACCTCCCGGGCGAGCCCCGCCTCGACGCCGCGGCTCTCGTAGAGCGCGGCCAGCTCCTGCTCCTCGTCCTTGGGGTGCTTGCGCAACTCCCGCCGCTCGACGTCGAGTTCGGCCTCGACCAGTTCCCGCTGGGAGGCCACCGAGGTGTATTCGCCGGCGGCCATCGAGAAGGCGCCGGCGGCGAGTCCCGCGAGCCCGGCGACGACAACCGCCTCCCGCCCGGCCGAGCCGCCCGCGACACCGGTCATCAGGGCCAGGTTGGACACGAGCCCGTCCATCGCGCCGAACACGGCGGGCCGCAGCCAGCCTCCGTTCACGTCCCGGTGGGTGTGGTTGTCGCGGTGCGCCTCGTGCAGCGCGGCCTCGGTGTCGATGATCGCCACGGTCGTGCCCCTTTCCTCGCGTCGAACGTACGCTCGGAAAATCTCTTCTGCCAGCAAGGAAGGCCGTACTTACCAGGCACCCCAGCGGGGCCGACGACTGTTCGAGAACTCCGGCCGCTCATTCGTACAGGGCTCTGCACAGATGTCGACCGGGTGACACGAGGGCGTTCCGGCAGCCGGTGGGGCGCCCGATGTGGCAGAGATCTTCACAGCGGGAGTCTTCGATCTCCACAGCGTCGGCTCGCCGCATCTCCAGATCTTCAGAGCGGATCGACCGCCCACGGGCCGGACGTGCCCCGAGGCCAGACCTGCCCTCAGGGCCAGAGAGGCGCCATATGCCTTCCATCGCCTGCATTCCTTCGGTACCGGCGCCGGGGGACGCCGCCGATCTGCGCGAACGGGCACGCGGAGCCCTGCTCGGGCTCGCCGTCGGGGACGCGCTGGGGGCGCCCGCGGAGAACATGAAACCCTCCGAGATCCGCGCACGCTGGGGGCGCATCACGGGGTACGTGGCCGAGCACCCCGCGGGCACGGACGACACCGAGTACGCCATCTTCTCCGGGCTGCTGCTGGCCCGGCACGGCTCGGCGCTCACCGCCACGCATGTGGAGACGGCCTGGCACCAGTGGATCGCGGACCGGGACGAGGGCCCGTTCCGGGGCGCCGGCTTCAGCGAACGCGGCACCCTGGAGAACCTCCGCCGGGGCCTCGCCGCGCCGATCTCCGCGCAGCACCGGCACGCCTGGAGCGACGGACTGGCCATGCGTGCGGCCCCCTTCGGCGTCTTCGCCGCGGGCCGCCCGGCGGAGGCCGCCCGGCTGGTCGCCGTCGACGGCTCCGTCAGCCACGACGGCGAGGGCATCTACGGCGGTCAGGCGGTCGCGGCCGGAGTGGCGGCGGCGATGGCGGGCGCCCCCACCATCGCCGTCGTGGCCTCCGCGCTCGCCGTGATCCCCGACGACTCCTGGACGGCCCGTTCCCTGCGCCGGGCGGTCGCCGTCGCCCACCGCGGCGAACGTGCGGTCCGCTCCGCCGTCGTCATCGGCGGCTACCCCTGGACCGACCTCGCCCCCGAGGCCGTCGCCCTCGCCTTCGGCGCCTACGCGGCGGCCGACGGCGACTTCACCGAGTCGGTGCTGACGGCGGTGAACATGGGCCGCGACGCCGACACGACCGCCGCCGTCGCCGGCGCGCTGGCCGGAGCGACCCGGGGCGTGTCCTCGATCCCGTCCGAGTGGGCGGCGGCCATCGGCCCGGCGCGAGGCAGCTGCCTGCCGTCCATGGCGGGCCACCACGTCCTCGACGTCGCCGAACTCCTGGTCCCCGGCGAGGGCGGCAAATGGGCCACCGGCACCGCGGCCCCCCTCCCCCACGACGAGCGCCCGCCGACCGCCTTCACCCTGGCCCCGCCCACCCGACCGGAGACCCCTTCATGACCCCACCGACACCGTGGGACGAGACGACGCCCACGGCACCCTCGACGGCGGACGACGACACGCGCCGCGCGCCGACGCCGACGGCGTACGAGGAGCCCGCGCGCACGCCTGCGCACATGCCCGCCCACACGCCGCACGAGGAGCCCGCCCGCACGCCGGCGCCCCCGGCGGAGCCGACGATCGCGGGGCTGCCGCTCACGGAGAAGCCCCCCTCGTCCGGGCCCGCGGTCGCCGACGGCGAGGTCCCCCCGCAGGGGCCGCCCGCGCCCGACGACGAGATCCGCACGGGCGGCGGTGCGGGCGGGAAGCAACCGGCCGACGGCGGTGCCGAGGCCGGATCGGCGCTCCGCCGCCCGCCGGGCACCCGCGTCGAGGGCCTCCTCCTGGGCCTCGCCGCGGGTGACGCCGCCGGCTGGCCCGCCGGCCGCCACCGGGCCGCCCGCATGCCGGAGTGGACCCGCCGTCTCACCCGCGAACTGGACACCTTCGCCGAGCAGAACGCCACCACCACACTCCCGGTCCCCATCGCCCTCAACCAACCGCCCGAGCCCCTGCGTCTCGGCCCCTCCGACGACGCGGAATGGGCGGCCTTCGCCGCGGAGGCCCTGCTGCGCGCCGGCGACGCCGCCGCACTCGGAGACCTCAGCCTGGAACGCCGCACCCGCGCCTCGATCGACCTCTCCTGGAACGCCGTGGCCAGCGAGATCGCCGCCGCCGCCGAACGCGCCCCCGAGGTCGAGTCCGCCGTGCTCCCCCTGCGCGCCCGTATCTCCGTACGCGCCGGTCTCGGCAACCTCGCCACCGGCCTGCGCCCACCCGCCACCGGTCACGACAACCCGCACTACTTCGACGACGCGGCCTGCGTACGCGCCTGCGTCCTCGCCGTGGCCCACCCCGGCGACCCGCGAGGTGCCGCCGATCTCGCCGAGTTCGACGCCCGCTACACCCAGGACGGCGACGGCGTGCACGGCGCACGCGCGATGGCCGCCGCGCTCGCGCTGGCGCTCGTCGGCGCGAACGTCGACGACTGCACGGCGGCGGCCCTGGCCGAACTCCCCGCCGGGACGGAGATCGGCCGCAACGCCCGCCACGCCCTGGACCTCGCCCACCGCCACAGAAGAGAAGGAACCTTCGCTCTGGTACCGCTCCTGGAGCACCAGATCGTCGACCACGTCTACAGCTACGGCATCGCCGCCGCCGAGACCGTCCCCGTGGCACTCGCCCTGGCCACCGCCGCCGAGGGCCGCATCGCGGAGGCCGTGCCCGCCGCCGCCTGCCTCTCCCGCGTCGCCGACTCCGCCCCGGCCCTCGCCGGCGCCCTGACCGGCGCGCTCGGCGGGGCCCCCGCCATCCCGGCCTCCTGGCGGGACGCCTGCCGCACCCTCTCCGGCTGTGTCCTCCCCCGCCTCACCGGCACCGATCTCGTACACCTCGCCGAACTTCTCGCAACCACGGAACTCGCCGCCCCCGGAGGATGATTCGGGCATGACGCCCTCGAAGGAACCCCCCACCGCGATGACCCTCGAAGAACGCATCACCGGCGCCCTCGTCGGCGCCGCCGTCGGCGACGCCCTCGGCGGCCCCGTCGAGGGCTACACCCCGGAGCAGATCGCCGAACGCCACGGCGGCCGCGTGCACGGCGTCGTCGGCCCCTGGAACGGCGACGACTGGCGCACCGCCCGCCCCATCGCGCCGTACCACAAGGGCGACGGACACGTCACCGACGACACCCTCATGACCCACGCGCTGGTCCGGGTGTACGACCGCGTACGCGACCACCTGGACGCGTACGCCGTCGCCGAGCACCTGGTGCCGGACATGATGACGACCCCGCGCTGGATCCCCGAGCTGGAGGCGGAGGCCCTCCCCCTCCAGCGGGTCTTCCTCGCCGAGAAGTGGCTGGTGGCCCGCATCCACTACGGCCACGTCGACCCGCGCGAGGCGGGCACCGGCAACATCGTCAACTGCGGCGCCGCGATGTACATGGCCCCGGTCGGCCTGGTCAACGCGGCCGACCCGCCCGGCGCGTACGCGGAGGCGCTCGACGTCGCGGGCGCCCACCAGTCGTCGTACGGCAGGGAGGCGGCGGGCGTGTTCGCGGCGGGGGTCGCGGCGGCGTGCACGCCGGGCGCGACCGCCGAGTCGGTGGTCGAGACGTGCCTCGCCCTGGCGAAGGACGGCACCCGCGCGGCGATCGAGGCCGTGTGCGAGACGGCCGCCCGCCACACGGACTTCGAGTCGGCGCTGCGCCCGCTGCGTGAGGCGGTGACGCCTTTCGACACGGTCGGCCCGGACTACCGCGCTCCCTCACTGGGCGCCCGCCGCCCCTCCCGCCTCCACGCGATCGAGGAACTCCCCATCGCCCTGGGCATGTTGCTCGTGGCCCGCGGCGACTACCGCCACGCGGTCCTGGGTTCGGTGAACTACGGCCGCGACTGCGACTCGATCGCCACCATGTCGGGTGCCCTCGCGGGCGCACTGGGCTCGGACGTCCCGTCCGACTGGGCCAAGACCGTCGCGGAGGCCAGCCGCCTGGACCTGCACGCCCCGGCCACGACCCTGACGGAGGTCGCCCTCCAGATCCACGCGCGGGACGTACGGCGCCGCCGCGCCCACGAGTCCGCCTTCGCCACGCTGGCCTCCCTCCGGTGACCCCGCTGCGTCTGACCTGGGTCCAGCCGGAGGACCTCCTGGGCCACGAACTCCACCAGGCGGTCCAGGACGGCCGTGAACCGTCGGCCGTCGCCGCCCGCTGGCGAGCGGCGGGCGGCCCCCCGGCCCCCCTCCGCGCCGGCGCCTCCCCGGGGCGCGTCTCCCGCTACCTGCGGCAGCTCGCCGAGGACCTGCTGGACGAACTCGCCGACCTGCCGAGCGGGTTGAGCGACGTCGAGCCGACGGCCCTGAGCGGGATCAAGGCACTGTGCCCCCACTGGCCGGCACCCCCGGCCGCCCCCGGCACGCCGGGCGCGCCACCCCGCTCCACCCCGGCCGCGTACCTCCCCCGCCTGGAGGCCGCGTGGCTGGGGCGCGCCGCCGGCTGCCTCCTCGGCAAGCCCGTCGAGAAACTCCCTCTCGCCGCGATCCGCGACCTGGCGCGGGTGACCGGCAACTGGCCCCTCAGCACCTGGTTCACCGCCCGGGGCGTCCCTGCGGAACTCCTCGCCGCCCACCCCTGGAACCGCCGCTCGGCCCCCACCTCCCTCGCCGAGAACATCGACGGCATGCCCGAGGACGACGACCTCAACTACCCCCTCCTCAACCTCCTCCTGCTCACCCGTCACGGCCGCGACTTCACCACCACCGACGTAGCCACGCTCTGGCTGGACGAACTCCCCGCGGGCCGCACCTTCACCGCCGAACGCATCGCCTACCGCAACCTCCTCTGCGGTATCGACCCCCCACACACCGCCCGCCACCGCAACCCGTTCCGCGAATGGATCGGCGCCCTCATCCGCGCCGACGTCCACGGCTGGACCAACCCCGGCGACCCGGGCGCCGCGGCCGAGCAGGCCCACCGCGACGCCACCCTCACCCACACCGCGAACGGCGTCTACGCGGCGATGTTCGTCGCGGCCACCATCGCGGAGGCGGCCGCCGGCACCCACGACATCCACCACTGCCTGCGCACCGGCCTGACGGTCGTCCCCCCGGGCTCCCGCCTGGCGAGGGCGATCACCCACGCCGTCGGTCTCGCCACCCGTACCCGGGACTTCGAGGCGGTCGTCGACGCACTCCACACCGCCCACGCCGACCACCACTGGGTCCACGCCGTGCCCAACACCGCTCTGCTCACCGCCGCCCTCACCCACGCGGACGGCGACTTCACGGCCTCCATCTGCCGCGCGGTGTCCGGTGGTTGGGACACCGACTCGAACGGCGCGACGGCGGGCAGCATCGCCGGCCTCCTCACCGGCTCCCCGGACGCGCTCCCCGAGCGCTGGACGGCCCCCCTCAAGAACCGCCTGGCCACCTCGATCGCCGACTTCAACGGCGTCGGCTTCGACACCCTGGCCCACCTCACCCTCCGGGAGACCCCCCACCCATGACCCAGGCGTACGACCCCCCGCTCTCCCACCTGCGTGTCCTCGATCTCGCCACCCTCTTCGCCGGTCCCCTCGCCGCCACGATGCTCGGCGACTTCGGCGCGGAGGTCATCAAGGTCGAGCACCCCACGAAGCCGGACCCGTCCCGCGGCCACGGCCCGTCGAAGGGCGGCGTGGGCCTGTGGTGGAAACTGCTGGGCCGCAACAAGCGCACCCTGACGCTGAACCTCTCCACCCCCGGCGGCCGGGACACCCTCCTGCGCCTTGCCGCCACCGCCGACGTCGTCATCGAGAACTTCCGCCCCGGCACCCTGGAGAAATGGGGCCTGGGCTGGAAGGAGCTCTCGGCGGCGAACCCCGGCCTGGTCCTCGCCCGGGTCACCGGCTTCGGCCAGTTCGGCCCGTACGCGCACCGCCCCGGCTTCGGCACGCTCGCCGAGGCGATGAGCGGCTTCGCCGCGATCACCGGGGAGCCCGACGCCCCGCCGGTCCTGCCCCCCTTCGGACTCGCCGACTCCATCGCGGGCCTGGCGACGGCGTACGCGGTGATGACCGCGCTCGCCGCGCGTGACCGGACCGGTCAGGGGCAGACGGTCGACATGGCGATCATCGAGCCGATCCTCACCGTCCTCGGCCCCCAGCCCCTCTGGTACGACCAGCTGGGCCACGTCCAGCCGCGCACCGGCAACCGCTCCGCCAACAACGCCCCCCGCAACACCTATCGCACGGCGGACGGCTCCTGGGTGGCCGTCTCCACCTCCGCCCAGTCGATCGCGGAACGGGTGATGCGCCTGGTCGGCCGCCCCGAGCTGATCGACGAGCCCTGGTTCGGTTCGGGGGCGGAACGGGCCCGCCACACGGACGTCCTGGACGAGGCGGTCGGCGCGTGGATCGCCCGCCACACCCGCGAGGAGGTCATCGAGGTGTTCGAGCGGGCGGAGGCGGCCGTCGCCCCCATCCAGGACATCACCGAGGTGATGACCGACCCGCAGTACCGGGCCCTGGACACCGTCACCACCGTGGACGACCCCGACCTCGGGCCCCTGCGCATGCAGAACGTCCTCTTCCGGCTCTCCGCCACCCCCGGCGCGATCCGCTGGGCGGGCCGCGCGCACGGCGCCGACACGGGCGCGGTCCTCACCGAGCTGGGCCTGTCGGAGCCGGACATCGCGGCCCTCCGTCAGGAGGGCGCCCTGTGACCCCCCGGCCGGCCACCCCGTTCCCCCTGACCTGGCTGTACGTCCCCGGTGACCGCCCCGAGGTGGTCGCCAAGGCCCTGGACAGCGGCGCCGACGTGGTGATCGTGGACCTGGAGGACGCGGTCGCCCCGGACCGCAAGGGCTACGCCCGCGCCGCCACCGCCGACCTGCTCTCGGCCCCTCCCCCCGTGCCGGTCCACGTACGCGTGAACGCCCTGCACACCCCCGAGGCCGAACAGGACCTCAAGACCCTCTCCCCCCTGCCCGGTCTGTCGGCGCTCCGCCTGCCGAAGGTCACGTCACCGGCCGAGATCGCCGCCGTCGCGGAAGGAACGGCCCCCGCCGAAGGAGGCGCGATCCCGCTGTACGCCCTCCTCGAATCGGCCCTGGGCGTCGAGCGCGCCTACGCCATCGCGACGGCCCACCCCGCGCTGCACGGCATCACGCTCGGCGAGGCGGACCTCCGCGCCGACCTGGCCGTCCACCACGACCGGGCCCTCGACTGGCCCCGCTCCCGCGTGATCGTCGCCGCGCGCGCCGCGGGGCTGCCCTCACCGGCCCAGTCGGTCCACCCGGACACGAAGGACCTGGACGGCCTGGCCGCCTCCTGCGCCCACGGCCGCTCCCTCGGCTTCCTGGGCCGCGCCGCCATCCATCCCCGCCAGCTCCCGGTCATCGAACGCGCCTACGCGCCCACCCCGCAGGAGGTGGAGTCGGCCGAGGAGACCCTCAGGGCCGCGACCGCCGCACCCGGCGCCCAGGCCCTCCCCGACGGCCGCTTCATCGACCCGGCGATCGTGGCCGCCGCCCACAGAACCCTCTCCCTGGCCGACCGCCCCACCAGACACTGACCTCCGGCCTGGTCCTTCCGGGGCGCGGGCAGCTGCCACGAGAGGCCGCACCGGGCCCGCACCCGCCCCGAACCCGGAGCACCCACCCACCCCCTGGGGGCGGATGGGTGCTCGCACATCCTCACGGAGCGCCGAAGCGGCGGATCACCGCAGCCGAAGCACGACGTCAGCTCTTCTCCGCGGACTCGGCCTTCTTCCCGGCCACGGAGTCGGAGACCTCCGCGCCCTTCTCCCCCTCGACGCCCGGCACTGCCTCGGCCTCGGGGGTCCCCTTGGTGCCCGGCTTCCCCTCGGCGTCCTCGGCGTCCTTCACGCCGACCTCGCCCGAGCCCTCGTCACCCTTGTCCGCATCCGCGGCGGCACCGCCCTCGCCCTCGTCCCCGTCGGAGACACCGGGCTCGACGACCTCTTCCCGCCCGGGCCGCTTGCGGGCCGACAGGACCATGTAGATCACGGCGAGGACGAAGACGAACAGCGCGGTCCAGTTGTTGAGGCGCAGGCCGAGGATGTGGTGGGCCTCGTCGACCCGCATGTACTCGATCCAGAACCGCCCCGCGCAGTACGAGGCGACGTACAGCGCGAACGCCCGCCCGTGCCCGAGGGTGAACCGGCGGTCCGCCCAGATGACGAGGAGCGCGACGCCGATGCACCACAGCGACTCGTAGAGGAAGGTCGGGTGGTACGTACCCGGCAGCCGTCCGTCCGTGGAGGACGTGATCTCCACCGCCCACGGCAGATCCGTCGGCCTGCCGTACAGCTCCTGGTTGAACCAGTTGCCCCACCGCCCGATCGCCTGCGCCAGCGCGATACCGGGCGCGACGGCGTCCGCGTACGCGGGCAGCGGGATACCTCGCCGGCGGCAACCGATCCACGCGCCCACCGCGCCGAGCGCGATCGCGCCCCAGATGCCGAGCCCGCCCTCCCAGACCTTGAAGGCGTCGACCCAGTCACGGCCCTCGCTGAAGTACAGCTCGTAGTCCGTGATCACGTGGTAGAGCCGCCCGCCGACCAGGCCGAAGGGCACGGCCCAGACGGCGATGTCGGCGATCGTGCCGGCCTGTCCGCCCCGTGCGACCCAGCGTTTGTTGCCGAGCCAGACGGCTACGAAGACACCGATGATGATGCAGAAGGCGTAGCCGCGCAGCGGGACGGGACCGAGGTACAGCACCCCGCGCGACGGGCTGGGAATGTAGGCAAGTTCCATGGCAGGGTCGACGCTACCTTGCCGGGCCCGGCCGACGACGGGCGGCCCGGCAACGGGTCCATAACACCGCGTCACACCTTCCTTGACGCCCCACGGTCCCCGGTGGCCCCTTCCGGCTCACCCGCGGCTCACCCCTGGGCCCTCGCCTCCACCATCTGCTTCAGCTTGGCGGGGGTCATGGACTGGTCCGCGTAGATGTTGGTGCCGTTGAGGAAGACGCTCGGCGTGCCGGAGAAGCCGCCCTTGCTGAACGCCTCGTTCGACTTGGCGACCCAGCTGTTGTGCCTGCCGTCCTCGACACAGGTGCGGAAGGGGGCGGTGTCCAGTCCGTCCACCTTCTTCGCCAGGTCGAGCAGTCTGGCCTCGCCGGCGAAGTCGTCGTTCGTCTCGGGCGGCTGGTTCTCGTAGAGCACGTCGTGGTACTCCGGGAACTTGCCCTCGTTCTGCGCGCACGCGGCGGCGTTGGCGGCCTTGCGGGAGCCGCTGCCGCCCATGTTCCCGTCGATCAGGGTGGCGAGGTGGTACTCGACCTTCAGCTTCCCGGCCTCGGTCAGCTCGTGGACGGTCGAGCGGTAGGCGTCCTCGAAGGACTTGCAGGCCGGGCAGCGGAAGTCCTCCCACACGGAGAGGGTCGACTTGGCTCCGGCGTCCCCGACCGGGATCGCGAGGCTGTCCTCGCCGTTCGCCCCCGAGGGCGCCACGACCGGGCCCGAGGCGTCGGACTCGTCGTCCTTGCCCGCGTTCGCCGCCACCACGCCGATGACGGCGGCCAGCCCCAGGACGCACACCACGGAGGCGCCCACGATCAGTACCCGGCGGCGCTTCTCGGCGGTCTTCTGCTTCTCGCGCTCCTCCGCCAGCCGTTCACGGGCGGTGCGCTTTCCCTCACGGTTCTTCTCGCTCACATCCCGCAGAACGAACCGGGGAGGCGCACCGCGCCTCCCCGGTCCCACTTCCACCCGTTCGAGTGAGCGGATTGCCCGTCACGTTCAGCGATCCCCGTACGACAAACGGGTGAACGTCACGAGCGTCCGACGCGCCGGGTCAGGCGCCCCGGCGCACACCCTTGGCGAGGTCGCCGGCCAGTTCCCGTACGGCGTCCAGACCGGCCGCCTCGTCGGGGGCGTCCAGCATCAGCTTCACGAACGCGGAGCCGACGATCACACCGTCGGCGAATCCGGCGACCTCGGCGGCCTGCTCGGCGTTGGAGACGCCGAGGCCGACGCAGACCGGCAGGCCGGAGCCCGTGGCCCGGGTGCGTTCCACCAGGTCCTGGGCCTGCGCGCCCACCGACTCCCGGGTGCCCGTGACCCCCATCAGCGAGGCGGCGTAGACGAAGCCGCTGCCCGCCGCGGTGATCTCGGCGAGCCGGGCGTCCCTGCTGCTGGGCGCGACCACGAAGACCGTGCCGAGGCCGTGCTTGTCGGCGTGCTCCCTCCACAGCGCCGACTCCTGGACGGGCAGGTCGGGCAGGATGCAGCCCGCGCCGCCCGCCTCCGCCAGCTCGGCCGTGAAGCGCTCCACGCCGTAGCGGTCGATGGGGTTCCAGTACGTCATGACGAGGACGGGCTTGCCGGTGGCCTCGTACGCCTCCCGGACCGTGCGCATCACGTCCGCGATCTTGACTCCGCCGCGCAGGGCGATGTCGTCGGCGGTCTGGATGACGGGTCCGTCGAGGACCGGGTCGCTGTGCGGCAGCCCGACCTCGACGATGTCGGCGCCGCCCTCGAAGACCGCCTTGATCGCGGCGATGCCGCCGTCGACGGTGGGGAACCCGGCCGGCAGATAGGCGATGAGCGCGGCCCGGCCCTCCGCCTCGGCGGCGGCGAGGGTGTCGCTCAACAGCTGGATATTGCCGCTCACTTGGCGTCCCCCTCGATCTCGGCGAGATCGGCCGCGTCGGCCGCGACCTCGGCGTCGGTGTCGTACAGGCCGAAGTAGCGCGCGGCCGTGTCCATGTCCTTGTCGCCGCGCCCGGACAGGTTGACGACGATCAGCCCGTCCTTGCCCAGTTCCCTGCCGACCTCCAGGGCGCCGGCGAGCGCGTGGGCGCTCTCGATCGCCGGGATGATGCCCTCGGTGCGCGACAGCAGACGCAGTGCCTGCATGGCCGCGTCGTCGGTGACAGCACGGTACTCGCCCCGGCCGCTGTCCTTGAGGTACGCGTGCTCGGGGCCGATGCCGGGGTAGTCCAGGCCCGCCGAGATCGAGTACGGCTCGGTGATCTGGCCCTCCTCGTCCTGCAGGACGTAGGAGCGCGAGCCGTGCAGGATGCCCGGCTCACCGGCGGTGAGCGTCGCCGCGTGCTCGCCGGTCTCGACGCCGTGACCGGCGGGCTCGCAGCCGACGAGGCGGACTCCTGCGTCCGGGATGAAGGCGTGGAAGAGCCCGATCGCGTTCGATCCGCCGCCCACACAGGCGACGGCCGCGTCGGGCAGGCGTCCGGCGCGTTCGAGGATCTGGCGCCGCGCCTCGACGCCGATGACACGGTGGAAGTCGCGGACCATCGCGGGGAAGGGGTGGGGCCCGGCCACGGTCCCGAACAGGTAGTGCGTGCGGTCGACGTTGGCGACCCAGTCCCGGAACGCCTCGTTGATGGCGTCCTTGAGGGTCCGCGAACCGGATTTCACGGCGATGACCTCGGCGCCGAGCATGCGCATGCGGGCGACGTTCAGGGCCTGTCGCCGGGTGTCGATCTCACCCATGTAGATGGTGCAGTCGAGGCCGAACAGCGCGCAGGCCGTGGCGGTGGCGACGCCGTGCTGGCCCGCTCCCGTCTCGGCGATGACCCGGGTCTTGCCCATGCGCCTGGTGAGCAGGGCCTGCCCGAGCACATTGTTGATCTTGTGTGATCCGGTGTGGTTCAGGTCCTCGCGCTTGAGGAACACCCGCGCCCCGCCGGCGTGCTCGGCGAACCGGGGCACCTCGGTCAGCGCGCTCGGCCGGCCGGTGTAGTGGACGAGCAGATCGTCGAGCTCACGCGCGAACTCGGGGTCGTGCTTGGCCTTGTCGTACTCCACGGCGACCTCGTCCACGGCGGCGACCAGCGCCTCCGGGATGAACTTGCCGCCGAACGCGCCGAAATACCCCTCGGCGCTGGGAACCCGACCCTCGGGGTCGGGAATGAAGAACTCACTGGACATGCGCATACCTCGCAGGGGCGTGGCCCCGTCGTCGATCGGAATCCGGCTCACAGCGATCACGTACGCACACACCGCCCCGCGGTACCGGGGTCCCCGCACTTCGGTGGGACGCCGTGCCCGACCGCCACCGCTCACCGGCCGCCGGGGACACGGCACCCGGCGTTCGGCGGGAGGGGACGCGGCTCAGCCGCCCGCAGGGCGTCGGCGCGTACGTGTCCTGGGCCATCGCATGCCGTTCACCTGACCCGGCTCGTCACCGATGACGTAGCGGACCCGGCGCCCGTGGACGCGACGGGCGGGGGCCCGGCAGCCACGGGGACGGCACCCGCGCGCGAGGCGGGCGTAGGGGTCCCGGGGAGTCATGGTGATCGAGAACATCGGGGCACAGCCTACCGGCCCGGGCTCACCCGTGTGGGTGACCACGACCGATCCGGCGGCTCCGTCGCACCCCGACGCCCCGGCCGGGACGGATCCCGGCCGGTCGGCGGCGAAGGTACGGCCGGTCATGGCCGGGTCAGCCCCGCCCGTGCCGCAGGGCGGGGTGCTCGCCCGCGGCGACGAGGTCGGCGACGGCGGTCTTGGGGTCCTTGCCGGTGACGAGGGACTCGCCCACGAGGACGGCGTCGGCGCCGGCGTTGGCGTAGGCGATGAGGTCGTGCGGGCCCCGGACGCCGGACTCGGCGATCTTGACGACGGAGTCCGGGATCTCGGGGGCGACCCGCTCGAACGTGGAGCGGTCGACCTCCAGGGTCTTGAGGTTGCGGGCGTTGACGCCGATCACCCGTGCTCCGGCGTCGACCGCGCGTTCGACCTCGTCCTCGTCGTGGACCTCGACGAGCGGGGTGAGCCCGATGGACTCGGCGCGCTCGATGAGCGATTCCAGCGCCGGCTGGTCGAGCGCGGCGACGATCAGCAGGACGACGTCGGCGCCGTAGGCCCGCGCCTCCCACAGCTGGTACGAGGTGACGATGAAGTCCTTGCGCAGGACGGGGATGTCCACGCGCGCGCGGACGGCCTCCAGGTCGGCCAGCGAGCCGCCGAAGCGGCGCTGTTCGGTGAGGACGGAGATGATCGCCGCGCCACCCGCCTCGTAGTCGGCGGCGAGACCGGCCGGGTCGGCGATCGCGGCGAGCGCGCCCTTGGAGGGGCTGGACCGCTTGACCTCGCAGATCACCTTGACGCCGTCGCCGCGGAGCGCGGCCACGCCGTCCTTGGCCGCCGGAGCCTTCGCCGCGCGCTCCTTGAGCTCGTCGAGGCTGACGCGCGCCTGCCGTTCCGCGAGGTCGGCACGGACTCCGTCGATGATCTCGTCGAGCACACTCACGCGAGCGGCCCCCTTTCAGACGGTGGGAACGATGAAAACGCCAAAAATCAGTGACAACGTTTGACGGTCATGTATTGACAGTCGAGCGGTTCTCAGGGTTGAGGCAGTTCACTGCGATGGTATCCGCAGGAGGGCGTGGGCCTCGCATCCGGTTGACGGCGGTCCCACTACCTGGACGTTCGCGGTTCGATCAAGGATGGAGCCAGCCACCGAACGGCAGGTTCCGGACAACCGTGAAGACCAGCGCCAACGTGCCGAGGGACCACAGGTGCACGGGGCCGAGGCGCGGGCGCAGGGGCCGTCCGCGCGCCGCGCGGACCACCCAGACGGTCCACAGCACCGCGAAGCCCAGGAAGCCCGCCACGGCCAGCGCGTTGTCGGTGAGGGCGGTCGCGACGTCCCCGTGCGCGAAGGCGTGCGCGCTGCGCAGACCGCCGCAGCCGGGGCAGTACAGGCCGGTGAGGCGCCACAACGGGCAGACCGGGTAGTGGCCGGGTTCGTTGGGGTCCACGGCCGCGACGTACGCGAAGGCACCGCCGACGGCCGCGAGCACCCCGGCGGGCACCGCGAGCGCGCGGAGCGCGCGGCCCGCCGTGGCGGTCACGTCGCGGGGCGGTGGCGCGGTCGGCTGGGTCTCGGCGTTCACACCCCGCATTGTGCCCCGCGCGGGGCGTACGCGCCGGAGGGACGGCCCGCGGTGACGCGGAACCGTCCCCGGGGCGGATGTCAGCCCTGGGCGCCGGCCGGCTCGGGGGTCGTCCCGGCCTGCGCGCGCACCGCCGCCGTCTCGTACGCGGCGTGCGCGTCCTTCGGCTGGCCCATGCCCATGGCGCGCATGATCATGCCGACGACGCCGCCGAGGACGGTGATGACCATGCCAGCCCAGAATCCCAGCGGCTCGGCCATCACCATGAAGGCGCCCGAGACGCAGAAACCGATGAAGGCGATGGTGACGCCGGTCCAGGCGGCCGGGGTGTGACCGTGGCTGCTGCCCGCCATGACTTGCTCCTCGTTGTCCATTGCGTGGTGCTCGATGCGTGTCGCTCGATGCCTGTGCTGAGTCGGACGCTCGTCGTCCATTGTCCCGTACGGGTACGGGTGCCTTGAGCGGGGGTGTCCACTCCCGCGTTCGGGGGGTCGCTCCGCGGGTGCGACCCGGTTGCGGCCTAGGCGGGGCCCGGTCCCGTCGGGTCCTCGCCCCGGTCCAGGGCCTTCCACATGTCCTCGGGCCGGTCGGGGTCGACCGGCCGGGCTCTGCGCGGCCGGGGGGTGCCGTCGCGTTCGTAGCGGCCGGACATCGCGGGCCACCGCCGTCCGTGGCGCAGCGCGAGCAGTCCGGCGAGCAGGATGAGCGCGCCGCCGGCGGCCGCGACGTACGGCCAGCCGGTGTGACTGAGCGCGTCGACGGTCGCGGCGGTGTCGCCGGAGGCCTCGGCCGCCTTGTCGTCGAGCGCGGCACTGTCCCGGGCGCCGAGCAGCGCGGCGGCGATGGTGCCCGCCCCGGAGAGGGCGAGCAGCGCGGAGACCAGGACGCGCCCGGAGCGGCGCACGGCGAAGACGGCGACGAGCGCGGCCAGACCCACCACGGCGAGCGCCGCGGGCACGCCCGTGACGTCGCTGCCCTGGGCGGTCAGCGGGAAGTCGCCGCCCGCCACCGAGATGGTGCCCTCCGACCAGCGCTGCCGGCTGGCGAGCAGCACGACGGCCGCGCCCAGGGCACCGCTGAGCAGCGCCAGAGCGAGACTGCGCCGGCCGGCGCGGACGGACGCGGATTCGGAACGGGGGTGGTCAGGTGCTGCGGTCACGTACCCCACTATCGCCTGCCCCCCGGGTGGGTTGTCACCCGGGGCGCACGTGAGAAGCGCCCTACTCGCCCAGCCGGTTCGCCGTGTGCACCGCGCGCAGGACCGCCGCCGCCTTGTTGCGGCACTCGGTGTCCTCGGCGAGGGGGTCGGAGTCGGCGACGATGCCGGCGCCGGCCTGGACGTACGCCGTGCCGTCGCGCAGCAGTGCCGTGCGGATGGCGATGGCGGTGTCGGAGTCGCCGGCGAAATCGAGGTAGCCGACGCAGCCGCCGTACAGGCCCCGGCGGGACGGCTCCAGCTCGTCGATGATCTGCATCGCGCGCGGTTTGGGGGCGCCGGAGAGGGTGCCGGCGGGGAAGCAGGCGGTCAGGACGTCGAAGGCCGTGCGGCCCGCCGCGACCCGGCCGGTGACGGTGGACACGATGTGCATGACGTGGGAGTACCGCTCGACGGACATGAAGTCGACGACCTCGACCGAGCCCGGCTCGCAGACCCGGCCCAGGTCGTTGCGGCCCAGGTCGACGAGCATCAGGTGCTCGGCGCGCTCCTTGGGGTCGGCGAGCAGTTCGTCGGCGAGGGCCTGGTCCTCCTGCGGGGTCGCGCCCCGGTGCCGGGTGCCGGCGATGGGGTGGACCATGGCCTGCCCGTCCTCGACCTTGACCAGGGCCTCGGGGGAGGACCCGACGACGTCGAAGCCGTCGAAGCGGAACAGGTACATGTACGGGGACGGGTTGGTCGCCCTCAGGACGCGGTAGACGTCCAACGCGCTTGCCGTGCACGGGGTTTCGAAGCGCTGGGAGGGGACGACCTGGAAGGCCTCGCCGGCCCGGATGCGCTCCTTGATGTCCTCGACGGCCTCCTGGAAGTCGGGGCCGCCCCACAGCGCGGTGTACTCGGGCAGCTCGGAGGGCGGGAGCGCCGCCGGGGGCTGGGCCACGGGCCGGGCGAGGTCGGCCTCCATGGCGTCGAGGCGGGCGATCGCGTCGGCGTGGGCCTCGTCGACGCCGGTGTCCAGGTCGTTGTGGTTGATGGCGTTGGCGATCAGCAGGACCGAGCCCTCCCAGTGGTCCATGACCGCCAGGTCGCTGGTCAGCAGCATGGTCAGCTCGGGCAGCTGCAGGTCGTCCCGCCCGCCGGGGCCGATCTTCTCCAGGCGGCGCACGATGTCGTAGCCCAGGTAGCCGACCATGCCGCCGGTGAAGGGGGGCATGCCCTCCTGGTGGGGGGTGTGGAGGGCCTCGATGGTGGCGCGCAGGGTGGCGAGGGGGTCGCCGTCGACGGGGACGCCGACGGGCGGGGTGCCGAGCCAGTGGGCCCGGCCGTCGCGGGCGGTGAGGGTGGCGTGGCTGCGGACGCCCACGAAGGAGTAGCGGGACCACGAGCGGCCGTTCTCCGCGGACTCCAGGAGGAAGGTGCCGGGGCGCTCGGCGGCGAGCTTGCGGTAGAGCCCGACGGGGGTGTCGCCGTCGGCGAGGAGCTTGCGGCTGACGGGGATGACCCGGCGGTCGCCGGCCAGCTTGCGGAACGTCTCGAGGTCCATGGCGGCTGACCTTACTGATCCAGTGACGGTACGTCGGAATCGGCGCCGCCCGGGGAGCCTTGCTCGGCCTTGAGGACGTCCTCGTCGAAGCAGGTACGGGCGCCGGTGTGGCAGGCCGCGCCGACCTGGTCGACCTTGACGAGGACGGTGTCGGCGTCGCAGTCCAGGCTGACGGACTTCACCCACTGGAAGTGGCCGGAGGTGTCGCCCTTGACCCAGTACTCGCGGCGGCTGCGCGACCAGTAGGTGCAGCGGCCGGTGGTGAGCGTGCGGTGCAGGGCCTCGTCGTCCATCCAGCCGAGCATGAGCACCTCACCGGTGTCGTACTGCTGGGCGATGGCAGGCAGGAGCCCGTCGGCGCCGCGCTTGAGGCGGGCGGCGATCTCGGGGTCCAGCGCGCTGGGAGTGCCGGGGCCGGCGGAGGCTCCCGGGCTGTGGGGGCGGCTGGAGGACGGCGTGCTGGTCATGCGTGCCATTGTGCCGCGCCGCGCCGGCCGGCCTCGCCGGTTGTCCACAGGCCGGACCCTCTTGTCGTACGAATGACCGGCCCGTATGACCACCGTCCGGGTACCCGTGTGCGGGGATCGGCGCGACCTGTGCTGGGCGGGGCGGTGGCCCGGTCGTAGGCTGGCTGGCATGTCTACCCATGCCAAGCGTGAACGGCTTCTCTTCGCCGACCTGTTGGAGACCGCTGGCCCCGAGGCCCCCACCCTGTGCGAGGGCTGGACGACCCGTGATCTGGCCGCGCACGTGGTCGTGCGCGAGCGCCGCCCCGATGCCGCCGGCGGCATACTCATCAAGCAGCTCGCGTCGCGCCTCGACCGGGTGATGGAGGAGTTCGCCGCCAAGCCGTACGAGGAGCTGATCCAGCTCGTGCGGACCGGTCCGCCGCGTTTCTCGCCCTTCAACCTCAAGCAGATCGACGAGGCGTCGAACACGATCGAGTTCTACGTCCACACCGAGGACATCCGCCGGGCCCGGCCCGAGTGGACCCCGCGCGAGCTCGACCACGTCTTCCAGGACGCCCTGTGGTCCCGCCTGGAGCGCACGGCCCGCCTCATGGGCCGCCGCTCCCCCACCGGCCTGGTCCTGCGCCGCCCCGACGGGCGGACGGCGGTGGCCCACCGCGGCGCCCCCGTCGTCACCGTCACCGGCGAGCCCGCCGAGCTGCTGCTGTTCCTCTACGGCCGCCAGCAGGTCGCCGATGTCGAGCTGGAGGGCGAGAAGGAGGCGATCGCCAAGCTGCACGAGACGAAGCAGCTGGGGATCTGAGCGGGACCGGCGGGTAGCCGGTTGCCGCGGATCTCGCCGCGGGCCCGCCGACGCACGGATCCCGGCCCCCTCGGGGCGGCCGGGATCCGTGCGGGGCACGGGCGTCAGCGCACCGGGTGCCCGGCCGCCCGCAGCGCGTTCTTGACCTCGCCGATGCGCAGGTCGCCGAAGTGGAAGACGGAGGCGGCGAGGACGGCGTCGGCGCCCGCCTCGACGGCCGGGGGGAAGTCGGCGAGCCGTCCGGCGCCGCCGGAGGCGATGACGGGGACGGTGACGTGCTTGCGGACGGCGGCGATCATCTCCAGGTCGTAGCCGTCCTTGGTGCCGTCCGCGTCCATGGAGTTGAGCAGGATCTCGCCCGCGCCCAGTTCGGCGGCCCGGTGGGCCCACTCGACGGCGTCGATGCCGGTGCCCTTGCGGCCGCCGTGGGTGGTGACCTCGAAGGATCCGGCCTCCGTGCGGCGGGCGTCGACCGACAGGACCAGCACCTGGCGGCCGAAGCGCTCGGCGATCTCGCGGATGAGGTCCGGGCGGGCGATCGCCGCCGTGTTGACGCCGACCTTGTCCGCGCCCGCCCGCAGCAGCTTGTCCACGTCCTCGGCCGTGCGGACGCCGCCGCCGACCGTCAGCGGGATGAAGACCTGCTCGGCGGTGCGGCGCACCACGTCGTACGTCGTCTCGCGGTTGCCCGACGAGGCGGTGATGTCCAGGAACGTCAGCTCGTCGGCGCCCTCGGTGTCGTACACCTTCGCCATCTCGACGGGATCGCCCGCGTCGCGCAGGTTCTGGAAGTTGACACCCTTGACGACCCGGCCGTTGTCCACGTCCAGGCAGGGGATGACTCGGACCGCCAGGGTCATGAAATCCACGGCTCCTTAGGAATGGCCTGATGGCCTCGGGAGGGCCGGCGAAGGCCCGCGAGCGCCTAGCCTCTGAATGCTTCGATCTCTACTTCGACGAGGATGCGGGGGTCGACGAAGCCCTCCACGACCAGCAGGGTCGCGGCGGGACGCACCGGGTCGAAGATCTCCTTGTGGGCCCGCCCCACGTCCTCCACGTCCCGCATGTGGGTCAGGTACATCCTGGTACGGATCACCGACTCGGCGCCGAGCCCGAACTCGTCGAGCGCCCGGACCGCGTTGGTGAAGGCCGCCTTGGCCTGTTCGTAGGGGTCGCCCTCCCCGTGCAGCACGTCGCCCCTGAAGGCCGTCGTGCCCGCCACCAGAACACGGTCGCCCGCCGCGACGGCGCGCGCGAAACCGAAGGACTCCTCCCAGGGACTCCCGCTCTGCACCCGCCGCACGGCTTCGGACGTCATGACACCGAGTCCTCTCAGGACGTGGCCGCAAGGGCCTCTTCCAGGGTGAACGCCTTCGCGTACAGGGCCTTGCCGACGATGGAACCCTCGACACCGAGGGGCACCAGCTCGGCGATGGCCCGCAGGTCGTCGAGGGACGACACGCCGCCGGACGCCACGACCGGGCGGTCCGTCGCGGCGCACACGTTGCGCAGCAGCTCCAGGTTGGGGCCCTGGAGGGTGCCGTCCTTGGCGATGTCGGTGACGACGTACCGCGCGCAGCCCTCCTTGTCGAGGCGTTCCAGCGTCTCGTAGAGGTCGCCGCCGTCGCGGGTCCAGCCGCGGCCCTTCAGCGTCGTGCCGCGCACGTCGAGGCCCACGGCGATCTTGTCCCCGTGCTCGGCGATGACCTTGGCGACCCATTCGGGGGTCTCCAGGGCGGCCGTGCCCAGGTTGACGCGGGTGCAGCCGGTGGCCAGCGCCTTCGCCAGGGAGGCGTCGTCCCGGATGCCGCCGGACAGTTCGACCTTGATGTCCATCGCCCGGGTGACCTCGGCGACCAGGTCCCGGTTGTCTCCGGTGCCGAACGCGGCGTCCAGGTCGACCAGGTGCAGCCACTCGGCGCCCGCGCGCTGCCAGGCGAGGGCGGCCTGGAGCGGTGAGCCGTAGGAGGTCTCCGTGCCGGACTCGCCGTGGACGAGCCGGACCGCCTGGCCGTCACGGACGTCGACGGCGGGAAGGAGTTCGAGCTTTGCCATGGCTACAGGGTTCCGATCCAGTTGTTCAGCAGCTGCGCTCCGGCGTCGCCGGACTTCTCGGGGTGGAACTGGGTGGCCCACAGCGCGCCGTTCTCCACGGCCGCCACGAAGGGCTTGCCGTGCGTCGACCACGTGACCTTGGGCGCGGTGAGCGCGGGGTTGTGCGTCTCCAGGGACCAGTCGTGGACGGCGTAGGAGTGCACGAAGTAGAAGCGGGCGTCGGCGTCGAGGCCGGCGAACAGCCGCGTGCCGGCCGGGGCCTCGACGGTGTTCCAGCCCATGTGCGGCACGATCTCGGCCTGGAGCGGCTCGACGGCGCCGGGCCACTCGTCGAGCCCCTCGGTCTCCACGCCGTGCTCGATGCCGCGGGCGAAGAGGATCTGCATGCCGACGCAGATGCCCATCACCGGGCGGCCGCCGGAGAGCCGGCGGTCGATGATCCAGTCGCCGCGCGCCTCCTTCAGCCCCTTCATGCAGGCGGCGAAGGCGCCGACGCCGGGCACGAGCAGCCCGTCGGCGTTCATGGCCCGGTCGAAGTCACGCGTTATCTCGACCTCGGCACCGGTGCGTGCGAGGGCCCGCTCGGCGGACCTCACGTTGCCGAAGCCGTAGTCGAAGACGACGACCTTCTTGGGGGCGCTCAATTCCACACCTCCAGCCTCATGACACCGGCGACCAGGCACATCGCGGCGCCGACGGAGAGCAGCACGACGAGCTGCTTCGGCATCCCCTGCTTGACGAAGGAGATGATCCCGCCGACCAGGAAGAGGCCGACGACGATCAGGACGGTCGACAGGCCGTTCACAGCGCGCCCTTCGTGGAGGGCAGGATGCCGACCGCGCGCGGGTCGCGCTCGGAGGCGTAGCGCAGGGCCCGCGCCAGCGCCTTGAACTGGCACTCGACGATGTGGTGCGCGTTGCGGCCGTAGGGCACGTGCACGTGCAGCGCGATCTGGGCCTGGGCGACGAAGGACTCCAGGATGTGCCGGGTCATCGTGGTGTCGTACTCGCCGATCATCGGCGCCATCTTCTCGGGCTCGGTGTGCACGAGGTAGGGGCGGCCGCTCAGGTCCACGGTCACCTGGGCGAGCGACTCGTCCAGCGGGACCGTGCAGTTGCCGAAGCGGTAGATGCCCACCTTGTCGCCGAGGGCCTGCTTGAAGGCGGCGCCCAGCGCGAGCGCGGTGTCCTCGATGGTGTGGTGGGAGTCGATGTGCAGGTCGCCGTCGGTCTTCACGGTCAGGTCGAACAGGCCGTGCCGGCCGAGCTGGTCGAGCATGTGGTCGTAGAAGCCGACCCCGGTGGAGATCTCCGTCCGGCCGGTGCCGTCGAGGTTGATCTCGACGAGGACCGACGTCTCCTTGGTCGTCCGCTCTATGCGTCCTACGCGGCTCATGCGTCCGTCTCCTTCTTCAGTTCACGTACCGCGTCGAGGAACGCGTCGTTCTCTTCGGGGGTGCCGGCGGTGACCCGGAGCCAGCCCGGTACTCCGTTGTCCCGGACCAGGACGCCCCGGTCGAGGATCCTCTGCCACATGGTGTGGGAGTCGTCGAAGCGGCCGAACTGCACGAAGTTGGCGTCGGACGCGGTCACCTCGTAGCCGATCGCCAGCAGTTCGCCCACCAGCCGGTCCCGCTCCGACTTCAGCTGCTCGACGTACTTCAGCAGTGTGCCGGTGTGCTCCAGGGCGGCCAGGGCGGTCGCCTGGGTGACGGCCGACAGGTGGTACGGCAGCCGGACCAGCTGGACGGCGTCGACGACCGCCGGGTGGGCGGCGAGGTAGCCGAGGCGCAGGCCCGCCGCGCCGAACGCCTTCGACATCGTGCGCGAGACGACGAGGTTCGGCCGGCCCTCGATGAGGGGCAGCAGCGAGTCGCCGTGACTGAACTCGACGTACGCCTCGTCGACCACGACGAGCGACGGCTTCGCCGCCTGTGCGGCCTCGTACAGCGCCAGGACGGTCTCGCCCGGGACGGCGGTGCCGGTGGGGTTGTTGGGGGTGGTGATGAAGACGACGTCGGGCCGGTGCGCGGCGATCGCCTTCTCGGCGGCGGCGAGGTCGATCGTGAAGTCGTCGTTGCGGGGGCCGGAGATCCATTCCGTGCCGGTGCCGCGGGAGATCAGGCCGTGCATCGAGTACGAGGGCTCGAACCCGATCGCGCTGCGGCCGGGCCCCCCGAAGGTCTGCAGCAGCTGCTGGATGACCTCGTTGGAGCCGTTGGCGGCCCATACGTCGGCGAGGCCGACCTCGTGGCCGGAGGTGTCCGTCAGGTACTCGGCGAGGCGGGTCCGCAGCTCCACCGCGTCCCGGTCCGGATAGCGGTTGAGGTCGCGCGCCGCCTCCCGCACCCGCTCGGTGATCCGCTCGACCAGCGCCTCGGGCAGCGGGTAGGGGTTCTCGTTGGTGTTCAGCCGGACGGGGACGTCGAGCTGGGGCGCGCCGTAGGGGCTCTTGCCGCGCAGTTCGTCCCGTACGGGGAGATCGTCGATTCCGAAGCTCACTTGCCGGGTACCTTCCAGCCGAACCGTGCCTTGATCGCCGCGCCGTGCGCGGGCAGGTCCTCCGCCTCCGCCAGCGTCACCACGTGGTGCGCGACCTCGGCCAGCGCGTCCTTCGTGTAGTCGACGACGTGGATGCCGCGCAGGAAGGACTGGACGGACAGACCGGAGGAGTGACAGGCGCAGCCGCCGGTCGGGAGCACGTGGTTGGAGCCGGCCGCGTAGTCGCCCAGGGAGACCGGCGCCCAGGGGCCGATGAAGATCGCGCCGGCGTTGACGACGCGCTCGGCGACGGCCGCGGCGTCGGAGGTCTGGATCTCCAGGTGCTCGGCGCCGTACGCGTTGACCACCCTGAGGCCCTCGTCGACGCCGTCGACCAGCACGATCGCGGACTGCCGGCCGGCCAGCGACGGACGGATCCGGTCCTCGACGTGCTTGGTGGCCTCGACCTGCGGCTCCAGTTCCTTCTCGACCGCGTCGGCGAGGGCGACGGAGTCGGTGACGAGCACCGCGGCGGCGAGCGGGTCGTGCTCGGCCTGGCTGATCAGGTCGGCGGCGACGTGCACCGGGTCGGCGGTGTCGTCCGCGAGGACGGCGATCTCGGTCGGGCCCGCCTCGGAGTCGATGCCGATGACACCGGTGAAGTACCGCTTGGCGGCCGCCACCCAGATGTTGCCCGGCCCGGTGACCATGTTGGCGGGCGGGCAGGACTCGGTGCCGTACGCGAACATCGCCACGGCGGTGGCGCCACCGGCCGCGTACACCTCGTCGACGCCGAGCAGCGCGCAGGCCGCGAGGATCGTGGGGTGCGGGAGTCCGTCGAACTCTGCCTGCGCCGGGGAGGCGAGGGCGATCGAGGGGACGCCGGCCTCCTGCGCCGGGACCACGTTCATGATCACGGAGGAGGGATACACCGAGCGGCCGCCGGGGGCGTAGAGGCCGACGCGCTCGACCGGTACCCACTTCTCGGTGACCGTGCCGCCGGGGACGACCTGGATGGTGTGCGTGGTGCGGCGCTGCTCGCGGTGGACGATACGGGCGCGGCGGATCGACTCCTCCAGGGCCGCGCGGACGGCCGGGTCGAGCTGCTCCAGCGCCTGGGCGACGGCCTTCGCCGGGACCCGTACGGAGGTCAGGCGCACCCCGTCGAACCTCTCCGCGAAGTCGATCAGCGCCGCGTCTCCCCGATGATGCACGGCCTCGCAGATCGGACGCACCTTCTCCAGGGCGGCCGAGACGTCGAAGTCGGCTCGGGGCAGCAGGTCGCGCAGGGCGGGTCCCTCCGGGAGGGCGTCGCCGCGCAGATCGATTCGGGAGATCACGTTCCCAATTCTCTCAGACCCGCGTCGGCCGACATCCGCGCGTTCCACTGGCTGATACGAGGCGGCCCGGGAACCCGGAAGATCACCTTCACGTCTTGCGTTCAGGACGTCACTCAGCGGGCATCACCAGCGTAAACAGTTGCGCGATACACGTGAGTGCACTCGGGTGCGCCGGAGTGACACAGGACGGGGGAAGGAAGAGCTGTGAGCGAGGGGCCCGGCATCCGGGACGACGGAGAGCTGCCGGACGACCTGACCGCCGCCGAAGCGGGCATGTGGCAGGCCTTCCGCAACGGCAGCGTGTACGACCTGCGCAACGGCGACCTCGCCGTGGACGACCCGCACGGGGGCCACCCCTGGGGACCCGAGCGGAGCGTACGGGCACGGATCGTGGCCTGGCTGCTGCTGGACGGGCCGCCCGCGCTGGCCGGGCGGGTCTCGGCGTTGAAGCTGGTCGGTGTCCAGATCAAGGGCGTCCTGGAGCTGGCGGGCGGCCAGGTGGTGCCGTACGTGGAGATGAAGGGCTGCCGGTTCGAGAAGGAGATCCTGCTGCCGGAGGCCCGGTTCACGACCGTGCGTCTGGTGGACTGCTCGGTGCCCCGGCTGGAGGCGGCCCGGCTGCACACGGAGGGTGATCTGCATCTGCCGCGCTGCCGGTTCCACAACGGGGTGCGGCTGGCGGACGCCCACATCGGCACCGATCTGCTGCTCAACCAGGCGGTCGTCTACCGCGACCGGCACGGCCGTTCGCTCTCCGCCGACGGGCTGACCGTCGCCCAGGACGTCCAGGCCGAGATGCTGGAGTCGCACGGGGAGCTGAGCCTGCGCGGCGCGACCGTCGGCGCCTCGCTCAGCCTGCGCGGCAGCCGCCTCGCCAACCCCTACGGCCGCCTCGCGCTGAACGCGCCCCAGCTGACCGTCGAACGCACCCTGTATCTGACGCCGGCCGGCATCGGCAATCCGCTGCACACCAGCGGCAGTACGCCCGCGCGCGGTACCCGCGTGCAGCGGTTCGAGTGCGCGGGCGGCATCCGGCTGGACGACGGGCGGTTCGGCGACTCCGTCGACCTGGAGCGGGCCCGCTTCACCTTCACGGACGAACAGGAGCTGTCGCTGCGCCGCGTCCAGGTGCCCGAGCTGCGGTTCCTCGGCGACCGGCCGGAGCGCGGCAAGGTCGTCCTGTCCGGGGCGCGCGTCGGCGTCCTGATCGACAGCTCGGAGAGCTGGCCCGGCCCCGGCAACCTCCACATGGGCGGCTTCCAGTACGAGTCGCTGGTGCCGCGCGACCGGTTCCCGCTGGCCAGGCGGCTGGACTGGGTGGCGGCGGCGACCGCCGAGTACAGCCCGGAGCCGTACGAGCGGCTGGCGAGCGTGCTGCGGGCCGGCGGGGACGACGAGGGCGCCCGCGAGGTGCTCCTCGCCAAGCAGCGCCACCGGCGGCAGGGCCTGCCGCTCGCGGCCAAGCTCTGGGGCCACGCGCAGGACTGGACCGTCGCCTACGGGTACCGGCCGGGCCGGGCGGCGGTGTGGATGGCGGTGCTGTGGGCGCTGACCTCACTGGCCTTCTCCCAGTCGGACCATCCGCCGATGAAGAGCGGCGAGCACCCGCACTGGAGCGCCTCCCTGTTCGCCCTGGACCTGCTGCTGCCGATCGTCGACCTGGGTCAGGTCGGCTACTGGCAGCTGCGCGGCGGCTGGCAGTGGCTGGCCGCGGTGGTGATCATCCTGGGCTGGATCCTGGCGACGACGGTGGCGGCGGGCGCCACCCGGCTCCTGAGCAGGAACTGAACCCGTTCCTCCCGCGGGCCGCCCGGTGCCGGGGACCTTAATGTGGGCAGCACACAACCGGACTCGCCGTCCCGCCGTCTTGTTAGCGGAACCGCCGGTCGCGACATCGCCGACCGCGCGGCACGACAGCGGGAACCCGGTCCGCGCGAGCGGGGCCGGTTCAAGCGCAAGGGGGTGTCATGGGGCCGCTGCGCGCGCTCGTGCGTACCGTCCGGATGGCACGTCACACCTCCCGGCTCGCCGCCGGGCTGGTCGCCGACGACGAAGTGCTGCTCGACGCACCGGACGAGCGGCTCGGGCCCGCGCTGGTGGCGGCCGGCCGCGGTGAGTACGCGCCGGCGGCGAAGCTGCTGGCGACCACCCGGGAGGCCGCCGAGTGGGAGAACCGCGACCGGTACGCGTTACGGCTCGCCACCTACGCCCACGCGCGCGACGCATGGCTGCGGGCCTGGCACGCGGCGGCGCCGCACGACCCGGACGCCCTGCTGATCAGGGCCGAGCTGGCGGTGGCCCGCGGCTGGCGCTCCCCCGCCCGCGTCGAACTGCTGCGCGAGGTGGGTCCGCTGATCGCCGCCGCCGCGGAGGGTGAGCCGCGCGACCCGGTGCCCTGGCGGATCGCCCTCGACCACGCCCGGGGCACGGGCCTCGGCCACACCGGGTTCGAGCGGCTGTGGGCGGAGGCCGTCCGTCGCTCCCCGCACCACTACGGATGTCATGTATCGGCCCTGAAGTACCTCTCGGCCGCCTGGTACGGCTCGCACCGCGAGTGCTTCGACTTCGCCGAGCGGGCCGCCGAGGACGCGCTGCCCGGCTCCCTCGTCCGGGCGCTGCCGGTCCGGGCGGCCCTGGCGTACCTCACCGAGGACGGCGGGTCCGTGATCCCCCGGGCGCGGCTGGACGCGGCGGCGGACGGCGCGATCGCGCTCTCCGCCGAGTACGAGCCGGGCGACCCCTGGCCGGCGGAGGTCCGCAACCTGCTGACGTACGTCCTGGTCCGCCTGGAACGCTGGCCGGACGCGCTGGCCCAGCTGCGCATGATCGGCCCGTACGCCACGTCCTTCCCGTGGGACCGGATGTCGGGCGATCCGCTGGGCCAGTTCCTGCAGTTGCGGGACGGCGTACGGCTGGAAGTGGCGTGCTCGATCCCGCTGCGCGCACGGCCCCAGCGGCCGGGACGGGCCGCGGGATAGCGTCCGCCGGAGGTCACCAAACGAGTACGGACGAACGCGCGCGCCCCGACGAGCATTAGGCTCTGGCCTCGTGACCACCGTCCGGCTGCCGCTCTTCCCCCTGAACTCGGTGTTGTACCCGGGGCTCGTGCTACCTCTGAACATCTTCGAGGAGCGCTATCGCGCGATGATGCGCGAGTTGCTGAAGACCCCCGAGGACCAACCCCGCCGCTTCGCCGTCGTCGCCATCCGCGACGGCCACGAGGTCGCGCCGAGTGCTCCCGGCATGCCCGATCCGACCGCCCAGCCCGACCGGGGCCCCACCGCGGGCTTCGGCGGCGAGCCGACCAAGGCGTTCCACTCCGTGGGCTGCATCGCGGACGCGGCGACGATCCGGGAGCGCGACAACGGCACGTACGAGGTGCTCGCGACCGGGACGACCCGGGTGCGGCTGCTCTCGGTGGACACCTCGGGCCCGTTCCTCGTGGCGGATCTGGAGGAGTTGCCGGAGGACGCAGGTGACGAGGCGGGCGCGCTCGCGGAGGGCGTGCTGCGGGCGTTCCGCCAGTACCAGAAACGGCTCGCGGGCGCCCGGGAGCGCTCGTTGTCCACGGGCGCGGACCTGCCGGACGAGCCGGCCGTCGTCTCGTACCTGGTCGCCGCCGCGATGATGCTCGACACGCCCGCCAAGCAGCGGCTGCTGCAGGCCCCCGACACGGCGTCCCGGCTGCGCGACGAGCTGAAACTCCTGCGCGCCGAGTCCGCCATCATCCGTAGTCTGCCGTCGTTGCCCGCGTCGGAGCTGACGCGGAGCCCGACGAGCCTCAACTGACGTACACGGATAGGCCGATGGCGAAGAAGTCGAAGAAGCAGCAGGCGGGCGGCACGCCCGCGACGGTGGCCCTGAGCGCGGCGGGCGTGGAGTTCACCGTGCACGCCTACGAGCACGATCCGGCGCATCCGTCCTACGGCGAGGAGGCGGCCGAGGCGATGGGTGTGTCCCCCGAACGGGTCTTCAAGACCCTGGTGGCGGACGTCGACGGCGCGCTCGTGGTCGCGGTCGTGCCGGTGGCGGGCTCGCTGGACCTGAAGGCGCTGGCGACGGCGGTCGGCGGCAAGCGGGCGGCGATGGCCGACCCCGCTCTGGCGGAGCGCACGACGGGCTATGTCCGGGGCGGTATCTCCCCCCTCGGCCAGCGCAAGAGGCTCCGCACGGTGCTGGACGCGTCCGCGGAGGGCCACGACACGATCTGCGTCTCGGCGGGGCGGCGCGGCCTGGAGGTCGAGCTGTCCCCTCAGGACCTGCTGAAGCTGACGGAGGCGGTCGCGGCGCCCATCGGCCGCGGGTGACCCTCCGGGGGGCGCGGTACGTACGTGAGGTGCGGGTCCGGTGGGGCTTCCCGCGCGGTTCCCCGCGCCCGCAGGCCCCCGCCCACCCGCGCCCGAACGCGCACCCCGAACGCGCCGAGGGCCCTCACGCGCTCGGCGAGCCGTACCCGTCCTCGGACACACCCGGCTCCGGATCCCGCGGCCCGAACACCGCGGTCAGACACAGGTGCACCAGCATCGCCGCCATCGGCCACACCAGCAGCGCCCCCTTCGCCGCCAGCTTCAGAGGCGCGGAGAACGTCACCCCCTGCCCGACCTCCTTCGCCCGCGCCGCGACATCGGTCTCGGGCCCGAGCCAGACCCCGAGCCGCCACGCCAGCACGCCTCCCAGCAGGCCGCCGACGGTGAGCGCCACGACGAGCGGCACCCCGCCGTGCCGGCGCAGCAGGAAGACGACGAGCGCGGACAGCGCGCCGGCACCGAGGGCCAGGAGTATGAACGTCCCGTCGACCCCCACGGCCTGTTCGCCCTCGGTGTCCTTGAAGTAGACCGCCGACCCGTCGGAGACGAGCGGCACGTGCGGCGCGAGCCACCACCACAGCAGACCCAGCAGCACCCCGCCGACCAGCGCGGTGACCACGGTGACGACGGCGGCCTCGGTCAACTCGGTCCGCAGTCCGGGACCGGCCGGCTTCTGCGGCTCGTACCAGAGGTCCGCCTCGCCCCCGCCGCCGGCGGGCGGCGGACCCCAGGGGTCGTTCGGGGACTGGTTGTGCGGCGGCGGAGGGGGAGTCAACGGTGCGGTCACCCTGCCATCGTGCCAGGCCCGGCCGCGCGCCGCGTCACCGGACGGCGGCCCGCCGGTATGCCCAGGTGGCGACGGCGAGCGAGACGACCCCGACCCCCGCGCACACGGCGAGGTCCCCGAGCACGAACGCCCAGTCGGGGTTCGGCCCGAAGGTCCGCGCGAGGGCCTCCACGCCGTACGTCGAGGGCAGCAGGTCCCGGGCGAACTGCACGAAGCCCGGCATCCGGTCGGCCGGCAGCACCCCCAGCAGCAGCGCCGCCGACATACCCAGCTGCCCGAGGACGGTGGCCAGTTCCGGACGCGGGGCGAGCAGACCCAGCGCGGCGCCCAGCCCGGCGAGCGCGGCCCCGGCGAGCGGGATCACGGCGGCGAGCACCCAGAGGTGGGCCAGCGGCAGTCCGAAGAGCACACAGCCGAAGACGGCGGTCACGACGGCCCCCGGCACGGTGAACGAGGCGTACGCCCCCGCCGCGCCCAGCACCACCGCCGCCGGCGGCACCGGCAGCGTCGCGTAGTGGTCCAGTCCGCCGTTGGACCGCAGCTGCCCGAAGTACTGGGCCAGCAGGTTCAGGGCGACGAAGGCGACGACCAGGACCGCCGAACCGGCGACCACGGCGTGTGCCTCGGCCCCGCCGTCCACCACTCCGCGCATCAGGATCATGATCCCGACGGACTGGAACGTGGCCACGAACAGCAGCGGGATCCGCGCGACCCGGGCCCGGGACAGCTGCGCCCGGTACACGGCGCACAGCGAGGGCCACAGGCGCGCGCGGGGCCCCAGCTCGGCGGCTTCGCGCGCCACGCGCCCCTCTGCGGCCAGGGCCTGGCCCGGCAGGATCTCGGCGGGTACGACACTCACGTCGTGCTGCTCCTCTGCGCTTCGGCTGTCGCCCATTGTCGTACGGTCGCGGCAGCCCTGCCGTTCACGTCCGCACCGGCCTTGCTCCGGTTCACGCCCGTGTCCCTCACCCCTTGACCAGTCCGTGTGCGCTGCCCGCGCTGCCGCCGAGGGCCAGGTAGACGTCCTCCAGACTCGGCGTGGCGAGGGTGAAGTCGTCGAGCGCCACGAAGGCGGCGCCCCCGGTCACCGTGGCCACCACCGCGCGCGCCTCCTCGGGGGCGAGCCGGAGCGTCCAGCGGCGCCCGGACTCCACGGCGCGCGGGCGCAGGGCGGCGACCTCGGGCACGTCCAGCGGGGCGCTGTCCCGCCACACCAGTTCGACGCGCACCTCGCCCGCGACCCGCTCCTTCAGTCCGGCGGGGGTGTCGCAGGCGATGACCCGTCCCTGGTCGAGGACGGCGACGCGGTCGAGCACGGTCTCCGCCTCGATGACGTTGTGGGTGACCAGCAGGACGGTGGTCCCGGACTGTGCCCGCCGCCGGTCGACGGCGGCCCACACGGCCCGCCGGGCCACCGGGTCCATACCGCTGGTCGGCTCGTCGAGCACCAGCAGGGGCCGCTCCCCGACGAGCGCGGTGGCGAAGCAGGCGAGCCGCCGCTGCCCGCCGGACAGCTTCTTCAGCGGCCGTGCGGCGAGCCCGGTCAGACCCAGCTCCTCCAGCACGGCGTCCCGCTCGGCCCGCGCCCGTCGTACCTCCAGGCCGCGCAGCCGCCCCGTGGTCTCCGCGGCGAGGGCCACGGTGAGCTCGTCCAGGGCGGTCGACTCCTGCCCGAGATAGGCGAGGATCCGCGCGGCCCGCTCAGGATGGCGCACGATGTCGTGGCCCAGGATCTCGACGGTGCCGTCGTCGGGCCGCATCAGCCCGGTGAGCTGCCGTACGAGCGTGGTCTTGCCCGCCCCGTTGGGTCCGAGCAGTCCGAAGATCTCACCGCGCCGGATCTCCAGCGCCACCGCGTCGTTGGCCCGCACCTCGGGAGTCCCCGGCGTCCCGCGGCGTCCCCGGGCCGCCGGATACGTCTTGGTGAGCCCCCGCACGGCACACACGACATCCCCACCATGCCGGACCGCCTGTGCCGTACGCGTACTCACGAGGAACGAGCCTAAGGGGTCCGGAGGGCCGTCCCCTCTCCGGGGCACCGCAGCGTGCTCCGTCAGGGGCGCGGGGAACCGCGCGACCAGCCGGAATCAGCCCGCGGTCGCCCGAAAACAGCCGGCGCCGGCCCGAGAGGCGCCCTCACCGCTCCCCGGCCGGCGCATGCTCGACCCCCGTCCGCGCGTCGATCTCCCGCCAGAACCCGGCCCTGATCGCGTACCGGTCGTGCTCGTCGATCTGATCGTCCTTGTGCGCCAGCAGTCCGAACCGTGCCGCGTACCGCAGCAGTTCCCCGTCGACCCGGTGCGGCACCCGCGGATACATCCCCGACAGCTTCTGCAGATGCGTCTGGTCGGTCAGCCGGGCCATCCACCGCCGGGCGAACACCTGTCCGACCTCGAAGGGGTCGCCGCCGACCGTGGTGATGTCCTCCTCCCGGTCGGCCCACCGCTGCTCCGCACTGGTCAGCTGGGCCAGTGTCGGCATCGCCGCCGCCTCGGGCGGCTCCGCCGCGCCGCCGGGCCGGTCCACCCAGCCCTTGTCGGAGGACCACCGCAGGGTGGCCGTCGCCGGGTGCTGGGAGGTGTGTGCCCCCGGTGCCCGCATCGCCGCGAGGTCCTTCGGTGTCGGTACGCCCTTGTGCGGGGCCGCCCGCTCCTCGGCCCCGTTGCGCGCGGCGCCCGCCGCCGAGGCGTGCTCGGCCTCCCCCGGCGCCCGCTCGGCGGCGGCCGCGAGGGCCGACTCGGGCAGCGGCGCCGACAGGATCGCGGCGATCTCCGGCCTCGGCACCGGCTGCGGCGCGCAGACCCCGCCGACATCCTTGGCC
The DNA here is from genome assembly GCF_055592645.1 of Streptomyces sp. NPDC041108. Taxonomy (NCBI): domain Bacteria; kingdom Bacillati; phylum Actinomycetota; class Actinomycetes; order Kitasatosporales; family Streptomycetaceae; genus Streptomyces; species Streptomyces sp. NPDC041108. Next base: position 328,991 of record NZ_JBVIYK010000005.1, on the reverse strand, counting down.
CGCACGGCCTTGGTGATCCACATCCGGTCGAGCACACGCCGTTCGTCGGCCTCGGCCACCAGGTCCTCGGACTGGTTGTAGTCACCGTCGGCGGCCTGCACGGCCCACAGGTGGACGGCGACGCCGTGCTCCTTGGCGGCCATCATGCCCGGCAGCAGATCTCCGTCACCGGTCACGAGGACCACGTCGGAGCAGGCGCGGTTGCGGGCCAGTTCGGTCAGTTCGGCGTGCATGGCGGCGTCCACGCCCTTCTGGGCCCACCGCCCGTCGCTCCGGGTCAGCGCGCCGAGCCGCACGGTCACCCGGGGCATCACGCGCAGCCTGCGGTGCTCGGGCTGCGGGACGCGGTCGGGGGCGCCGTCGAACCAGTAGATGCGCAGCAACGGCCGCTCGGTGTCGGCCTCGGCGCGCTCGCGCAGCCCCTGGATGAGGGCGGCGTGATCGACGGTGATGCGGGAGCGGGAGGGTTCCCCGGCGAGGAGGCTGGCGGCCGCGCCGAGCAGATACCCGGCGTCCACCAGGACGATGCAGCGGTCCACGCGATCCACCCTCTTTCCGGGAGGTTTGCTTCGGGCTTCCTTCGAGTCTGCCCGACCGCGCGGAGGTTAACGGCCGGAACTCGATCTTCGGCGTGGCGTCTTCACCGCACGGCCTCCCGTGACACGGCACACGGTCGACAACTCTCGTCACGGACGGTGATGTTCCGAAATGCGCGCCTTGTCATGCTATGTGAATCTGGTCGCGGCCCTGGCCCCTAGACCCCCTTCAGGAGGCAGATCACCATGGCCAAGAACAAGAAGCAGGACCGTAAGCAGCCGCAGTCCGAGCGTGGTCAGCAGGAGTCCCAGCAGTCCTCGCTGGAGTCGCAGACCGAGACCCGCATGACGCAGGTGACACCCGGCGACATGGCCCGCAAGGGCCGGCAGAAGCGTTTCGGTCACAACTGACATCGGCGGGACGGGCTGTTGCAGCCCGGACACACCGAGGGGCGCGTCCGGAACACCGGATGCGCCCCTCGCGCGTTCACGCCACCCCGGCCCGCCGGGCTCCGCTCAGCCGGCCAGGCAGGACGGGCCGAGCAGCACCTTCAGATCGCCGAACAGGGCCGGGTCCGGCTTCACCCGGTGCCGGTCCAGGCGCAGCACGGTCGTCTTCGTGGGGCCCTGGAGCCTGATCCGGACCTCGCTGTCGCCCTTGTGGTGGGTGAGGATCTCGCCGAGCCGGCTGACCATGGGCGGAGTGACACGGGTGGCCGGGATGGTGAGGATCACCGGCGCGTTGGTGCCCGCGTTCGACAGGTCGGGGACCTGCATCTCCATGGCGACCAGCCGCGGCACCTCCTCACGCTTGTCGAGGCGGCCCTTGACGAACACGACCGCGTCCTCGACGAGTTGGGTCGACACGAGCTGGTACGACGCCGGGAAGAACATGCACTCGATGGAACCGGCGAGGTCCTCCACGGTGGCGATGGCCCAGGCGTTGCCCTGCTTGGTCATCTTGCGCTGGAGGCCGGAGATGATGCCGCCGATGGTGACGACCGCGCCGTCCGCGTGCTCGCCGCCGGTGAGCTGGGCGATGCCCGCGTCGGCCTTGTCGGAGAGCACGTGCTCCAGTCCGAAGAGGGGGTGGTCGGAGACGTAGAGACCGAGCATCTCCCGCTCCTGGGCGAGGAGATAGGTCTTCTCCCACTCGTCGGTGGTGAACTCGACGTCGAGTCCGAAGCCCGGCTCGCTGCTCTCCTCCTCACCCATGCCGCCGAAGAGGTCGAACTGCCCCTCGGCCTCCTTGCGCTTGACCGCGACCACGTTGTCGATCATCGAGTCGAAGTGCGCGGTGAGGCCCTTGCGGGTGTGCCCCATCGTGTCGAACGCGCCCGCCTTGATCAGCGACTCCGTGGTGCGCTTGTTGCAGGCGACGGCCTCGACCTTGTCGAGGTAGTCGGGGAAGGAGGCGTACTTCCCCTTGGCCTTGCGGCTGCGGATGATCGACTCGACCACGTTCGTGCCGACGTTGCGCACGGCTTCGAGGCCGAACAGGATGACGTCGTCGCCCTGGGCGGCGAAGTTGTGCTCGGACTCGTTGACGTTCGGCGGGAGCACCTTGATGCGCATGCGCCGGCACTCGTTGAGGTAGACCGCCGACTTGTCCTTGTCGTCCTTGACCGAGGTGAGCAGCGCGGCCATGTACTCGGCCGGGTAGTTGGCCTTGAGGTACGCGGTCCAGTAGGAGACCAGGCCGTACGCGGCGGAGTGGGCCTTGTTGAAGGCGTAGCCGGCGAAGGGGACCAGGACGTCCCACAGGGCCTGGATGGCCTCGTCGCTGTAGCCGTTCTTCTTGGCGCCGGCCTGGAAGATGGTGAAGTTCTTCGCCAGCTCCTCGGGCTTCTTCTTGCCCATCACCCGGCGGAGGATGTCTGCCTCGCCGAGCGAGTACCCGGCGATGATCTGGGCGGCCTTCTGCACCTGCTCCTGGTAGACGATCAGGCCGTAGGTGACCGCGAGGACCTCTTCGAGCGGCTCCTCCAGCTCCTTGTGGATCGGCGTGATCTCCTGGCGCTTGTTCTTGCGCTCCGCGTAGTTGATGTGCGAGTTCATGCCCATCGGGCCCGGCCGGTAGAGGGCCGAGACGGCGGAGATGTCCTCGAAGTTGTCGGGCTGCATCTGGCGGAGCAGGGAGCGCATCGGGCCGCCGTCGAACTGGAAGACGCCGAGGGTGTCGCCGCGGCAGAGCAGTTCGAAGGTCTTGGGATCGTCCAGCGGGAGGGCGAGCATCTCCAGGTCGATGCCCTTGTTGGCCTTCACCATCTTGATGGCGTCGTCCATGATCGTGAGGTTGCGCAGGCCCAGGAAGTCCATCTTCAGCAGGCCGAGCGACTCGCACTGCGGGTAGTCCCACTGGGTGATCGTGACGCCGTCGGTGTGCCGCACCCAGATCGGGGCGTGGTCGACGATGGGCTCGCTGGACATGATCACGCCGGCCGCGTGCACGCCCATCTGCCGGACCAGGCCCTCGACGCCCTTGGCGGTGTCGATGACCTTCTTCACGTCCGGTTCGTTCTCGTACATCGACCGGATCTCGCCCGCCTCGCTGTAGCGCGGGTGGGAGGGGTCGGTGATGCCGTTGAGGTCGATGCCCTTGCCGAGGACGTCGGCGGGCATCGCCTTGGTGAGCCGGTCGCCCATCGCGTACGGGTAGCCCAGCACGCGCGCGGAGTCCTTGATGGCGTTCTTCGCCTTGATCTTGCCGTAGGTGCCGATCATGGCGACCTTGTCGGCGCCGTACTTCTCGGTCACGTACCGGATCACCTCGACGCGCCGGCGCTCGTCGAAGTCGATGTCGACATCGGGCATGGAGATGCGCTCGGGGTTGAGGAACCGCTCGAAGATCAGTCCGTGCGGGATCGGGTCGAGGTCGGTGATGCCCATGGCGTACGCGACGATCGAGCCTGCCGCGGAGCCTCGGCCGGGGCCGACCGCGATGCCCTGGCTCTTGGCCCACATGATGAAGTCGGCGACCACGAGGAAGTATCCCGGGAAGCCCATCGAGATGATGGTGTCCATCTCGTACTCGACCTGCTTCATGCGGTCGTCCGGGATGCCGTCCGGGAAGCGGCGGTGCATGCCGCGCATGGTCTCCTCGCGGAACCACGTGACCTCGGTGAAACCCTCGGGGATGTCGAACTTCGGCATGAGGTTCTTGGCCTCGAACATGCCGGAGGTGTCGATCTGCTCGGCCACCAGCAGGGTGTTGGCGCAGCCCTCCTGCCAGGCGTCCGAGGAGTCGACGGCGTACATCTCGTCGGTGGACTTGAGGTAGTAGCCGGTGCCGTCGAACTTGAAGCGGTCCGGGTCGGAGAGGTTCTTGCCGGTCTGGATGCACAGCAGCGCGTCGTGCGCGGCCGCCTCGTGCGCGTACGTGTAGTGCGAGTCGTTCGTGACCAGCGGCGGGATGCCGAGCTTCTTGCCGACGCGCAGCAGGTCCTCGCGGACCCGGTGCTCGATGTCGATGCCGTGGTCCATCAGTTCCAGGAAGTAGCGGTCCTTGCCGAAGATGTCCTGGTACTCGGAGGCCGCCTTCACCGCCTCGTCGAACTGGCCGAGGCGCAGCCGGGTCTGCAGTTCGCCGGAGGGGCAGCCGGTGGAGGCGATCAGCCCCTCGGACCACTGGGAGATGGTCTCCTTGTCCATCCGGGGCCACTTCTGCAGCCAGCCCTCGGCGTACGCGTCCGAGGAGAGCTTGAAGAGGTTGTGCAGGCCCGTCCTGTTCGCCGCCCAGATCGTCTTGTGCGTGTAACCACCCGAACCGGACACGTCGTCCCGCTTCTGGTGCGGCTGGCCCCACTGGATCTTGCGCTTGTTGCGCCGGGACTCGGGGGCGACGTACGCCTCGATGCCGATGATCGGGGTGACGCCGGCCTTCTTGGCGGTGTGGAAGAAGTCGTAGGCCCCGTGGAGGTTGCCGTGGTCGGACATGGCGATGTGGGTCATGCCCATCTCGTTGCACGCGTTGAACATGTCCTTGAGCCGCGCGGCACCGTCCAGCAGCGAGTACTGGGTGTGGACGTGCAGGTGCGTGAACGGCGGCTTTGACACGGCTTCGGCCTCCAAGGGACACAACAGGGGAAACAGGCGTGAACGACTTCCCCACGGGCTGCGGACAGTCTGGGGGACAGCGTCGAAGTCTATGCCTCGGGACTGACACCGCGAGGGGTCTCCCCCGTACCTTTCGACAGTGGAGTCGCGGGCACTCGCGCGCGCCTTCGCACGTTGAGAAGTCGACCCACCCGTGATCACCAGGAGGCACCCAGCGATGTCGGTCCCCCAGCTCGACGACGAGCGACGCGGCGAGGAGATCCTCGCCGTCTTCGACACCGCCTTCGGCCAGCTCCTGGCCGCCGACCCGGCCGCGTTCCGCGTGAAGTTCCGGAAGATGGCGGCCTCGGCCTTCGCGTTCTACCGGGGCACGGCGTGCCTGTTCTACAAGGACCTGGACGACGAGAAGGGCTCCGGTCCTTACCTGGACGAGCGCACCTCGCGCGTGTGGATCCACGGCGACCTGCACGCGGAGAACTTCGGCACGTACATGGACTCCACGGGCCGCCTGATCTTCAACGTGAACGACTTCGACGAGGCGTACGTCGCCCCCTTCACCTGGGACCTGAAGCGGTTCGCCGCCTCCGTGGCGCTCATCGGGTACGCGAAGGCGCTCGGCGACGAGCAGATCACGGAGCTGGTGGAGACCTACGCGGCCGCCTACCGCGAGCGGATCCACGCCGTGGCGGCCGGCGCCAAGCGGGACGAGGTGCCTCCGTTCACGCTGGACACGGCCCAGGGTCCGCTGCTGGACGCGCTGCGCGACGCCCGCTCGCTGACCCGTTTCGGCCTCCTGGACTCGATGACGGAGATCCGTGACTTCGAGCGCCGGTTCGCGCCGGGGGGCGGCTCCATCGAGCTGGACGCGGCCACGCGCTACAAGGTGCTGGCCGCCTTCGACGGCTATCTGGAGACGCTCCCGGAGTCCTCGCTGACCCGCCCGGACTCGTACCGGGTGAAGGACGTCGTCGGCCGCCGGGGCATCGGCATCGGCTCGGCGGGCCTGCCGTCGTACAACATCCTGCTGGAGGGGCAGAGCGACGCCCTGGAGAACGATGTGGTGATCTACATCAAGCAGGCCCAGACCCCGGCCGTCTCCCGGCACATCACCGACCAGCGGATCCGCGACTACTTCCAGCACGAGGGCCACCGCACGGTCATCTCCCAGCGGGCCCTCCAGGCGCACGCGGACCCATGGCTGGGCTGGACCGAGCTGGACGGCGCCGGGCAGCTGGTCGCGGAGGTGTCGCCGTACGCGGTGGACCTGGACTGGAGCGACATCGACGACCTGGAGGAGATCGCGGCGGTCGTCGCCGACCTCGGCCGGGCCACGGCCACGATGCACGCGGCGGCGGACGACCTGACCGGGCAGTCCTTGGTGCCGTTCTCCACGGAGCGGGCCATCGACGCGGCGATCGCGGCCGACGAGGAGGGCTTCGCCCCGCTCCTGGTGGACTTCGCGCACGCGTACGGGGCACGCGCGCGCAAGGACCACCAGATCTTCGTCGACCTCTTCCGCAACGGCCGGATCCCCGGCCTGCGCAACCACTGAAGCCCCCGGGAGGGACTTCGGCGGAGACGAGACCTCGCGCACTCACAGGGACCTTTTAGCGGTCCCTTACGTGCCCGCGTGGGAGACTCTCCAACGGCATGGACATATCCGGGACCCCCTTCAGAGCCGTACGCGCGGCGCTGTTCACGGCTGTCGTCGTGACGCTCGGCACCGCGTCGCACGTCCTGCTGTCCGGGGTCCCGCTCCCGCTCACCACCGTCGCCGCCATCACCGCCGCGGTCTTCCTCGTCGCCTTCGCCCTGGCCGGCCGTGAGCGCGGCTTCGGGCGGATCGCCGGCGTGCTGATCCCGCTGGAGCTGGCCGCCGACACGGTCTTCACCACCGGTCAGCACGCCTGTTACGGCGAGGCGGGCGGCCCGGTCACGGGTCCGCTGCGCCAGGTCGGGCTGGACGTGCTGTGCGGCGGTGGCAGCGTCGGCGCGCCGCTGGCGCGGGTCGCCGGCGGCTCCGAGCGGGCGGCCGCGCTGCTCGCGGGCGCGGGTCCGGGGGCCGCCTGGCTGCTGCTCGCCGCGCACATCGGCGTCGGACTGCTGGCCGCCGCCTGGCTGCGGCGCGGTGAGCGGGCACTGGCCCGGCTGCTGGGCGCGGCGGTCGCCACCGGTTTCCGCCCGCTAATGATCGCGTTCGCCTCGGTCCTGGTGCGGCCCCCGCGGGCGCAGCACCGGCCGACGCGCACCGCGCACCGTACGGCCAGTGCCCGCACCCTTCTCCACACGCACTCCCTGGGGCGGCGTGGACCGCCGTGCTCGGTCACCTTCGCGTGACCACCTCCTGAGCACGAGCAGGTCCCCCTCACACCCATCCGCGCACCACGTGTGCGCGGTCTCCCAGGGAGTTCATCCACATGAGCAAGCGGAACAGCAGCGCGGCGAAGTCGGCGGCCCGTGAGCGGCTGCGTCTGGAGCGCGAGCGTCAGGCCAAGCGCGCCAAGGTCAGGCGGCAGGCGATCGTCGCCTCCTCGATCGTCGCGGTCCTCGCGATAGCCGGCGGCATCGGTTACGCCGTCGTCCAGAACAACCAGCCCACCCAGTGGGAGGAGGCCGCCAAGGCCACGGTGGTCGCCCCGGCGAACACCTCGGGCAAGAACGGCACCACCGTGCTGATCGGCGACTCCACGTCCAAGAACGTGGTCCACCTGTACGAGGACCCGCGCTGCCCGGCCTGCGCCGCCTTCGAGCAGACCGTCGGCGAGACGGTGAACAAGGGCATGGAGGACGGCGACTACAAGCTCTCCTTCACGCTGGGCACCTTCCTGGACGGCAACCTCACCGGCGAGGGCTCGAAGAACTCGCTGAGCGCCCTCGGCGCCGCCCTGAACGTCAGCCCCGAGGCGTTCCTCGACTACAAGGCCGCGTTGTACTCGGTGAAGTACCACCCGGAGGAGACCACCGACGAGTTCGCCAAGGACAGCTATCTGATCAAGGTGGCGAACACGGTCGACGCGCTGAAGAACAACAAGAAGTTCCAGGACGCCGTGAAGAAGGGCACCTACGACGCCTGGGCGATGAGGATGAGCAAGTCCTTCGACGACGCCGACGGGGTCAAGTCCACCCCCACCATCAAGATCAACGACAAGGTGATCACCAACCCGTCGACGGTCGCGGACTGGGAGAAGGCGCTCAAGGACGCGGGCGTCACCAAGTAGCGGGCCGTAGGCGGCGGCAGGCGGCCGCCTCAGCGCACGCGTGAACGGGCGGGCGCCCGGGAGGACGACTCCGGGGCGCCCGCCCGACGACGGCTACGGCAGCTACGGCGCGATGTACGGCTTCACCCGCTTGCGGTAGTCCTCGGGACGGACCTCGTTGTAGTACTTGTCGGCGTCCTCGTCGTCCGAGGTGAAGATGTAGACCGGGCACTCGTCGGACTCGGCCTTGCCCTTGTACCCGAACTGCTCCTTGCCCGTACGGGCCTCGACGACCCGCACCCGGTACGAGGTGTTGTACGTCCTGATCTTCAGCGGCTTGCCGTCGGCCTCCATGTCGCAGACCTTGCCGGTCGCGGTGGCCTTGGTGCGCTCGACACAGACGACCAGCTCCGCCTCCTCCGGCTTGTCCTCGTAGCCGAGGAACCAGCCCTTGGGGAAGTCGCCGTCGGCGGGCACGCTGCTCGTCCAGCCGTCGCCGGTGCTGTTCATGAGCTGTGCCGGGTGCACGGTCCTCTTGCCACGGTCGTAGGCCGGCAGCCCCTTGAAGCCGAGGTTGTCGGCGCAGACCCGCTCCAGGTCCTGGGTCGTCACCGGGACCTCCGGCTCGTCCGCGGCGGCCCCGCCCGACGACGATCCGCCGCCGCTCCCGGCCCCGGTGGTCGAGGCGGGTGACGAACACCCGCACAGGACCGCGCCCAGCACTCCCGCGGCGACCCAGATCCGGGCACGCTGCATGACGACCTCCCTGCCGAAAGAAAAAGAGGCAGGCAGGGCATGTCCCCCCGGGGCATGCCCTGTCCCCCCTGCCCTGCCGAACACGAGCCTGCCGGACGCCGGGCCCCCGGATATCGGGGAAGATCCCCCATGTAGTTGTGCGACCCCTGTGGAAGTGGGGGCTACCCTGTACGCGCCTCGAAGACGCTTTCGAGGGATGCCCGGCGGGGGGTGCGTACGCGGGCGTACGAGGGTTGCCACGACCATCCCGACAGGGCGCAGGGGGCCTGCAGTTGTCGTCGTTCTCTTCCGTGCCGTCGCCGTTCTCCTCGACGCGGTCCTCGCCGTTCACGTCGGTCTCGTCCACGTCGAACGCCTCCTTCGCGTCCTTCTCGTCGCTGTCGTCGCCCGCGCTGGTCGGCAGGCGGGCCGAGAGTGATCTTCTGGCGGCCGCCGCCCGGGCGGCCCGGGATGGGCGGGGCTCGTCGGTCTTCGTGCTGGGCGAGCCCGGTATCGGCAAGTCCCGGCTCGTCGAGGACGCCGCGTCGGCCGCCGCGGGCACCGGCGCACGGGTCCTGCGCGGGCGCGCCGCGTCCGCCGGGCGCGCGGTGCCCCTGCGCCCGCTGGCGGAGGCGGTGTTCTCGGGCTTACGGGGCGAGGGGGCGCCCTCGGACGGGGACCTCGGCCTCTACGAACCGTTGCTGTCCCGGCTGTGCGGGCCGGCACCGCAGGACGGCGCACCCCTGGTCGGGTACGCCGAGGCGGTGCTCCGGCTCCTGCACGTCCTCGGCCGGGACGGTGGCTGCGTCCTGGTGCTGGAGGATCTGCACGACGCGGACGCCGACACGCTCGCCGTCGTCGACTATCTGACGGACAACCTCACCGGTCAGCGGACGGTCCTGCTGGCCACCCTGCGCGGCGAGTCCGGCCCGGCGCTCGACCTCGCCGAGGCCGCCGCGTCCCGTCGTACGGCGCGCACGGTCCGCCTCGCCCGCCTCGGGCCGGCCGGCACCGCCGAGCTGGCCGCCCGCTGCCTGGGCCACGACACCGCCGAGGACGTCCCGGCGGCGGTGCTGGAGCGGCTGCACACCGTTTCCGAGGGCGTCCCCTTCGTGGTGGAGGAGCTGCTGCGGGCCATGGTCGACGGCGGCGGTCTCGTCCAGGACGAGGGTTCCCGCTGGACGGTGGCGGGCTCGCTGGACGCCAGGGTGCCCGACACCGTCGCCGCCGCCGTCCTGCAGCGCGTGGACCAGCTGCCCCCGGCCGGCATCGCCCTGCTGGAGGCGGCGGCGGTCCTCGGCAGACGTTTCCCCGTCGACATCGCCGCCCGCGCCGCGGGCCTGGACCACGCCACCGCCCTCACCCAGCTCCGCCACGCGGCCCGTGCCCATCTCGTCTCCGGCGCCACCACCGCCTCGGACCCCGGCTGGCACACCTTCCGCCACGCCCTCACCGCCGACGCCATCACCCAGAGCCTCCTCCCACCGGAACGCGCGGCCCTGTGCCTGGCGGCCGCGGACGCGATCGAGGCGGCGAAGGGGGTGGGGCGAGAAGAGACCGCGGACGAGGGATCCGCCGACGTGGGCACGAGGGCTGCGGAAGTGGCCCCTGCGGGGGCGGATCACACCGGGCCGCACCACGACACGGCGCGTCCCGCCGTGACGCGCCGCGACGGGGCGGCGCGCCGCGACGGCGCGACCGCCGGCGGGGACGGTCCGACACTCCCGAACACACCCGGCGTGACACACCCCGACACGCCCGCCGCCCCCGGTCCGTCCCCCGATCCGGGCCGGCCGCACCCACCCCTCGGCGCGGACGCCGGCGACGACCTGTACCGGCTCGCCGCGGAGCTGTGCGTGGCCGCGGGGCGGCCGGCGCGGGCGGCCGTGCTGCTCGTCCGGGCCGGGCGGCAGGCCGTCGCGCGGGGTGCGTTGCTGACCGCCGTCGAACTCCTCGACCGGGGCCTGGAGCTGACCGCCGGCACGCCGGACGCGCCGCCCGAGGCCGTGGCCCGGCTGCTGGAGCAACTGCTCAGCACGCTGGTCCTCACCGGTGACGTACGGCGCGTGCCCGAGCTCGGGGACCGGCTGGACCGCGTCCTGACGGTGTGGGGCGCGCCGGCCACACGCCGGGCGGCGGGGTTTCTCGCCCGCGCGCGGGCCGCCGCGACCGCCCAGCAGTGGGAGGAGGGCCTGGCCGCCGTACGGCAGGCGCGGGACCTGCTCGGCGACATGCCCGACCCGGCGGCCCGCGCCGCCCTGGACGCGGTCGCCGCCCACCTCGTGCTCAACTCGCAGCGCCCGGACCGGCTGGAGAGCGCCCGCGCACTCGCCGAGGGTGCCGTCGCGACCGCCGAGGAGGTCGGGCTGCCGGAGGTGGCGTGCAAGGCGCTGAACATGCTCGGCTACTGCCTGCGGCCGCGGGACCTCGGCGAGGCGGAGGAGGCGTTCGCCCGGCTGGTGGCCACCGCCGAGGCCCATGCGCTGCCGGTCTGGCGGATCCGCGGTCTGCTGGAACTGGGCGTGCTCGACCGTGTCCGGTTCACCGGCACGGACCGGCTGCTCGCCGCGCGGAGAGCCGCCGAGGACACCGGCGCGGTGCTCATGACGGCCTGGGCCGACATGCATCTGACCCTCGCCCACATCCTGCGCGACGAACACGACCGGGCGACGGAGTCCGCGCGCCGGCTGCAGGCGACGGCCCGCAGACTGCGGCTGAGGGAGGTGGAACTGATCGGTGTCGGCGTCGACGGCATCATCGCCGCCTCGCTCGGGGAGCGGGAGAAGCTCGACACCACGCTGCGCACCCTGGAGCGCGCCCTCGCCGGGCGGAGCGCCGGGGCGCTCTGGGGCTACGCCGACACCTCCGTGTGGGGCTGGGCGCAGGGCATCTGCTCGCTGCTGCGCGAGGAACCCGACCGTGCGCTGGCCGAGTTCACGGAGGCGGACGGCGTCATGCGCGCGCTGCCCAGTACCGGCGGCGTCACCGGCTTCCTCGGCCCGTACCTCCTGTTGCGCACCCTGCGCGGCGCGATCGGCTGGGGTGAACTGGACGGCCCCGGCACGGAACGGCTCGCCCAGGTCCAGTGGGACCGCCCCTTCGCCGGCTGGTCCCGGGCCGTCCTGCTGGGCCGCGAGGGCCGCGCCGCCGAGGCCGCCAAGACGGCCGAGGAGGCGCTGACCGGAACGGCCACGGTCCCCCTGGCCGCGCACCTCTGTCTGCGCCTGGGCGCCGAGGCCGCGCTCGCCGACGGCTGGGGCCGGCCCGTCGAATGGCTGCGCGCCGCCGAGCAGTTCTTCCACGAGCGGGGCACCACGCGTGTGTCCGCCGCGTGCCGGGCCCTGCTGCGCGAGTCCGGCTCGCCCGTGCCCCGCCGCCGTCAGGGCCACGACGCCGTCCCGGGGGAACTCCGGCGTGCGGGCGTGACCGCGCGGGAGTACGAGGTCCTGCGCCTGCTGGGCGCCCGGCTCGGCAACCAGGAGATCGCCGAGCACCTGTTCCTCTCCCCCCGCACCGTGGAGAAGCACCTCGCCAGCCTCCGGGACCGCACCGGCCGCCCCGACCGCGCCGCCCTGATCGCCCTGGCCAGGAAGTACGCCGACGAGAGGTGACGACGGGCCGCGACGGAGCGGCTGACGACCCCTCAGCCGGTCAGCGCTCCCAGCCTCCCCGCCTTCCCACCTCACCGCCTCACCGCCTCCCCGGTCGGTCACCGCTCGCCCCTCCTCACCCGACGCGCGGCGAACGATCGTCCGAACTTCGCACGGAATTCGGGCTTCTGCCTTACCCCCGGCCCTACTGATCAGTAATCTCATCGGCCGTGACCAGTCGCAGATCTCACTCCAGCCCCGACTCCCCTGCCCAGCCCGTGGGTTCGGCCGCCCCGAGCCGCCGTACGGTCGTCAAGGCGGCCGCCGCCGGGGCCGTTCTCGCCGCGCCGCTCGCCGCCGCCCTACCGGCGCACGCGGCGGAGTCCCCCGCCTTCCTGCACGGCGTCGCCTCCGGTGACCCGCTGCCCGACGGTGTCCTGCTGTGGACCCGCGTGACGCCCACCGCCGCCGCGACACCCGGCTCCGGTCTCGGCCCGGACGTCGAGGTCGGCTGGACCGTCGCCCTGGACAAGGCGTTCACGAACATCGTCGCGAAGGGTTCGACGACCGCGACCGCCGCCTCCGACCACACCGTCAAGGCCGACGTACGCGGCCTCGCGCCCGCCACGGACTACTGGTTCCGCTTCTCGGCCGACGGCACCGACTCGCCCGCCGCCCGCACCCGCACCGCCCCGGCCACCGAGGCCGCCACCGCCAACCTGCGCTTCGGCGTGGTCTCCTGCGCCAACTGGGAGGGCGGCCACTTCGCCGCCTACCGCCATCTGGCCGCGCGCGGCGACCTGGACGCCTGGCTGCACCTCGGTGACTACATCTACGAGTACGGCACCGGCGAGTACGCCACGCGCGGCAAGGTCGTACGGCCGCACGCGCCGGCCCACGAGATCGTCTCCCTCGCCGACTACCGGATCCGGCACGGCCGTTACAAGACCGACCCGGACCTTCAGGCCCTGCACGCGGTCGCGCCGGTCGTCGCCATCTGGGACGACCACGAGATCGCCAACGACGCATGGTCGGGCGGTGCCGAGAACCACACCGAGGGCACGGAGGGCGCCTGGGCGGCCCGGCAGTCGGCGGCCAAGCAGGCGTACTTCGAGTGGATGCCGGTGCGCCCGGCGGTCGCGGGCACCACCTACCGCCGCCTGCGCTTCGGCAAGCTCGTCGATCTCTCGCTGCTGGACCTGCGGTCCTATCGCTCGCAGCAGGTGGGCGTCGGCGACGGCGAGGTCGACGATCCCGACCGCACGCTGACCGGCCGGGCCCAGCTCGACTGGCTGAAGGCCGGGCTGACGTCGTCCGACACGACGTGGCGGCTGGTCGGCAACTCGGTGATGATCGCGCCGTTCGCCCTCGGCAATCTCACGGCGGACCTCTTCGAGCCCCTCGCGGAGCTGCTCGGTCTGCCGAAGGAGGGCCTCGCCCTCAACCCCGACCAGTGGGACGGCTACACCGACGACCGCCGCGAACTCCTCGCCCACCTGCGGCAGAACGCGATCCGCAACACGGTCTTCCTCACCGGCGACATCCACATGGCCTGGGCCAACGACGTGCCCGTCAACGCCGGGACGTACCCGCTGTCGGCCTCCGCGGCCACCGAGTTCGTCGTCACCTCGGTCACCTCCGACAACCTCGACGACCTCGTGAAGGTCCCCGAGGGCACCGTGTCCGCGCTGGCCTCCCCGCTGATCCGCGCCGCCAACCGGCATGTGCACTGGGTCGACACCGACCGGCACGGCTACGGCGTCCTGGACATCACCGCCGCACGGGCGCAGATGGACTTCTACGTCCTCTCCGACCGTACGAAGGCCGACGCGACGTCGTCCTGGGCGCGCTCGTACCGGACGCGGAGCGGGACGCAGAAGGTGGAGCGGACGTACGACCCCGTGTAGAGCGCGGGAACCCGGGGCCGCGGCCCTAGAGGGTTTCGAGGAAGCCGAGCGCCACCCGCCAGGTGGCCTCGGCCGCCTCCTCGTCGTAGTCCGGCAGCTCGGGGTCGGTGTAGAGGTGGCCGGCCCCGGCGTATCTGTAGACCTCGACGTCGGCGCCGGCCCTGCGCATCTGGAGGTACCAGGCGCTCAGCCAGTCGTCCGGCTCGAAGGGGTCGGGCTCGGCGACGTGCAGCTGGACGGGCAGGTCGTCCACGGTCGCGGTGGCGGCGATGTCCGAGGTGCCGTGCAGAAGCAGCAGCCCCCGCGCGTTCTTGTCGCCCAGGGCCAGGGTCTGGGCGGTCGCGGCGCCCAGCGAGAACCCGGCGTAGACGAGCCCTCGCTCCGAGTAGGGCGCGGCGGCCAGGACCGCCCGCTTGAGAAGCTCCTCCCTGCCCAGCTCCTCGTTGAAGGCCATGCCGTCCTCGACCGTGTCGAACGTCCGCCCGGCGAAGAGGTCGGGGGTCCACACCTGGTGTCCGGCGGCGCGCAGCCGGTCCGCGGCCCCGCGCACCGCGGGCCGCAATCCGTAGGTCGAGTGGAAGAGCACGATGTTCATGAGGCCATCGTGCCAGCCGGGTCGGACAACCGGTCCGCCGACCGGTCCCGACGCCCGTACCCCGAAGGCGTCGGAAGTCACATGTTCATCACCCCGCGAGGCCGGTTACGTTCGAAGGCATGGAGAATCTACTCCGCCCATTGATCGTCATCGGTGGCTCGGTCGTCCTCACGCTGCTCATCGGCTGGACGACCGACCTGCTGCTGCGCAAAGCGGACCAGCGGCACCACGAGACACCTCTGTGGGGCCTGCTGCGCCGCGGTCGCATCCCCTACCAGCTGGTCCTGTGCGCGGCGTTCCTCAGAGCGTCGTACGACGAGGCGCAGCTGCTGGAGCAGCACCGGACCACCATCGGCCGCAGCCTGACGCTGGTGCTGATCGGCGCCGCGGCCTGGCTGGTGATCCGGATCGCGGCGGCCATCGTGGAGACGACGTACAGCCGCTACGCCCGCGCCCACCGCGATGCCGCCCGGGTGCGCCGGGTGCGGACGCAGGTGACGCTGATCATGCGGGTGGTCTCGGCGATCGTCGGGGTGGTGGCCGCGGCCTCGATGCTGCTGACCTTCCCGGCGATGCGCGCGGCCGGCGCCTCGCTGCTTGCCTCGGCCGGGCTGCTCGGCATCGTCGCCGGTATCGCCGCGCAGTCCACCCTGAGCAACCTCTTCGCCGGGCTGCAGATCGCCTTCGGCGACATGGTCCGCCTCGGTGACGTGGTCGTGGTGGAGGGCGAGTGGGGGACGGTCGACGAGATCACCCTCACCTTCCTGACGGTCCGCACCTGGGACGAGCGCCGCATCACGATGCCGGTCTCGTACTTCACCTCGAAGCCCTTCGAGAACTGGTCCCGCGGCGGTGCCCAGATGACCGGCACGGTCTTCCTCCACGTCGACCACGCCGCACCGCTGCCCGCGATGCGCGACCGGCTCCGGGACATCCTGCGTTCCTGCCCGGCCTGGGACGGCCGCTACTACGACCTGACGGTCACCGACTCGACCCCCTCCACCATGGAGGTGCGCGCCCTGATGACCGCCAAGGACCCGGACGACCTGTGGACCGTCCGCGTCGCCGTCCGCGAGCAGCTGATCCACTGGCTCACCGAGACCCACCCCTACGCCCTCCCCCGCGTCAACACCGCCGACGCGGTCCTGCCCCCGGGCCACCCCGACGCTCACGCCGACGGCCGTGTCCCCCGCCTGCCCCGCAGCCGCGTCCACGAGCCGCCGAGGCCGACGGGCAGGGGGTAGCCGGCAGGGGATGGAACGTCATGGCCGCGGGCTCGGAGGACCGACACCGAGCCCGCGGCCGCGCGCCCGTCGACCCGCGGACGAACGGCGAGGGCGGCGGGCCCGCGGGCGGTGCGCGGGTGGGAGACCTGGCGGCGAGCGCCCTCAGCCACCCCCACCCGGCACCTCACCGCAGACTGCGCACATCCAGATGCCGGAGCACCCGATCCACCACCTCGGGGTTCGCCCCCGGCTCACTCCGCGCGGCCAGCACCTCGTGCCGGGCCGCGCTCAGCATCTCCCCCTGGATCCGGCGCATCCGCCGTAGCCGCCGCACGCGCTGCTCGTGCCCCTCCCGCCGCTCGTCCTCCCCCACCTCCGGACTGATCCGCACCCCGATCTCGAAGGCCCGCCGCAGCAACCGCTCGGACATCTCCTCCGGCAGCTCCTCCGTCTCCTCGATCTCCTTCAGCCGCCGCTTCGCCGCCTTCGCCGCCCGCACGGCCAGCGCCTTCTCGAACTCCTTCTCGGCGCCCTCGTCCGCCCGCACCCCCAACCGCCGCACCAGCGCGGGCAGGGTGAGCCCCTGCAGCACCAGCGTCGCCATGATCACCCCGAACGCGATGAACACGATCTCGTCCCGGTCGGGGAACGGCGCCCCGCTCTCGGTCTCCAGCGGAATCGCGAGCGCGAGCGCCACGGACGCCACCCCCCGCATCCCCGACCACCACATCACCACGGTCTCGCGCCACGACACGGGGATCTCCTCGTCGTAGTCCCGCTTCGCGTGCAACCGGCGCGCCAGCCAGGTGGCCGGCAGCAGCCAGGCCAGCCGGACGAGCACGACGACGGCCACGACGGCGGCCGCCCAGCCGAGCATCTCCTGCCACCGCCCGGACGCCGTACGGATCGCGTTGTGCAGCTCCAGCCCGATCAGCCCGAAGGCGACGCCGGTGACGAGCGTGTCCACGACGTCCCAGACGGTGTGCCCGGCGAGCCGGGTCAGGACGTCGTCCGCCCCGAGCGCGTACTCCGCGAGGAACAGCGCGGTCGTGAGCACCGCGAGCACCCCCGACCCGTGCAGCTCCTCGGCCGTCACGTACGAGGCGTACGGCACGAGCAGCGTCAGCCCGATCTGCAGCGTCGCGTCCTCGAGGAAGTCCATCAGCTTGTTGGCGGCCCAGCCGAGCCCGATCCCCACGGCGACGGCGACGACCCCCGACAGCACGAGCTGGAGCGCGGCGTGGGGCCAGGAGAAGGATCCGCTGACGGCCGCGGCGATGGCCACGTGGTAGAGCACGATGGCCGTGACGTCGTTGAAGAGCCCCTCGCCCTCCAGGATGGACACCAGCCGGCGCGGCAGCCCGAGCTGCCCCGCCACGGCCGTCGCCGCGACCGGGTCGGGCGGTGCGACGAGCGCGCCGAGCGCGAGGGCCGCCGCGATCGGCAGACCCGGCACGATCGCGTGCGCCACGGCGGCCACCGCGGCGGTGGTCACGAACACCAGCGCCACGGCCAGCAGCAGGATCGGCCGCAGGTTCGCCGTGAACTGCCGCCAGGAGGTCCGCCGCACCGCCGCGTACAGCAACGGCGGCAACAGCAGCGGCAGGATGAGCTCCGGCGGGATCTGCACATTGGGCACGAACCCGGGTACGGCGAGCGCGATGCCCAGCAGTGTCATCAGCACCGGCGCGGGCAGCTTCAGCCGCTCCCCCACCGGCACACTGACCACGGCTCCGACCAGGAGGACGAAGAACAGGGCCAACTGATCCATGGGGGCGCTCCGCTGGTGCTAGACGATCAAGACGCCGGATCTTCAGGGTGCCCCACCCGCACCGTCGAACGCCGAATCGACCGTCGCATCGCCCGGTGCGGTATCCCGGCGTCCAGGAACTCCGCCCCGTACGCCGCGTATCCCAGCCGTTCGTAGAACCCGAGCGCGTGAGTCTGCGCCCCCAGGTCGACCGCGGTCAGCCCGCGCTCGCGCGCCGCGTCCTCGACGGCCCGCACCAGCGCGACCCCGACACCCAGCCCCCGGGCCTCCGCCACGACCGCGAGCCGCCCGAGGGACCCCACTCCCGCAGCCCCACCGGTCTTCCCGGCGGCGGCCTCCCCGTACAGCAGCCGCCCGGCCCCGAGGGGCGTCCCGTCTTCCCGGACGGCGAGCACGTGCACGGCCCCGGCGTCGTACGCGTCGTACTCCAGGTCCTCCGGCACCCCCTGCTCGACGACGAAGACCTCCTTGCGCACCGCGAAGCAGGCCGCCCGGTCGCCGGGACCGTCGGCGACACGGACCTCGAAGGACACGGGCACCGGCTCGGGACTCACGCGTACGTCTCCTCCCGCACCGTGTCGAGGGCCTGCTGCAGGTCCGCGGGGTAGTCGCTCTCGAACTCGACCCAGCTGCCGTCCCCGGGGTGCTCGAAGCCGAGCCGCACGGCGTGCAGCCACTGGCGGGTGATGCCGAGGCGCTTGGCGAGCGTGGGGTCGGCGCCGTACGTCAGGTCGCCGACGCACGGGTGCCGGTGGGCGGACATGTGGACGCGGATCTGGTGGGTGCGGCCGGTCTCCAGCTTGATGTCGAGCAGCGAGGCGGCCCGGAACGCCTCGACCAGGTCGTAGTGCGTGACCGACGGCTTGCCCTCGGCGGTGACGGCCCATTTGTAGTCGTGGTTCGGGTGCCGTCCGATGGGCGCGTCGATGGTGCCGCTCGTCGGGTCGGGGTGCCCCTGGACCAGCGCGTGGTAGCGCTTGTCGACGGTCCGCTCCTTGAACTGGCGCTTCAGGGAGGTGTACGCCCGCTCGGACTTGGCGACCGTCATCAGTCCCGAGGTGCCCACGTCGAGCCGGTGCACGATGCCCTGGCGCTCGGCGGCGCCCGACGTCGAGATCCGGTAGCCGGCGGCGGCGAGCCCGCCGATGACGGTCGGCCCGGACCAGCCGGGGCTGGGGTGCGCGGCCACGCCGACCGGCTTGACGATCACCAGCACGTCGTCGTCGTCGTGCACGATCTCCATGCCCTCGACCGGTTCGGCGACGATCTGCACCGGCGCGGGCGCCTGGGGCATCTCGACCTCCAGCCAGGCCCCGCCGTGCACCCGCTCCGACTTGCCGACCACCGACCCGTCGACCGTGACCTTCCCCGCGGCGGCGAGCTCGGCCGCCTTGGTACGGGAGAAGCCGAACATGCGGGAGATGGCGGCGTCGACACGCTCGCCCTCCAGGCCGTCGGGCACGGGCAGGGTACGGATCTCGGGAATCGTGCTCACCCGTCGAGTATGCCGGACGGGTGAGAGCCGCCCGACCGTGCCTGTGGACAACCTCCCCGGCGCGGCACGGGCGTCCTCAGCCCTTGTGCACGGTCCCGTCCGGGTCGAGCCCCCGGAACGACAGCAGCACGATCAGGATGCCGCCGCACACGATGGCCGAGTCCGCGAGGTTGAACACCGCGAACCCCTTCGGCGCGATGAAGTCGACGACCGCTCCCTCGAAGACACCCGGCGCCCGGAAGATCCGGTCGGTGAGGTTGCCCAGCGCGCCGCCGAGCAGCAGGCCGAGCGCGATCGCCCAGGGCAGGCTGTAGAGCTTGCGGGCGAGCCGGGCGATCACCACGATCACGATCGTCGCGATCACCGTGAAGATGATCGTGAACGCCTCGCCGAAACCGAAGGCCGCACCCGCGTTGCGGATCGCCTCGAACTTCAGCCACTCCCCGATGATCTCGATCGGCTCGTGGTGCTCCAGCTTGGCGACCACGATCATCTTGCTGACCAGGTCGAGCGCGTACGCCAGCGCGGCGACCCCGAACAGCACGGCGATGCGGCGCTTGCCGCGCGGCCGGGCGGCCGCGTCGGCCCGCTCCGCCGCCGCGGCACCGCTCCCGTCGTCGGACTGCTCCGGGTCGGCCCCCGCCCGGTCCGGGATGTCCGGCGTACCGATGATGCGCTCCGCCTCTGCCACGTGAGTCCCTCAACCTAGGTTCCTGACTGAGGACAAAGGTACGACACGACCCTCACGGACCAGGGGCTCAGGCCGTCATCGCTACCGGCGTTCCTGCTTCTGCTTGCACTCCACGCAGAGCGTGGCCCGGGGGAACGCCTGCATCCGCGCCTTTCCGATCGGATTGCCGCAGTTCTCGCAGAGGCCGTACGTACCGGAGGCGAGCCGGTCCAGGGCGCGCTCGGTCTGGTCGAGCATCTCGCGCGCGTTGTGGGCGAGCGACAGCTCGTGCTCGCGCGTGATGTTCTTGGCCCCGGTGTCGGCCTGGTCGTCGCCGGCGCCGTCCCCCGAGTCCCGCATCAGGCCCGTGAGCGACCGCTCGGAGGCCTCCAGCTCGGCCCTCAGCCGCACGGCCTCGGACTGCAGCTCCGTGCGGGCCTCGGCGACCTCGTCCGGGCTCCAGGGGTCCTCACCGGGCCGTACCGCCAGCTCGCCGGGCTCCACCGCCGCGGGCCGCGCCTTGGGGACGGCGGAGGGCTTCCTCTTCGCCGCCGTAGCCGTACCAGGAGTGTTCTTCGCAACCACTGTCGTGGCTCCCGTCGTCTCGGCGGCCTCGGCCGCGTCCGCCTTCTTTTCCGTGCTCTTCTTCGCAGAGGGGCTCTTGGCCGCGCTCTTCGCCGTGCTCTTCCTGCCCGCGCTCTTCCCGGCCGCCGCCGTCTCGCCGGACTCCACCGTCTTCCCGGTCGTGGCCTTCCTCACGGCTTTCGTGACGGCCTTCTTCACGGCCGTCTTCCCGGCCGCCGTCTTCTTCGCCACCGCCTTCTTCGCCACCGTCTTCCTGCCGGCCGCCTTCACCGCCGCGGCCTTCGTGCCCTCGCCTCCGCCGCCGGAGGCCACCGTGGATCTGCCGGACGCCGGCTGCTGTACGGCGGTCTTCTTCGCCACCATGGCCGCGGCCCCTTCACATATGGTGATCTTGCACGCGAATCGTGCTGGGACGATAAATCGACCTGAGTCCCTCGGCAACGGGGCAGACCACCCGATTCTCCCACCTCACGGCCGTCGCGCGACGAGCCTGCAAGCGTTGTGCCCAGCTCCCCGCCGGGTATTCCGCCCCGGCGGACGTCCCAGGATCCGGACGCGCGGCCCGCTCCATTCGGGTCACCCCGCAGGTCACCGCGGCCCCGGCCGCGCAACCGGCCGAGAGCCCCACCGCGCCCCTGCCGCGGCCCCGGAAATCCGGTCGGCCGCGGCCCGCGCGGCGCCGTACACTGGGCGCAGCGAGAAGCGTGGATGGGGACGAGTAGCGTCGTACGCAGCCCAGAGCGACCCGGGGACGGTGGAAGCCCGGGGGCGAGCGCGATGTGAAGATCACCCCGGAGCCGCCGGAAGAAAGCCGCACCCCCTGCCGCCGCGCACGGGGCACGACCAGTAGACCCGGTATCGCGACCCCAATGAGGGGGCTCACCGGCGCGTACGGCGCGCGGGGGAGCCAAGGAGGGTGGTACCGCGGGAGCGCGCCGCACACGGCGTACGAAGGATCGAAGCTCTCGTCCCTCCGACGGAAGGCAGCAAGTCCGTTGGAGGAAGCCCGCTCATGACAGAGCCGACGTACCGCCAGGTGCCCGCCCAGGTCGATCTGCCCGCGCTCGAGCACGCGGTGCTCGACTTCTGGCGCGAGCAGAAGATCTTCGCCAAGAGCCTGGAGCAGTCCGAGGGCCGCCCCGAGTGGGTGTTCTACGAAGGCCCGCCCACCGCCAACGGCATGCCGGGCGCCCACCACATCGAGGCACGCGTCTTCAAGGACGTCTTCCCCCGCTTCCGCACGATGCGCGGCTACCACGTGGCCCGCAAGGCCGGCTGGGACTGTCACGGCCTCCCCGTGGAGCTGGCGGTCGAGAAGGAGCTCGGCTTCAACGGCAAGAAGGACATCGAGGCGTACGGCATCGCCGAGTTCAACGCCAAGTGCCGCGACTCGGTGACCCGGCACACCGACGCCTTCACCGAGCTGACGACCCGCATGGGCTACTGGGTCGACCTCGACGACGCCTACCGGACCATGGACCCCGAGTACGTGGAGTCCGTCTGGTGGTCGCTCAAGGAGATCTTCAACAAGGGTCTGCTGGTCCAGGACCACCGCGTCGCCCCCTGGTGCCCCCGCTGCGGCACCGGTCTGTCGGACCACGAGCTGGCGCAGGGCTACGAGACGGTCGTCGACCCCTCGGTGTACGTCCGTTTCCCGCTCACCTCCGGTCCGCTCGCCGGTGAGGCCGCGCTCCTGGTGTGGACGACCACGCCATGGACGCTGGTGTCCAACACCGCGGTCGCCGCCCACCCCGAGGTCACCTACGTGGTCGCCACGGACGGCAGCGAGAAGCTCGTCGTCGCCGAGCCGCTCGTCGCCAAGGCGCTCGGCGAGGGCTGGGAGACCACCGGCCAGACCTTCACCGGCGCCGAGATGGAGCGCTGGACCTATCAACGTCCGTTCGAGCTCGTGGAGTTCCCGGCCGAGGCGCACTATGTCGTGAACGCCGAGTACGTGACGACCGAGGACGGTACGGGTCTGGTCCACCAGTCTCCCGCCTTCGGTGAGGACGACCTCAAGGTCTGCCGCTCGTACGGCCTGCCCGTGGTGAACCCGGTCCGTCCCGACGGCACCTTCGAGGAGGACGTCCCCCTCGTCGGCGGCGTGTTCTTCAAGAAGGCGGACGAAAGGCTCACCGAGGACCTCCAGCAGCGCGACCTCCTCTTCAGGCACATCCCGTACGAGCACAGTTACCCGCACTGCTGGCGCTGCCACACCGCGCTCCTCTACTACGCGCAGCCGTCCTGGTACATCCGCACCACCGCCGTCAAGGACCGTCTCCTCCAGGAGAACGAGAAGACCAACTGGTTCCCGGACTCGGTCAAGCACGGCCGCTTCGGCGACTGGCTGAACAACAACATCGACTGGGCGCTCTCCCGCAGCCGCTACTGGGGCACCCCGCTGCCGATCTGGCGCTGCGAGGAGAACCACCT
This sequence comes from Streptomyces sp. NPDC041108, assembly GCF_055592645.1. Lineage (NCBI taxonomy): Bacteria > Bacillati > Actinomycetota > Actinomycetes > Kitasatosporales > Streptomycetaceae > Streptomyces > Streptomyces sp. NPDC041108. Next base: position 306,195 of record NZ_JBVIYK010000005.1, on the reverse strand, counting down.
GACCTGTGTGGGCTCCCGCGAGGAGCTGAGCCGGCTCTCCGGCACCGACCAGTCGGAGCTGGACCCGCACCGCCCGTTCATCGACGCGATCACGTTCGCGTGCCCCGAGGGCGGCTGCGGTGCCACCGCCACCCGCGTCCCGGAGGTCATCGACGCCTGGTACGACTCGGGTTCGATGCCGTTCGCGCAGTGGGGCTACCCGTACAAGAACAAGGAACTCTTCGAGTCCCGCTACCCGGCCCAGTTCATCAGCGAGGCCATCGACCAGACCCGCGGCTGGTTCTACACGCTGATGGCGGTCGGCACCCTGGTCTTCGACAGGTCCTCGTACGAGAACGTCGTCTGCCTCGGCCACATCCTCGCCGAGGACGGCCGCAAGATGTCCAAGCACCTGGGCAACATCCTGCAGCCGATCCCGCTCATGGACCAGCACGGCGCCGACGCCGTCCGCTGGTTCATGGCCGCCGGCGGCTCCCCCTGGGCGGCCCGCCGCGTCGGCCACGGCACGATCCAGGAGGTCGTCCGCAAGACCCTCCTCACGTACTGGAACACGGTCGCCTTCCAGGCCCTGTACGCCCGCACGTCGAACTGGGCGCCCAGCGCGGCGGACCCGGCCCCGGCCGACCGCCCGGTCCTGGACCGCTGGCTGCTGTCCGAGCTCCACGCCCTCACCGACCAGGTGACCGGGGCCCTGGAGGCGTACGACACCCAGCGCGCCGGCAAGCTCCTCTCGGCGTTCGTGGACGACCTGTCGAACTGGTACGTGCGCCGCTCGCGCCGCCGGTTCTGGCAGGGCGACAAGGCCGCGCTGCGCACCCTGCACGAGGTCGTCGAGACGGTCACGAAGCTGATGGCCCCGCTGACCCCGTTCATCACCGAGCGGGTCTGGCAGGACCTGATCGTGCCGGTCTCCCCGGACGCACCCGAGTCCGTGCACCTGGCCTCCTGGCCGGAGGCCGACCTCTCCGCGATCGACCCCGGGCTGTCGAAGCAGATGGTCCTGGTCCGCCGCCTGGTGGAGCTGGGCCGCGCCACGCGCGCGGAGTCGGGCGTCAAGACCCGCCAGCCCCTGTCGCGCGCCCTGGTGGCCGCCACGGGCTTCGACTCCCTCGACCCCGAACTGCACGCGCAGATCACGGAGGAGCTGAACGTCAGCTCGCTCGCCTCGCTCTCCGAGGTCGGCGGCTCCCTGGTGGACACGACCGCCAAGGCCAACTTCCGCGCGCTGGGCAAGCGCTTCGGCAAGCGCGTCCAGGACGTGGCCAAGGCCGTGGCGGGCGCCGACGCGGCCGCCCTGTCCCTCGCCCTGCGCGAGGGCACCGCCTCGGTCGAGGTCGACGGGGAGACCGTCACCCTCGCCCCCGACGAGGTCATCATCACGGAGACCCCGCGCGAGGGCTGGTCGGTGGCCTCCGACTCGGGCGCCACGGTCGCCCTCGACCTGGAGATCACGGAGGAGCTGCGGCGGGCGGGCCTGGCCCGGGACGCGATCCGCCTGATCCAGGAGGCCCGCAAGAACAGCGGCCTCGACGTCGCCGACCGTATCGCCCTGCGCTGGACGGCCACGGACCCGGCGGTCGCCGCGGCCTTGGCCGAACACTCGCCGCTGATCGCCGACGAGGTCCTCGCCACGGACTTCGCCCAGGGTGAGGCCGACGCCGCGTACGGCTCGCCCTTCACGGACGAGGCCCTCACGCTGACCTTCCGTCTGCGCAAGGTCTGACCGACAGCCCCGCCAGGCACCCGGAAGGCCCGGGGCACCGAGAAGGATCGGTGCTCCGGGCCTTCGGCGTCGTGTACGCCGCACATGTGCGCCCCCGCCCGAACGGGCGCCCCGGCCGCCCCGGCCTCGCACGGACATCCACGGACGCGCACGGCAAAAGGGCGGGGCCCCGGAGGAAATCCGGGGCCCCGCCCTGAACGCTGCCGACGCCTACGGCGTACCAGTAATCGTCAGTTGTCGTCCTCGTCGATGAGGAACCCGCGCATCGGCGAGGGAGCCTGCCCCATCGGAGAGGGACCCTGCGGCCGGACCGGAGCCATCGGCTGGGTCATGGCGGGCGACATCTGCTGCTGACCGCCGTAGGAGGGCGCGGCCGGAGCGGGAGCGCCGCCCATGCCTCCACCCATGCCTCCGCCCATACCGCCCGGGTTGCCGCCGTACGACGGGGCGCTCGCGCCGGCCGGAGCCATGGAGGGCGCCGGGGACGGCGGCAGCGACGCGGTCGCCGGGGTGCGCGGCGGGGCCAGCGAGTCGTCCGCCTGGGTCTCCAGCTGACGCAGCTGCGACTCCAGGTAGGACTTCAGACGCGTGCGGTACTCGCGCTCGAAGCCGCGCAGGTCCTCGACCTTGCGCTCCAGCGTGGCGCGGGCGGACTCCAGGGAGCCCATCGCGACGCGGTGCTTCTCCTGCGCGTCCCGCTCCAGCGCGTCGGCCTTGGCTCGGGCGTCCCGCTCCAGACCCTCGGCGCGGCTACGGGCCTCGCCGACGATCTTGTTGGCCTCGGAACGGGCCTCGGCGATCGCCTGGTCGGCGGTCTGCTGGGCCAGCGAGAGCACACGCGCGGCGCTGTCGCCGCCGGGACCCTGACCGGGGCCGCCCATCGGACCGCCCATGGGACCGCCCATCGGGCCGCCCATCTGCTGCATGGGAGGCTGACCGCCCATGGGACCCTGGCCCATCTGGCCCTGGCCCATCTGCTGCTGCATCTGGCCCTGACCCATGGGGCCCTGGCCCATCGGTCCCTGACCCATCGGGCCGGGACCCTGCTGCCCACCCTGGCCACCAGGGCCGGCGGGCAACTGCGGAGCACCGCTCGGCAGCTGGGGCGGGCCACCCATGGGGCCCCCCATCTGCTGCGGCGGGCCCGATATCCCAGCGGGTACGGGTCCACCGGGACCGCGCATACCCTGCTGCTGCATGCCGCCCTGCTGCATACCGCCCTGCTGCATGCCACCTTGCTGCATGCCGCCCTGCTGCATACCGCCCTGCTGCATGCCACCTTGCTGCATGCCGCCCTGCTGCTGGTCCTGAGGCTCCGGGGGCTTGCGCATGTTCTGCTGGTTCTGGGCAGCAGCACGCGTGGCCGCGGCCAGTTTGGCGCGCAGGTCCTCGTTCTCACGTAGCAGACGCGTCAGTTCGGCTTCGACCTCATCGAGGAAGGCATCGACCTCGTCCTCGTCATAGCCTTCTCGGAGGCGGACGGTCGTGAACTGCTTGTTCCGCACGTCCTCGGGGGTCAACGGCATCTCTTCACCTCAACGTAGTCATCGGCAGTCGGCAAGACCGGATCGTCCACAGTCACCTCGCGAGTCCACCCACGATGTTGATCAGGATGTAGACGATGATCATCAGTACGAAGAAGGACAGGTCGAGCGCCACGCCCCCGAGACGCAGCGGCGGGATGAACCGCCGCAGAAGCTTCAGCGGTGGATCAGTGACAGTGTAGGTGGCCTCCAGAACGACCACCATCGCCTTGCCGGGTTGCCACGAGCGGGCGAACTGGAACACATAGTCCATGACCAACCGGAAGATCAGCACGATGAGGAAACACATCAGAGCGACCCAGAGCACTTGCCAAACCACGCTCATGATCCGTGCTTCCCTCTCCCCTGTCCCACGCCTTGTTCCGGTCCTGCGTCTCAGCTCTGGTTGAAGAACCCGCCCTCTGCGATACGGGCCTTGTCCTCCGCCGTGACATCGACGTTAGCAGGCGACAACAGGAACACCTTCTGCGTCACCCGCTCGATGCTGCCGTGAAGACCAAACACCAAACCGGCCGCAAAGTCGACAAGTCGCTTCGCGTCTGTGTCGTCCATCTCAGTCAGATTCATGATCACCGGGGTGCCCTCACGGAAGTGTTCCCCGATGGTACGGGCCTCGTTGTAGGTCCGCGGGTGCAACGTGGTGATCCGGTAAGGCTCTCGCTCGGACACGACCTTGGGCATGATCACCGGTGCGTTCTTCTCCAGACTCGAACGTTCTTGTGTGATGGACGCCACGGGCGCGATCCGGGCGGGTCGCACCGATTCCGCGGGAAGCGAAGTGGCGTGCGACACCGGTTCACGCTGGACGGGGGGCTGCACCACTCGCACCGATTCATCCCTTTGGGACTGGTGTGACTGATGTGCCTGATGTGCCTGATGCGCCGACTCGTGCCGGCGGTGGTCCCGCTCGGGCTCCGGGTCGAGCTCGGGCTCGAAGTCGTCATCGGGGTCGAATCCCCTGCCGTCGTACCCATCGTCCTCCACGAGGCCGAGGTAGACCGCCATCTTGCGCATCGCGCCGGCCATGCTCTGAGTCCTCCGCTCTGTGGTGGATCCACCGACGACTTCCAAGTGCCCGCGATCCACGAGGTCGTTGCGCCCGCCTCTCGGCGGAATGACCATATTTTCTGCTGTGGTCCGACTTCTTGGCGACGTTACCCGAGCCCGGGACGGACTCCGAGTACCGCGGTGCCGACGCGCACATGTGTCGCTCCGGCCGCCACGGCCTCCTCGAGGTCCGCACTCATCCCGGCGGAGACCATGGTGGCAGCCGGATGGGCTCGGCGCAGGTCGGTCGACAAATCCATCAACCGCTCAAAAGCCGCCCGTTGCCGTCCGGCGTACTCCCCGGTGAGCGGCGCGACGGTCATCAGACCATCGACCCGCAGCCCCGGCGCCTCCGCGAGAAGGTCGGCCAACCCTTCGATCCCGTCCGGCCCGACACCTCCTCGCTCCCCCCGGCCGCTCGCGTCGGCGTCGAGCGCGACCTGGATGAGACATCCCACCTCGCGCCCGGCCCGGACGGCCTCCTTCGACAGAGCCGTGACAAGCCTGGAACGATCGACGGACTGCACGAGATCCGCATAACGCACCACAGACCGGACTTTGTTGGTCTGCAACTGCCCCACGAAATGCCACACAAGGCGCAGATCCGAACATTCAGCGGCCTTGGGGGCCGCGTCCTGGTCCTTGTTCTCGGCGACGTGACGCACACCGAGTTCCGACAGGATCCGCACATCGTCCGCCGGGTAGGTCTTGGTCACCACGACCAGGGTGACCTCGTCCCGCTCACGCCCCGCTGCCGCGCACGCGGCAGCGATACGACTCTCCACCTTCGCCAGGTTTCCGGCGAGTTGCGCCTTACGGTCCGTCATGCCCATCAGTCCAGCCAGACATATCCCGCGAGTCGCCCTGTGGCGCCGTCGCGACGGTACGAGAAGTGGTCGCGCGACTCCAGCGTGCACACCGGCGACTGCTCCCGGTCGTGCACCCCGAGGCGCTCCAGTTGTGCGTGCACTCCGGCGCACACATCCACGGAGGGCGTGCCCCAACTGGTGTCGGCGTACGCGGCCGGCTCGACGGAGGCCACCTCGGCGCGCATCGCTTCGGGCACTTCGTAACACCGGCCGCAGACGGCGGGTCCGGTGCGGGCGACGATCCGGGCGGGATCGGCGCCGAGTTCGGTCATGGCCCGTACGGCGGCGGGGACGACCCCGGCGACCATGCCGGGCCGGCCCGCGTGGGCGGCGGCCGCGACCCCGGCGACGGGGTCGGCCAGCAGGACGGGTACGCAGTCGGCGGTGAGGACGGCGAGCGCGAGGCCGCGCCGGGCGGTGACGATCGCATCGACGGACGGGAGGTCGCCGGGGCCCCACGGCCCGTCGACCACGGCCGCGTCCGCGCCGTGCACCTGGTTCATCCAGACGACCCGCTCCGGCTCCAGGCCCAGCGACTTGGCCGCCAGCTCCCGGTTCGCCGTCACGGCGCCGGCGTCGTCCCCGACCGCCCCACCGAGATTGAGCTGGTCATACGGAGCGGCGCTCACCCCGCCCCACCTGTCGGTGAAGGCGAAGTGCGCGCCGCTCACGGATCCACGCCGTTCTATCACTTGAGGAAGTCCGGCACGTCCAGCTCCTCCGCCGCACTGTCCGAGTAGGACCGGGACGGCGGGACGGGCGGGGCGACCTGCACGTCGTTCACCGGCTCCGGGGCGGGCGCCGGCTCCTCCTTCGGCTTGACGCTGCCGAGCGAGCCGAAGGAGGGACGGGTCTCGGCGGGCCGGACCGGCGCCGGCTCCTCGCGCTTGGCCGCGGCCGAGCCGAGGATGTTGTCCCGCTTGGCCGGGGGCTGGCCGCCGTCGAAGCCGGCCGCGATGACCGTGACCCGGACCTCGTCGCCGAGCGCATCGTCGATGACCGCGCCGAAGATGATGTTGGCCTCGGGGTGGGCGGCCTCGCTGACCAGCTGCGCGGCCTCGTTGATCTCGAAGAGGCCGAGGTCGGAGCCACCGGAGATGGAGAGCAGCACACCCCGGGCGCCGTCGATGGACGCCTCCAGGAGCGGCGAGGAGATCGCCATCTCGGCGGCGGCCACCGCGCGGTCGTCGCCGCGGGCCGAGCCGATGCCCATGAGGGCCGAACCGGCCTCGGACATGACCGACTTGACGTCGGCGAAGTCGAGGTTGATCAGGCCGGGCGTGGTGATGAGGTCGGTGATGCCCTGGACACCGGAGAGCAGGACCTGGTCGGCCGACTTGAACGCGTCGAGCACCGAGACCTGGCGGTCCGAGATCGACAGCAGCCGGTCGTTGGGGATGACGATGAGGGTGTCGACCTCTTCGCGGAGCTCCGCGATGCCGTCCTCGGCCTGGTTGGCGCGGCGGCGGCCCTCGAAGGTGAAGGGGCGGGTGACCACGCCGATGGTGAGGGCGCCGAGCGAACGGGCGATGTTGGCCACGACGGGCGCGCCGCCGGTGCCGGTGCCGCCGCCCTCGCCGGCCGTCACGAAGACCATGTCGGCCCCCTTGAGGACCTCCTCGATCTCCTCGCGGTGGTCCTCGGCCGCCTTGCGGCCGACGGCCGGGTTGGCACCGGCGCCGAGTCCGCGGGTGAGTTCGCGGCCGACGTCGAGCTTGACGTCGGCGTCGCTCATCAACAGAGCTTGCGCGTCGGTGTTGATGGCGATGAACTCGACGCCCTTGAGACCGACCTCGATCATCCGGTTGATGGCATTGACACCACCGCCGCCGACACCGATGACTTTGATGACTGCGAGGTAGTTCTGCGGTGCTGCCACGTCGAAGGCCTCTCGCCTCGAGTTACGTGTCGCCGCCTCGCGGGGTACCCGTGATGCGACGACTGATGCCGAAGTGGGACGGTCCGAACGCCGACCCGAACCCTAACGCTGAAGTTTAGGGTTACCAGTGTGACTGTTCCTTGGACTCTTCCGAACAGGACACTAAGTCGACAAGTGGCGCACGTTCAACGAACACGCCGAACCTCCCGTTTTTCTTTTCACCCTATGTGATCAGCCATAGCGATGCCCAACCAGGGTGCTGGCCTGCACGGATGCGCGTCAACTCCCTGATGACGCGGGCGCGGTGGGAACGCTCACGTCGAAGTGCCCCGCGTCCGGGGCGGCTTTGATCAGGGCGGTGAGCGCACGGCCCTTCGCGCGCCCCTTCTCCGAGCTTCCCCAGGCGACCGTGCGGTCCCCGGTCAACTCCAGCGAGATGGAGTCGTAGGAGCGGACCTTGACGACCAGGGTGTCGTGCGCGATCACGGCCGGAATGTCACCGGCGACCCGCACGGCCTCCCGCACGAGCCGGTCCTCGCCGAATCGCCGCAGACCGGCGGCCGACGAACCGGACCGGGATACCGCCATTTCCAGTAGGGGCACCCCTTCCGGAGCGCGCGAAACCGTGGCGAAACGCACCCCTTTCGCGTCCACTTCGACGTACTTGCCCGCATTTCCGGCTGCTCCGACAATGAGGACCGGAGTACGTTCGCTCACTTTCAGCCCGATTCCGTGGGGCCAGGAACGGGTGACCTCGACCGAGTCGATTCGGGGCAATTCCCGGAGCAGTCGTGACTCGATCCCGTCGAGGTCGACGGAAATCAGCGGGTCGCCGAGGGGGACGCCGGCGGCTTCGCGCACCTGCGCCTCGGCGAGCACGCGGGTGCCCGACACGGACACCCGCTCGGCCCGCAGCCACGAGGAGCCGTACAGGACCCAGAGCGAGGCGCCGCCGACCAGCACCAGCACGACCGCGGCGGCGATCAGCCCCCGGGGGCCGGGGAGCCGCCGCCGGGGCGGCGGGCCGGGGTCCAGATCCTCGTCTGCGCCGCGTTCGGCGGTGGTCGGTCCGGCCACGCCCACTCCTTCCCCTGGCCCGGTTCGCCCCCGGGCGCCTCAGTCGCCGCGCCGCTCCCTAGCGGTGTCCACGCCGGGCGGCGATCGCCTCGTACACCATCCCGACGAGCAGGTCGTCGGCGTCCCTGCGGCCGAACTCGCTGGCCGCGCGGGACATCTCGTACAGCCGGTGCGGGTCGGCGAGGACGGGCAGGACGTTCTGCTGCACCCACTGCGGGGTCAGCTCCGCGTCGTCGACCAGCAGCCCGCCGCCGGCCTTGACCACCGGCTGGGCGTTCAGCCGCTGTTCGCCGTTGCCGATGGGCAGCGGGACATAGGCGGCCGGGAGCCCGACGGCGGAGAGTTCGGCGACGGTCATCGCGCCCGCGCGGCACAGCATCATGTCGGCCGCGGCGTACGCGAGGTCCATCCGGTCCACGTACGGTACCGGGATGTACGGGGGCATCCCCGGCATCTGGTGCACCTGCGGCAGTTCGTTCTTCGGGCCGACCGCGTGAAGGATCTGGATCCCGGCCTGCTGGAGGTAGGGCGCCACCTGCTGGACAACCTCGTTGAGGCGGCGGGCGCCCTGGGAGCCGCCGGAGACCAGCAGGGTCGGCAGGTTCGGGTCGAGGCCGAACAGGGCGCGGGCCTCGGGACGGGCGGCGGCCCGGTCGAGGGTGGCGATGGCGCGGCGCAGCGGGATGCCGATGTAGCGGGCGTCACGGAGCTTGCTGTCCGGGGTGGAGACGGCGACCTGCGCGGCGTACCGGGAGCCGATCTTGTTGGCGAGGCCGGGGCGCGCGTTGGCCTCGTGGACCACGATCGGTACGCCGAGGCGCTTGGCGGCGAGATAGCCCGGCAGGGCGACATACCCGCCGAAGCCGACGACACAGTCGGCCTTGGTGCGCTCCAGGATCTGCTCGGTCGCCTTGATCGTGCCGCGCAGCCGGCCGGGCACGGTGATCAGCTCGGGGGTGGGCTTGCGCGGCAGGGGTACGGCGGGGATCAGCGCGAGTTCGTAGCCGCGCTCGGGGACGAGGCGTGTCTCGAGGCCGCGCTCCGTGCCCAGGGCCGTGATGCCCACGGTCGGGTCCTGCCTGCGCAGGGCGTCCGCGAGGGCGAGCGCGGGCTCGATGTGACCGGCGGTTCCGCCACCGGCGAGTACGACATGCACCGAAATTCACCGCTCTCCGGACGAACGTGCCGAGGCACGCCGTCGCATCGTGTTCCATCTCCCGGGCCCCGAAGGGCCGCCGCCACGCTTTCTACCAAAGCGGGGTTGCCGCATGGCAAGCGCCGCCCGCGCTGCGGGCTCGTCGCGCGCGAAGGCGATCAGCAACCCGATGGCGAACATGGTCGGCAGCAGGGCGGATCCCCCGTAGGAGAACAACGGGAGCGGGACTCCGGCGATCGGCAACAGACCGAGCACCGCACCGATGTTGATCACTGCCTGAGCGGTGATCCAGGTGGTCACGCCTCCCGCGGCATACCTGACGAAGGGGTCCTCCGTGCGTCCGGCCACGCGGATACCCGCATAGCCTAGAGCCGCGAAGAGGGCGAGCACCGACAGCGTCCCCGCGAGGCCCAGTTCCTCGCCGGTGACGGCGAAGATGAAGTCGGTGTGCGCTTCCGGGAGTTGGCCCCATTTTTCCACACTGGCGCCCAGTCCCGAGCCGAAGATCCCGCCCGAGGCGAGCGCGTAGATGCCGTGCACGGCCTGCCAGCAGTCGGCGCCGTCCGTACGGGGTTCGGTGGCTCCGATGCAGGCCAGGCGGGCCATGCGGTTCTCGCTGGTCCTGATCAGGACGAACCCGATGAGCCCGGCGACGGACAGCACGCCCACGAACAGCCGCGTCGGCGCCCCGGCCAGCCACAGCAGGCCGAACAGGATCGCCGTGAGAATGATCGCGGTGCCCATGTCGCCGCCGAGCATGATCAGCCCGAGCAGCATGAACGCCACCGGAACGAGCGGTACCAGCATGTGCTTCCACTGCGTCAGCAGCCGCTTGTCCTCCTTGCGGGCCATCAGGTCGGCCCCCCAGAGCACGAGCGCCAGCTTGCCGAACTCGCTGGGCTGGATCTGGAAGGAGCCGCCGATGGCGATCCAGTTCTGGTTGCCGTTGATCGACTGCCCTATTCCGGGCACCTGAACCAGGGCCATCAGGAACACACAGCCGGCCAGCAGCGGGTAGGCCAGTGCCCGGTGCAGCTTGACCGGCATCCGGGAGGCCACGAGCAGCAGCGCGGTGCCGATGGCGGCCGCGAGGAACTGCTTGCGGAAGAAGAACGTCCCCGGCAGCGACTTCTGCAGCGCCGTGATCTGCGAGGCCGAGTAGACCATCACCAGGCCCAGCACGGTGATCAGCAGGCTGCCGCCGAGGATCAGGTAGTACGCCGTCAGCGGCCGGTCCCAGGCCCTGCGGGCCCGGGTGAGGAACCGCCGCAGGGGGTTCTCGCGCGGCGGCCGGGAGACGGGCGGCCGCCGGGTGACGCGCTGGAGGGGCGCACGGCTCGTACGGCTACTGGGCATCGGGGGCGCCCTCGCCGCCGACCGACCGGATCCGTGTCACGCGTCCCTCCCAGTGTCACCCGGCGCCGCCAGGCCAGGCCAGGCCGGGCCGGGTCAGCCGTCCGCGGAGGAGAGTTCGCGGACAGCCTCCGCGAACGCGTCCCCACGCTTGTTGTAGTTGACGAACATGTCCATCGACGCACAGGCCGGCGCCAGGAGCACGGTGTCGCCCGCCCGCGCCAGCGTCCGCGCCTCGCGGACCGCGGCGAGCATCGCCCCAGTGTCGGTCCGGTCGAGGTCGACGACCGGCACTTCGGGCGCGTGTCGCGTGAGCGCTTCCCGGATCAGCGCGCGGTCCGCGCCGATCAGCACGGCACCCCGCAGCCGCCCGGCCGCACCGGCCACGAGTTCGTCGAAGGTGGCGCCCTTGGCGAGGCCGCCCGCGATCCACACGATCGACTCGTAGGCCGCCAACGAGGCCTGCGCCGCGTGCGTGTTGGTGGCCTTGGAGTCGTCGATGTACGCGACGCCGTCCACGTCGGCCACGTGCGCGATGCGGTGGGCGTCCGGCGTGAAGGCCCGCAGCCCGTCCCGTACGGCCTTGGCGGGCACCCCGTAGGCCCGCGCGAGGGCGGCCGCCGCGAGGGCGTTGGCGATGTTGTGGGGGGCCGGCGGGTTCACGTCCGCGACCTCGGCGAGTTCCTGGGCGTTCTTCTGCCGGTTCTCGACGAAGGCGCGGTCGACCAGGATGCCGTCGACGACGCCGAGTTGGGACGGTCCCGGGGTGCCGAGGGTGAACCCGACGGCCCGGCAGCCCTCCTCGACGTCCGCCTCGCGCACCAGGTCCTCGGTGGCTTTGTCGGCCACGTTGTAGACGCAGGCGACCCGGTTGCCCTCGTAGACGCGGCCCTTGTCGGCGGCGTACGCCTCCATGGAGCCGTGCCAGTCGAGGTGGTCGGGGGCGAGGTTCAGGACGGCGGCGGAGTGGGCGCGCAGGGAGGGCGCCCAGTGCAGCTGGTAGCTGGACAGCTCGACGGCGAGGACGTCGTAGGGCTCGTCACCGAGGACGACGTCCAGCAGCGAGACGCCGATGTTGCCGACGGCGGCCGTGCGCAGGCCCGCCGCCGTCAGGATCGAGGCGAGCATCTGGACGGTCGTGGTCTTGCCGTTGGTGCCCGTGACGGCCAGCCAGGGGGCGGCATCCGGTCCCCGCAGCCGCCAGGCCAGCTCGATGTCGCCCCAGATCTCCAGGCCGGCCGCGCGCGCCGCCTCGAACAGCGGCTTGTCGGGCTTCCAGCCGGGGGCCGTGACGACGAGTTCGGTGCCCGCGGGCAGGGTGGCGCCGTCGCCGAGGCGCACGGTGATGCCGAGCGCCTCCAGGTCGGCGGCCTGCGCGCGGGCGCGTTCGTCGTCGCCGTCGTTGACGACCGTGACGGCGGCGCCGAGGCCGTGCAGGACCTTGGCCGCCGGGATGCCCGAGACGCCGAGCCCGGCGACGGTGACGCGCTTGCCCTGCCAGTCGGTCACTTGTCGGCCGCCCATCCCGCGTAGAAGAGGCCCAGTCCGACGATCACACAGATGCCCTGGATGATCCAGAAGCGGACCACGACGAGGACCTCGGACCAGCCCTTGAGTTCGAAGTGGTGCTGGAGGGGGGCCATCCGGAAGACCCGCTTGCCGGTCAGCTTGAACGAGCCGACCTGGATGACGACCGACATGGTGATGAGGACGAACAGACCGCCGAGGAGCGCGAGCAGCAGCTCGGTGCGGGAGCAGATCGCCAGACCGGCGAGCGCGCCGCCGAGGGCCAGCGAACCGGTGTCGCCCATGAAGATCTTGGCCGGCGAGGTGTTCCACCACAGGAAGCCGAGGCAGGCGCCCATCAGCGCGGAGGCCACGATCGCGAGGTCCAGTGGATCTCGTACCTCGTAGCAGGCGGAGGGGTTGGTCAGGGTCTGCGTGTTGGCGCAGGACTCCTGGAACTGCCAGACGCCGATGAAGGTGTACGCGCCGAAGACGAGGACGGAGGCGCCGGTGGCGAGACCGTCGAGGCCGTCGGTCAGGTTCACGCCGTTCGACATGGCGAGGATCATGAACAGCGCCCAGATCACGAACAGCACCGGGCCGATGGTCCAGCCGAAGTCCTGGACGAAGGAGATCTTGGTGGAGGCCGGCGTCTGGTCGCGGGCGTCCGGGAACTGCAGCGCGAGGACCGCGAAGCCGATGCCGACGATCAGCTGGCCGGCCATCTTCGCCTTGGCCCGCAGGCCGAGCGAACGGCGCTTGACGATCTTGATGTAGTCGTCGAGGAAGCCGACGAGGCCCATGCCCGCCATCAGACCGAGCACCAGCAGACCGGAGAAGGTCGGCGGCTGGCCCGAGATCACCTTGGCGAGGAAGTACGCGACGATCGTCGCCAGGATGAAGGCGATACCACCCATGGTCGGCGTACCGCGCTTGCTGGCGTGCTCGCGCGGGCCGTCGTCGCGGATGTACTGGCCGTAGCCCTTGCGGGCCAGCAGCTTGATCAGCAACGGGGTGCCGACCAGGGTCAGGAAGAGACCAATGACTCCTGCGAACAGGATCTGATTCATCATCGGGCGGCGACCTCACCCTCGTTGCCGCTGTCGAGCAGCGCCTGCGCCACGCTCTCGAGCCCGACCGACCGGGACGCCTTCACGAGCACGACGTCCCCCGGGCGCAACTGACTGCGCAACAGGTCGATCGCCGCCTGTGCGTCGGACACGTGCACCGACTCCTCACCCCACGAACCCTCGTTATATGCGCCCAGTTGCAGCCAGGACGCTTCCCTGCCCCCGACCGCGACGAGCTTGCCGACATTGAGTCGGACGGCGAGCCGTCCGACCGCGTCGTGCTCGGCGAGCGCCTCGTCCCCGAGCTCGGCCATCTTGCCGAGCACCGCCCAGGTCCGCCGCCCCTTGCCCATGGCCGCGAGCGCGCGCAGAGCGGCCCGCATGGACTCGGGGTTCGCGTTGTAGGCGTCGTTGACGACCGTCACGCCGTCCGGGCGCTCGGTGACCTCCATGCGCCAGCGGGAGAGGGAGCCCGCCTCGGAGAGCGCGGTGGCGATCTCGTCTGCGGACATGCCCAGCTCATGGGCGACGGCGGCCGCGGCGAGCGCGTTCGACACGTGGTGCTCACCGTACAGGCGCATGGTCACATCGCTTGCACCGGAGGGTGTGTGAAGCCTGAAGGCGGGCTGTCCGGCGTCCGTGAGCGTCACGTTCTCGGCCCGTACGTCCGCTTCGCCGGACTCGCCGAAGAGGATCACCCGGGCCTTCGTACGGGACGCCATGGCCCGCACGAGGGGGTCGTCGGCGTTGAGGATCGCGGCGCCGCCCTCCTCCGCGGGCGGCAGGGCCTCCACCAGCTCGCCCTTGGCCTGCGCGATCTGCTCGCGGCCGCCGAACTCGCCGATGTGGGCGGTGCCGACGTTCAGCACGAGGCCGATCCTCGGCGGGGTCAGACCGGTGAGGTAGCGGATGTGGCCGATGCCCCGGGCCCCCATCTCCAGCACCAGGAAACGGGTCTCCTCGGTGGCGCTGAGCGCGGTGAGGGGCAGCCCGATCTCGTTGTTGAGGGAGCCGGGCGTGAACACGGTCGGCGCCTTGCGCCGGAGCACCTGGGCGACGAGGTCCTTGGTGCTGGTCTTGCCCGCGGAGCCGGTGAGGGCCACGAGGGTGGTGCCGAGCTTGCGGACGACGTGCCGGGCGAGGGCGCCGAGCGCCGTCTGGACGTCGGGCACGACGATCGCGGGCACACCGACGGGACGGGACGCCAGCACAGCCGCCGCACCCGCCTCGACGACCGCGGCCGCGAAGTCGTGACCGTCCACGCGCTCGCCCGCGAAGGCGACGAAGAGGCTGCCGGGCACCACCTCACGGGAGTCCCGGACGACCGGTCCGGTGACCTGCGCCGACGGATCCGGTATGTCGTGCGTCTGCCCGCCGACGACTTCTGCGATCTCGGCGAGAGAGAGGGCGATCACAAGTTCATCCCTGGGTCTGCTGGATAGCTTCGCGAAGCACCTGGCGGTCGTCGAAGGGACGGACCACGCCGGCGATGTCCTGGCCCTGCTCGTGGCCCTTGCCCGCGACCAGCACGGTGTCGCCCGGCTGTGCGCGCGCCACCGCCGCGGCGATCGCGGCGGCCCGGTCCTCGAAGAGGAGGACCTCGCCGCGCTCGTGCGCCGGGACGGACGCCGCGCCTTCGAGCATCGTCGCGAGGATCGCGAGAGGGTCCTCGGAGCGGGGGTTGTCGGAGGTCAGTACGGCCGTGTCGGAGAGCCGGGCCATGGCGGCGCCCATCGGCGCGCGCTTGGTCGTGTCCCGGTCGCCGCCGCAGCCGAGCACGATGTGCAGACGGCCCTCGGTGACCTTGCGCAGTGCCTTGAGGACCGACTCGACGGCGTCCGTCTTGTGGGCGTAGTCGACGACCGCGAGGTAGGGCTGACCGGCGTCCACGCGCTCCAGCCGGCCCGGCACGCCCGGTACGGCGGCGACGCCGTCCGCGGCGGTCTGCGGGTCGATCCCGGCGACGGCCAGCGCGGTGACGGCCGCGAGGGTGTTGGCGACGTTGAAGGAGCCGGGCAGCGGCGACCTGGCGCTGATCCGCTCGCCCTTGGGTCCCACCACCGTGAACGTCGAGTCCATGGGGCCGACGCGGACGTCCTCGGCGCGCCAGTCGGCGTCCGGGTGCCCCTCGGCGGAGAAGGTCACGACCGGGACGGTGGCCTCGTCGACGAGCCGCCGGCCATAGGCGTCGTCGAGGTTGACGACGCCTAGCCTGCTGCGTTCCGGTGTGAACAGCTGTGCCTTGGCCTGGAAGTAGTCCTCCATGCCGGAGTGGAACTCCATGTGCTCCGGGCTGAGGTTGTTGAAGACCGCCACGTCGAAGACGCAGCCGTCGACCCGGCCGAGGACCAGTGCGTGGCTGGACACCTCCATGACGACCGAGTCGACACCGCGTTCACGCATGACCGCGAACAGGGCCTGCAGGTCG
Source organism: Streptomyces sp. NPDC041108 (assembly GCF_055592645.1). Classification (NCBI taxonomy): domain Bacteria; kingdom Bacillati; phylum Actinomycetota; class Actinomycetes; order Kitasatosporales; family Streptomycetaceae; genus Streptomyces; species Streptomyces sp. NPDC041108. The sequence continues at coordinate 290,543 of NZ_JBVIYK010000005.1, read as the reverse complement.
GTGGCCTCGGGGGTGGTCCGCTCGGACTTGATGCGCTCGTCGCCGACGCGCATCTCGACCGTGCCGATGAGGCCCGTGGAACGCACGGCCTGCAGACCGCCCTCGACGAGATACGCGGTGGTGGTCTTGCCGGAGGTGCCGGTGATGCCGATCTGGAGCAGGTCTCGGCCCGGGTGACCGTAGATCGTGGCCGCCAGCTCGCCCATCCGCGCGCGCGGGTCGTCCACCACGAGCGCCGGGAGTCCGGCGGTGGCGGCGCGCTCGGCGCCGCTCGGGTCGGTGAGCACGGCGACGGCGCCGAGGCCGGCCGCCTGGTCCGCGAAGTCGGCTCCGTGCAGCCGGGCGCCGGGCAGGGCGGCGTACAGGTCGCCGGGTCGCACGGCGCGCGAGTCATGGGTGATGCCCGTGACCTCCGCGGCGCTCCCCGGGTGCTCGGCGCCCAGCTGGCCGGCGAGGTCCGCGAGGGATGTGGCGGAGACCTGGAGCGGCCTGGGCGGTCCCGGATATGTCACGGGAACGTCCTTCTGGGTGGTTTGGGACTGATCAGCGTGTGGCACGGCGGTGAGCGTACCGGGCGCACCCCCGGCGGGGCGAAGCGAGGGTTTGTGCGAGCGGGGCCGCGGTGGGTGGTCCCCCGGGCCGGGAGTGATCATGGTCACGAGGCGGTTCCTGGCTGGTTGCGCTGATCGGCGGGCGGATCGGGTGGGGGCGGAGGCGGGTCAGGGCGTGAAGGCGACCGGCAGGTTCGCCGGCTTCGCCCCGGTGGGCGGGACCTGGAGGGTCTTCAGGGCGAACTCCATGACCTCCTTGTAGATGGGTCCGCAGATCTGGCCGCCGAAGTAGTTGCCCTTGGTGGCGTTCTGGATCGCGCAGTAGACGGTGATCCTCGGGTTGTCGGCGGGCGCGAACCCGGCGAAGGACGAGGTGTAGCCGCGGTAGCGGCCGGTGGCCGGATCCACACGGTTGGCCGTACCCGTCTTGCCCGCGACCCGGTAGCCGGGGATGCGCGCCCTGGTGCCGGTGCCCTCCTCGTCGTCGACGACGGACTCCAGCATCCGGGCGAGGGTCTTCGCCGTCTTCTCGCTCACGACCCGGCTCTTGCCGGGTTTCGGGGCGGGGGTGAAACGGCCGTCCGGTCCCTTGGTGCCCCGTACGAGGGTCGGCTCGACGCGTACGCCGCCGTTGGCGATCGTGGAGTAGACGGAGGCCGCCTGCATGGCGTTCATCGATACGCCCTGGCCGAAAGGGATCGTGTACTGCTGCGAGGTCGACCAGTCGCCGGGCGCGGCGAGGATGCCCTTGGTCTCGCCGGGGAAGCCGAGGCCGGTGTAGCTGCCGATGCCGAACTTGCGCAGGTACGAGTAGAGGATCTTGTTGGACTCGCGCTGGTTCCTGCCGAGTTCGCCGGTGGCGAGGATGGTGCCGATGTTGCTGGACTTGGCGAGGACGCCGTTGAGGGTCAGGTACCAGGTCGGGTGGTCGATGTCGTCCTTGAACAGCCGGTCGCCGCGGTGCAGCCGGTTGGGCACGGTGACATGGGTGCCCGGGGTGGCGACGTTCTCCTCCAGCACGGCGGCCATCGACATGACCTTGGCGGTGGAGCCGGGCTCGTAGGCGTCCTGGAGGGCCGCGTTGCCGAGCGCGTCCGGGTTCGCCTTCGTGAGGTCGTTGGGGTCGAAGCCGGGCGAGTTGGCCATAGCGAGGATCTCGCCGGTGCGGGTGTCCTGCACGATGACGTACCCGCGGTCGGCCTTGGACTTCTTCACCTGGTCGGTGATGGCGTTCTGCGCGGCCCACTGGATGTCGCGGTCGATGGTCAGCTCGACGTCGGAGCCGGCCACGGCGGGGGTCTCGGTGGAGCCCGCGGTGGGCACGAGACGGCCGCCGGACTGGGCGTAGCGGATCTTGCCGTCCTTGCCCGACAACCGGCTGTTCCACTGCTGCTCGATGCCGCCGCCGCCCTTGCCCTCGGCGTTGACCCAGCCCAGTATCCCGGCGGCGAGGCCGCCGTTGGGGTACACGCGCTGGCTGCTGGGCTCCTGGAAGACGCCGGCCAGGACGTTGACCGTGCCCTTCTCGTCGCCGGACCGCTGCACGAGGGCGGACCTCAGGTCGCTGATCTGGTTCCAGACCTGGGGGGTCTGGCGGCGGGCGAGGACGACGTAGCGCGTGTTCCGGGCGCTCAGCTTCTCGGTGAGCGCCTCCTGGTCCGCGCCGAGGATCGGCGCGAGGAGCGCGGCCGCCTGCTCGGGTCCGTCGTCGATCTTCAGCTGGTCGCGCGTGAACATCGTCGGGTCGGCCGTGATGTCGTTGGCGTCGGTGCTGATCGCCAGGGCCACGCCGTTGCGGTCGGTGATCCCGCCCCGCTCGGCGGCCAGCACCCGGCCGACGTACCGGTTCCGGTCGGCCTTGGAGGCGTACTCGCTCGCGTCGACGGCCTGCACCTGCAGGAGCCGTACGACGAAGGCGATCATCACCAGGGTCAGCGCGAGGCTGACCATGCGCAGCCGGGGGCGGGGGCTGCCCAGCCGGATGGTGCGCGCGGCCGGCTGCCGGGGCGGGGCCGGGCGGCGCTGCGCGGCGGGACGCGCGCCGGGGCCCGGCCGGCGCTGCTGGCCCCCCGGGCGCGCCGGCCGGGCGGGTCCGGGTACGCGGCGGCGGGGGGGCTGCCTGCCTGAATCGGCCACTTCCGTCACCTGCCGGGGGTCGTCGGGAGCTGGGTGGACTGTACGGACGGGCTGGTGGGTGTGGGGGGCGGGGCGGGGGTGTCCCCGGCCGCCGGGGTCCACGCGGGCGGCTGCGCCGGCGTCGCGGTGGCGTGGGGCGTGGGGCTCGGAGTGGTCCTGGAAGTGGTGCTGGGAGCGAGGGCCGGGCTCGGGGGCGGCGGGCCGGGGTCGAGGATCTCGGGCGCGAGGACGAGCGGCATCCGGGCCACGGCCTGCCGGGCGGCGCTCGGTACGCCCTCGACCGTGCCGTCGGGGTTCAGGAAGGCCGGGTCTCCGCCGGGGACCATGCCCAGTTCGCGGGCGCGGCGCTGGAGGGCGTCGGGGGCGGAGTAGGCGTCCACGTCGCGCTGGAGCGCCTGTTCCTCGTCGGTGTAGCTCTTGACGTCGTCCTGGAGGTCGTCGAGCTTGAACGACCCTTCACTGAGAGCGGAGTTCAGTACGAGGAGACCGATGAGGCCGCCGCCCAGCAGCAGGACGACGAGGAGGACGAAGGGAGTGCGCGCCGCCCCCTTGGGCCGCACGGGCAGGAGCCGCGCGAGACGGGCGGCCCTGCCTCTCAGTTCGGGTTTCCTGCTCACGCGTCCTCCCAGTGAGTTCGGTTCCCGGACTCACTCACCGTCCCCGCGAGTTCGCTTGTCGGACTCACTCACCGTCACCCCTCACGCACCGTGTACGGCCGCCTCGTGGGGCTCGTTCGCCTCACGCACCTCATTCAAGGTTCTCCCGCACGCGCTCCGCACCGCGCAGACGCGCGGGGGCGGCGCGCCGGTTCTCGGCGACCTCTTCCTCGGTGGGAAGTTCGGCACCGCGGGTGAGGAGCTTGAGCCTCGGCTGGTAGCGCTCGGGGACCACGGGCAGTCCGGGGGGCGCGGTGACGGCGGCCCCGGCGGCGAACACCTGCTTGACGAGGCGGTCCTCCAGCGAGTGGTAGGACAGCACGGCGATCCGGCCGCCGACCGCGAGGGCCTTCACGGCGGCGGGGACCGCCCGCTCCAGGACGGTGAGTTCGCCGTTGACCTCGATGCGCAGCGCCTGGAAGGTGCGCTTGGCGGGGTTGCCGCCGGTGCGCTTGGCCGCCTGCGGCAGGGAGTCGCGGATCAGTTCGACGAGGCGGGCGCTGTTGGTGAAGGGCTCCTTGTCGCGCTCGCGCACGATCGCGGAGACGATCCGCTTGGCCTGCTTCTCCTCGCCGTACGCCCGCAGGATCCGGACGAGTTCGCCCGCCGGGTAGGTGTTCAGGACCTCGGCCGCGCCGATGCCGGTCGTCTGGTCCATCCGCATGTCGAGGGGGGCGTCCTGGGCGTACGCGAAGCCCCGGTCGGCCTCGTCGAGCTGCATGGAGGAGACGCCGAGGTCGAACAGCACACCCTGGACGCGCGGGAGACCCAGGCGGTCCAGTACGTCGGGGAGTTCGTCGTAGACCGCGTGCACGAGGGTGGCGCGCTCGCCGAAGGGGGCGAGCCGTTCACCGGAGAGGCGCAGCGCCTCCTTGTCACGGTCGAGGGCGACGAGCCGCGCCTCGGGGAACCGGGTGAGGAGGGCCTCGCTGTGGCCGCCGAGGCCGAGTGTGCAGTCGACCACCACCGCGCCGGGCTCCGTGAGGGCCGGGGCCAGCATGTCCAGGCAGCGCCGGAGCATGACGGGGACGTGGCGGCTGTTGCTCAAGGGGCCCTCTCAGGTCCGGCGCGAGCCGCACGTACGCGCCGCGCACGCGGGGAGACGCCGGGGTGTCGCCGGTTCTCCTGGGGATTCAAGTCCAGCGAGGGGCCTCGCCCCCGCTCCGCGTCACTCTAGTCCACGGTCCATCGCGGTCAATCAACCGGCCTGCGCGTCGCGGTGCCTCCTGCGGGTGAACCGGTGACGCAGGAGAAATCACCTGTACGGTCGAGATTCGGCCACTCGTGTGGGTTACCTCACAACAAGTCTCGATGACGTTCTTTGTCCTCTCTCACAGAGCGCCCTCGGCGGCCGTGACCAGTACCGTCATGGTTATGACGACCTCCGCAGCAATTCCCACCGGCCCCGAAGGCGCCATATCCGACGGCACCGTCACCGACCGTCTCGTCGAGGCGAACCAGCGGTACGCGGCCGCGTTCACCGACCCCGGGATGGACGCCCGCCCCGTCCTGCGCGTCGCGGTCGTGGCCTGCATGGACGCCCGCCTCGACCTCCACGACGCGCTCGGCCTGGAGCTGGGCGACTGTCACACCATCCGCAACGCGGGCGGCGTGGTCACCGACGACGTGATCCGCTCCCTGACCATCAGCCAGCGCAAGCTCGGCACCCGCAGCGTCGTCCTCATCCACCACACCGGCTGCGGTCTGGAGGCCCTCACCGAGGACTTCCGCACCGAGCTGGAGACGGAGGTCGGTCAGCGTCCGGCCTGGGCGGTGGAGTCCTTCCGGGACGTGGACCAGGACGTACGGCAGTCCATGCAGCGGGTGCGCACCAACCCGTTCCTGCTGCACTCCGACGACGTGCGCGGCTTCGTCTTCGATGTGAAGACGGGCCTGCTGCGGGAGATCGACCCGGCCTGAGCAGTCGAACCGGGCCGTGCGGGACCCTTCTCCTACCGCCGGAGAGCGGTCCCGCGCAGCCCCGGTTTCCTGTCAATCTGCTGGCATCTCGACTGACAAAAGACCACAGATCCGGCATATCGCAGACCGTTGTCCACAGGCGAGTGACACGGATTGGTAACGGCAGCAAGAATGCGGATGTGACGTCACGCTGAGCAGTTCGCGCGTGGTGTCCGTGTTTCGGGGTGGGCCGGTCCGCATCGCAGAGCGACGGCCCGGAGAAAGAACGGGCCGAGGAGGGCCGGGTGACGACCTATGACGATCGAGCGAGCCTCACTGATCTGACCAGCACTGTGGAGCGAGTCCGCAGTTCTGTCGAACGAGTGATCGAGGGCAAGCCTGAGGTCGTACGGCTTTCGCTGACAGTGCTGCTCGCCGAGGGACATCTTCTGATCGAGGATGTCCCCGGCGTCGGCAAGACCATGCTGGCCAAGGCACTGGCGCGGTCCATCGACTGCTCGGTGCGGCGTATCCAGTTCACGCCGGACCTGCTGCCGTCGGACATCACGGGCGTGTCCATCTGGGATCAGCAGCGCAAGGAGTTCGAGTTCAAGCCCGGCGCGATCTTCTCTCAGATCGTGATCGGCGACGAGATCAACCGAGCCTCGCCGAAGACGCAGTCCGCGTTGCTGGAGTCCCTGGAGGAGCGCCAGGTCACCATCGACGGCACGACCTACGAGCTGCCCAGCCCCTTCATGGTGGTGGCCACGCAGAACCCCGTGGAGATGGAGGGCACCTACCCGCTGCCGGAGGCCCAGCGCGACCGCTTCATGGCCCGTGTCTCCGTGGGGTACCCGAGCCCGGAGGCCGAGCTGCAGATGCTCGACGTCCACGGCGGCGTCTCGCCGCTGGAGGACATGCAGCCGGTGGCGCACGCGCACGAGATCGTGAAGCTGATCGAGGCCGTCCGGGGCGTGCACGTCGCGGAAACGGTCCGGCGGTACGCGGTGGACCTGGTCGGCGCCACCCGCAGCCACCCGGATCTCAGACTCGGCGCCTCGCCGCGCGCCACGCTGCATCTGCTGCGTGCGGCGAGGGCGACCGCCGCCCTGAGCGGCCGGGAGTACGCCCTGCCGGACGACATCCAGTCGCTGGCCGTGGCCATCCTCGCCCACCGGCTGCTGCCCACCGCCCAGGCCCAGCTCAACCGCCGTACGCCGGAGCAGGTCGTGCAGGAGATCCTGCAGCGCACGCCCGTACCGCAGGCGCCCCAGGCGCAGAGCGGCTTCGGCTCGGTCCACTCCACGCCCGCGTATCCGCAGCAGCCGCCGCGGAGGCTTGGATGACCACCCCCGGGCCGGCGCCCACCCCGGAGCAGGACAAGGGCGGGCTGCGGACGGCCCTCGCCGGCCTCACCACCCGCGGGCGCTCCTTCCTGGCCGCCGGGATGGCGGCCGCCGTCTGCGCGTACGTCCTCGGGCAGAGCGATCTGCTGCGGGTGGGCCTGCTGCTGGCCGTGCTGCCGCTGGTCTGCACGACCGTGCTGTACCGCACCCGCTACCGGGTCGCGGGCAGCCGCCGGCTGTCCCCCGCGCGGGTGCCGGCGGGCGGCGAGGCCCGTGTGCATCTGCGGATGGACAACGTCTCGCGGCTGCCCACCGGGCTGCTGATGCTCCAGGACCGGGTGCCCTACGTGCTCGGTCCGCGCCCGAGGTTCGTGCTGGACCGGGTGGAGGCGGGCGGCCGCCGCGAGGTGTCGTACCGCGTCCGTTCCGATCTGCGCGGCCGGTATCCGCTCGGCCCGCTCCAGCTGCGCCTGACCGACCCGTTCGGCATGTGCGAGCTGACCCGCTCCTTCTCCACGTACGACACCCTGACCGTCGTCCCGCGGGTGGAGGCGCTGCCACCGGTGCGTCTCGGCGGGGAGGCGAAGGGGTACGGCGACGGTCGGCAGCGCTCGCTGGCGCTGGCCGGCGAGGACGACGTGCTCCCGCGCGGCTACCGGCACGGCGACGACCTGCGCCGGGTGCACTGGCGCTCGACCGCGCGCTACGGCGAGCTGATGGTGCGCCGCGAGGAGCAGCCGCAGCGCGCCCGCTGCACGGTGCTGCTGGACACCCGGGCCGAGGCGTTCCTCGGCGCGGGCCCGGACTCGGCCTTCGAGTGGGCCGTCTCCGGCGCCGCCTCCGCGCTGGTCCACATGCTCGAACGGGGCTTCTCCGTACGGCTGCTGACGGACACCGGCAGTTCGGTGCCCGGCGAGGGGGCGGACGGGTTCGCGGGTGCCGGCCAGGGGTCCGCCGACGCGGCGGGGCTGATGATGGACACCCTCGCGGTGATCGACCACTCCGACGGCTCGGGCCTCTCCCCCGCCTACGACGCGCTGCGCGGCGGCAACGAGGGGCTGCTGATCGCCTTCCTCGGCGACCTCGACGAGGAGCAGGCGACGGTGATCGGCAAGATGCGCCGGCGCGGCGGCGGCGCGGTCGCCTTCCTGCTGGACAGCGAGACGTGGACGACCGAGACGGGCGAGGTGCCCGGTGCCGGGAGCGCGAGCGAGGAGTCGCTGCAGCTGCTGCACGAGGCGGGCTGGACGGCGCTGACCGTCCCGCGCGGCGCCTCGCTGGCGGACCTGTGGCGGCAGGCGGACCGGCAGCGTCTCGGTGTGCTGTCCGGAAGCGGCATGGAGGGACGGTCATGAGCGGGCGGGCGAGGCTGGCGCTGTGCGCCTGGGCCGCGACGATCATGGCGGCGTGCGCGCTGCTGCCGCTGGTCGACCCGGCGACGTGGATCTTCCAGGCGGCCCTGATGCTGGGTGTGCTGACCGCCGTGGGAGCGCTCACCCGCCGGGTCCCGCTGGCGCGGCCGCTGACCGTGGCCGCGCAGGCGCTGGCCGCGCTGATGATGCTGACGCTGGTCTTCGCCCGCGAGCAGGCGGTGGCCGGGATCGTCCCCGGCCCGGAGGCGTTGCAGCACTTCGCGGAGCTGCTGCGGTCGGGCGCGGACGATGTCGGGCGGTACGCCATCCCGGCGCCGCTGAGCGACGGCATCCAGCTGATGATCATCGGCGGTGTGCTGGTGATAGGCCTCATGGTCGACGCGCTCGCGGTGACGTTCCGCAGCGCGGCCCCGGCCGGCCTGCCGCTGCTCGCGCTGTACTCGGTCGCGGCGGGCCTGTCCGACGGCGCCGCGTGGCTGTGGTTCCTGCTGGCCTCCGCCGGCTATCTGCTGCTGCTCCTGACCGAGAGCCGCGACCGGCTCTCGCAGTGGGGCCGGGTCTTCGGCGGCGCGCCGCACGGCCCGCGCGCGGAGTCCGCGGGCGGCGCGGTGGCCCCGGTCCGCACGGGGCGGCGCATCGGCGCGGTCGCGCTGGGCATCGCCCTGGTGGTGCCGCTCGGGCTGCCCTCCCTAGACGGGGGACTGCTGAGCGGCACGGGCACCGGCATCGGCGGGGGCTCGGGCGGCGGCACGATCTCCGCGGTGAACCCCGTGGTGGCGCTGAGCGGCAGCCTGAACGTGGACGAGGACCGCCAGGTGCTCTCCTACCGCACCAACACGGACAACACGCAGGAGATGTATCTGCGGATCGTGTCCCTGGACAGGTTCGACGGCACCTCCTGGACGCCGACCGAGCGCTCCATCACCGAGGTGCCGGAGGAGTTCGGCACGCCCATCGGGCTCGCCTCGGACGTGAAGCGGACCTCGATCGAGACCCGGATCGTCGCGGCGGAGGACTACGAGCAGAACTGGCTGCCGATGCCGTACCCGGTCTCCAGCGTCGACATCGACGGCGACTGGCGGTACGAGCCCGTGGGGCGCACCCTGGTCGGCGACCACGGCCAGGACACCAAGGGCGCCCAGTACAAGGTCGAGAGCCTGATCGTGCAGCCCACGGCGGAGCAGCTGGCCTCGGCGCCGGAGCCGCCGCCGTCCCTGCGGCGGGAGTACACCAAGGTCCCGGCCTCGCTGCCGCCGGTGGTGGCGCAGACCGCGCTGGACGTCACCGAGGGCGCGACGAACGACTACGAGCGGGCGGTGAAGCTGCAGGACTGGTTCGCGTTCAGCGGCGAGTTCACGTACGACACCGAGGTGCGTTCCGGGACGGGCGCGCGGGCGATAGCCCGGTTCCTCCAGGACAAGGAGGGCTTCTGCGTCCACTTCTCGTTCGCGATGGCGTCGATGGCCCGGACCCTGGGCATACCGGCCCGGGTGGCCGTGGGCTTCACGCCCGGCACCCCGCAGACGAACGGCACGATGTCGGTGGGCCTGCGTGACGCGCACGCCTGGCCCGAGCTGTACTTCGAGGGTGTGGGCTGGACCCGCTTCGAGCCGACCCCCAACCGGGGCTCGACTCCTCAGTACACGGTGGCGGAGGACCCCGGCACGGGTGGTCTGCCCGACGTGCCCCGGCCCTCGCAGTCGGCGTCCACGGCCCCGTCGGCCGCGCCGTCGGCGAGCGAGAGCTGCACCCCGCAGGAGGTGAAGCTGGCGGCCTGCGCGAGCGAGTCCGCGGTGGCCGTGGCGGGTCCGGACGACGAGGAGCGTTCGTTGTGGGGGCTGCTGTTCTTCTCCCCCTGGACCCTGTTGGTCCTGCCGGGGGCACTCCTGCTGCTGGCGATCCCGCTGCTGCCCATGCTGTGGCGGCTGCGAGTCCGCTCCGTACGGCTGGGCGCGCATGACGGCGCGATCCCGAAGGGGGCCCGCGCGCCCGCCGGCGCGCGGGAGGTGACCGAGGAGGCGGACGGACCGCCGGGCTCTCCCGCGCATCCGGGCGGAGCCGGCGGGTACGGCCGTACGGAGGCCGCGGCGGCACACGCGCTGGCCGCCTGGCAGGAGGTGACCGACACGGCCTGGGACTTCGGGATCGGGCCGGACGAGTCGCAGACGCCGCGCAAGGCCGCCGCGCGGATCGTACGGCTCGGGGAACTCGAACCGTCGGCCGCGGACGCGGTGCACCGGGTGGCGGCGGCGGTGGAGCAGGTCCTCTTCGCTCCGCGTCCGCAGGTACCGGCTGGTCTGGCCCGGGACGCGCACCAGGTCGGGGTCGGCCTCCGGGCGCACGCCGACCGCCGGACGAAGCTGCGGGCACTGCTGCTGCCGCGTTCGACCGTTCGGGTGGTCTGGGACCTCTCCGCACGCTGGGGGCGGGCCATGGACGAGCTGCTGGTCCGCGTCCAGACGCTGAGGCTGCCCCGGCGACGCCCCTCGCCGGGCCGGCCCGGCTAGCGGCGGCCAGGCCTACGGCTCCGCACGTGTCTGCCCCCGCCGGCTTCGCCCGGCGGGGGCAGACGTGCGCAGGGGGCGCGGGGGTGGGTGGAGGAGACGTCGTACGGGGCCGCGCTCGGCCGGGCCGGCTGTGGTCCGCTCCGGCCGGCGCAGAGCGCGGCCACCCCGAGGCGGTGAGGTTGTTCGAATTTCGGGCATGCACGAAGGGTGACCGCCCCTCGGGTGGTCACCCTTCGTGCGTGTTCAGTTCAGCTGTGGCTGTCGGATCGGCGATCCGGCGGACTCAGTGGCCGCCCTGCTCGTCACGACGACGCTGCCAGCGCTGTTCGATTCGGTCCATCATGGAGCGGCGCTGTCGGGCCTGACGACGCCCACCGGCGGAGCCTGCGGCACCCGTGGGCTGCTCACCCGGCTTGGGGGCCTTGCGCCAACCGGTGACGGCGAGCACGGCGCAGCCCAGCATGACGAGGAACCCCACCACGCTGACCCAGATCTGCTGTGCGACCATTCCGGCCATGAGGAGCGCGATACCCACCAGAAAGCCCGCGACCGCCTGGTAGACCCGCCGCCGGGTGTACGTACGCAGCCCGCTTCCCTCGAGCGCTGACGCGAACTTGGGATCTTCGGCGTACAGCGCTCGCTCCATCTGCTCGAGCATGCGCTGCTCGTGCTCTGAGAGCGGCACGGAGTCCTCCTCATCGTGCGGTCGCCGGGGCGACCCGGGGGGTCCTCTTCAGGATAGGCAGGGAATCGCCCCCTTGAAACCCGCCCCTCTACGCCAATTCGCCAACCGGAACCCGCCATGGCACCCCGACTCGCTGAGGTGTGAATTCCCCAGCGGACGGCCCGTCATGCCGGAACGGTCTCCCTCGATCATACGGCTCCCGGCGCCCGATCGGGGGGCCTGTGGCGTACTCCATCCGCCGCCGAGGCCCTGATCAGGGGGTCACCCCATTCGTCCCGGGGGACGGATCAGGACCCGGCGGCCCCTCGCGTCTCGCCCAGCACGTGCAGTTGTGTGGCCACGGAGTGGAAGGCGGGCAGTTCGGCGACCGCGGCCTCCAGCTTGAGCAGGGCGTCCATGGCGCCGGGCTCGGTGTCCACGAGGACGCCGGGGACCAGGTCGGCGAAGACCCGCACGCCGTGCACGGCGGCGACCTCCAGGCCCGCGCCCTCGACGAGCGCGGTGAGCTGCTCGGCGGTGAACCGGTGGGGAACCGGATCACCCTCGCCCCAGCGTCCGTTCGGGTCGTCGAGCGCCTGCCGGGCTTCCTTGAAGTGTCCGGCGAGGGCTCGCGCGAGGACCGCCCCGCCCAGGCCGGCGGCGAGCAGGCTGAGCACGCCTTCGGGCCGCAGCGCGGCGACCGCGTTGCCGATGCCCTCGGCGGGGTCGTCCACGTACTCCAGGACGCCGTGGCAGAGCACGGCGTCGTACCCGCCGCGCTCGGCGACGTCGAAGAGGCCGTGCGCGTCGCCCTGGACACCGCGCACCCGGTCGGCGACGCCGGCCTCGGCGGCCCGGCGCTCCAGCGCGAACAGCGCGTTCGGGCTGGGGTCGACGACGGTGACGCGGTGGCCGAGACGGGCCACGGGCACGGCGAAGTTGCCGCTGCCGCCCCCGGTGTCCAGGACGTCGAGCGACTCGCGTGCCGTGGCCTTCACCCGGCGGTCGAGGGCGTCTCGCAGGACCTCCCAGACCACGGCGGTACGGAGGGAGGCGCGGGGGCGCATCGGGTCCGACACGGCAGTTGACTCCTCGGCGCGGCACCGCCTGGTGTACGGCGGAGCGATGGACTTGCGTCTCCGCCGGGCCGGGGGCCGCGGCGGAGGTGGCGACTGCCCCAACCCTAATGGGCGGCGCCGGGGCGGTCGGTCAGCCCGCGTCCGGGACCCCCGGATCGCCGTCCCGCCGGGGCTGGGGCAGCACCGGCTGGAGCACCAGCATCCGTTCGACCAGGCGCAGGAACATCGCCACGTCGCGTATCAGGTCGTCGGCGTCCCGGGCGCTCGCCGCGCCCCGGATTCCCGCCTCGGCACGCGCCCTGCGGGCGGCGCCGGCAGCGAACAGCGCGCTCCACTCGGCGAGTTCGGGCGCTATCTCGGGGAGCACCTCCCAGGCGCTGCGGATCTTCGCGCGGCGCTTCGGGGTGGGTTCCGGGCGGCCCCGGGCGGCGAGCACCGCGGCGGCGGTGCGCAGGGCGGCGAGGTGGGCGGTGGCGTACCGCTCGTTGGGCGCCTGGTGGGCGGAGGCCTCGTCGAGTCCGGAGCGGGCCTGGGCGAGCAGGTCGAGGGCGGCGGGCGGGGCCGTCGCCCGGCGCAGCACGGGGTGCACGTCGCTCACCGGGCCGGTCAGTGAGGGGGCAGGGCCGGTGGCGCGGCGCCGGTTGGCGGCTGCTGCGGGGTGGCTGGCCATGACGAACCTCCTGTCGTCTTCGGACGGCACGCTCTGATACGAGGTGCCGTATGTGCTCATCGTGCGGTATGCCACTGACAATCCGTTCTGACCTGCTCTTTTGCTTCGAGCAGAAGTTCGGAGTACTTTTTGCACTGACCAGTCAGTTCAAAGAAACACAGAGGGGCTTGAGGGCATGGGAGAGCCGCGGGAGGCGGACGCCCGGCAGGGGACGGCCGAGGGCGTCGCCGTCGGCGCCGAGGGGTTCGGGCTGAAGGGGCCGCGGGGGTGGGCGTTCCGGGGTGTCGGGTTCGACGCCGAGGCCGGTTCACTGATCGCGGTCGAAGGGCCGTCCGGGTCGGGCCGCACCTGCCTGCTGCTCGCGCTGACCGGCCGTATGAAGCCGAGCGAGGGCCACGCCACGGTCGGCTCCCTGCGGCTGCCGAAGCGGATGGCGGACGTACGCCGGGTCAGCGCCCTCGCCCATGTCCCCGGCGTGACCGACCTGGACCCGGCCCTGACCGTCGGCGAGCACCTGCGTGAACGGGCGCTGCTGCAGCGGCGGTTCGACGGCTCCTTGCGCGGGCTGCTGCGGCCCCGCGCCGAGCGCGCCGCCGAGGCCGAGGGCCGGATCGAGGCCGCCCTGACCGCTGCCGGGCTCGACCGCGCGACCCTGCCCAAGGGCTCCCGGACCGCGGTGCGCGACCTGGACCGGATGGAGGCCCTGCGGCTGTCCGTCGCCCTCGCCCTCGTCGGGCGGCCCCGGCTGCTCGGGGTCGACGACACCGACCTGAAGCTCTCCGACGCCGAACGGGCCGCGATGTGGGCCCTGTTGAGGTCCCTCACCGAGTCCGGCATCACGGTGGTGGCGGTCTGCAGCGAAGCACCTCAGGGGGCGGTCGTGGTGTCCACCGACGCCACCGACGACCCGGACGACGCCACCGCCACCGCCACCGCCACGGACACGGACACCGCCACGGACACCGACAAGGAGACGGCCGATGCGCTCGCCGAAACTCGCCGCGCTTGAGCTGAAGCGCTTCGGCCGCGGAAAACTGCCGCGCGCCGCGCTGGTCTCGCTCCTGTTGCTGCCGCTGCTGTACGGCGCCCTGTACCTGTGGTCCTTCTGGGACCCGTACGGACGGCTCGACCGCATCCCCGTGGCCCTGGTGAACGACGACAAGGGAGCGTCGGTCGGCAAGGAGAGGCTGACGGCGGGCGACGACATCGCCGACGGGCTGCGCGAGAGCGACACCTTCGAGTGGCACCGGGTGAGCGCCGCCGAGGCCCGCGCCGGTGTCGAGGACGGCACGTACTACCTGTCGCTGACCATGCCGAAGGACTTCAGCGAGCGGATCGCGTCGAGTTCCGGAGACGTTCCGGAGACGGGCGCCCTGCAGGTGCGGACGAACGACGCGAACAACTACATCGTCGGGCAGATCTCGCGGACCGTGTTCTCGGAGGTGCGGACGGCGGCGTCGACGAAGGCGTCGCGGTCGTTCCTGGACCGGATCTTCATCTCGTTCTCGGACCTGCACGGGAAGACCGAGGAGGCGGCCGACGGCGCCGACGACCTCAAGGGCGGCATCGACAAGGCCGAGAAGGGGTCCAGGGACCTCGCGGACGGCCTGCGGACGGCCAAGGAGGGCAGCGGAAAGCTGTCCGGCGGTCTGAGCGACCTGGACAAGGGCGCCGGGGACCTGGAGGACGGCGCCCAGCAGGTCGCGGACGGCACCGGGAAGCTCGCCGACAAGGTGGGCGCCGCGGCGGACCAGGTACGGCCCTTCCTCGCGAAGAACGGCGACACGATCGCCGACACCGCCACCCTGGTCGCCGACTCGGCGGCCACGATCCGCGAGCACCTCGACGCGTTCGTGACGACGGCACCGGCCGCCGCGACCGGCACCCGTACCGCCTCCGACACCCTCGACGACGTCTACCGGCGCCGGTGCGAGGACCCGGTTCTGCCCGACGCGGCCTGCGCGGACCTGAAGAAGGCCAAGGAGGCGGCGGCGAAGGCGGCCGTGCTCGCCGAGGACGTCAACACCGTGGTGAAGAACTACGGCGGTGACATGAAGGCCTTCGACAAGGACCTGCAGACCCTGGAGAAGCAGGCCCGCGCCCTCGCGAAGGCCGCGCCCACCCTGTCCACCGACCTCGACGACGCCGTCGCCAAGGTGAACGCGCTCGACACCGGTGCCACGAAGGTCGCCAAGGGTGCCAAGACCCTGCACACCGGCCTCGGCACCGCCAAGACCGGCGCGGCGGACCTGGACACGGGCGTCGGCGCGCTGAAGACGGGCGCGGCCGACCTCAAGGGCGGCATGTACAAGCTGGCCGACGGCTCGGGGAAGCTGGCGGGCGGTCTGCACGACGGGGCCGAGAAGATCCCCGACTACGACGAGCGGGACCGCGACAAGCGCACCGAAGTGATGGCCGACCCTGTGCAGTTGGCCACCAAGGACCTGCACAAGGCGCCCAACTACGGCACCGGGTTCGCCCCGTACTTCATCCCGCTGTCCCTGTGGGTGGGCGCCATGGTGGCGTACATGCTGATCCAGCCGCTCAACCGGCGGGCTCTCGCGGCGGGCGCCTCGGCCTGGCGGATCGCGGTGGCGGGCTGGCTGCCGGTGGCCGCGCTGGGCGTGCTGCAGACGGTCGCGCTGATGGCGGTGCTGCACTGGGCGGTCGGCCTGGAGATGGCGCGGGCGGCCGGCACGGTGGGCTTCCTGTTCCTGGTGACGGCGTGCTTCGCGGCGATCGTGCAGTGGCTCAACGCGCGGTTCGGGGCGGCGGGCCGGATCCTCGTCCTCGCCTTCCTGATGCTCCAGTTGACGTCCGCGGGCGGTACGTACCCCGTGCAGACCAGCCCCGGATTCTTCAACGCGGTCCACCCCTTCCTGCCGATGAGCCATGTCGTCGACGCGCTCAGGAGGCTCATCACCGGCGGCGGCCTCGGCCCGGTCTGGCAGGCGTGCGCGGTGCTGGTGGCCTTCACCGTCGGTTCCCTCGCGCTGACCGCCGTGTCCGCCCGCCGCAAGCAGGTGTGGACCCTGGACCGGTTGCACCCGGAGTTGAGCCTGTGACCGCGCACGGCACGGTTCCTGTGACAATCAGGGCCATGGAAAGCAGCAACTCCCCCGGCGGCGCAGGCGGGGGCCGTCGCGAGGCGACCCGGCAGAAACTCTACGAAGCGGCCGTCACCCTCATCGCGGAGCAGGGGTTCTCCGCGACCACGGTCGACGAGATCGCCGAACGCGCCGGTGTCGCCAAGGGCACGGTCTACTACAACTTCGCGAGCAAGTCGGTCCTCTTCGAGGAGCTGCTGCGGCACGGAGTGGGGCTCCTCACCGCCTCCCTCCGCGAGGCCGCCGAGCGGACCGCTCAGGAGGGCGGCAGCAGGGTCGACTCGCTGGACGCGATGATCCGGGCCGGGCTCCTCTTCATCGACCGCTACCCCTCCTTCACCCAGCTCTACGTGGCGGAGCTGTGGCGCACCAACCGTGCCTGGCAGTCCACGCTGATGGTCGTCCGGCAGGACGCCGTCGCGGTCGTCGAGGGGGTGCTGCGCGAGGCTGTCGAGGGGGGCGAGCTGAGCGACGAGATCGATGTCGGCCTGACGGCGTCGGCCCTGGTCGGCATGGTCCTGGTGGCCGCGCTGGACTGGAAGGCGTTCCAGCCGGACCGCTCCCTGGACGATGTCCACGCGGCACTGTCCCGGCTGCTCCAGGGCCGGGTGGGCGGAACCCGCTGACCGGGCCGGGACGGAGGGACGGAAGCGCCGGACGAGCCGGAGCGCCGGGCGGGGGGAACGGGGAGAGCGCCGGCCCGAACTGGCAGCGTCCCCCGCGTGCCACCTCGAACCGGCGCTCTCCCCGTTCCCCCGTGCTCCCCCGCTCCCCGTGCTCCCCCGTGCCTCGCTCCCGTCGACTCGCGTCGGCGGAAGGAGCGGTGGGGGCGCGAATGCCGTTCCGCCGCCCCGTGTCGGCGGTACCGCGGTCGCGCCCCTTCCCGTGTCTCCACCTTCTCCTTCGCGCAGGTGGGAGCCCATCCGCGCGCGTACTCATCTCACCGGCTGAGTACGTGTACTCAGCCCTGTGTACTCAGTACCGGCCCCGGCTGTTTCCGACCGGTGACGATCACGCCCGCGAGACCCCGGGGAAGCGGCGCCCGATAAGGTCGCCGGCATGGCAAGAATCGCGGTGATCGGCGCCGGTCTCGGCGCCATGGCGGCCGCCGCCCGGCTGGCCGTCGCCGGCCACGACGTGGTGGTGCACGAGAGCACGGAGACCTACGGCGGGGCCGTGGGCCGCTTCGAGCGCGACGGCTTCGCGTTCGACACGGGCCCCGGACTGCTGACGCTGCCCGCCGTGTACCGCGATCTGTTCCTCAAGACGGGCAAGGAGTCGCTGGAGAGCCGCGTCGAGCTGGTCCAGGTGGACCCGGCGGCGCGGCACGTCTTCGCGGACGGCACCGATCTGCTGCTTCCCAACGCCTCACGCGCGGGCGTGGTCACCGCCCTGAACGCCGCGCTGGGCCCGGGCGCCGGCGACCGCTGGGGCGACTTCCTGGTGCGGGCCCGCGAGGCATGGGACCGCACCCGCCGGCCTCTTCTGGAGGAGCCGCTGTGGCCCGACTGGAAGGTGCTCGCCGAGCGCGAACCGTACCCCTCGGTGCCCCACCGGCGTCTCCTGCGCACCCGCCGCGCCACCACGCTCGCCGAGGTAGGCGCGTGGGAGCTGCGCGACCCCCGGCTGGCGGCCCTGCTGGAGTGCCACGCCCTCGCGTACGGCCTGGATCCCCGGACCGTGCCGGCGAGCGCGGCGGTCCTGCCGTACATGGAGCACGCCTTCGGCACCTGGTACGTCCGGGGCGGTCTGCGGGAACTGGCGCGGGCGCTCCACGAGCGGTGCCTGGCCCGGCGGGTCGAGTTCGTCTTCGGCTCCGAGGTCACCGGGATCATCGAGAAGGACGGCCGGGCGGCCGGGGTGGAGCTGGCCGACGGCACGGTCGCGGAGGCCGACTTCGTGGTCGCCGGGGTCGCGCCCGAGGTGCTGGGCCGATGGGTGCGGCAGCCGGCCGTGCGGAGCGAGGGTGAGGTCCCTGCGCAGCGGGGGACGACGAGCCGGCTGACCGTGCTGCTGGCGCTGCGCGGCCGTCGGCCGGACGGTGCGCCGCACCGGACGGTGGTGCACACACAGGACCGCGACGCCGAGCTGGACCTGTTGTTCGGCCCCGCCGCCGGGACGGTCGCGCGGCCCACGGTGACGGTGCTGCGCCCCGACGATCCGGCCCTGGTGCCGGACTCCGGCCACGAGGCGGTCACGGTCACCTGCGTGGTCCCGGCCGGGCACGAGGTGAGCGGGGCGGAGGCGGTGGAGGGGTACGCGCAACGGCTGATCACCGCGGCCGAGCGGGCCGTCCCCGATCTGCGGGAGCGCCTCGCCTGGCACGAGATCCGCACCCCGGCCGACATCGCGCGGACGACGGGTGCCGAGGGGGGCGCGGTCCCGGCGCCGACGCTCGCCGCGGGCGACGGGCGGCTGCTGCATCCGTCCAACAGCACCGCCACACCGGGCCTGTTCACCGTCGGCGGCTGGTCCCACCCCGGCGGCGGCCTGCCGCACGCCGGGATGTCGGGCGCGCTGGTGGCCGGGCTGATCGTGGAGGGACCCGGTTTCCGCGGCTCACAGTGAGACGCCGGGGTTCACCGGGGACCCCGGCCGCCCTTCGGAAACGCCTTCGGGACGCCTTCGGAGAAGCTTGCGGGGGCGCCTTCAGAAACGGTACTGCTGCTCGTCGTAGCCGTTCTGGCCGTTGCCGTTGCCGTTGCCGTTCCCGTTGCCCTGGTACGGGTACTGCTGGTCCGCCGGGAGGTCTGAGCCGAAGGGGTCGTCGGTGTTGCGCTGCTGCGGGACCCACACACCGCCGGGCGGGGTCTCGCCGCCGTAGCCGCCGTTGCCGTACTGGTCCTGGCCGTAGCCCTGCTGCCCGTACCCCTGCTGGCCGTAGGACTGGTCGTACGAGGCCGTGGCGTCGTACGTCTGCGTGCCGATGTACGGGTCGGAGTAGGCGGCGTACTGCTGCTGGTTCGGGTCGTAGCCGTACCCCTGCTGGTCGTAGCCGTAGTAGGCGAATGCCTCGTCCTGCGCGGACCGGTCGGCCGTCGCGTAGGACTCCTCGCCCGCGCCCGCATAGGTGTTGTTGTCGTCGCGGTAGACGCCGTACGTGCTGGTGTCGTCCGGCATGGGCTCCGGGGAGTAGACGGTGGCCGCGGCGGGGGTGGACTGCGGGCGGACGAACACGTCGTCGTCGTGGTCGTCGTCGAGCGCGTCGTCGCCCCGGCGGTACGTTCCGGCAGCCGTGGAGTCCAGGTCCGTGGGCTCCAGGGCCGCATCCTGGCGGTCCGGCTCACCGCGCCGCCGCTTCTTGCCCGCCTTGGGGAACCCGGCCCGGGGCAGCTTGCCGCCGTCCTCGCCCTCCTCGGGGCGCGGGCGGACCGCCCAGCCGGCCTCGAAGCCGCGGCGGAACGAGAGGGTCACGTACGTCTGCCCGACCGCGAACGCGATGGCGCCCAGCGCGATGACGATCACGTTCGGGATGAGCACACCGAGGACCACGCACAGGAAACCGGCGAAGGCGAGCAGTCGCCAGCGCAGCCGCGCCTTGTACTGCAGCAGCACCTCACCCAGCAGCCACAACGCGACGACACCGAACGCGATGTAGAGGACCGTCCAGCCCATGTACGCCCCTCTCCCTGTGGCCGCAACGCAGTGTGTCGTACGCGAGTGCGACCGGTCTAGGCCCGTGGTGGGTGGTGCGGGCCCAGGTTCTCGTAGATTTCCAGAGTCGCGGTGGAGTTGTTCAGGGTGATGAAGTGGAGCCCGGGGACTCCCTCGTCCAACAGCCTCGCGCAGAACTCCGTGGCGAACTCGATGCCAATGGAGCGTACAGCGGCCGGATCGTCTTTGGCTGTGACGATCCGCTCTTTCAGGGCGTTCGGGATGGCGGCGTTACTGAGTTGCGGCAACCGTTCCAGCATCTTCACGCTGGTGACGGGCATGACCTCGGGAATGACAGGCGTCTCGCAGCCGGCCTTCGCCACCGCGTCCCTCAGACGCAGGTACGACTCCGGCTGGAAGAACATCTGCGTGATCGCGTAGTCGGCGCCGGCGCGGCACTTGTCGACGAAGCGCGCCACGTCGCTGTCCCAGTCCGGGGAGCGCGGGTGCATCTCCGGGAAGGCCGCGACCCCCACACAGAAGTCCCCCGACTCCTTGATGAGCCGGACGAGTTCGGCGGCGTACGTCAGGCCCTGCGGATGCGCGATCCACTCACCCATGGGGTCGCCGGGCGGGTCGCCGCGGACCGCGAGCATGTTGCGGATCCCGGCGTCCGCGTACTGGCCGATGATGTTGCGCAGTTCGGCGACGGAGTGGCTGACCGCCGTGAGGTGGGCGACGGGCGTGAGGGTGGTGTCGGCGGCGATCTGCTCGGTGGCCTTCACCGTGCCGGCGCGGGTGGAGCCGCCGGCGCCGTAGGTCACGGAGACGAAGCTGGGTGCGACCGCCTCGATCCTGCGGAGGGCGTTCCACAGGTTCCGCTCGCCCTTCTCCGTCTTGGGCGCCCAGAACTCGAAGGAGTACGTGGTCCTGCCCGTGGCGAGCATCTCCCGCACGGTGCGTGCGTGATCAGTCCTGGTCGAAGCGGTTCCTAGGGCCATACGGGCAGGTTAGTCAGGTCGGGGCCGTCCCCCAACCAGAGCGGGGTATTTTGTCCGCTTTGCCGACTCGCTGTCCACGCCTTGGACAGCCGTGGGCAGGGCGGGGCCGGTCAGAGAGCGCGCAGGCGCTTGCTGAACTCCGCCGCGGCGGCCCCGGGGTCGTCGGCCTCGGTGAGGGCCCGTACGACGACGACCCGGCGGGCGCCCGCCTCGACGACCTCGTCGAGATTGCCGAGGTCGATGCCGCCGATGGCGAACCAGGGGCGGTCGGTGCCCAGGCCGGCGGTGTACCGCACGAGGTCCAGGCCGGGGGCGTGGCGGCCGGGCTTGGTGGGGGTGGGCCAGCAGGGGCCCGTGCAGAAGTAGTCCACGCCCTCCTGGACGGCCGCGGAGGCGGCCTCCTCCTCGGCGTGTGTGGAGCGGCCCACGAGGACGCGCTCACCGAGGACGGCGCGGGCGGCGGGGACCGGAAGGTCGCCCTGGCCGAGGTGCAGCACGTCCGCCCCGATGGCGTGGGCGACGTCCGCGCGGTCGTTGACCGCGAGCAGCCGGCCGTGCCGGCGGCAGGCGTCCGCGAAGACCTGGAGGTGCTCCAGCTCCTCGGCGGCCTCCATGCCCTTGTCGCGCAGCTGCACGATGTCCACACCGCCGGCCAGGACCGCGTCCAGGAACTCCGGCAGGTCGGCCTGGCGCTTGCGGGCGTCCGTGCAGAGGTAGAGCCGGGCGTCGGCGAGCCGGGCGGCTGCGTCGGGCATGCGTGGGTCCCCCGTCGAGCGGTGCGTCGCCGGCACGGCGTGACGGGACCGCGCCCCTCGCGGGCCACGGCTCCCGTACGCCGTCCGGACGACTGCTTCGGTGTCTGTTCCAGGTGTCGCGCGTCTCAGGTGTCGCGCGTCTCAGGTGCTGCGAGCGTTCCCGGTGTCCCGGGTCAGACGGCGAGCGCCTGGGCGCGGCGCTTCACCTCCGTGCCGCGATTCTCGCTCAGGGCCTGGGCCGGCGTGCCGGGCAGGCTCGGGTCCGGAGTGAAGAGCCACTCCAGCATCTCCTCGTCGGTGAAGCCGTCGTCCCTCAGCAGGGTCAGGGTGCCGGTCAGGCCCTTGACCACCTTGTCCTCGTCGATGAACGCGGCGGGGACGTGCAGTGCGCGGTTCTCGCCCCGGCGTACAGCGATGAGCTGGCCTTCCTTCACCAGCTGTCGCACACGGGTCACCTCGACGTCCAGCATCTCTGCGATGTCGGGGAGGGTCAGCCACGCGGGGACGAGAGCATCGATCTTTGCGTCAATCTCGGTCACGTCTCCAAGACTGCCATCTGGGACTGACAGTGGGTAGCCGGGCCTCCCGCGGCGGCGGCCGGCCGGGGTACCCGCGACGGCGCCGGGCGGCCGCCGGCTCTGGCGGACAGGGCCCTAGGTCACCGCCGCCTTCAGGGGCCGGGCCGGGTCCTGGAGCAGCCCGGGGTCCACCGGCGTGCCCGCCTCGATCAGGCGGCGGCCCTGGGCCAGGTCCCGGGGGCGGCCCACGGCCAGCAGGGCGACCAGCCGGCCTTCGCGGAGCCAGCACACCGACCAGGCGGCACCCGTGGGGTCGCCGCGCCGGACCATGGTGTCGGCCGGGGCGTGGTCACCGGCGTACTGGACGAAGCGCCCGAACTGCTCGGACCAGAAGTAGGGAACCGGGTCGTAGGGCTCGGGGGACTCGCCGACGATGTTCGCGGCGACCGTGCGGGGGCCCTGGAGGGCGTTGTCCCAGTGGTGGACGAGGAGGCGCCGGCCGTACCTGCCCGAGGGGAAGGAGGCGCAGTCGCCGACCGCGTAGACGTCGGGCGCGGAGGCGCGCAGGTGCTCGTCGGCCACCACCTCGCCGTGCGCGCCCAGCTCGATGCCGGAGTCCCTGAGCCAGGCCGTGGCCGGGCGGGCACCGATCCCCACGACGACCGCGTCGGCCGGCACCCGGGTGCCGTCGTCCAGGACCACCGTCCCGGGCTCGACGCGCTCCACGCGCGCGTGGGTGCGCAGGGTGGTCCCGCTGTCGGCGTACCAGGCGGCCATCGGTGCGGCCACCTCCGCCGGGAGCGCGCCCGCGAGCGGGCGGTCGGCCGCCTCGACGACCGTCACCGCGCAGCCCGCCTCGCGCGCGGCCGTGGCGAACTCGGCGCCGATCCAGCCCGCGCCGACGACCACGATGTCGTGCTGCCGGGCCAGTACGGGCCGCAGCCGCTCGGCGTCGTCCAGGGTCCGCAGCAGATGCACCCCCGGCACGCCCTCGGCGCCGGGCAGCATGATCGGTTCCGCGCCGGTCGCGAGGACGAGGAGGTCGTAGGGGACGGGTCCGGCGGGCGTGTCGAGCGCGTGGTCGGCGGGGCGCAGGCCGGACACCTCGCGGCCCAGCAGGAGTTCGATGCCGAGCGCCTCGAAGTCGACGTCGAAGGCGGAGCCCTCGGCCTTGCCGAGCAGTACGGCCTTCGACAACGGCGGACGGTCGTACGGCTGATGGGGCTCGGCCCCGATCAGCGTCACGTCGCCGGTGAAGCCCTGTTCGCGCAGTGCGACCGCGGTCTGTACGCCCGCCATGCCCGCGCCCACGACGACCACGCGCCGCGCCGGCGTCCCGCCCCTGTGCCGCATCTGCTCGCTCACCCGGTCACCATAGACAACCGGCATCCGGTCGGTCAGCCGGTGGGGCCACGGTCACTCCCCCGCGACCTCCTCCACCGCGCTCGTGCCACGGCCCGGCCCCGACTCCCACTCCCAGGTCTCCTCCAGCCGGACGCGCCCGTCGGCCAGTTCGACCACCAGTGAGACGCAGTGCCCGGACGCGGTGGTCCCGTCGGCCTTCAACTGCACGTACCGGAAGTCCAGCCGGTCCCCCGCGCGCGTGCCCACGAGACGGCCGCGCACGACGTCGCCGCCCGCGTACTCGGCCCAGATCTCGCCGTCCCGCTCGTGGTAGACGAACCGGGTGCGGGTGCCCACCTGGCCGGGGGCCTGGTCGGCGACCGGGGCGAGGACGAGACCGTCGAGCGAGCGGGCCATGGGCCGAGGCTCCCTTTCTGAGGCGA
Source organism: Streptomyces sp. NPDC041108 (assembly GCF_055592645.1). NCBI lineage: Bacteria > Bacillati > Actinomycetota > Actinomycetes > Kitasatosporales > Streptomycetaceae > Streptomyces > Streptomyces sp. NPDC041108. Next base: position 266,900 of record NZ_JBVIYK010000005.1, on the reverse strand, counting down.
ACGGCGAGGGCTAGGGTGGGCCACCGTAGAGCACTCGCGGGAGCCCGGACGCACCGGGCTGAGAGGGAGGCTGGCGGCCTCCGACCGTACGAACCTGATCCGGGTCATGCCGGCGAAGGGAGGGGCTGGACGCCCATGTCGCGTACGCACACGTCAGACGTCCTCGTCGTGGGGGGCGGAATCATCGGGCTCGTGACGGCGTGGCGGGCCGCGCTGCGCGGGTTCGCGACGGCCGTGGTCGATCCCGAGCCGGGCGGCGGGGCCGCGCAGGTGGCGGCCGGGATGCTCGCCGCCGTCACCGAACTGCACTACGGCGAGCAGACGCTGCTGGGGCTCAACGTGGAGTCCGCGCGCCGCTATCCGGACTTCGTGGCCGAGCTGACGGAGGCGACCGGTCTCGGCCTCGGCTACCGCCGCTGCGGCACGCTCGCCGTCGCGCTGGACGCCGACGACCGCGCCCATCTGCGTGAACTGCACGCCCTGCAGCGCAGGTCGGGCCTGGACCCGGAGTGGCTGAGCGGCCGCGACTGCCGCCGGCTGGAGCCGATGCTCGCACCGGGGGTGCGGGGCGGGCTGCGGGCCGACGGGGACCACCAGATCGACCCGAGGCGGCTCTCCAGGGCCCTCGTGGCGGCCTGCGGGCGCGCCGGGGTGGTGTTCCACCGGACGCGGGCCGAGGAGCTGACGGTGGTCCGGGAGCGGGCCACCGGGGTCCGTACCCGCGAGGACGACCGGCTGTCCGCGGGGCGGGTCGTCCTCGCCGCCGGCAGCCTCAGCGGACGGCTCGCCGGGGTCCCGGACGACGTGGTGCCGCCGGTGCGGCCGGTGAAGGGACAGGTGCTGCGGCTGACCGTGCCGGAGCCGTACGCGCCCTTCCTGAGCCGCACCGTGCGGGCCGTGGTGCGCGGCAGCCACGTCTATCTGGTGCCGCGCGAGAACGGTGAACTCGTCGTCGGCGCGACCAGCGAGGAGCAGGGCTGGGACACCACGGTGACCGCGGGCGGGGTGTACGAACTGCTGCGGGACGCCCATGAACTGGTCCCCGGGATCACCGAACTCCCGCTCACCGAGACCCGCGCGGGCCTGCGGCCCGCCTCCCCGGACAACGCGCCGCTCCTAGGGCCCACCGGGCTCGACGGCCTGATCCTCGCGACCGGGCACCACCGCAACGGAGTGCTCCTCACCCCGGTCACCGGCGACGTGCTGGCCCATGTGCTGACCACCGGCGAACTGCCGGAGGAGGCCCGCGACTTCACACCGCTGCGGTTCCGCGCCGGCGCGGCCCGCCGACTCATGGAGCAGCCCGTATGAACACCACCGGGACCCTGACCGTGCTGGTGAACGGGGAGCGCCGGCTGATCGCTCCCGGCACGGCGCTCGACGCACTGGTGCGCACGCTCACCCCGTCGCCCTCCGGTGTCGCCGCCGCGCTCAACGAAACCGTCGTCCCGCGCGCGCGGTGGACGACCACCGCCCTCGCCGAGGGGGACCGCGTCGAGGTCCTCACCGCCGTCCAAGGAGGCTGACCGCATGGCAGACGACCCCTTCGTCCTCGGCGGTACGACCTACTCGTCCCGCCTGATCATGGGCACCGGCGGGGCGGCCGGCCTGGACGTCCTGGAGCGCGCGCTGGTGGCCTCCGGCACGGAGCTGACGACCGTGGCGATGCGCCGCGTGAACGCCTCCGTGCACGGCTCCGTCCTGTCCGTGCTCGACCGGCTCGGCATCCGGGTGCTGCCCAACACGGCCGGCTGTTTCACGGCGGGCGAGGCCGTGCTGACGGCCCGCCTCGCGCGGGAGGCGCTCGGCACGTCTCTGGTCAAGCTGGAGGTCATCGCCGACGAGCGCACGCTGCTGCCCGATCCCGTCGAGCTGCTCGACGCCGCCGAGACGCTCGTCGACGACGGTTTCACCGTGCTGCCGTACACGAACGACGATCCGGTGCTCGCGCGGAAGCTGGAGGACGTGGGCTGTGCCGCGGTCATGCCGCTCGGTTCGCCGATCGGGTCGGGGCTCGGCATCCGCAACCCGCACAACTTCCAGCTGATCGTGGAGCACGCGGGCGTGCCGGTGATCCTCGACGCGGGCGCGGGGACGGCCTCGGACGTCGCTCTCGCGATGGAGCTGGGGTGCGCCGGGGTCATGCTCGCCTCCGCCGTGACCCGGGCCCAGGAGCCGGTCCTCATGGCCGAGGGCATGCGGCACGCGGTGGAGGCGGGCCGGCTGGCGTACCGGGCGGGCCGCATCCCCCGCCGGCACTTCGCCGAGGCGTCGTCGCCGGGCGAGGGCCTGGCCCGGCTGGATCCGGAGCGCCCCGCGTTCTGAGCCGGATCTCACGCCGGCCCGCCGTCACCCGAACAGTCGAACGAATACCGCCGCGCGTCCGCCCGTCACGGGCCTCCGGCCCGGGTCACAGCTCTGCTGCAGTACGGCCCCGGTGCCGTGCGGCCCGTGGGCCGATCGGCGTCGGCTCGTACACTCGCCTGCGTGGACACGACCCTTCAGGACCCGCTTGTCGGCCAGGTGCTCGACGGCCGGTATCGAGTCGAGGCGCGGATCGCGGTCGGCGGGATGGCCACGGTCTACCGGACCGTGGACACCCGCCTCGACCGCGTCCTCGCGCTCAAGGTGATGCATCCGACGCTGGCCGCGGACCGGACGTTCGTCGAGCGGTTCATCCGCGAGGCCAAGTCGGTGGCGCGCCTGTCCCACCCGAACGTGGTGGGGGTCTACGACCAGGGCACGGACGGCTCGTACGTCTACCTCGCGATGGAGTACGTGGCCGGCTGCACCCTCCGTGACGTGCTGCGCGACCGGGGGGCGCTGCAGCCCCGGGCGGCGCTGGACATCCTGGAGCCGGTGCTCGCCGCGCTCGGCGCCGCGCACCGCGCCGGGTTCGTGCACCGGGACATGAAGCCGGAGAACGTGCTGATAGGGGACGACGGCCGGGTCAAGGTCGCCGACTTCGGGCTCGTACGGGCCGTGGACACTGTCACCAGCACCACCGGCAGCGTCCTCGGCACCGTCTCCTACCTCGCACCCGAGCAGCTGGAGCACGGCACGACCGACGCCCGCGTCGACGTGTACGCGTGCGGGGTGACGCTCTACGAGATGCTCACCGGCGGCAAACCGCACGCCGGGGAATCCCCCGCCCAGGTGCTCTACCACGCGCTGCACGACGATGTGCCGCCGCCGTCGGCCGTCGTGCCGGGGCTGCCGTACGAGCTGGACGCGCTGGTCGCCTCCGCGACCGCGCGCAATCCGGAGCTGCGGCCCCACGACGCCGTCGCGCTGCTCGCGCAGACGCTTCAGGCGCGGGCCGGGCTGAGCGAGGAGCAGCTGGACGCGGTGCCGCCGCAGGCGATAGCCGGCGGGCACGACACCGCGGAGGACCGGACGAGCGTGATCCCGCGCTCGCTGGCCGTGTCGCGGTCCGTGGGACTGGATCCCGACCCGATCGACCGCACGAGCCGCTTCCAGTCGCCCCCACCGCCGCCCCGGCGCACGCGCGGCGTCCCGGCGTCCCGGCGCGGGGTGCTGGCGGTCGTCGTGGCGGTGCTGCTCGTCCTCGGTGTGGGCGGGGGCGTCTGGTACATCAACTCGGGTCAGTTCACGCAGGTCCCGGCCGTGTTGCGGCAGAGCGAGGCGGACGCCACCGCGCGGCTGGAGGGCGCGGGGCTGGACGTCGACGTGAAGCAGGCGTACAGCGACACCGTCGAGCGCGGCCGGGTGATCAGCACCGACCCGGCCCCGGGTGAACGGATCCGGGACAACGACTCCGTGACGGTGACGGTCTCCAAGGGCCCGGAGACCGTGAGGGTGCCCGACCTGAAGGGCCTCCGGCTGGACCTCGCGAAGGACCGGCTGAAAGGCGACGGGCTCGAACCGGGCCTGGTGACCAGGGAGTTCAGCGACGAGGTCATTCGGGGCCAGGTGATCAGCACCCGTCCGGGCTCCGGCACCGAGGTCTCCTCGGGCACGGTCGTCAGGATCGTGGTCAGCCGGGGAGCCCCGGTGGAGGTGCCCGAGCTGTCCGGGGCCTCGGTCGAGGAGGCCACCGCCCAGCTGGAGGCGGAGGGCCTCAAGGGGGAGATCGCCTCGGGGCGGGTCAACTCCGAGTTCGACAAGGGCCTGGTCGCGGAGCAGTCACCGGGCGCGGGCAAGCAGGTCGGCACGGGCGACACCGTCACCCTGACGCTCTCCAAGGGGCCCGTGCTGGTCGAGGTCCCCGACGTCGTGGGCGACAGCGTCGACGAGGCCACGAGCCGGCTGAAGGCCGCCGGTTTCGAGGTCGAGGAGGACCGGGGCATCCTCGACTTCTTCGCCGACGAGGTGAAGGGCCAGTCCGTCGACGGCGGCGACACGGCACCCAAGGGCTCGAAGATCACGATCGAGATCGGCTGACGGGCGGCCGGCCCTTCGAAGCCACCGGCGACGGGGACATGCCCGCCGCCGGGGCTCCGGCCGACGTGCTTCGGCCGAGGGGCCCGATCGGCGGGTCCCGCTCGACGGACCCGGTCGGCAGGACCCGGCCGGTCCGCTTGCCTCGGTGAGCCCCGCCCCGCAGACCCCGGGCTCACCGGGCCCGAGGTCGGCTCCGCGTAGGTGGCGGCAGGGCGCCGGCGGCCGCATGGCACCCTGGGTGCCGTGAGCACCCAGCAGTCCCCCGCCCTTCCCGTCCCGTCGTCCGGCCTCGCCGGGCCGTCCCGCAACCCCGTCGGCGGGCATGTCCCCGTCGCCGGTGGGCTGAACTCCGTCGGGCTGACGTACGCGCGTGATCTACGGGCCGAGACGGTCCAGGTCTTCGTCGCCAATCCGCGCGGCTGGGCCACTCCGGTGGGGAACCCCCGGCAGGACGAGGAGTTCCGGGCGGCCTGCGCCGAGGAGTCGATCCCCGCGTACGTGCACGCGCCGTACCTGATCAACTTCGGGTCGCACACCGAGGCGACGGCGGAGAGGTCCGTGGAGTCGATGCGGCACTCGCTGCGCCGGGGCCGGGAGATCGGCGCGCTCGGGGTGGTCGTGCACACGGGGAGCGCGACCGGCGGGCGGGACCGGTCGGTGGCGCTGAAGCAGGTGCGGGAGTACCTGCTGCCGCTGCTGGACGAGCTGACCCACGACGACGACCCGTTCCTGCTGCTGGAGTCGACGGCCGGCCAGGGGTCGTCGCTGTGCTCGCGCACCTGGGACTTCGGACCGTACTTCGAGGCGCTGGACGCCCATCCGAAGCTGGGCGTCTGCCTGGACACCTGCCACATCTTCGCGGCGGGACACGACCTGACCGGCCCCGAGGGCATGCCCCGGACGCTGGACCTGCTCGTGGACACGGTCGGCGAGGGCCGGCTGAAGCTGATCCACGCCAACGACTCCAAGGACGTGGTCGGCGCCCACAAGGACCGCCACGAGAACATCGGCTCCGGCCACATCGGCGAGGACCCGTTCCGCGCCCTGATGACCCACCCCGCCACCGAGGGCGTCCCCCTGATCATCGAGACGCCCGGCGGCAAGGAGGGCCACGCGGCGGACGTCGAGCGGCTGAAGAAGCTCAGGGACGGCTGAGGGGCCGAGACCAGGGCCGGTCAGAGCTCGGGGCCGTCCCCCGGCTCCTCCTGGTACGAGTAGCGCTGCTCCTGCCAGGGATCGCCGATGTTGTGATAGCCGCGCTCCTCCCAGAAGCCGCGGCGGTCGGCGGTCATGTACTCGATGCCGCGGACCCACTTGGGGCCCTTCCAGGCGTACAGATGGGGGACGACGAGGCGGAGCGGGAAGCCGTGCTCGGCGGTGAGGAGTTCGCCGTCCTTGTGGGTGGCGAAGATCGTGCGGTCGTCGGCGAAGTCGGCGAGGCGGAGGTTGGAGCTGAAGCCGTACTCGGCCCACACCATCACATGGGTGACCTCGGGGGCGGGCGGCGCGGTCCGCAGGATCGTGCGGGCCGGGATGCCGCCCCACTCGGCGCCGACCATGCTGAACTTCGTCACGCAGTGCAGATCGGCGACGACCGAGGCGTACGGCAGGGCGGTGAACTCGTCGTGGTTCCAGGCGTGCTTCTCGCCGTCGGCGGTGGCGCCGAAGACCCGGAAGTCCCAGCGCTCGGGACGGAACTTGGGGACGGGCCCGTAGTGGGTGACCGGCCAGCCGCGCTGGAGCCGCTGTCCCGGCGGAAGCTGCGAGGACGCCGCGTTCTCAGCTGCGCGATCTCCTGATGCGCGTTCCACCGGCTGACCCATGACTCCATCCTGACAGACCTCGGCCGGTGCACATGACCAGGGTCCACCCGACTCGGACATTTAGAACTAAGGCTGTACTTACTTACTAAGCTCGCACTTACTGGACGATCTTCGACGGCGGTGCAATCATCGCGGCGCAACCTCCCAGTTCCCCCGCTTGGAAGGAGCTTCTGCGATGCAGGGCGACCCCGAGGTCATCGAATTCCTCAACGAGCAGCTGACCGCGGAGCTCACCGCGATCAACCAGTACTTCCTGCACGCGAAGATGCAGGAGAACTTCGGCTGGACGAAGCTCGCGAAGTACACGCGTCACGAGTCGTTCGACGAGATGAAGCACGCGGAGGTGCTCACCGACCGGATCCTGTTCCTGGACGGACTGCCGAACTACCAGCGACTGTTCCACGTCCGGGTGGGGCAGACGGTCAAGGAGATGTTCGAGGCCGACCGGCAGGTCGAGGTCGAGGCCATCGACCGCCTCAAGCGCGGCATCGAGGTGATGCGCAACAAGGGTGACATCACCTCGGCGAACATCTTCGAGTCGATCCTCGCGGACGAGGAGCACCACATCGACTACCTCGACACCCAGCTGGAACTTCTGGAGAAGCTGGGCGAGGCGCTCTACATCGCACAGCTGATCGAGCAGCCGGAGAGCTGACCTAGGCCGCTTCCCCGAGTTCGGCCGCTTCCCCGAGATCGGCGTAGACCGCCACCCCCTGGCCGGCCGGCTCCGGGCGCGGACACGCGCCCCTGCCGAGGATCGCCTGGATCCGGCGCACGCACGAGCCGCAGTCCGTGCCCGCCTTGCAGGCCGACGCGATCTGGCGAGGTGTGCAGGCTCCGTCCGCCGCATGTTTTTTGACCTGCTGCTCGGTGACACCGAAGCAACTGCAGACGAACACGCGGTTCACCTCCCGCCGGGATCGAGTACGAGGCGCCATCCCGATGATCGGTGAGGCTAACCTAACCTTACCCGGCGGGCGGGAACGGCAAAAGTGGAGTGGGGCGCGGATCGTATGTGATCCGCGCCCCACCTCACGCTCCCGCACCAGGAGCATCCCTGCTGATCGGCTCCTAGTCCCGGTACAGCTCCGCGACGAGGAACGCCAGGTCCAGGGACTGGCTGCGGTTGAGCCGGGGGTCGCAGGCGGTCTCGTAGCGCTGGTGCAGGTCGTCGACGAAGATCTCGTCGCCGCCGCCCACGCACTCCGTGACGTCGTCGCCGGTCAGCTCCACGTGGATGCCGCCGGGGTGGGTGCCGAGGCCCTTGTGGACCTCGAAGAAGCCCTTGACCTCGTCGAGCACGTCGTCGAAGCGGCGGGTCTTGTGGCCGGAGGCCGCCTCGAAGGTGTTGCCGTGCATCGGGTCGGTGACCCAGGCCACGGTCGCGCCGGAGGCGGTGACCTTCTCGACCAGCTCGGGCAGCTTGTCGCGGACCTTGTCCGCGCCCATGCGCACGATGAAGGTGAGCCGGCCCGGCTCGCGGTCCGGGTCGAGGCGCTCGATGTACCGCAGCGCGTCCTCGGCCGTCGTCGTCGGGCCGAGCTTGATCCCGATCGGGTTGCGGATCTGCGAGGCGAACTCGATGTGCGCGTGGTCCAGCTGCCGGGTGCGCTCGCCGATCCACACCATGTGCGCCGACACGTCGTACAGGCGGCCCGTGCGCGAGTCCACGCGGGTCAGCGCCGACTCGTAGTCGAGCAGCAGCGCCTCGTGCGAGGAGAAGAACTCGACGGTGCGGAACTCCTCCGGGTCGGTCCCGCAGGCGTGCATGAAGTTCAGCGCGTTGTCGATCTCGCGGGCGAGCTGCTCGTAGCGCTGGCCGGACGGGGACGACTTCACGAAGTCCTGGTTCCAGGCGTGCACCTGGCGCAGGTCGGCGTAGCCGCCGGTGGTGAAGGCGCGCACCAGGTTCAGCGTGGAGGCGGAGGCGTGGTACATCCGCTTCAGGCGCTCGGGGTCCGGGATGCGGGCGGCCTCGTTGAAGTCGAAGCCGTTGACCGAGTCGCCGCGGTAGGTCGGCAGGGTCACGCCGTCGCGGGTCTCGGTGCCCTTGGAGCGCGGCTTGGAGTACTGCCCGGCGATACGGCCGACCTTCACGACCGGCACGGAGGCCGCGTACGTGAGGACCGCGCCCATCTGGAGCAGGGTCTTCAGCTTGTTGCGGATGTGGTCGGCCGACACGGCGTCGAAGGCCTCGGCGCAGTCGCCGCCCTGGAGGAGGAACGCCTCTCCCTTGGCGACGGACGCCATCCGGGCGCGCAGCTGGTCGCACTCGCCCGCGAAGACGAGCGGCGGATACGACTCGAGCTCCGCAACGACTGCGCGCAGAGCCTCGGTGTCGGGGTACTCGGGCTGCTGCGCCGCGGGCAGGTCTCGCCAGGTGTTGCCAGCGCTCGCGCTGGACTTAGCGTTCACGGTCACGACCTCCACATTACGGGGTCGTGTCGGGCGTCCATCCCCATGCTCATCAAGTGAGACGAACCCCGCTCGATCGGGAGCGGGGTTCGTCGGACCGGTACGGCGGGGCCGCCGGTGTCAGTGCAGGTTCATGACCGCGCTGTCGTCGAAGCCGACGGCGAAGACCGTGCGCAGCGAGAGGTTCGCGGCGGCGTTGTAGCCGTCACAGGCGTTCTTCTTCTCGTCCGGCTCCTCCACGGCCTGGAACTCGTGGGGGAAGCTGCCGCGCAGCGTCGTACCGGCGCAGATGTGCTCGGTGAGCCCCCACAGCTCCTCCACCTGGTCCGCGCCGAGCCTCGGCCAGTAGCTCAGGGCCTGGGGTGTGCCGACCGCCCAGTTCCCGTTCGCGTACACCGTCGTCCCGACCGTGCGGTTGCAGGCGGTGGTGGCCCGGGTGTCGCCCACCCAGGTGTGCGAGAAGACGGCGGGCTGCAGGGCGCAGCCCTTGTGGAAGGCGAAGTTCAGCAGTCCGGTGCTGTCGGTCCAGGTCATGCCGCCCTGCAGGCCGACATAGCGGGACGCTGCGTAGGCGTCCTGGATCACGGTCTTGCCGCCGGACATGTTGAGCAGCCCCGGGTAGGTCGAGGCGCTCGTCGGATTGAGCTGGTAGCGCACCACCCGGCCGCCCGCGGCGGTGCCGAACCACTCACCGGTGACCAGCTTGTACGGGCTGCCGCCGGACTTGTCGAGGGAGAGCCAGGAGTAGCACAGGGAGTCGGCGTCGGGCGTGCCGTTGACGGCGTCCGAGTCGCACGCGCCGGAGGGCGGCGGGGAGGTCTGCTTGTAGTAGTGGACCTGCGGCAGCACGTACGGGTAGCCGCAGGCGCTGGACCTGCCCGAGCCGTCGATGCCGTAGGAGTTGATGCCGGACCCGTAGGTGTCGACCTTGCCGAGCTTGTCGATGTCGAAGACGCGGATGCCGTTGGAGGTGTCCGTGACGTAGAGGTAGTTGCCGTACCAGACGATGCCGCCGCCGTGGCCGGTGACGAACTTGAAGTCCGCGCCGCCCTCCGTCGGCTCGGCGAGGAGGACGTGGCGGTACTTCTTGGTGTCACGGTCGATGAGGGTGAGCTTGAGCAGGTTGTTCGTCTTGCACTTGTCGTTGGCCTCGTAGTCGCCGGCCGCGTTCGTCTTGAACGTCTCGTAGTGCCAGGCGACCGCGGTGACGCGCTTGCCCTGGATGGCGCCGTCGGCCCCGTCGGCGGCGCCGGTGCTGCTCATGCCCTGCGGCCACCAGCGCGGGGTGGTGTCGTCGCCGTGCGCCGAGGACCAGCACCAGGAGACCTTCCGGCTCACCGGCGGCAGCGCCTTCGTCTCGTCGCCGGCGCACGCGCGCATGGTGCGCAGGTTCATCCAGGGGTCACTCGCCCCGGCGGAGTTCTTGGTGTACTCGGTGGTGACGACGTCGGCGAGGTCGGCGTCCGCCAGCTTGCCGTCGAGGGTGGTGGCCGCCGACACGGTGCTGGTGTCGGTCATCTTGAACCTGTCGCCGCTCAGCGTCAGCTTCGTCATCACCGGCTCGTCCACGGCCGCCGCCGGCTGCCCCGTGAGCCCGGTGAACAGAACGGCCGCCGTCGCGACGAAGGCCAGGGGCCTCATTCTCCCTATGGGTGACACACTCGCCCTTCCGTATCCACAAATCGACTCGAACATGTCAAGACTGAACGTAGAGGATCTTAGGACGAACGCCCGCGCGGATCACATGAGTTCTCGCGAGATGTCCGGTAGGGTGCGGCGCATGTTCGCGCACTCGATCCAGAACTGGTGGTGGACCGCTCATCCGGCGGCCCACTGACTGCGCGTACGCAAGACTTCGCGAAGGCCGCCCGAGGGGCGGCCTTCGGTGTTTCCAGGGCCCGGCCGCTCCTCCCCGATCACCGCGACGACCGTGATCCCGAGGGAAGAGGAACCCATGGACCTGACCCGGCTGTTGTCCGACGACCGCCCGTTCGCCCTGCTGCGCCGCCGCACACCGGGCCTCGACGACCACGACACGGTGGAGTTGCTGATCGGCCCGGTGACCACCTGCGAGCGGCTCGCCGACCTCCCCGACGAGGGGCTGGCGCTCGTGCCCTTCCGGCAGATCCGCGAACGCGGCTTCGACGTCCGCGACGACGGGACGCCCCTGTCGGTGCTGGTGCCGGAGGAGAGCTGCGAGCTGCCCCTGGACCGGGTCCTCGCGGAGCTGCCCGCCCATGACGTCCGGGTCGAGGGCGGGGGCTTCGACGTGGACGACGAGGAGTACGCGCGGATCGTGGACCGGGTGCTGCGCGAGGAGATCGGGCGGGGCGAGGGCGCCAACTTCGTGATCCGGCGGACGTACGAGGGCGAGATCCGGGGCTTCGGCCGCGCCGACGCGCTGGCGCTGTTCCGGCGCCTGCTGGAGGGCGAGCGGGGCGCGTACTGGACGTTCGTGGTGCACACCGGGGAGCGCACGCTGGTCGGCGCCAGCCCGGAGGTGCACGTGCGGATGTCCGGCGGGACGGTCGTGATGAACCCGATCAGCGGGACCTACCGCTATCCGGCCGGTGGGCCGACAGCGGAGGGGCTGCTGGCCTTCCTCGCCGACGGCAAGGAGATCGAGGAGCTGTCGATGGTCGTCGACGAGGAGCTCAAGATGATGTGCACGGTCGGCGACATGGGCGGGGTCGTGGTGGGGCCCCGGCTGAAGGAGATGGCCCACCTCGCCCACACCGAGTACGAGCTGCGCGGGCGGTCCTCGCTGGACGTGCGGGAGGTGCTGCGGGAGACGATGTTCGCCGCCACCGTCACCGGATCGCCGGTGCAGAACGCGTGCCGGGTGATCGAGCGGTACGAGCCCCTCGGGCGGGACGGTGTCGGGCGCGGGTACTACGCGGGGGCGCTGGCGCTCCTGGGACGGGACTCGGGAGGGGCGCAGACCCTGGACTCGCCGATCCTGATCCGTACGGCCGACATCGCGGCGGACGGGCGGCTGAAGGTGCCGGTGGGGGCCACGCTCGTGCGGGGGTCCGATCCGGCGGGCGAGGTCGCCGAGACGCACGCGAAGGCGGCGGGGGTGCTGGCCGCGCTGGGGGTGCGGCCGGGGCGGCCCGGGCCCGGACGGGTGGGGCCGGCGCTGGCGGACGACCCCCGGGTGCGGGCCGCGCTGGACGGGCGGCGGGGGGCGCTGGCGCCGTTCTGGCTGCGGATGCGGGAGCGGACGGCCGAGCTGACCGGGCACGCGCTGGTCGTGGACGCCGAGGACACCTTCACCGCGATGCTCGCGCATCTGCTCAGGTCCTCGGGGCTGGAGGTCACGGTACGGCGGTACGACGAGCCGGGGCTGCGGGCCGATGTGCTCGCGCACGAGGGCGTGGTGGTGCTGGGACCGGGGCCCGGGGACCCGGAGGACGTGCGCGACCCCAAGATGCGGTTCCTGCGGTCGCTGACCGCCGAGGTGCTGCGGGGGCATCGGTACGGGGTGCTCGGGGTGTGCCTCGGGCACGAACTCATCGCGCTGGAGCTGGGGTTGGAGATCGTGCGCAAGGAGGTGCCCTATCAGGGGGCGCAGACCGGGATCGATCTGTTCGGGCACTCCGAGACCGTCGGGTTCTACAACAGCTTCGTGGCCCGCTGCGACGACGAGACGGCCGGGGAGCTGGCGGCCCACGGGGTGGAGGTCAGCCGGAGCGGGAGCGGTGAGGTGCACGCGCTGCGCGGGCCCGGGTTCGCGGGGGTGCAGTTCCATCCGGAGTCGGTGCTGACGCTGGACGGGGTGAGTGTGGTGCGTCAGCTGGTGGCGGGGGTTCAGTCACTGCGTCCGGTTTAGGGGCCGGGGGGTGGGTGGGTCTCGGGGTCGCTGTCGGGTGCGGGTGGGTAAGGGGCTGGTCGCGCAGTCCCCGCGCCCCTGAAAAAGGCGGGGCTGAGCCCCTGCTTTTCAGGCCCGCAGGGGCGGCCCGGCGCTTCCAGGCCCGCAGGGCCTGGGCTGTCAGGGGCGCGGGGAACTGCGCGAGAAGCCCCACCGGGCCGCACCCGCCGACGAAACCCGCACCCCCGAGCCCTCAGGCGCCCTCACGCGCGCCCTCAGCCGAAGAAGACCCCGACCTCCTCGTACAGCTTCGGGTCGACCGTCTTCAGGCGGGCCGTCGCGTCGGCGATCGGCACGCGGACGATGTCCGTGCCGCGCAGGGCCACCATCTTGCCGAAGTCCCGGTCGTGGACGGCGTCGATCGCGTGCAGCCCGAAGCGCGTGGCGAGCCAGCGGTCGAACGCGGAAGGGGTGCCGCCTCGCTGGACGTGGCCGAGGACGGTCGTACGGGCCTCCTTGCCGGTCCGCCTCTCGATCTCCTTGGCCAGCCATTCACCGACCCCGGAGAGCCGGACATGGCCGAAGGAGTCGAGCGAGCCGTCCTTGAGGACCATCTCCCCGTCCTTCGGCATGGCCCCCTCGGCGACGACCACGATCGGCGCGTAGGAGGCCTTGAAGCGGGACGTCACCCAGGCGCACACCTTGTCGACGTCGAAGCGCTGTTCGGGGATGAGGATGGCGTTGGCGCCGCCGGCCAGGCCGGAGTGGATGGCGATCCAGCCGGCGTGCCGGCCCATCACCTCCACCACCAGCACACGCATGTGCGACTCGGCGGTGGTGTGGAGGCGGTCGATGGCCTCCGTCGCGATGCCGACGGCCGTGTCGAAGCCGAAGGTGTAGTCCGTGGCGGAGAGGTCGTTGTCGATCGTCTTCGGGACGCCCACGCACGGCACCCCGTACTCGTCGGACAGCCGGGCAGCCACCCCCAGCGTGTCCTCGCCGCCGATGGCGATGAGCGCCTCGACCTCCTGCTTGGCGAGGTTGTCCTTGATGCGGCGGATGCCGTTCTCCTCCTTGAGCGGGTTGGTGCGCGAGGAGCCGAGAATGGTGCCGCCGCGGGGCAGGATGCCGCGGACGGCGGGGATGTCGAGGCGGACGGTGTCGTTCTCCAGCGGACCCCGCCAGCCGTCCCGGAAGCCCACGAAGTCGTAGCCGTACTCCTGCACGCCCTTGCGGACGGCGCCCCGGATGACGGCGTTGAGCCCGGGGCAGTCGCCGCCTCCGGTGAGTACTCCGACGCGCATGGAAAAGTCCCTTCGCCGCGGTTGCCTGGTGAGGGTCACGCTAATAGTGATCCAGGTCACTTCGACATGCGCGGGAAGGTCAATTCGGCGAATTGCTGTTGATAGAGGGTGAGTTGATCGTAGTTGATCAAATCGCCTTCACCCTATGGGGTGATTCGTGGCGTTTACTCGTCGTCGAGGCCGCGCTCTATGGCATAGCGGACCAGTTCCACCCGGTTGTGGAGCTGGAGCTTGCCGAGGGTGTTCTGCACATGGTTCTGGACCGTGCGGTGCGAGATGACGAGGCGCTCGGCGATCTGCTTGTAGCTCAGCCCCTTGGCGACGAGCCGGAGCACCTCGGTCTCACGGTCGGTGAGCTGCGGTGCCTTGGGCCCGTCGGCGCCCGGCGCCGGGGCGGGCTCGGAGGCGAGACGGCGGTACTCGCCGAGGACCAGGCCCGCGAGGCCCGGGGTGAAGACGGGGTCGCCGGCCGCGGTGCGGCGTACGGCGTCGATCAGCTCCTCCGTCGAGGCCGACTTCAGCAGATAGCCCGTCGCGCCGGACTTCACCGCCTCCAGGACGTCCGCGTGCTCCCCGCTCGCCGACAGGACCAGCACCCGCAGTGCCGGGTTCGCGCCGACCAGTTCCTTGCAGACCTGCACCCCGGGCTTCGCGGGCAGGTTCAGGTCCAGGACGAGGACGTCCGGCCCGGCGGCGCGGGCGCGCCGCACCGCCTGCTCGCCGTCGCCCGCCGTGGCGACCACGTCGAAGCCCGACTCGGCCAGGTCACGGGCGACGGCGTCGCGCCACATGGGGTGGTCGTCGACCACCATGACCCTGAGCGGACCGCTCCCACCGGGCTGTGCGCCCGCGTCCGCCGGCCCGCCGCTCCCCACGTTCTCCTCGCTCCGCACGTTCTCCGTCACCGCTTCTCCGCCTTCCCCCGTACGCCCTTGGCCCGTTCCGCGGCCCTGGGCACCTTCAGTTCGACTTCGGTGCCCTGGCCGGGCACCGAGATCAGTTCGGCCGTGCCGCCGATGTCGCGCAGCCGCCCCCGGATGGAGAGGGCCACTCCGAGCCTCCCCTCGCCCTCGGCCTGGACGAGCCGGCCCTCGGGGATGCCGGGGCCGTCGTCCCGTACGGTCACGACGATCTCCTCCGGCCAGTCCTCGACCAGGATCCAGGCACGGGCCCCGTCGCCCGCGTGCTCGCGCACATTGTCCAGGGCCGCGCCGACGGCCGCCGCCAGCTCCCGCGCGGCGCCCGTGGCGAGCGGCACCGGGCCGCCGGGCTCCGAGAAGGTGACGCTCGCGCTCGCGTAGGGGGCGAGGAGGGCCCGCAGGTCCACGGGGTCCCCGCTGCCGCCGGCCTCGTCCGGTTCGTCCACCGCCCGGACGAGCGCTCCCTCGGCCGCGTCCTCCGAGACCCGGGAGACGGGGACCAGGCCGCCGGAGACCAGGGTGCGCAGCGCCACCTCCTGCTCGCCCGCCATCCGGCCCAGCTCGGCCGCCTCGCCGCCGAGGGCGGTGCCGCGCCGCTGGACCATGGCGAGGACCTGGAGCACACCGTCGTGGATGTCCCGGGCGAGGCGCTCGCGTTCGCGGGTGGCGGCCTCGATCTCCAGGGCGCGGGCAAGGGTGCGCTCGGAGGCGCGGGCCACCTCGACGACGTACCCGATGGCGATGGAGGCGACCCAGACCAGGAGCACGTTGTGGACGGTGTCGCGGGTGGGGGCGCCGCGGTGGATCAGGTTGGCGACGGCGACGAGCGTGGAGGCGAAGGCGGCCCAGCGCCAGCCGCCCTTGACGGCATAGGCCAGCACGGCGCCGGCGGTCCATATCGACGGCAGGGTGGGGCCGCCGGCCTCCACCCGGGCGGCGGAGTCGGCGAGCCGGGTGAGCAGGATGCCGACGATCGCGACGGTGAGGTCGGCCGCCAGGAACCGCTTGGTGCAGCCGGCCGCGCTCGCCACTCTCGGCAGGGTCAGCAGCGTCCAGGCTGCCAGCACCGTCAGGTAGGCGATGGCCAGCCAGGGGCGCTCGAACTTGTCGTAGGCGCTGGCGAAGAGGCCGATGGCGTAGATCACCGTCAGGACCCGGTAGCCGGTGAGGGCACGCCACAGCGGCTGCTCGACCGACATGCGCATGACTCGTTCACGCTCAGGCATATCCCCCACCCCACCCCACCCCACCCCGCGACGATCGCGCCCGGGAACGCGACCGTACCCGGGAAAGCGGCCGTTACGAAGCCGGCCGCCCCCGGTCCGCCCGGGTGTCCTGCGCCTGTTCCCGCTGTTCCCCGGCCGGCCCGCCCCGGCCCGGCTGTTCCTTCCCGGCCTTGGCGAGGGCGGCCCTGGCGGCCTTGTCGGCCTTCGCCGCCTCCGCGATCTGCCGCTTGGCGGCGGTCGCGTAGATGTCGACGTACTCCTGGCCCGAGAGCTTCATGATCTCGTACATGACCTCGTCGGTCAGCGCCCGCAGGACGAAGCGGTCGTGCTCCATGCCCTGGTAGCGGCTGAAGTCGAGGGGCCTGCCGATCCGGATCCCGGGACGCATCACCTTCGGCAGGACCTTGCCGGGGGGCTGGATCTTCTCGGTGTCGATCATGGCGACGGGGATGACGGGCGCGCCGGTGGCGAGGGCCACGCGCGCCAGACCGCCGGGCTTGCCCCGGTAGAGGCGGCCGTCGGGCGAACGGGTGCCCTCGGGGTAGATGCCGAACAGCTCGCCGCTCTCGATGACCTGTATGCCGCTGTTGATGGCGGCCTCACCCGCGCCCCGCGCCCCGGAGCGGTCCACCGGGAGCTGGCCGACGCCCTTGAAGAAGGCGGCCGTCAGCTTGCCCTTGATCCCGGGGGTGGTGAAGTACTCCGCCTTCGCGATGAACGTGACCTTGCGGTCCAGGACCGCGGGGAGGAAGAACGAGTCCGAGAAGGAGAGGTGGTTGCTCGCGAGGATCGCGGCGCCCTCGGGCGGAATGTTCTCCAGGCCCTCCACCCAGGGCCGGAAAGTGACCTTGAGCGGTCCCCCGATAGCGACCTTCATCGCGCCGTACAACACCCGAGTGCCTCTCTCTGTTCCGTGGATCAGACCTTAACCCGGACGCCCGGACAACAGTCCGGCGCCCCTGGCCGGTGTCGGCCCCCGCCGCGCGAAGCCCCTGGTCGGTGTCGGAGCGGTCGCGTACGGTGAACCACATCCGGACTGTATTCACACCCTTCTCACGAACAGGAGACCGAACCGTGCCGGTCCTTCCTGGAGCCGAGCCGTTTCACCACGAGGGCGGGGAGGTCGGCGTCCTCCTCTGCCACGGTTTCACCGGGTCCCCGCAGTCGCTGCGCCCCTGGGCGGAGTATCTCGCCGCACAGGGGCTGACCGTGGCGCTGCCCCTGCTGCCGGGGCACGGCACCCGCTGGGAGGACCTGCGTCCGACCGGCTGGCAGGACTGGTACGCGGAGGTGGACCGCGAGCTGCGGGCCCTGCGCGAGCGCTGCGCGCACGTCTTCGTCGCGGGGCTGTCCATGGGCGGCGCGCTGGCGCTGCGCCTGGCAGCCAAGCACGGGGACGCGGTCGACGGCGTGGTGGTCGTCAACCCGGCGAACAAGGTGCACGGCCCGGCCGCGCACGCCCTGCCGCTGCTCCGGCACTTCGTCCCCACCACCAAGGGGATCACCAGCGACATCGCGAAGGAGGGCGTCGAGGAGGTGGGGTACGGCCATGTGCCGCTGCACGCGGCGCACTCGCTGCGCAACTTCCTCCGTCTCGTCGACGGTGAACTGCCCCAGGTGACCCAGCCGTTGCTGCTGCTGCACAGCCCGCGGGACCATGTGGTGCCGCCCGTCGACTCCGAGCGCGTCCTCGGCCGGGTGTCGTCCACGGACGTCACGGAGATCCTGCTGGAACAGAGCCATCACGTCGCGACGTTGGACCACGACGCGGGCCGGATCTTCGAGGAGAGCCTCGCGTTCGTCACGCGGCTCGTCCCGGAGTCCGGGGCGGCGGATGTGAAGGAGTCCGACGCGGAATCCGTACAGCAGTCCGACCCGGGATCCGCGGAGCGGACCGGCCCGGGAACCTTGGAGCAGAGGGAAGGGACGGCCACTGGTGGCTGAGCACGACTCCGAGCGTGAGCCGGAGGAGAAGGGAGCGCCTCTCGGCGCCTCGCCCGGCGACACCCCGGGCGGCTCCTCGGGCGGCTCGGCGGGCGCCTCGTCCGGCGAGTCGCCGGGCGGGTCCGCCGGTGAGGAGCAGCATGCGGGCGAGGAGCAGCACGTGCCCTTCGACGAGGACGCCGCGTGGCGGGCCATCGTGGCCGGGTTCGGCACCGAGCCGCCGGACCCGCCGGGCGCCAAGCCGTTCCGGTCGGTGGAGGACCTCGCGCTGCTGGAGGCCGAGCCGGAGGACGCCGAGGACAAGTCCTCGGACACCGGCGGCCCGGCGGCTCCCAGGCCGCTGGGCAGCTCGGTCGCGTTCGCACCAGGCGTCGGCGCGGGCCCGCGCGACTACAGCGTGCCCGACCCGGTCGGCGAGGACCCGGACCCGGACGACCCGGACGCCGACGACGAGGACGGGGAGGGCCACTTCGTACCGCCCGAGCCGCCCCCGCTGCCGGAGGCCGACACCACCGCCAAGTTCGCCTGGCTGGGGGTGATCGGCGGCCCGGTCCTGCTGCTGCTCGCCGTTCTGCTCGGCTGGGACATGACCTGGTGGCTCACCACCCTGGGCATCGGCGGTTTCCTCGGCGGTTTCGCCACGCTGGTCATGCGGATGAGCGGCGACGACGAGGGCGAGGACGATCCGGGCCGGGGAGCGGTCGTCTGACCCCACGGCCACAGTCCTGCGAGGGCCCGTCCGGGAGTGTTCCGGGCGGGCCCTCGCCGCTGCCGCGGACGGGGCCGGGGAGCCGGTCGCCGTTGCGCGGAATGGAACCCGATCCCGGGGAACGGCGAAGTACGGGTGCGCGACCCGAACGAGCCCAGGCTGCGAGGCGTTCGGACGAACGAGAGGAGTCCCGATGACCGTCGGCCCACCGGGCGTCGGCCCCCGCGACGAGGATCGCGAGGAGAGTGATGCCCGGGTGATCGAGCGGTCCCGGGACGAGCCCGAACTGTTCGCCGTCCTCTACGACCGGTACGCCGGCACCGTGCACCGTTACGCCGCCCGGCGGCTCGGCCCGGAGGCGGCGGAGGATCTGATGGCGGAGACCTTCGCCACCGCCTTCCAGCGGCGGCACACCTACGACCTGGGGCGGCCCGACGCCCGCCCCTGGCTGTTCGGTATCGCCACCAACCTCGTGGGCCGGCACCGGCGGGCCGAGGCGCGCCGGTTCAGGGCGCTCGCCCGGCTGCCGGAGCCGGTGGAGCACGCGGAGCCGGTCGCGGACCGCGCGGTCGCCAGGGCCGGTGCCACGGGGGTGCGCCGGGAGCTGGCTGCCGCGCTGGCCGGGCTCTCCGCCCGGCACCGCGACGTGGTGCTGCTGGTGGCCTGGGCCGGCCTCGACTACGAGGAGGCGGCCCGCGCCCTCGACGTGCCCGTCGGCACGGTCAGATCCCGGCTGAACCGGGCTCGCGGCAGACTGCGCGAGGCACTGGGCGGATCCGACCCGACCGCTTTCCGAGAGGCAGACGCCCATGCGTGACACCGACGAGGCGAGGGATCTGCGGGACCTCGCCGCCTTCGACGCGGGGACTCCTGCGCTGGACGACGAGACCCGGCGGCGGGGGCGGGCCCGCCTGCTGGCCACGATCACCGCGTCGGACGGGAGCCGGTCGAGGCGGACGGCCGCACGGCAGGCCCCGCCGGTGCGCCACCGCCCCGTACGGCGCCTCGCCCTGGCCGGGCTGGTCGCCGCCGCGGTCACGGCCGGTGTCCTGGTCGCCGTGCGGCACGACGGCGAGGGCCCCGGCAGGAGCGCGACGCCCCGGGTGACGGACCTGCCGCCGATGCGGAACGTGAGCGCGCGGACCGTGCTCGACGGGGCGGCCGCGTACGCGCGCAGGAACGAGAAGCCGGTCAGTCCGCGGGACGACCAGTTCGTCTACAGCAAGGAGATCATCAGGGAGACCGACCGGAAGACCGGCAGGACGAAGACGCACGTCGCCGAGAACTGGCGCTCCGTGGACGGCTCCCGGCGCTCCTGGGTCGAGGAGATCGGCAAGGGGTGGTGGTCGCCGCCGCGCGAGAAGAACATGAGCAGCTGGCCGCCGCAGGAGTGGGACCGGCTCGTGGAACTGCCGACCGACCCCGAGCGCCTGATCCTCACCCTCCAGGAGCACTGGACCGCGGGCGACAGCCGGACCTCCCTGAAGGACATCTCCGAGGAGCAGTGGTGGCAGCTGTACCACCTCCTCGGCGGACTGCTCAAGCTGGTGCCCGTGATGCCCGAGGGGCTGCGCCCGGCGGCGTACGAGGCGCTCGGGATGGTGCCGGGTGTCAAGGCGCTGCCGCACCAGAAGGACGCCAAGGGACGCGTCGGCGTGGCCATCGTGTACGCGGCCCCCGCCGCGTCCTGGAGGCCGCCGGGCTCCGACAGCAACCGCTTCATCTTCGACCCGGTGACCTACGCCTTCCTCGGCTTCCGTGACGAGCGCTCCACGGGCCACGGCAAGGACATGAAGGTCTACACCCAGCTGTCGTACCTGGACAGCTGGGCGATCGTCGACAGGGTCAAGCAGTACCCGCCCGCCGCCGGCTAGGACTCGGCGGGGACCCTGAGGGCGGCCAGGACCGGCAGGTGGTCCGTGGCCGTCCTCAGGTCGTCCTCGCTGATGCCGGGGTGGTCGAGGGGGACGCCGCAGCCGAGGACCTCGATACCGGGGGTGGCCAGGATCGCGTCGATGCGCTGGTGCGGGTCGGTGGGCGTGGAGCTGTACTCGCCGCCCCAGGGGGTGGTGGACCAGCAGTCCTGGAGTTCTCCGGCGAGGCGGCGGAAGGTGCGGCCGTCCGGGCGCTCGTTGAGGTCGCCGCCCGCGACCGCGTGGGTCACGCCCAGACCGGCCAGCCGGTCCAGGAGCAGGCCACCCTGCTCGTACCGCTCGTCCTTCTGCAGGGAGAGGTGGCAGGACAGGACGCCGAGGCGGGCGCGGCCGAAGCGGACCACGGCCGTGGCGAAGCCGCGTCGGTGCAGGCCGGGGGTGAGGGGCAGCAGCACGTCGTCGGTGTGTTCGACGGTGGCGCGGAGGCTGCACAGCAGCGCGGGGCCGGAGGCGGTGGCGCCGCCGGAGAGGGTGACCAGGCCGGAGGCGGCGGCGAGCCTCGCGAGCTTCTTGCGCCAGCGAAAGAAACGGGGGGCTTCCTGGACGAGCACCAGGTCGGGGGCGCAGGCGGCGATCACCCGGGCGAGGGCGTCGGTGTCGTCGCGCATCGAGCGGATGTTGTAGCTGAGGACGCGGACGGTCGCCGAACCGTCGGGGTTCGTGCGGGAGTCGGGCAGCGGCGTCATGTGGATCAATGTACGCGGCGGCGCTCCGCCGGGAGGGCCGGGCAACCACGGATCGTTCGTTCGGCTGACGGCCGGTGGCGGGGTGGTCGCGCCCCCGCGGCGGGGCCGCGTGGCGATACGGCCCCGCGCCCCCCGGAAACGGGGCGCGGGGTGGCGACCGGTGCCTACATGATCGGGTCGGGCTCTCTCGCCAGGTCCGCCGCGCCCACCAGGCCCGCGTCGTTGCCGAGTCGGGCGGCGACGACCTCGGCCACCGGGCGCCAGTTGCCGCCCACGAGCCAGCGCTTGTAGGACTTGCGGATCGGGTCGAGGACCAGTTCGCCCTCGTCCGACAGGCCGCCGCCCACGATGAACGCCGACGGGTCGAAGAGGGAGGCGAGGTCGGCGAGACCGGCGCCGGCCCAGCGGGCGAGTTCGCGGTAGGAGTCGACGGCCACCGGGTCGCCCTGGCGGGCGGCCATGGAGATGTGCTTGCCCTCGATGCCGTCGGGGGTGCCGTCACCGAGGCCGAGGAGGAGTTCCGCGTTCTCGGGGGTGGCGTTGGCGCGCTGCTGGGCGTACCTGACCAGGGCCCGCCCGGACGCGTACTGCTCCCAGCAGCCCTGTGAGCCGCAGCCGCACATCAGTCCGTCGGGGACCATCCGGATGTGGCCGAACTCGGCGGCGACACCGTAGTGACCGCGGCGCAGCTTGTTGCCGATGATGATGCCACCGCCGAGGCCGGTGCCGAGGGTGATGCAGATGACGTTGCGGTGGCCCTTGCCGCCGCCGAACTTGTACTCGCCCCACGCGGCGGCGTTGGCGTCGTTCTCCACGACGACCGGCAGGCCCACACGGGCCTCGACCTTCTCCTTGAGCGGCTCGTTGCGCCAGTCGATGTTGGGGGCGAAGTAGACCATCGACCGCTGCCGGTTGACGTAACCGGCCGCGCCGATGCCGACACCGACGATCTCGTGTCCGGCTCGCGCGCCCTCGACGGCGGCGGCGATGGCGTCCACGATCCCCTCGGGCGTGCCCGGGGTCGGCACCTTGTGGGTCGAGAGGATGTTGCCTTCCTCGTCGACCACACCAGCCGCGATCTTGGTACCGCCGATGTCGACGCCGATGGTGAGTCCCATGAATCCCTCAGTTTCGGTCGAGCCCCGCTACGGCCAACCGTACCCGAGGCCCTGCCCCCGCAGTCCCGGCGTCCGCCGGGCGGACGGCCCCGCGTCAGTCCAGGTCGATCCGCTCGCCGGGGCCCGGGTCGTCGCCCTGACCGCGGTCCTCCCGGTGGGAGGCGTCCCGGCTCGTCCAGCGGCGCTCCTGGGCCTCGACGGCCGAGCGGTACGCGGCGAGCAGTTCGCTGCCCGCGGAGGCGAGGTGGTCGAAGACGTCGGGGTTGCGTTCGATGACCGGTTCGACGGCGGCCTTGGCCTGCCGGACGACCTGGCTGACCATCTGCTGGGCCGCTCCCCCGGCGACGGCGCCGAGCAACGGCGACTGCAGCCCGGACAGTTTGTCCGCGACGGTGTCGACCAGCCTGCGCAGTTCCTCGGCGGCCGAGCCCGGCTGCGGACCGTGCTGCGCCCGGCGGCGGGCCTTCTCCGCGGCGAGGTCCTCCTCGCAGGCGGTGGCCCAGGCGTCGGAGTCGGTCGCGCGCACCCGGTCGGTCGTGCGGTCCTGCTCGGCCGACCGTGCCTCCTCGGGCGCGTCCTGACGACCGGCGTCGGACGTGGGGCGCTCTTCGCTCATGGCGGGCTCCTGCCTACGGTTCGTACTGTCGACGTTACCCGAACGGACGTATGCGGTTCACCGTGTCCGGGGCCACAACCGCGGGTCCGGCGCGAAGCGGATCCTCAGTTCGCCCTCGCGCAGGGCCGCGCCGTCGACCGTGCAGCGGCGCAGAGCCGACGGGAGCGGAACGATACGGCGGAACGGTCCCGCCGTGAGCACCAACTCGTCGCCGCGCCGGACGAGATCCAGCTCGTCCCGTATCGCCCCGGGCAGCGGGATGTGCCACACGAGCACGCCCTCGTCCCCGAGGTTGTCGGTGACGGCCCACTCGACCCGGGCCGGCACGTCACCCGCGCCGGGGACACCGAGGGCGGCGAGATCGTCACCGCCGCGGGGGTCGTGGCCGAGGTGGGCGACGCGCCGTACGGAACGGGCGCCGCCCGCCGCGGGCGGCTCCTCCCATTCCTCCAGCGCCTTGCGCTGCTGGGCGACGAGGCCGGCGAGCCAGGTCTCGTGCGCGCCCTCGGGCAGCACGCGGTTGGCGATCAGCACGTCCACGGGCAGGGCCCGCAGGGCGAGTCCGACGCCCGCGAGGCGTACGTGGTCGGCGCCGGCCGGGCCCGGCTCGGCGACCAGCCGTACGGTCGTCCCCGGGTCCTCGACGACCGCCGCGACGGCGGCCAGCTCCACGTCCCAGCGGGCGGCCGTCTCGTAGAGCCACTCGGCGGGCATCGGCACTCCGGCGAGCCGCCCGAGGACCGGCCGCAGCGCTCGGGCCGCCTGCCGCTCGGGCGGGAGCAGCCGTCGCAGATACCGCCGCAGCTCCTCCGGGAGGGCCAGCAGCGCGAGGGCCTGCGGGGCGGGCGGCAGGTCGACGACGAGCAGGTCGTACGCCTCCGACAGCGCGGCGTCGCGCAGCGCGCGCAGCAGGGTCAGTTCCTCGGCGCCGGGAAGGGGGGTGAGTTCCTCGGCGTCCAGCCGGGCGGCGCCGAGCATGCCCAGCACGGACGCGGCCCGTTCCTGGAAGGCGACGAGGTCCTCACGGAATCCGGCCGCGGCATCGGGCCGCCATGCGGTGAGGTTCGGTGCCGCGCGCACGGGCTCCGGCCCGGTCGCCACCCCGAGCACCGCCCCGAGGCCGTCGGCCCGGTCCGCGCTCAGCACGAGCGTCCGCGCGCCCTCGCGGGCCGCCTCGACGGCCGTGGCCGCCGCGACCGTCGTACGGCCGCTGCCGCCTGGCCCGGTGATCAGGATGGTGCGCATGAGGGTGAACGGTAACCCAGCGAAAGGGGGGTCACCGACACACCGGCGCGGCGAGCGGGCCGGGCCCGGCCGCCCCGGTCGTAGGGGTGCCCGCGGCCGGGACGGCGGCCCGGCTCTCTACTTCCCGGACTCGACGCGCTTCTTCAGGCCCGCCAGGGCCCGGTCGATGATGACCTTCTCCGCCTTGCGCTTGATCATCCCGAGCATCGGGATCTTGACGTCGACGGTGAGCTGGTACGTCACCTCGGTCATCGAGTCGCCGACCGGCTTCAGGATGTAGGAGCCGTCGAGCGACCGCAGCATCTGGGACTTGACCAGCGTCCAGGAGACCTCGTTCGCCCCGGTCCAGGTGTACGCCAGCGTCTGGTCGTCCTTGATCGCGCCCGCGTCCATGACGAGCCGGACCTGCTCGGCGCGGCCCTGGCCGTCGGTCTGCAGCACCTCCGCCTCCTTCACCTCGCCCGTCCAGTCGGGGTAGCGGGCGAAGTCGGCGATCACTCCCATGACGTCGGCCGCCGCAGCCTCGATCGTGATGCTCGAACTGGTGAATTCCGCCATCGCCGTGGCTCCTCCAGAGACTGTCCGGTGAGGGAGGTGGGTGCGCACGTATGTGCAGCGTGAAGGCTACCGCCTGCCGGGGCTCACCATTCCAGCGCCCACGGCTTCCCGGTCCCCGCGAAGTGCCCCACGTTCACACACTCCGTCGCCCCGATCCGCATCCGCCGCGCCAGCGGCTGGTGGACGTGCCCGAACAGCGCGTACCGGGGACGGGTCCTGCGGATGGCGTCCAGCAGCGCCCGGCTCCCCCGCTCGAAGCGGCGCGCCACCGTGTCGTAGACCAGCTCGGGGACCTCCGGCGGGATGTGCGTGCACAGCACGTCCACCTCCCCCACCGCCTCGATCTTGGCCGCGTACTCCTCGTCGCCGATCTCGTACGGCGTCCGCATGGGGGTGCGCAGGCCGCCGCCGACGAAGCCGAAGACCCGTCCGCCGATCTCCACGCGTTCGCCGTCCAGCACGGTCGTACCCGGACCGGCGTACTCGGGCCAGAGCGTGGGCATGTCGACATTGCCGTAGGTGGCGTACGTCGGTGTGGGGAAGGCCGCGAACATCTCGGCGTACTGCCTGCGTACGGCCTTCTCGATCACGGCGGAGCGCTCCTCCCCGAAGCCCGCCCACAGCCGGGCCCCGAGTTCGCGCGCCTCCTCGAAGCGGCGGGCGGTGCGCAGTTCGACGAGCCTGGTGGCGTTCTCGGCGCCGAAGAGGTCGGGGAAGATGCCCCGGGAGTGGTCGGCGTAGTCGAGGAAGAGGACCAGGTCGCCCAGGCACACCAGGGCGTCGGCGCCCTCACCCGCCCTGGCCAGGTCCGTTGCGTTGCCGTGCACGTCGCTGACCACGTGAATGCGTGTCCTGTCGTTACCGCCCGGTGTGCGTGCCATGACGATCAAGCGTAGGCGTGTGCGGCATACGTGAACAGAGCCGGTCGGACGTGCGGTTACTGGCCAGTCAGTAAGTTGGGGGATTATTCTGCTCGGGAACCCCCCGTGTGTGACTCGAAGAACATCTCACCCGGCCCCCCTCGCGGAGAGGCCATACCGACGGGTAACGTCCGGGCAGTCCAGTTGTGCTCAGGTTTTCAACCAGTAGGAACGATAAAAGGCGGACCTGAGCGCTCTCCCGTCCTTGGACCGCACCGTCGCAGCACACAGAGTCGTGGCGCCGGCGCCCTATGAGGAGCAGCAGTCTTGCGCGAGTTCAGCCTTCCGGCTTTGTACGAGGTCCCGACGGACGGCAATCTGACGGACATCGTCCGTAGAAACGCCGCGCAGCACCCCGATGTCGCCGTCATCGCCCGCAAGGTGGACGGCGTCTGGCAGGACGTCGACGCCGTCCGGTTCCTGGCCGAGGTGCGGACGGCCGCCAAGGGGCTCATCGCCGCCGGGGTGCAGCCGGGCGACCGGGTCGCGCTGATGTCCCGCACCCGGTACGAGTGGACCCTGCTGGACTTCGCGATCTGGACGGCCGGCGCGGTGACCGTGCCGGTGTACGAGACCAGCTCGCCGGAGCAGGTGCAGTGGATCCTCTCCGACTCGGGCGCCACCGCCATGATCGTGGAGCTGGACGGGCACTCGGCCGCCGTAGAGTCGGTGCGCGACCGGCTGCCCGCGCTGAAGCACGTGTGGCAGATCGAGGGCGGCGGGGTGGAGGAGCTGGGCCGCCTCGGCCAGGACGTCTCCGACGCGGCCGTCGACGAGCGCAGCTCGCTGGCGAAGGCCGACGACCCGGCGACCATCGTCTACACCTCCGGCACCACGGGCCGCCCGAAGGGCTGCGTGCTCACCCACCGCAGCTTCTTCGCCGAGTGCGGGAACGTGGTGGAGCGGCTGCGGCCCCTCTTCCGCACGGGCGAGTGCTCGGTCCTGCTCTTCCTCCCGCTCGCCCACGTCTTCGGACGACTCGTGCAGGTCGCGCCGATGATGGCGCCGATCAAGCTGGGCACCGTGCCCGACATCAAGAACCTCACCGACGAGCTGGCCTCCTTCCGGCCGACGCTGATCCTCGGGGTGCCGCGGGTCTTCGAGAAGGTCTACAACTCGGCGCGGGCCAAGGCGCAGGCCGACGGCAAGGGCAAGATCTTCGACAAGGCCGCGGACACGGCGATCGCGTACAGCAGGGCGCTGGACACCGCGTCGGGTCCGGCCCTCGGCCTGAAGATCAAACACAAGGTGTTCGACCGGCTCGTCTACAGCAAGCTGCGCGCGGTGCTCGGCGGCAAGGGCGAGTACGCGATCTCGGGCGGCGCCCCGCTGGGCGAGCGTCTCGGCCACTTCTTCCGGGGCATCGGGTTCACGGTCCTGGAGGGCTACGGCCTCACCGAGTCCTGTGCGGCCACCGCGTTCAACCCCTGGGACCGACAGAAGATCGGTACGGTCGGGCAGCCGCTGCCGGGTTCCGTCATCCGGATCGCGGGCGACGGGGAGGTGCTGCTGCACGGCGAACACCTGTTCAAGGAGTACTGGAACAACCCGGGCGCGACCGAGGAGGCGCTGGCCGACGGCTGGTTCCACACCGGCGACATCGGCACCCTGGACGAGGACGGCTATCTCAGCATCACGGGCCGCAAGAAGGAGATCATCGTCACCGCGGGCGGCAAGAACGTCGCCCCGGCCGTGATCGAGGACCGGATCCGGGCGCACGCCCTGGTCGCGGAGTGCATGGTGGTGGGCGACGGACGGCCGTTCGTCGGCGCGCTGGTCACCATCGACGAGGAGTTCCTGGGCCGTTGGGCCGCCGAGCACGGCAAGCCCGCGGGCTCCACCGCGGCGTCGCTGAGCGCGGACGCCGATCTGAACGCGGCCGTGCAGGCCGCGATCGACGACGGCAACGCCGCGGTGTCGAAGGCGGAATCGGTGCGGAAGTTCCGCATTCTGCCCTCCCAGTTCACGGAGGAGACGGGGCACCTGACGCCGTCCCTGAAGCTCAAGCGCAACGTGGTGGCCAAGGACTACGCGGACGAGATCGAGGCGATCTACCAGAAGTAGTCAGACACGTACGACGACTATGGCGCGGTGTCCTCCACGAGGACCCGCGCCATCGTGCGTTCGGCGAGCGCGGTGATCGTGACGAACGGGTTCACCCCGATCGAGCCGGGCACGAGCGAGCCGTCGGTGACGTACAGGTTCGAGTACCCCTTCACCCTCCCGTAGTCGTCGGTCGCCCTGCCCAGCACGCAGCCGCCCAGCGGGTGGTACGTGAAGTCGTCGGCGAACACCTTGTTGGACGAACCGAACAGGTCGTACCGGTACATCGTGGAATTGGCGGAGTTGATCCGGTCGAAGAGCTTCTTGGCCATGGACGAGGAGACCGCGCTCTGGGCGGCGCTCCAGCCGAGCTTCGCCGAGTCGCTCGCGGCGTCGTAGGTGAAGGAGGCACGCTCGGTGTTCTTGGTGATCGCCAGATAGAGGCTCACCCAGTGTTCGAGGCCGGTGGGCAGCGGGGCGATCTCGGCGAAGACGGGGTTGGCGGTGTTGGCCCAGTCGTCGATGCCCATGACCGGCATCGTCGACTGGTTCGCCCCGACCGTGTCCCACAGGTGGTTGGCCCGGCCGAGCATCACGTTGCCGTTCGAGCCCCAGCCGGCGCCGACACTGGCGTTCAGCGCGGGCAGGGTGCCCTTCGCCCGGGCGCGTACGAGGAGTTCGGTGGTGCCGACGCTGCCCGCGCCGAGGAACAGGTAGGTGCAGCCGTACTCCTTGGTCTCGACGACCGCGCCCGTGGCGTCGATCCGGTCGGCGGTGACGACGTACGTCCCGTCGCCCAGCCGGCGGATGCCCCTGGCCCTTTCCATGGTGTGGATGGTGACGTTGCCGGTGCCGAGGGCGGCGGCGAGGTACGTCTTGTCGAGGCTCTTCTTGCCGTGGTTGTTGCCGTAGATGACCTCTCCCGCGAGGGCCGACCTCGTCGCGGTGCCGGCGGCCTCGCGCTGCATGTGGCCGAAGTCGTAGACGCTCGGCACGAAGGTGGTCCTGAGCCCCGCCTTCTCGGCGTGGGCGCGGGAGACCCGGCTGAAGCGGTACCACTCCGTGGACTCGAACCACGCGGGGTCGACGGTGCTGACGCCGAGCATGGAGCGGGCGCGCGGGAAGTACGTGGCGTACATCTCGGCGGTGTCGACGGTCGGGAACTGCTCGGCGAAGTACGACTGGAGCGGGGTGACGGCCATGCTGCCGTTGACCAGGGAGCCGCCGCCGACACCGCGGCCCAGGAAGACCGACATGTTGGCGTAGCGCACGCGGTCCAGGACGCCGGGGTAGCGGCTGATCTCCTGGTTGACGACATCCAGCCAGAGGAAGGTGGCGAGCGGGGCCTCGGTCCGGGTCTTGAACCACATGGACCGCTCGTCCGGTTCCCTGGTCGAACAGAAGATCTTGCCGTCGGCGCCGGGGGTCGTCCAGGCCCGGCCCATCTCCAGGACGAGGGTGCGGATACCGGCCTGGCCGAGGCGGAGGGCGGCCACGGCGGCGCCGTAGCCGGAGCCGATGACGATCGCGGGGGCGTTGTCGACCGCGTCGGGCTCGGCCGCCCGGGCGGACTGGAGGCCGATGCGGGTGAGGCCGAGGCCGGCCGCGGTCTGGAGAGCGGCCATACCGAGGATGTGACGTCTCGTCAGCTGACGCTGCATCAGTTTTGCTGTCATGTGCGCAGCATGTGCGGATTCTCGGGCTCCGGCTAGGGGCTCGTCCGGGGCGCTCGCCCACTATCGGGGTACGGGGTGATCCCGGAAGACGACTTCCGGTCGTCTTGTGGCTGGTCGCACGCTTCCCCGCACCCCGCGCGGGGCTACAGCAACGATTTCAAAGTTTCCGCCAACAGGTCCCAGCGCCATTTCTCCTCGACCCACTCCCGCCCCCGCTGCCCCATGCGTTCCCGCAGCTCCCGGTCGCCGAGGAGGGTGGTGACGCGGTCGGCGGCCTCCTCCGGGGAGCCGCCGCGTACGACCCAGCCGGTCTCGCCGTCCAGGACGGCGTCGGGGGCGCCGCCGGAGTCGCCCGCGACGACGGGCAGTCCGGTCGCGGAGGCCTCCAGGTAGACGATCCCCAGCCCTTCCACGTCCAGTCCGCCCCGGCGGGTGCGGCACGGCATGGCGAAGACGTCACCGGCGCCGTAGTGGGCGGGCAGCTCGGCCCAGGGGACGGCACCGGTGAACCGGACGTGGCCGGCGACCCCCGTCTCGTCGGCGAGCCGGCGCAGCTCCTTCTCGTACGGTCCGCCGCCGACGATCAGCAGCACCGCCTCCGGCTCCTTCGCCAGGATGCCGGGCATCGCGCGGACCAGTGTGTCCTGCCCCTTGCGCGGCACCAGCCGGGAGACACACACGACGACCGGGCGGTCGGTGAGCCCGAGCCGGGCCCGGACCTCCGCGCCGCCGGAACCGGGATGGAAGGTCTTCTCGTCGACACCGGGCGGCAGCCGGACCATGCGCCCGGCCGCGTCCGGCGTGAGCGCCGCGGCGATCCGGGAGCGGGTGTACTCGCCCAGGTAGGTGATCGTGTCCGTGCCCTCACCGATCCGCCGCAGCAGCTGCCGGGCGGCGGGCAGCTGTGCCCAGCCCGCCTCGTGGCCGTGCGTGGTGGCCACCAGCCGCCGCGCGCCCGCCCGGCGCAGCGCGGGGGCCATCAGACCGAGCGGGGCCGCGGCGCCGAACCAGACCGACGTGCAGCCGTGTTCCCGCAGCAGCGAGACCGCGCGGCGGGTGACGGCGGGCGTCGGCAGCAGCATGGTCGTCCGGTCGCGTACGACGGTGAAGGGCTGCTCGGCGTCGAAGTCGGCCGTCGCCCGGACGCCCTCACGGCTCCGCTTCCACGTCGAGGCGTAGACGACGACCTGCTCGGGGTCCAGCCGCAGCGCCATGTTGTGCAGGAACGCCTGGATACCGCCGGGCCGGGGCGGGAAGTCGTTGGTGACGATCAGGGTCTTGTGCATCGCCGCCGACCCTACCGAACCGCCGCCGGCACCCGCCCCGGCACCTCGGCCCCGGCCCCGGCCCCGGCCACGTCGCACGGCCGCTTCACAGGCAGGCGGGGGATCATGTCCCTCACAGACGCGGAACGCGGGGCGGACGGACAGGGACTCACGTGGCTCACAAGGACATGACGGGCTCGCGACGGCTGCCGTCGGGACTGCTCACGCTCTGGGCCGCGACCCGGCTGCTCCTGCTGCTGTTCGTCTTCAAGGTGTACGTCTTCCCGGGCCCGGACGTCACCGGCGACGTCTCGGTGATCTACCACGGCTGGTACGAGACCCTGCGCACGGGAACGTATCCCCAGGGCGATGTCACCTGGCAGTACCCGCCCGCCGCCGCCCTCGCGATCCTCTCCCCCGCGCTGCTGCCGTTCCTGGACTACGCGTCGGCGTTCTTCGTCCTCGCCCTCCTCGCCGACCTGACGGTGTTCGCGCTGCTCCTGTACGCGGGCACCCGGCCGGGGAAGACCCTGCGCGGCGCGGGAGTGTGGGCGGTGGGCCTGCCGCTGCTCGGCCCGACCGCGTACGCCCGCTACGACGTGATGGTGACGGCGGTGGCGGTCGCCGCGCTCCTCGCCGGGAGCCGCCATCCGCGCGCGATGGGGGCGCTGACGGCCTTCGCGGCCCTGCTGAAGGTCTGGCCGGCGCTGCTGCTCCTGGGCGCGCGCGGGCGTACGACCTGGGCGTGGGCGGTGGGCACCGGCCTCACGGTGGCCGCCCTCTTCGCCGTCTCCATGCCCGGCGCCTTCGCCTTCCTGACGTTCCAGCGGGACCGGGGCACCGAGGTGGAGTCGCTGGGCGCCCTCGTCCTCCACGTGGCCCGGCAGTTCGGCTGGGACGGCGAGGTGCTGCTCAACTACGGCTCGGTGGAGTTCCTCGGCGAGCATGTGGACACCGTGAGCGACGCGGCCCTGCTGCTCAGCGGGGTGGCGTTCGCCTGGCTGCTGCTGTGGCGGGCGCGGGCCCGGCGGTTCGCGCCGCACACGCTCGCGGACGCGGCGTTCGTGGCGGTGCTGATGTTCACGGTCACGAGCCGGGTGATCAGCCCGCAGTACATGGTGTGGCTGGTCGGCCTCGCCGCGGTGTGCCTCTGCTTCCGGGCGAGCCGTATGGGTCTGCCCGCCGCCCTGGTCCTGGGGGCGTCCTTCGTGACCGTCCTGGAGTTTCCGATCTGGTTCGACCGTGTCGTGGCCAGCGACTGGCTGGGCGTCACGCTCCTCCTCGTCCGCAACGGCCTGCTCGTGCTCGCGGCGCTGCTCGCGGCGGTGGGGCTGTGGCGGGAGACGGTGCCGGGGGCCGTGCCGGGGCCCGTGCCGGAACCCGTGCCGGGCCGGGGCGCCCGCGCGGCCGAGCGGCTGGGGTCCTGAGCGGCGGTGTCCGGGGGTGCGTGGTCGGGTGCGGGTCCGGGGGTGCGTGGTCGGGTGCGGGTCCGGTGGTGCGTGTCGGGTGCGGGTCCGGTGGGGGCTGGTCGCGCAGTTCTTCGCGCCCCTGAAAGGCCGGGGCTGCGCCCCGCGCCTGTCCGGCCCGCCACCCGCACTCGACCACGCACCCCCACCTCACCCCAGTTGGACCCGCATGTACTCCCGCCATCGCCCCGTGAAGTCCCCGGCCGTCGTCCCCAGCACCTCCCGCAGCGCCCCCTCCACCGCCCCCTCCCGCGACGCGTGCGCACCGACCGCCCGGTAGAACGCGTCGAGGCGGGCCTCGCCCCAGCGGTCGGCGATCATGCGGCAGGCCAGCCAGCCCCCCTCGTACGCCTCGGCGAGCCGGCCGGAGTCGCCGGAGAAGCCGAAGTCGGAATCGGCGGGCAGGTCGGCCGGGGCCCTGCCGTCCGCGACGGCGCGCCGCAGTTCGGGGGCCACGTCGGCGGCCGTGCGGCCGGTACCGCGGTAACCGACCCAGTCCGCGTAGCCCTCGGAGAGCCAGAGAGGGGTGGACGCGTCGGTATGGGCGCGGGTGGCGACGTGGGTCGTCTCGTGGGTGAGGACGACCTGCTTGCCGAGGTCGCCGAGCAGGGCGTACGCGTCGGGGTTGACGACGATCCGGTCCGCCGGGGCCTTCGCCGCGCCCCCCGCCTCCCCGGTGGTGACCGCCGCGATCCCCCGGTACCCGGACGCCGGCGCCCCCAGCAGCCCCGCCATCTCCTCCAGCGACTCGGGGACGACCACCACGACCCGCCGCGCCCAGTCCCCGCCCCACGCCTTCGTGACGGCGGGCACGGCCCGGTCCGCCAGCGCCACGTACTCCCGTAGGTCCGCCGCCGGCCGCCCGACCCCCAGCACGAGGCTGTGCGCCCCGCGCACGGCCCGTATCCGCCCCTGCTCCCACAGCTGCTCGGTGCCCTCCTCCGAGGGCTCGTCGGCGGCGACCCGCCACTTCCCGTCATCGTCCCGGACGAGGCTCAGCGTCCGTGCGGCGGTGACGGGCGCCCGGTCGTAGCCGCGTATCCGGTAGCGGAGGGCGGCCTCGGCCGTGGCCCGGTCGCCGGAGCGGTGGAAGGTGGTGAGGTCGTAGGACCAGGAGGCCAGCGGCAGGCCGCGGAGGTTGGTGAACTCGGCCTCTCCGGTGGCCAGTTGACCGGTGCCGGGGGAAGCCGCCTCGGTGGCGCGGTAGGCCGCCCCGTCCCGTTCCAGCACCGCCGTGGCGCGGCGGTCGAGCATCCGCCGCACGTCGGCGCGGTCCGGGTCGGGCGCCGCGGGCCCCCCGCAGCCGGCGAGGAGGGCGAGCGCGAGCGCGGCCGCCGGGAGGACCCGTCCGGGGCCCGGGAGCACCCCGGACCCGTCACGTGTCGTGCGCCTTCGACCAGCCACGTTCCGATCGTACGGGGCCCCGGTCGCCGGCCGGCGGGGCGGCCGGGACCGTGCCGCGGTCAGGGACGGGTGACCGAGGCGATCGGCATCATGCCGACGGGGTCGTGGCGGACCGGGGCGCCCGGGTAGGGGGCGTGGATGACCTGGCCGTTGCCGACGTACATGCCGACATGGCTGGCGTCGGGCCGGTAGGTGACGATGTCACCGGGCTGGGCCTGGGAGAGCGGCACCTGGGTGCCGGCGTACCGCTGGGCCTGCGAGGTGCGTGGCAGGCCGACACCGGCCTGTCCGTACGACCAGACCATCAGGCCGGAGCAGTCGAAGCCGTGGGGCCCGGTGGAGCCCCATACGTACGGCTTGCCGAGCGCGGAGCGGGCGGCGGCGACGGCGGCGGCCGCGCGGCCGTTGGGTGCCACGGCCGCGGAGGGGTCGGGCATGCCGGTCCGGCCGGAGGCGGTGGAGCGGGAGGCCCGGTCGTACGCGGCGCGCTCCTCGTCCGGGAGGGAGTTGAGCAGCCGGCGGGCCGCCGCGAGCTTCCCCTCGACGGCCCGCTTGTGCTCGGCGACGGCCTTGCGGTTCTTCTCCAGCTCGGCGAGCTTGCCGCCGGCCTCCGCACGGTCCTGGGAGAGTTCGCGCATGGCCTGCCGCAGGTCGTGGAGTTCGCCCGCCTGGTGGACGCTGATGCGGTCCAGGGCGGCTGCCGTGTCGAGGTAGTCGTCCGGGTCGTCGGAGAACAGCAGCGCGATCGAGGGGTCCACGGCGCCGGAGCGGTACTGGGCGCCGGCGAGCGAACCCAGCGACTCCCGCATGGCGTTGACGCGGTCCTGCTGGCGGGCGATCGAGTCCTGCGCGGTACCGACCTGCTCGCGCAGCTCGTCGGCGCGCTCGTCGGCCTTGTTGTAGGCCTCGGTGGCCCGCTCGGCCTCCTCGTACAGCCGGTCCACCTCGGCCCGGGTGGTGTCGTGCGGCGCGGCGGCGGCCTGCTGGACGGGGATGGCGCCGAGGGCGGCGGCAGCGGCGGACAGCACACCGAGGGCGGCGGCCGCGCCCCGGTCGAACCCGGACGGTACAAGGCGACTGTGGGACACCACGGGAAGCCGCACTCCCTTCGACGACGGACAGGGCCCTCCCGTGGCCGGGGGACGGCCCCGCCGGGGGCGTGCTCACGGCGGGTGAGGGAGGCGCGGCCGACAGTAGCCGCGTGACCGTGTCACAGCCAAAGACCTCGGCGACCACACAGCGTGACGTCAGGGCTGGGACCCAGGTCACCGGCGGGGAAAGGGGTCAGCGCGAGATGAGGGAATTCGCCCGTTCGGGCGGCACTGTGTCCTGATCTTGAAGAAGAACGGGGCCGGTCGTCACACGGTGTGACGGTCGGCCCCGTTTTCTTCAGGCGCGGGAGTGTCAGCCGACGACGCGGACACCGAACTGGAAGGAACCGATGGTGTCCATCGACTCGTAGCGGACGACCTTGCCCGGATACGGGGCGTGGATGACGGTGTTGTTGCCGGCGTACAGGCCGACGTGACCGAGGTTGTTGAAGAACACCAGGTCGCCCGGCATGAGCTGGTCGCGGCCGATCTTCGTACCGTCGTTCTGCTGCGTGTACGTGGTCCGGGTGATCGACACACCGGCCTGGGCGTACGCCCACTGGGTCAGCCCGGAGCAGTCGTAGGAGTTGGGGCCGCTGCCGCCGGAGACGTAGGGCTTGCCGAGCTGCGTGTCCGCGGCGGCGAGGGCGGCGGCGCCCCAGCTGGAGGCGGGCGCCTCGTCGCCGAGTTCGACGCGGTCCCCGGCGTCGCGGCTCGCGCGGGTCTCCTGCTCGTCCAGGGACGCCTTCTCCGCGGCCGTCAGGCTGTTGAGGAGCCTGTTCGCCGCGGCCAGCTTGTTCTGGACTTCCTTCTTCTTCTTGGCCAGGGTCTCGCGGGTGTCCGCGAGGTCCTCCAGCTTCTCCGTGGCCTCCTGGCGCTGCTGCGCGAGCGCGCGCTGCCTGTCCTGGATCTTCTTGAGCGCGTCGACCTGCTGGCTGGTCAGCTGGTCGAGCGTGGCGGCCTTGTCCAGGTAGTCGTCCGGGTCGGCGGAGAGGAAGAGCTGGATCGAGGAGTCGATGCCGCCCGAGCGGTACTGGGCGCTGGCCGCCAGACCTATGCCCTCACGCAGCTCGTTGAGTTCTTCCTGACCCTTGGCGACGTTGTCCTGGATCGCGGAGATCTCCTTCTCGAGCTTCTCCTGCTTCTCCTCGGCCCCGTTGAGCTTGTCCGTGGCCCGCCCGGCGTCCTCGTAGAGCTTGTGGACCTTGGCCTTGACCTCGTCCTTGCTGGGCTTCTCCGAGGGCGCGGCGTTGGCGGCCTGCGAGGAGATGGCCACGGCAGCGGCGGCAGCGGTGGTGAGCACGGTCACACGCGCTCGGCTCGGCTGCTTCGGTCGACGGTGGGACGCCACGGTAGGTGAACTCCTTCATAGGAGCGACCGGCCGGCGGGGACTCCGGCGACGATCACCCGTTCAGAGGTTTGAGCCCAGACCCTAGTGACCCAATGGTGATCACTTCAAATCCCCCACAGGAAAATTCCCACCCCACGGCGCACAATTTACACTCAACACACATCCAGTAATGCCCGGTTGACGCTACGTTGCGCAACAGTTCCGTCAATTCGGGCATAGCGCCTGTTCGTTGCCGTTACGGGCGGACGGCTCCGAATGGTCAGGAAAGCCGCTTGAGGAGCACCGCGGACGCCACCGGACGGGCGCCCGCCTTGGCGATCCCGTCGGCCACCTCGCGGTCGGTGGAGGCGACGATGACGGGCCGGCCGGGCGGCTCGGCCCGCACCAGCTGACGGATCAACTCGTCGGCGGTGACACCCGGCTTGGAGAACAGCACCCGCACCCCGCGCGGCGGCGCGAGCAGCACCGGCGCGGCCAGCTCGGCCCCGTCGAAGACACAGGTGACCTCGGCACCGGTCTGCGCGGCGAGCTGGGAGAGCTGTCCGAGGAGCCTGAGGCGCTGCTTCTCCAGCGGCATCTGCGGATAGCCGGTCTTGGTCACGTTGTAGCCGTCGACGACGAGATGCGCCTGCGGCAGCGCCAGCAACTGGTCCAGGATCGCCGGGTCGTTCTCCGACAGGGCGCGGGCGGCGATGTCCTTCGGGGTCATCCGCCCCGGCTCGACCGCGTCGACGGTCTCGGCGGGCCGTACGGAGACCGGCGGCAGCGCCAGCTCCCGCCGCAGCCCCTGGGCCGCGTCCAGCACCGTGTCGAGCAGCAGCCGTACGCGCATGTCCTCGACGCTGCGGCCCTCCCGGGCGGCCCGCCGGGCGGCCTCCAGGGCGGCTTCCGCCTCACCGAGCCTCGCCTTGAGCCGCCGGCTCTCGCTCTCGGCCGCGGACACCTGGGCGTGGCTCTCGGCGCGCACGGTCTCCGTCTCGGCGTGCAGCTTGCGCAGGGCGGCCTCGCCCCGCTTGACGTCGCTGAGGGCGGCCCGGAGCTTGCGGTGCAGGGAGTCGGCCTCCTTCCGCGCCGCCTCCAGCTCCGTACGCAGCCGCTCCGTCTCGGACTTGGTGTGGGCGCGGGCCTCGGCGAGCTGCTCGCGCAGCCGGTCCAGCTCGGCCCGGCTCTCCTCGTCGGCGCGCTCGGCGTCGGCCCGCAGGGCCTCCTCACCGGCGGCGGCGACCAGCTTGACCCAGCCGGTGGGACGCAGCACGTAGGCCGCGGCCGCCACGTCCAGGGGGTCCGCGGCCGGCGGCGGCGCGCCCGTGTCGAGGGCGCCGGCCAGCTCCGGGTGGGCCTCACGGAACCGCTCGCCGATCCGCTGTCTGAACAGCGTGTCGCTCTCCACGGCTGCCGCCATCGCGTTCCCGGCGAACTTCACCCGGCGGGTCGGGGTGAACCGGGCGTACTGCCTGAGCTGTGCGGGCAGTTCGCCGACGGTCAGGCCGCCGAAGCCGTCCGAGACGATCTGCACGACCCGTCTGCGCACGCCCTCGGGCAGCGGACGGTCGAGCACCTCGGCGGCGCCGTCGCCCGGCCCCCCGCCTGCGGTCTCCACCATCCGTCACCCCAATGTCTGTGCGGACCGGCTCCCTCAGGAGTCGGCGTCCGGCCTGTCCACGAGTTCCACCTGGTCCACGGCGTTGCACCAGCGGCAGCGCACCGACTCGATGGTCTCACTGACCACCTCGCGCTCCTCGACGTTGGGCTGCCCGGCGAGGTCGAGGTGCACGTACTCGACGACCTTCGACGAGCGGGTCACGTCGAACCGCGTGAGATTGCCACAGAGCGTGCAGCGCCAGCGGGTGGTGTCCGTCGGCAGGGGAACCGTCATCGTGGCTGCTCTTCCTTCTTCCAGTCTCCGTGAAGCGCCGGCGTCCCGGTGCTTGTGGCTCGTAACCCTACGGCCTGACCGGCACCGGACGCCTGTTCGCCCACGGCGGCGGCGCCGAACGGTTCCGGCGAGGCGCCCGATCCGCGCCGGCGGCGAGGCGGTCTGTGCTGGTGGGTCCGGTTACGTCATGCTCTGCGCATGATCGGCAAGTGGGTCACCCCGGCCGCCCGGGCCGTACGGAACGAGTCGGCGCCCGTCACGTACGGACTGATCGCCGTCTGCTGCGCGATCTTCCTGATCGGACCGGCGGCGGGCGTCAACCCCGTGTACGGCACCGGGGACGAGCTGCTCGCGGCGCAACGGGCGTACTTCCACCGCTGGGGCGTCGTCCCCGTGGAACTCTTCGGCGGCGCCCCGCGTGCGGCGCTCACCCCCCTCACCGCGCTCTTCGTCCACGGCAGCTGGCTGCACCTGCTGGGCAACATGCTCTTCCTCTTCGTCTTCGGGGCGATGGCCGAGGAACGCATGGGCCGGGTGGCGTTCGCCCTGTTCTACGTGAGCTGCGGCTACCTCGCGCTGGTGGCGTACGCGGCGGCGCACGCCGGGTCGCCCCAGTCGCTGGTCGGCGCCTCGGGGGCGATCTCGGCGGTCCTCGGCGCGTTCCTGTACCTGTTCCCCCGGGCGCGGGTGACGAGCCTCCTGCCGTTCCTCTTCTTCCTCCCGCTGCGGTTCCCGGCGTGGGTGACCCTGCCGTTCTGGGTGAGCCTGCAGTGGCTGGCGGCGGGACGGCAGACCTCGGGGCCGGGCGTCGCCTATCTGGCGCACCTGGTGGGGTTCGGACTGGGGTTCGTCTACGCGTGGGGGCGTTACGGCCGTAGGGCTAGAGTGAAACCGCCAGCGGACGCGTCGAAGAACGTCCCTGCTCCGGCCCCCGAGGGAGAGAACCAGCCGTGATCACCGCGATCGTCCTCATCAAGACCAGCGTGGACCGGATTCCGGAGATCGCGGAGTCGATCGCCGCGATCGACTCCGTGACCGAGGTGTTCTCCGTGACCGGTACGTACGACCTGGTCGCCATGGTCCGGGTGAAGGAGCACGAGGACCTCGCGGACGTGATCCCCGGCCGTATCAGCAAGATCCCGGGCGTTCTCGGCACGGACACGCACGTCGCCTTCCGCGCCTACTCCCAGCACGACCTGGAGGCCGCATTCGCCATCGGGCTGGACGGCTAGCGGCCTCTCGCGCGGCCGGACGCACCGGCGGTGGCGGTCAGACCGCCGGGACGCAACGGCCGTCCTCCGTGCGGTAGTTCCACCGCGCGCCGTCCCGCACCAGCTCCTTGACCGCTCCCAGGAACCGCTCCACGTGCTCGTCGGGGGTGCCCGCTCCGAAGCTCACCCGGATCGCGTTGAGGGAACGTTCGCCGGGGGCCGCCTCGGGGGCGCCGCACTCGCCCTGGGTCTGCGGGTCGGTGCCGAGGAGGGTACGGACGAGGGGGTGGGCGCAGAAGAGGCCGTCGCGTACGCCGATGCCGTACTCGGCGGAGAGGGCGGCGGCGAAGTGGGAGCTGTTCCAGCCCTCGACGACGAAGGAGAGGACTCCGACGCGCGGGGCGTCGTCGCCGAAGAGGGTGAGGGTCCGCACCTCGGGCACCTCGGCGAGCCCGGCCCGTACGGTGTCGATCAGATACCGCTCCCGGGCGACCAGGGTGTCGAACCCGGCCTCGGTGAGGGCCTTGCAGGCGGAGGCGATGGAGTAGGCGCCGATGACGTTGGGCGAGCCGGCCTCGTGGCGGGCGGCGCTCTCGTGCCACTCGACGTCCACGCCGCCGTCCGTCCGCCGGGTCACCTTGCGGCTGGCACCGCCGCCCGCGAGGTACGGGTCGGCCTCGCGCAGCCAGTCGGCGCGCCCGGCGAGCACGCCGGACCCGAACGGCGCGTACAGCTTGTGCCCCGAGAAGGCGACCCAGTCCACGTCCAGCTCCCGTACGGAGACGGGGTGGTGGGGCGCGAGCTGGGCCGCGTCCAGCACGATCCGCGCACCGTGCGCGTGCGCGGCCGCCGCCAGCTCCCGCACCGGCCAGATCTCCCCGGTGACGTTCGAGGCACCGGTGACGCACACCAGCGCCGGCCCGTACGGGTCGCGTGCCGCGAGGGCGGTCTCCAGGGCGGCGACGGCCTGCTCCGGCGTCCGGGGCGCGTCCAGGTACGTCACCCGCGCGTCCCGCCAGGGCAGCAGCGAGGCGTGGTGCTCGGTCTCGAAGACGAAGACCTGGCAGTCGGTGGGCAGGGCCTCGGCCAGGAGGTTCAGGGAGTCCGTCGTCGAGCGGGTGAAGATCAGCTGGTCGTCGGCCCGGCAGTCGAGGAACTCGGCGACGGTCTTCCGGGCGTTCTCGAAGAGGTCCGTCGACAGCTGGGAGAGGTACCCGGCGCCCCGGTGCACGCTCCCGTAGTACGGCGCGTACGCCGCCACGTCGTCCCAGACGCGCTGCAGGGCCGGGGCGCTGGCGGCGTAGTCGAGGGCGGCGTAGGTGACCTCGCCACCGGTGACGAGCGGGACGGTGACATCTCGCCCCAGAACGGGCAGCGGGGCACAAACGGACTGGTCGGCGGCAAGGGTGGAGACAGACATGGCGAACTCCCGTGAGGGGCATGCCGAAGCGAGGCATGCGGAGGAAAGAGAGAAAAGGGTGCGCGGAGGCGGGGCTCGGCGGCCCTATCGCATTCGCTTGCTCACGGAAGAACTCCCTCGAAGCCGCGCTTGCCGTAGACCTCGCTGCCTACGGCCCGGTCTTCACCCGGGGCACCCCGCCACGGAAGGAGGGTTGCCGGACAGCCAGCCGGGGCTATGGGCTGTCACTCATGACCTGAACCAGAACGTACGCGAGGTGATCGTCGCGCCGCAACTCGTGTCCGGATGGCGGGATGGGGCCTGAGGGGTCGGGGGCGCGGGTTTCGCCGACGAGTGCGGGTCCGGTGGGGCTTCTCGCGCGGCTTCGTCAGCGGGTGCGGGTCCCGTGGGGCTTCTCGCGCAGTTCCCCGCACTCCTGAAAAGCAGGGGCTGCGCCCCGCGCGTTTCCCCCCGCCCCACCGGACCCGCGCCCGAAGGACTACCGGTTGGTGGCCGCGACCCACCGTTCGAGAGCCTGCCGCGCCGCGCCGGAGTCGATCGACTCCGCGGCCCGTTCCATCCCACCGCGCAGCTGCTCCGCCAGCGAAGCCGACGTCGGCTCCAACGCCACCAACGCAGCCGCCGAGTTCAACAGCACCGCATCCCGCACCGGCCCGGTCTCCCCGCCCAGCAACCGCCGCGCGACATCCGCGTTGTACGAGGCGTCGGCCCCCCGCAGCGCCTCCACGGGCACCAGCTCCAGCCCCACGTCGCGCGGATCGAACGCCTCCTCGGTGACCTTGCCGTCCCGGACGACCCACACCCGTGAGGTCGCCGTCGTCGTCAGCTCGTCGAGCCCGTCGTCACCGCGGAAGACCAGTGAGGAGTTGCCGCGTCCGGCGAAGACACCGGCCATGATGGGCGCCATCCGGGGGTCGGCGACCCCGACCGCCTGGGCCCGCACCTTCGCCGGGTTGGCCAGCGGCCCGAGCGCGTTGAAGACCGTCCGGATGCCCAACTGCCCGCGCGCGGCGGCCACATGACGCAGCGCCGGATGGAACTTCACCGCGAAGCAGAAGGTGATCCCGGCCTCCTCCGCGACCTCGGCCACCCGCTTCGGCGTCAGCTCCAGATTGACGCCCAGCTTCTCCAGCACGTCGGACGCCCCGGACGCCGACGACGCGGCCCGGTTGCCGTGCTTGACGACCTTCGCGCCCGTACCGGCGACGACGATCGACGACATCGTGGAGATGTTGACCGTCTTGGCGCCGTCCCCGCCCGTGCCGACGATGTCGACGGTCTCCCCGGCCACCTCGATCACATTGGCGTGCTGGTACAGCGCGTCGACGAGGCCGGTGATCTCGTCGACGGTCTCCCCCTTGGCCCGCAGCGCCACCACGAACCCGGCGATCTGCGCGTCCGTCGCCTCGCCGCGCATGATCTGGTCCATCGCCCAGAAGGTGGCGCCGGCGTCCTGGTCGTGCCCGGACAGCAGCGCGTTCAGGACCGCCGGCCAGGAACGGCCCGCCGCGGTGTCGCCTCCAGCGGGGGTCACAGCGCTCATAGCCGCTCCTGGGTGTCGTAGACGAGACGTGGAAGAAGGTGAACCCCACCCTATCCAGCCCCGGGCACGGCGAAGGGCCCCCGTCCGAAGATCGGACGGGGGCCCTTCGACCGTGGTGTGGCGAAGCGGGACGATCAGTGGTGGCCGTGGCCGCTCGTGATCTCCTTGTACTCCTCGACGGTGGGCTTGGCGATCTGGCTGTCCTCGCCGTAGTAGCCCTTGCTCAGCTTGGCGCGGAGCTTCGACAGGCGCGTGATCTTGCGGGCGACACCGTTCTCGTCGACCGCGGCACCGATCTCGGCCGGCGCGTACTGCTCGTGCGCCGTGAGCGTGTGCAGCTGCTCCTGGCTGAGCGGCTCGTGGACCTCGATGAACTCACCGTGCGGCAGACGCTTGATGATGCCGGTCTCGCGACCGTGCAGCACCTTGTCCTTGTCCCGGCGCTGCAGGCCGAGGCAGATGCGCTTGGTGACGACGAACGCGACGACCGGGGCCACGAAGAACGCGATCCGGACGAACCAGGTGATCGAGTTGATCGACAGGTGGAAGTGGGTCGCCCAGAGGTCGTTTCCACCACCGATCAGCAGGACCATGTACCAGGTGATCCACGCGACGCCGAAGCCCGTACGGGTCGGGGCGTTGCGCGGGCGGTCCAGGATGTGGTGCTCGCGCTTGTCGCCGGTGATCCAGGACTCGATGAACGGGTAGACCGCGATCGCCGCCAGGACCAGCGGGAAGATCACCAGCGGGATGAACACGCCCAGGACGAGCGTGTGACCCCAGAAGTTGACCTCCCAGCCCGGCATGACACGGATCAGGCCCTCGGAGAAGCCCATGTACCAGTCGGGCTGGGCGCCGGTGGACACCTGGTCCGGCCGGTAGGGACCCATGGTCCAGATCGGGTTGATCGTGGCGATCGCCGAGATGACCGCGATGACGCCGAAGACCAGGAAGAAGAAGCCTCCGGCCTTCGCCATGTACACCGGGAGCAGCGGCATGCCGACGACGTTGTTGTTCGTCTTTCCGGGGCCCGCGAACTGCGTGTGCTTGTGGTAGAAGACCAGGATCAGGTGCGCCACCAACAGGCCGAGCATGATGCCCGGCAGCAGCAGGATGTGGACCGAGTAGAAACGGGCCACGAAGTCGCCGCCGGGGAACTCCCCGCCGAAGAGGAAGAACGACAGGTACGTGCCGACGATCGGCACGGACAGGACCGCGCCCTCCATGAAGCGGACACCGGTGCCGGAGAGCAGGTCGTCCGGGAGCGAGTAACCGGTGAAGCCGGTGAACATGCCGAGGACGAACAGCAGGAAGCCGAACAGCCAGTTGACCTCACGCGGCTTGCGGAACGCGCCCGTGAAGAACACGCGCATCATGTGCACGAACATGCCGGCGAGGAAGATCAGCGCCGCCCAGTGGTGGATCTGCCGGATCAGCAGACCACCGCGCACCTCGAACGAGATGTGCATGGTCGAGTTGAACGCCTCGGACATCAGCTGGCCCTGCAGCGGGACGTACGGGCCGTGGTACTCCACCTCGTTCATCGACGGGTGGAAGAACAACGTCAGGTACACACCCGTGAGGATGATGATGATGAAGCTGTACAGGCAGATCTCACCCAGCATGAACGACCAGTGGTCGGGGAAGATCTTGCGCATGTTGGACTTGGCCAGGGAGTAGATCCCGAGCCGGCCGTCGGCCCAGTCGGCGACGCGCTCGCCGGCCGGTGCCTTCTCGCGCTTGTCGCGCGAGCCGGTGGTGGTCGTAGTGCTCATCCGCGCTCCCAGAAGGCAGGACCGACGGGCTCATCGAAGTCGCTGACCGCTTCGAGGTAGCCGTCTTCACCGACGGTGATCCTCAGCTGCGGAAGGGCGTGACCCGCGGGGCCGAAGATGACCCGGCCGCCGTCGGCGAGGTCGAAGGTGGACTGGTGGCAGGGGCAGAGCACGTGGTGCGTCTGCTGCTCGTACAGGGAGATCGGGCAGCCCACGTGGGTGCAGATCTTCGAGAACGCCACGATGCCCTCGTGGGACCACTCCAGCTCGCGCTTGTCCTTGATGTCGTCCGGCTGGATCCGGACGATCATCAGGGCGTCCTTGGCGATGTTCTTCTGGAAGTCGTGGTCGTGCTCGTCCAGGCCCTGCGGCA
The DNA here is from genome assembly GCF_055592645.1 of Streptomyces sp. NPDC041108. Taxonomy (NCBI): domain Bacteria; kingdom Bacillati; phylum Actinomycetota; class Actinomycetes; order Kitasatosporales; family Streptomycetaceae; genus Streptomyces; species Streptomyces sp. NPDC041108. The sequence goes on along the minus strand of NZ_JBVIYK010000005.1, from coordinate 222,772 downwards.
TGGCGAAGGTCAGCGACCCGACCGCGACGTCCGAGGGACGCAGCGGCTCGTTGGTGTTCATGTTGAGGAGCTTCTTGCCCTTGGCCCAGGTGGTGTGCCGCAGCTTGGTGCCGGGCGCCGGACCGAGGCCGCCCAGCAGCATCACACCGGAGAGCGGGAACAGGGCCAGCGCGCCGAACATCGTGGTGCGGATCAGCTTGCGACGGCCGAGCACGGACTCCTTGGCACCATCCGCGAAGTCCGCCAGGACCTTCGCCTTGACCTCGGGCGGGGCCTCGATCGGGTGGCGCTCGTCGGCGACCTCCACGTCCGACATCAGCGTGCGGGCCCAGTGGACCGCGCCAGCGCCGATGCAGAACAGCGACAGGCCCAGCGTCATACCCAGCGCGAAGTTCAGCGCGCTGATGTGACCGATCGGCCAGATGTAGACCGCCTTGTCGACATCGATCACCAGGTACGAGGCGATGAAGGCGACGGTGGCCAGCATCGACACCGTGAACATCAGGGCGACCGTCCGCTCGGACCGCTTCGCGGCCCGCTCGTCGATGTCCTGGACACGGTGTTCGTGGGGCGGGAGGCCGGGGTCCGCGAAGGGGTTCTTCTCGTCCGCGACCTGCACCGCACCATGGGCGTTTGCCTGCTCGGTGGGCAGGTTCTCTTCTGGAATCTCTTGGCTACTCATGACTTCTTGGCCTTTGCGGTCCGAGCGGCGACCCAGACGGCGACGGCGATCAGCGCGCCGAGCCCGAACACCCAGCCGAAGAGGCCTTCGCTGACCGGGCCGAGTCCGCCGAGGCTGAGGCCACCGGGCTCCACGGTGTCGTCGCTGTTGACCGCGTCGAGGTACGCGATGATGTCCTTCTTGTTCTCCTCCGACAGCGTGGTGTCGGGGAAGGACGGCATGTTCTGCGGGCCCGTCTGCATGGCCTCGTAGATGTGCTTCGGGTCGACACCCTCAAGGCTCGGCGCGTACTTGCCCTCGGACAGCGCACCACCCTTGCCGGTGAAGTTGTGGCACTGAGCGCAGTTCGTCCGGAAGAGCTCGCCGCCCTCGGCGATGTCCGCGCCCTCGGGGTTGTACTCGTTGTCGGTCGGGATCTCCGGGCCGGCACCCAGCGACGAGATGTACGCCGCGAGCTGGTCGATCTCGGCCTGCGAGTAGATGACCTTCTTCTTCGGGACCTGCGCGCCCGGCTGCTGGGCCGGCATACGGCCGGTGCCGACCTGGAAGTCGACGGCTGCCGCGCCCACACCCACCAGGGGCGGACCGTCGGAGGTGCCCTGACCGCCGGTGCCGTGGCAGCTGGCGCAGCCTACGGCGTAGAGCTTCTTGCCCTCCTCGATGGTGAGGGTCTGGGCGGTTTCGTCGGCCTGCGCCTTGTCCGCGGGGGCGAAGGCGGTGTACAGCCCCGCGCAGGCCGCCAACGCGATGAATAGGACGACGACCGCCGCCAGCGGATGGCGTCGTCGTGCGGAGAGCTTTTTCACGGATTACCCCGGTGTCAGGATCTTCTGCGTCGGTGCTTCTGGAAGGGTCGTTCTCGGTTCGAGGCAGGCGTTCGGTCCGCCCGGCCCGGCCGCCCGGTCTACTTGATCATGTAGATCGTGGCGAAGAGGCCGATCCAGACGACATCGACGAAGTGCCAGTAGTAGGACACGACGATGGCCGCGGTCGCCTGCTCGTGGGTGAACCTCTTCGCCGCGTAGGTGCGTCCGAGGACCAGCAGGAAGGCGATGAGACCGCCCGTCACGTGCAGGCCGTGGAAGCCGGTGGTCAGGTAGAACACCGAGCCGTACGGGTCGGACGAGAGCGACAGGCCCTCGTGCTTGACCAGCTCGGTGTACTCGAAGACCTGACCGCCGATGAAGATCGCACCCATCACGAACGTGACGATGAACCACATCCGGAGCTTCTTCACGTCCCCGCGCTCGGCGGCGAACACGCCGAGCTGGCAGGTGAGGGAGGAGAGCACCAGGATCGTGGTGTTGGTCGCCGAGAACGGGAAGTTCAGGGTGCCGGCCTTCTCGTGCCAGAACTCCGGACCGGTCACCGATCGCAGGGTGAAGTACATCGCGAAGAGGGCCGCGAAGAACATCAACTCGGAACTCAACCAGATGATGGTTCCGACGCTGGTGAGGTTCGGCCGGTTGACCGACGGGTGCGCGTGCCCGGTTTCTACTGTCGTTGCTGTCGCCACGACCGACATTATGTCGGTCGCTTATCCCGCCCTCACTCCGGGGGGTGCCGTTCGGAGTGTTGCTCCCTTCCGTACCGGTGCTGACGTGGTCTTCGAGGGAGTAGCATCCGCGCATCGGGCCTGTCCTTAAAGACGCTGACGTCACGGAGGAACAATGCAGCCGACCGCCACGGTGCTGGTCTACAGCGACGACTCCAACACCCGGGAGCAGGTGCGGCTCGCGACCGGTCGCCGCCCCGCTCCGGATGTGCCGGCCGTGGAGTTCGTCGAGTGCGCGACCCCTGCCGCCGTGATCAAGGAGCTGGACAGGGGCGGGATCGACGTCTGCGTCCTGGACGGTGAGGCCGTGCCCATGGGTGGCATGGGCGTGTGCCGGCAGATCAAGGACGAGATCTTCGAGTGCCCGCCCTCGCTGGTGCTGATCGGACGGCCGCAGGACGCGTGGCTGGCGACGTGGAGCAGGGCGGACGCGGCGGTGACGCTGCCGGTGGAGCCGGTGGAGTTCGCGTCGGCGCTGGCGTCGCTGCTCCGTGGGAAGCGGGCGCTGAGCGCCTAGCCGGCTCCGAGGACCGGGCCCGCCCCTACACCGACTCCGGTCTCAGGCGGGCCTGTACCTGGGGCGCGGGCATCTCGTCGGTGCCGCCGACCAGGGCGCTGCCCTCGCGCCAGTTCTTCCAGTCGAGGTTCCAGTCGCCGTAGCCGTTGCCGAAGGGGGCCATGGTGTCGCCGGCCGAGTTGACGACCTCGACGATGTCGCCCTCGTTGATGGTGTCGTAGAACCACTGGGCGTTGCCCATGCTCATGCCGGTGCAGCCGTGGCTGACGTTCGCGTACCCCTGGGAGCCTGTCGACCAGGGGGCGGCGTGGACGTACTCGCCGCTGTTGGTGACCCTGACGGAGTGGTGCACGGTCAGGTCGTAGAAGTCCGACGCGCCTATGCTGGCGCTGGTCATGCGGACGGTGCCTTCCTTGGCCAGGACGACCTTGACGCCGTTGCGGGTGTCGTAGCCGGGCATGCCGGTGGTGACCGGTATCTGCTTGATGACCTCGTCGTTCTTGTAGACGGTCATCTGGTGCGAGGCGGCGTCCGTGACGGCGACTATCTTGGCGCCGGTGGTCAGCTGGATGGGGTCGGCCTTCCCGCCCCAGAGCCGGTCGCCGATCTTGAGGCCCTCCAGGTTGCTGTGCACCCGGATCGTGGCCTCGGCGGGCCAGTACTCCTTGGGGCGGAAGTGGAGCTTCTTGTCGTCCACCCAGTGCCAGGCGCCCTCCGCCGCGGGGGTGGAGTCCACCTTCAGGGCGCGTTCGACGACGGCCCTGGCGGCCTTGTCCTTCACGGGCCGGCTCAGTTCGGCGGTGACGGGCTGGCCGACGCCGTACCTGCCCTCCCTCGGTCCGAAGGTGACGTTCAGGCGCTTCTTGGTGAGGGGGCGGCCGGTGGCGAAGGCGACGGTCTCGCGGCCGGGGGCGCCGTCCTCGTCCTCGGTGCTCACCCGGACCGTGTAGCGGGCGTTGGCGGCGAGCGGTGAGGTGGAGTGCCAGCGGTCTCCGTCCTCGGAGAGTTCGCCCGCCACATAGCGTCCTGCGGCGTCCACGGCGGTGACGTCGGTGATGCGGCCGTCGTCCTTCGCGCTGATCTCCAGCGGCTTGTCGGGATCGGCCTTCTCGCCCTGACCGGTCGGGGTGTTGAAGGAGACCTGGTCGGCCGCGTCGTAGGGCGTGCCCGAGAGCGGGTGGCCACCGGAACCACAGGCGGTGACGCCCGCTCCCAGGGAGACCACCAACAGGATGCAGCCGGCGACCGTGCGGTTACGGGGTGATGTGCTCATGAGTTCACCGTAGGAACGCCCGTCAAGCGTGGCGCGCCGGGTGACCCGACCGAGCTACGTACGGCGTGGCAAAAGGGGGAAGCCCGGACCTCCTGTCGGAGTGTCCGGGCTTCCGTCCGCTCTGCGCGTGCTACGGGCGCGGTGTCACTGGTTCTGGTTCTCGCCGCGGTAGTACTCGAAGACCCAGCCCCACAGACCGATCAGGATGATCGGGGTGGAGAAGTACAGCAGCCACCAGCCGAAGACGACGCCCATGAAGGCGAGCGCGCCACCGATGCCGAGGGCGAGGGGCTGCCAGCTGTGCGGGCTGAAGAACCCGATCTCACCGGCGTCGTCCGCGACGTCGGCCTCCTTGTCGTCCTGCGCGCCCACGTCGACCCGCCGGGCCGTGAAGGCCAGGTAGTAGCCGACCATGATGCACAGGCCGAAGGCCAGGAAGAGCGCCGTGGTACCGGCCGGCTCCTTCGACCACACGCCATAGACGATCGCCATGGCGAGGACGAAGACGCTCAGCCAGATGAACATCTTGCCTTGGACCTTCACTTGCCGGCCTCCTTGCCGCTGGCAGCGAGCTCGCCTGCCGCCGGGCCGCCGTGCGCGAGCTGTTCGAGCGCGGCGATCTCCGGGTGGTGCAGGTCGAACGCCGGGGATTCACTGCGGATCCGCGGCAGGGTGAGGAAGTTGTGCCGGGGCGGCGGGCAGGAGGTCGCCCACTCCAGCGAACGGCCGTAGCCCCACGGGTCGTCGACCTCGATCTTCTTGCCGTACTTGGCCGTCTTCCACACGTTGTAGAGGAACGGCAGGATCGACAGCCCGAGGACGAACGAGGCGATCGTGGAGATCGTGTTCAGCGCCGTGAACCCGTCGGCCGCGAGGTAGTCCGCGTAACGACGCGGCATGCCCTCCGCGCCCAGCCAGTGCTGGACGAGGAACGTGCCGTGGAAGCCGATGAACAGCGTCCAGAAGGTGATCTTGCCGAGGCGCTCGTCGAGCATCTTGCCCGTCATCTTCGGCCACCAGAAGTGGAAGCCGGAGAACATCGCGAAGACGACGGTGCCGAACACCACGTAGTGGAAGTGCGCCACCACGAAGTACGAGTCCGAGACGTGGAAGTCCATCGGCGGCGAGGCCAGGATGACACCGGTCAGACCACCGAAGGTGAAGGTGATCAGGAAGCCGGTGGCCCAGAGCATCGGTGTCTCGAAGGACAGCGAGCCCTTCCACATCGTTCCGATCCAGTTGAAGAACTTCACGCCTGTGGGGACGGCGATGAGGAACGTCATGAAGGAGAAGAACGGCAGGAGTACGCCTCCGGTGACGTACATGTGGTGCGCCCACACCGTCACCGAGAGGCCGGCGATCGCGATGGTCGCGCCGATCAGGCCCATGTAGCCGAACATCGGCTTGCGGGAGAAGACCGGGATGACCTCGGAGATGATGCCGAAGAACGGCAGGGCGATGATGTACACCTCTGGATGGCCGAAGAACCAGAAGAGGTGTTGCCACAGCAACGCGCCGCCGTTGGCCGCGTCGAAGACGTGCGCGCCGAACTTGCGGTCCGCCTCCAGGGCGAACAGCGCGGCCGCGAGGACCGGGAAGGCGAGCAGGACGAGGACACCGGTCAGCAGCACGTTCCACACGAAGATCGGCATGCGGAACATGGTCATGCCGGGCGCGCGCATGCAGATGATCGTGGTGATGAAGTTGACCGAACCGAGGATCGTGCCGAAGCCGGAGAAGGCCAGACCCATGATCCACATGTCGGCGCCGATGCCCGGGCTGCGGACCGCGTCCGACAGCGGGCTGTAGGCGAACCAGCCGAAGTCGGCCGCGCCCTGCGGGGTGAGGAAGCCACCGACCGCGATGAGCGAGCCGAAGAGGTACAGCCAGTACGCGAACATGTTCAGCCGCGGGAACGCCACGTCGGGCGCGCCGATCTGCAGCGGCATGATCCAGTTCGCGAACCCGGCGAACAGCGGCGTCGCGAACATCAGCAGCATGATCGTGCCGTGCATCGTGAACGCCTGGTTGAACTGCTCGTTCGACATGATCTGCGTGCCCGGGCGGGCGAGCTCGGCGCGCATGAGGAGCGCCATGACGCCGCCGATGCAGAAGAACGCGAACGACGTGACCAGGTACAGCGTGCCGATCGTCTTGTGGTCGGTCGTCGTCAGCCACTTGACGATGACCTCACCACGCCGCTGGCGCCGGACCGGCAGCTCGTCCTCGTAGTGGGAACCCGCTGCCTCGGCACCCTGAGGTTCGTTGAGGATGCTCACAGTACGTTCGTCTCCCGGTTCTTCTCGTGCTGCGTCTGCTCGATGCCGGCCGGGACGTAACCGGTCTGCCCCTTCTCCACGAGCGACTTGAGGTGCTCCTCGTAGCGCTCCTGGGAGACGACCTTCACGTTGAAGAGCATCCGCGAGTGGTCCACGCCGCAGAGTTCGGCGCACTTGCCCAGGAAGGTGCCCTCCTGGTTGGGGGTCACCTGGAAGGCGTTGGTGTGGCCCGGGATGACGTCCTGCTTCATGAGGAACGGCACCACCCAGAAGGAGTGGATGACGTCACGCGAGGTCAGGACGAAGCGGACCGTCTTGCCCTTCGGGAGCCAGAGCGTCGGGCCCGGGTTGCCGGTCTGCGGGTTCTTGTCACCAGGAATGCCGCAGGTGTAGACGCCGCCGGCGTTCGCCGGGAAGTCCTCCTTGTACCGGTTCGGGATCGCGGCCAGGTTCTCGTCGGTGGCCGCGTCGCCGGTGGAGCCTTCGACGTTCTCGATGTAGTTGAAGCACCAGCTCCACTGGAAGCCCACCACGTTGACCGTGAGGTCGGGCTTCTTGGACGTGTCGAGCAGCTTCGACTCGTCACGGGCGGTGAAGTAGAAGAGCACCGAGACGATGATCAGCGGGACGACCGTGTACAGCGCCTCGATGGGCATGTTGTACCGGGTCTGTGGGGGAACTTCGACCTTGGTGCGGCTGCGCCGGTGGAAGAAAGCACTCCACAGGATCAGGCCCCACACCAGCACGCCCGTGGCGAGCGCGGCCGCCCACGACCCCTGCCACAGGGAGAGGATCCGCGGAGCCTCTTCCGTGGTCGGGGTGGGCATACCCAGGCGGGGGAAGTCCTCCCATGTGCAACCGGTGGCGGTCGCCAGGACCAGGCCTGCGGTCATTGCCTGCAGCAGCTTCCGCCGCATCGGGCGCCGCGGCGAGCGGTCGGAGCCGTTGGGACTCACGTAGCGCCTTCCCGAGAGTCTCGCCCGCGCGGTATGGCTGCGGCCTTCTCGCTGGTCGGTCGCCGCCCTGCGACGGGCAGGGGTTTGGATGTTTATGCGGACCAAACCCTACTGGACGCGTTTTGGGGTCGCGCGGGGAGGGGGGCCCAACACTCCGCGGGTCATGCCGAGCGCCTAATAGCTCGGGGGTTCGGGTGATTTGGCGGGTGCGCGCGCGTTGTGGCCGTTCGCGCAGTTCCCCCGCCCCTTCGTCGTCGGCCCGAGGCTTTAGCGTTGGCCTGTGGCCTACTTCGACTCCGCTTCCTCCGCTCCCCTTCATCCCGTCGCCCGGCAGGCGCTGATGGCTTCGCTGGACGAGGGGTGGGCCGATCCCGCGCGGTTGTACCGGGAGGGGCGGCGGGCGCGGCTGCTGCTCGACGCGGCGCGGGAGGCGGCCGCCGAGGCGGTCGGATGCCGGGCGGACGAGCTGGTCTTCACCTCGTCGGGGACCCGGGCGGTGCACTCGGGGATCGCGGGAGTGCTGGCCGGGCGGCGGCGGGTGGGGCGTCACCTGATCGTGTCGTCCGTCGAACACTCGTCGGTGCTGCACGCGGCCGAGGCGCACGAGGCCGACGGCGGGGCGGTCACCCGGGTGGCGGTGGCCCGTACGGGATCGGTGGCCGCTCCCTCCTACGCCGAGGCCCTGCGCCCCGACACGGCGCTGGCGTGTCTGCAGTCGGCCAACCACGAGGTGGGGACCGAGCAGCCGGTGGCCGAGGTCGCGCAGGCGTGCCGGGCGGCGGGCGTGCCGCTGTTGGTGGACGCGGCGCAGTCGCTCGGATGGGGGCCGGTGGACGGTGACTGGTCGGCGCTGACCGCCAGCGCGCACAAATGGGGCGGACCGTCCGGGGTCGGCCTCCTCGTCGTGCGCAAGGGGGTGCGCTTCGCGGCGCAAGGGCCCGCCGACGAGCGGGAGTCGGGGCGGGCGGCCGGGTTCGAGAACATTCCGGCGATCGTGGCGGCTGCCGCCTCGCTGCGGGCCGTACGGGCGGAGGCGGCCGCGGAGGCGGTACGGCTGCGGGAGTTGACGGAACGGATCCGGGCGCGGGTGCCGTCGCTGGTGCCCGATGTGGAGGTGGTGGGCGACCCGGAGCACCGGCTGCCCGGGGTGGTCACCTTCTCCTGTCTCTATGTCGATGGGGAGACATTGCTCCACGAGCTGGACCGCGAGGGTTTCTCCGTCTCCTCCGGGTCCTCGTGTACGAGCAGCACGCTGACGCCCAGCCATGTGCTGCGGGCCATGGGGGTGCTGAGCGAGGGGAACGTGCGGGTGTCGCTGCCTGCGGGGGCGGCGGCCGAGGACGTCGAGCGGTTCCTGTCCGTGCTGCCGGGGGCCGTCGCGGCGGTCCGGGAGAAGCTGGGGGCTCCGGCCCCCGCGACCGTGGTGCAGGAGGACGTCCTGGTCGTGGACGCCCTCGGCAAGCGGTGCCCGATCCCCGTCATCGAGCTGGCCAAGGTGATCGGGGACGTCCCGGTCGGCGGCACGGTCCGCGTCCTCTCCGACGACGAGGCGGCCCGGCTGGACATCCCGGCGTGGTGCGAGATGCGGGGCCAGGAGTACGTGGGAGAGAAGCCGGCGCGGGAGGGTTCGGCGTACGTGGTGCGCCGGGTGCGGTAGCGGGCGACCCGCGCCCCTGGCTGTCGAGGGGCGCGGGACCTGCGCGAGCGGTCCCGACGGACCCGCAGCGGACCGCGCGTCGACCACGGCACCCCGGAAGGGCCGTGGTCGCGGGGCCCGCCTCAGCCCAGGTGCTTCTTGACCTCCGCGGCCGCCTCGTCCCCGTACGCCTTGGTGAACCGGTCCATGAAGTGCGCCCGGCGCAACGCGTACTCCTGTGTCCCCACCGTCTCGATCACCAGCGTGGCGAGCATGCAGCCCACCTGCGCCGCCCGCTCCAGCGAGACCCCCCACGCCAGCCCCGAGAGGAACCCCGCGCGGAACGCGTCGCCGACGCCCGTGGGGTCGGCCTTGCGCTCCTCCTCGGGGCAGCCGACCTCGATGGGGTCCTCCCCGGCCCGCTCGACGCGGACACCACGCGCGCCGAGCGTGGTCACCCGGTGGCCGACCCTGGCGAGGATCTCCGCGTCCGACCAGCCGGTCTTGGACTCGATGAGGCCCTTCTCGTACTCGTTGGAGAAGAGATAGGTGGCGCCGTCCAGCAGTATCCGGATCTCGTCGCCGTCCATGCGGGCGATCTGCTGCGAGAAGTCAGCGGCGAACGGGATGCCCCGGGTGCGGCACTCCTCCGTGTGGCGGAGCATGCCCTCCGGGTCGTCCGCGCCGATCAGGACGAGGTCGAGGCCGCCGACACGGTCGGCGACGGTCTTCAGCTCGATGAGGCGGGCCTCGCTCATCGCGCCGGTGTAGAAGGAGCCGATCTGGTTGTGGTCGGCGTCCGTGGTGCACACGAAGCGGGCCGTGTGCAGCGTGTCGGAGATGCGCACGGAGGCGGTGTCCACCCCGTGCCGGTCGAGCCACGCGCGGTACTCGTCGAAGTCGGAGCCCGCCGCACCGACCAGGATCGGGCGGGTGCCGAGCTGTCCCATGCCGAACGCGACGTTGGCGCCGACACCGCCCCGGCGCACGTCGAGCTGGTCGACGAGGAAGGAGAGGGAGACCGTGTGCAGCTGGTCCGCGACGAGTTGGTCGGCGAAACGGCCCGGGAAGGTCATCAGATGGTCGGTGGCGATGGAGCCGGAGACTGCGATACGCACGGCGAGGACACACTCCTGCGAAGGGAGAGGGGATTGACAGTTCACGCTACCGGGTCGGTCACCTGCTCTGAAGCAGGCGAAACTACCCGATAGTAGGTCTTTCTTCGCAGGGTCTGCCGTGCGTACGGTGCCCGTATGACGAACCCCAAGATCAACGGCTCCGTTCCGTTCGACCCGGACGGCGGCAGCCTCGCGGCGCTGCGCGGCGACTGTGCCCGGATGGCTCCGCACTGGGCGGCCCCCGCGAAGGTCATTACGGCTCCCGTCTCCCCTTCGCTCATTCACGGGGTCACGGTGCCGGTGACGTCCGCGCGGCTGGTGGACGCGATGCCGGAGTACGGCTACTGAGGGAACCGCTCGCTCCCGCGCCGCGTCCCATCGCTGTCCCCCGAGGAGGGGATGCGGTGTACGACCTGCCGAAGGAGCGATGCGGTGAACTCCGAGCGACCCGACAACCCCGAGAACCCGGACGAGGGCCCCGAGCCCGACGCCGCCGAGGAGATCGGGGCTGCCGGGGATGACGTCACCGGGGCGGACGGGACGGACGGAGCCGAGGCGGCCGACCAGGCCGACCAGGCCGGTGAGCCTGCGGCTGGGGCTGCGGATGCGGCTGGGGATGCGGCTGGGGATGCGACAGCCTCCTCGGCTTCGGCTGACGCTTCGGCTTCGGCTGACTCCTCGGCTTCGGCTGACGCTTCGGCTTCGGCTTCGGCTTCGGCGAGTGACGTGGACGACCGTGCCGGTGACGCCGACATCGTGAGCGGCGGTGGCGGCCGGCGCTCCCGGCTGGTCGTCGCGTCCGTGGCCGCCGCCGTGCTGCTGGTCGGGGGTGGTGGGGCGCTCCTCGCCACCACCGCCTCCGACGGATCCGGGGGCGACGGCAAGGGCTCCGGCGCGCCGGGCGGTGACGGCACTCCCCCGCCCCTGGCGCTCGACGGATACACCGGCGGCGGTTCGAACGGCATCGCGCCCGGTGAACCGAACCCCAACGGGGTGACCTATCGCGCGGGCGGCGACCTTCCCGAGGGCCCCGGCTCGGCTCCGGTGTACACGCTGAAGGGCGAGGTGACGGCCCCCGAGGTGGCGCGGCTCGCCGAGGCGCTCGGCGTCGAGGGCAGCCCCACCCCCGAGGGCGAGACCTGGCGGGTGGGGGCGGCCGGGGACGGTACGGAGCCGGTGCTGCGGGTGAGCCGTCAGGCGCCGGGGGCATGGACGTTCGACCGGTACACGCCGGGCACCGACAACTGCCGGAAGGCCGACGTCTGCGCGTCCGAAGGCTCGGCCGGGGCCGGTGACCCGGTGAGCGAGGCGGTGGCCAGGAAGGCCGCGATGCCCGTGCTCAAGGCCGTCGGCCAGGACAACGCCAAGCTCGATGCCACCCAGCTCATGGGCGCCGCACGGGTGGTGAACGCCGATCCCGAGGTGGGCGGGCTGCCCACGTACGGCTGGGCGACCGGCATCCGGATCGGCGCCGACGAACAGGTGCTCGGCGGCAGCGGCAACCTGAAGTCGCCGGTGAAGGGCGACACGTATCCCGTCGTGGACGCGGAACGGGCGCTGGAGCTGCTGAACGACTCCGGGCAGGGCGTCGGCACCGGGCGCGGCGGCATCGGCGGCTGCACCGGTCCCGTCCCGCTGGAGGGGGAGAACGGCTCGGCCGTGGAGAGCGGGACGGCCGTGCCGGGCGAGACACCGTGCGAGCGGGTGACCACGGCGCCGAAGCCGGAGACGGTCGCCGTCGAGAAGGCGGTGTTCGGGCTCGCCTCGCACCAGGTGGACGGGCTCCCCGCGCTGGTGCCGTCCTGGCTGTACGAGGTACGGCCGGCCGGGGCAGCGGACACCTACACGGTGACGCATCCGGCGGTCGACCCCGACTACCTGGCGGGCCCCGAGTCCCGCTCCGAGCCGACCGGGAAGCCTCAGGGGCCCGGGGACACGCCCCCCGGCGGCGCGGCCTCGCGAGATGTGCGGATCCAGGGCTACACGGCCGCCGGCGACGAGCTGACCGTGACCTTCTGGGGCGGGGTGTGCAGTGAGTACTCGGCCTCGGTGCGCGAGGAGTCGGACGAGGTGACGGTCACCGTGACCGACACCCCGCAGGAGGGCAAGGCCTGCATCCTGATCGCCAAGGCACTGGAGCGGACGGTGCGGCTCGACGAACCGCTCGGCGACCGGAAGGTCGTCGGATCGGACGGCGAAGCGCTCCCCAAGGGCGGCGCCGCGGAGCTGGAGCCGCGTTAGGCCCTGTCGCCACAGGGGCGGGCAGCTCCGCGCCCGGGCACGCATGACGGAAGGCGGCGCCCCCTCGGAGGGGACGCCGCCTTCGTCGTACCTGATCGTCACCGTGCACGTACGGCTGCCGTGCGCGGGCGGGGACCCTAGCTGAAGGAGTCGCCGCAGGCGCAGGAACCCGTCGCGTTCGGGTTGTCGATGGTGAAGCCCTGCTTCTCGATGGTGTCGACGAAGTCGATCGTGGCGCCACCCAGGTACGGGGCGCTCATGCGGTCGGTGACGACCTTCACGCCGTCGAAGTCCTTCTCCACGTCACCGTCGAGCGAGCGCTCGTCGAAGAAGAGCTGGTACCGCAGGCCGGAGCAGCCGCCGGGCTGAACGGCGACGCGCAGCGCCAGATCCTCACGGCCTTCCTGGTCGAGCAGGGCCTTGACCTTGGCCGCGGCGGCGTCGGTCACGATGATGCCGTCGGTGACGGTGCCGGTCTCGTCCGATACGGACATCTACATCTCTCCCGGGTTGTACGGAGACTGCTTGCCGACGGGTGCAACCGCCGGAGCCCCGGATTCATTCCGGGCCGCGTGGATTCGCCACGCTTCTGCCTTCATGCTCGCACATGGTCCGTGACAGGGGCACGGGGTCGCCGGGGCTGTGGACAACGCCACGCGACGGAGGCGGCCCGGGGACGCGGCGCGGCCGCCGGGATTCATGTCACATGGACACTATGGGCATCGTCAAACTGACGTGAAGCGGTTATGATAGATAGCGTCAAATCGACGAAAAGGATCGCCCGCATGTCCCGCCGGCCCTCCCCCGGGGCGGCGAGTCGCAGAACAGAAAGGGTGCGTGCCGTGACCACCGCCCAGACCCAGGAGCTCGACGTACAGCCGACGCCCCTCGCCCTGCTGCTGCTCGGCCGCGAGGCCGACCCGCGGAGCGAGCGGGGTGTCGAGTGCCCGGGCGACCTCCCCTCCCCGTCCGACCCCGACCTGGTGGAGCGCGCCCGCGCCGCCAAGGAGAAGCTCGGGGACAAGGTCTTCGTGCTGGGCCACCACTACCAGCGCGACGAGGTCATCCAGTTCGCGGACGTCACGGGCGACTCCTTCAAGCTCGCGCGGGACGCGGCGGCACGGCCCGAGGCCGAGTACATCGTGTTCTGCGGTGTGCACTTCATGGCCGAGTCGGCCGACATCCTCACCGGTGACGACCAGAAGGTCGTCCTGCCGGACCTCGCCGCCGGGTGCTCCATGGCCGACATGGCCACCGCCGAGCAGGTCGCCGAGTGCTGGGACGTGCTGACCGAGGCGGGTGTGGTCGAGCAGGTCGTGCCCGTGTCGTACATGAACTCCTCCGCCGACATCAAGGCCTTCACCGGCAAGCACGGCGGCACGATCTGCACCTCGTCGAACGCGAAGCGGGCCCTGGACTGGGCCTTCGAGCAGGGCGAGAAGGTCCTGTTCCTGCCGGACCAGCACCTGGGGCGCAACACCGCCGTGCGGGACATGGGGATGTCGCTCGACGACTGTGTCCTGTACAACCCGCACAAGCCGAACGGCGGCCTCACGGTCGAGCAGCTGCGGGCCGCGAAGATGATCCTGTGGCGGGGACACTGCTCGGTGCACGGCCGCTTCAGCCTGCAGTCCGTGAACGACGTACGCGAGCGGATCCCGGGCGTCAACGTCCTCGTCCACCCCGAGTGCAAGCACGAGGTCGTGGCGGCGGCGGACTACGTCGGGTCGACCGAGTACATCATCAAGGCGCTGGAGGCCGCTCCGGCCGGTTCCAAGTGGGCCATAGGCACCGAGCTGAACCTGGTCCGGCGGCTGGCGAACCGTTTCGCGCCGGAGGGCAAGGAGATCGTCTTCCTCGACCGCACGGTCTGCTTCTGCTCCACCATGAACCGCATCGACCTCCCCCACCTGGTCTGGACCCTGGAGTCCCTCGCCGAGGGCAACCTGGTCAACCGCATCGAGGTCGACAAGGAGACGGAGGCGTTCGCGAAGCTGGCGCTGGAGCGGATGCTGGCACTGCCGTAGGCGGGAGCGCGGATGTGGGAAGAGCCGGGGGCATCGCCCCCGGCTCTTCTCATCGGCCCGCACCCGAACCGGGTTCGTCGGCCCGCGCCCGATCCGGGTTCGTCGGCCCGCACCCGATCCGGGTCAGACCCCCGCGGGCTCCGGCGACTCCGCGTCGGCCTCCGACTTCGCCGGACCGGACGCCTTGCCCGCCCGCTTCAGGGCCTTCTTCTTCGCCCGGCGCTCCTTGCGGATCTCGATCATCGTGTAGAGGGTCGGGACCAGCAGGAGCGTCAGCAGCGTCGAGGTGATCAGACCGCCGATCACGACCACGGCCAGCGGCTGGGCGATGAAGCCGCCCTCGCCCGTGATGCCGAGGGCCATGGGCAGCAGCGCGAAGATCGTCGCCAGTGCCGTCATCAGGATCGGGCGGAGGCGGTGACGGCCGCCCTCGATGACCGCCTCGACGGTGCCGTAGCCCTGGCGGCGGTACTGGTTGATCAGGTCGATCAGCACGATCGCGTTGGTCACCACGATGCCGATCAGCATCAGCATGCCGATCATCGCGGGGACACCCATGGGCGTGCCGGTGACGATCAGCAGGCCGATGGCGCCGGTGGCCGCGAACGGAATGGAGACCAGCAGGATCAGGGGCTGGACCAGGGACCGGAAGGTCGCGACCAGCAGCATGAAGACGATCGCGATCGCCGCGAGCATCGCGAGGCCGAGGGAGGCGAACGCCTCGTCCTGGTCCTCGGAGACACCGCCGATGGAGGCGGTGGCGCCCTCGGGCAGCTTCAGGGCGTCCAGCTTGGCGGTGAGGTCGGCGCTGACCGCGCCGGTGTTGTCGCCCTTGGGCTTCGCCGTGATCGTCGCGGCCCGCTGGCCGTCGATCCGGGTCATGGCGACCGGGCCGTCCACCAGCTCGACGTCCGCGATGTCGCCGAGCTTCACCGCGCCGAGCCGCAGGTCCCGCAGCTCCTTCAGCGTCTCGGCGGGCTTCGCCGACTTGATGACGATGTCCCGCTCGGTGTCGTCGAGAACGGCCCGGCCGCTCGTCGTACCGCGCACCGCCTGGGAGACGGCCGCGCCGAGGGTCTGGTCGTCGAAGCCGGCCGCGGCCGCCCTGTCGGTGGCCTTCACCGAGATCCGGGGCACGCTCTGGGAGAGGTCGCTGGTGACGTCCGTGACGTTGTCCATCGTCGAGACGGCGTCACGGACCTGCCCGGCGGCCTTGCGCAGGACGTCGGCGTCGGCGGCCTTCACGACCACGCTCAGGTCCTGGCTGCCGAAGGCGTCGCCGACCGCGACGGTCGTCGTACCGGTGCCGGAGAGCCCGGCGAGGCCCTTCTCGATGGTGTCCTGGACGTCCGAGGCCGTGGCCGAGTCGTCCAGCATGACGCTGTACGAGGCCTGGTTGGTGTCGGTGCCACCGCCGAACGCGGCCATGAAGCCGGAGGAGCCGATGGTGACCTGGTAGTCCTTGACGCCCTCGGTGCCGGCGAGCAGCTTCTCGACCTTCTTCGTCTGCTCGTCGGTCGCCGCGAGGCTGGTGCCGGGCTTCAGCTCCTGCTTGAGGCTGAGGACCTCCTGGTCGCCCGGGTCGAAGAAGTTCGTCTTCAGCAGCGGGGCCATGCCGAACGTGCCGACCAGGACGACGGCCGCGATGGCCAGGCTGGTCAGCCGGCGGCGGGTGGCGAAGCGCAGGACGGGGACGTAGAAGCGCTGGAGGCGGCTCCTCGCCTCCTTCTCCTCGGCCTTGCGGCGGGCTTCCTCGGCGTCCTCGGGCGTGCCCTTCGGGGCACGCAGGAACCAGTACGACAGGACCGGGACCACCGTCAGCGAGACCACGAGGGAGGCCAGCAGGGCGGCCGTCACGGTCAGCGAGAAGCTGCCGAACAGTTCGCCGACCATGCCGTCGGTGAGGCCGATCGGCAGGAAGACCGCGACGGTCGTCAGGGTGGAGGAGGTGACCGCGCCGGCGACCTCGCGGACCGCCTTGAGGATGGCCTCCTCGCGCTCCTCGCCGTAGCCGAGGTGACGCTTGATGTTCTCCAGCACGACGATCGAGTCGTCGACGACCCGGCCGATGGCGATGGTCAGCGCGCCGAGGGTGAGCATGTTGAGCGAGAGGTCGCGGGTCCACAGGACGATCAGCGCCAGGACCACCGACAGCGGGATGGAGACCGCGGTGACGAGGGTCGAGCGGATCGACGCCAGGAAGACCAGGATGACCAGGACCGCGAAGACCAGACCGAGGGCGCCCTCGGTGGTCAGGCCGTCGATGGACTTGGAGACCGCCGGGCCCTGGTCGCTGACCACGGTGACGGTGGCGTCGGAGCCCAGGTCGCGGCGCATGTCGGACAGCTTGTCCTCGACGGCCTCGGAGATGGCGACCGCGCTGCCGCCCCGGTCCATGGTGACCATGACCGCGAGGCTCGGCTCGCCGTTCGTACGGGTGATGGAGTCGGCCTTGGCCTGCTCCTCCTTGACCTCCGCGACGTCGGCGAGACGTACGGGCTTCTTGGCGCCCTCGCCGCGCACCCTCAGGTTCTCGATCTGCTCCAGCGAGGTGTAGCCGCCGCCGACCTGGACGGTGCGGTTGGCGCCGTCCTCGTCGAAGGAGCCCGCGGGGACGGTGACGCCGCCGGCCTGGAGGGCCTGCGAGAGGGCCATCGTGGTCAGGCCCGCCTTCGCCAGCTTCGCCTCGTCGGGGGTGACGGTGACCTGGAGGTCCCGTACGCCGTCGACGGTGACCTGGCCGACGCCGTCGATGCCCTCCAGCGTGGGCACGACCGTCCGGTCGAGCTGGTCGGCGAGGGCCTGCTGGTCCTGGTCGGAGGAGACGGCGAGGACGACGGTCGGCATGTCGTCCGTCGAGCCCGCGATGACCTGCGGGTCCACGTCGTCCGGCAGCTGTGCCCGGACCCGGTTGACGGCCTGCTGGACGTCGGCGACGAGCTGGTCGGTGCCGGGGCCGTAGTCGAAGGACGCCATGATCAGGGCGTTGCCCTCGCTGGCGGTGGAGGTGACGCCCGTGATGCCGTCGACGCCTTCGAGGCTGTCCTCGATCGGCTCGACGACCTGCTTCTCGACCACGTCCGGGGACGCGCCCTGGTAGGGGGCGAGCACGGACACCATGGGCAGTTCGATGGTGGGCAGGAGCTGTTGCTTGAGCTGGGGTATCGCGATCGCCCCGAAGACGAGCGCGATGATCGACATCAGACCGACGAGGGCCCGTTGTGCGAGGCTGAACCGGGACAGCCAGGACATGGGTCAGGGTCTCTCTTCCGTGGCGTGAGCGGAGGACGAACGCCCGTGCCACACGCGGCTGGATCCCCCCATGTGTCGCCCGTGTGAAGCGGATGTGAGCGCTCACCTCATACCCTGGGCCATAGGGGTACCCCTATCCCTCGCTCCCGAGGGCCATTTCCTTACGCCGCGCCTACTCCGGGTGGAGTAGTCCCGGGCGCTCTCAGTCCACCTTCGGTCGTACCAGGCCCGACTCGTACGCGAAGACCACCAGTTGGGCCCGGTCGCGGGCGCCCAGCTTGGCCATGCCCCGGTTGACGTGCGTCTTCACGGTCAGCGGGCTGACCTCCAGCCGCTCGGCGATCTCGTCGTTGGAGAGCCCGCCGGCCACCTGGACGAGCACCTCGCGCTCGCGGCCGGTCAGGGTGGCGAGGCGCTCCGAGCGGGCGGCGCCCTGGTCGCCGTCGGCCGAGTCGTCCGGCTGGGCGAGGAAACGGGCGATCAGGCCCTTGGTCGCGGTCGGCGACAGCAGGGCCTCGCCGCCGGCGGCGAGGCGGATCGCGTTCAGCAGTTCCTCCGGCTCGGCGCCCTTGCCGAGGAAACCGGAGGCACCGGCGCGCAGTGACTGCACGACGTAGTCGTCGACCTCGAAGGTGGTGAGGATGACGACGCGGACCTGGGCGAGCGTCGGATCGGCGCTGATCAGGCGGGTGGCGGCCAGCCCGTCGGTGCCCGGCATCCGGATGTCCATCAGCACGACGTCCGCCCGCTCCTCCTTCGCGAGCCGCACCGCCTCCGCCCCGTCCGACGCCTCCCCCACGACCTCCATGTCCGGCTCCGAGTCGACGAGCACCCGGAAGGCGCTGCGCAGCAGGGCCTGGTCGTCGGCGAGCAGGACACGGATCGTCATACGGGGTCCCCCGGGGCGCTGGTCACGGTCGTGCCGCCGGCGCGGCGGTCGTGCGGGTCGTGAGCGGCAGGATCGCATGGACGCGGAACCCGCCGCCGTAGCGGGGACCGGTGGTGAGGGTGCCGCCCAGCGCGGTGGCACGCTCCCGCATGCCGAGGAGTCCGTGCCCGCCGCCGTCGGCCGCCCCGCCCGTCTTCGCCTGCCCGGTGCCGTCGTCGAGGACGGTGATCTCCACGTTCGGGCCGACGCGCACGACGCTGACCTCGGCCTTCGCCGCCTCGCCCGCGTGCTTGTGCACATTGGTCAGGGCCTCCTGGATGACGCGGTACGCCGCGAGGTCGACGGCGGCCGGGAGGCTCACCCCCTCGTCGGCACGGACCACCTCGACCGCGAGGCCCGCGCTGCGGAAGGTGCCGACGAGTTCGTCGAGCCGCACCAGTCCGGGGGCGGGTTCGGTGGGGGCCTCGGGGTCGCCGGACTGACGGAGCAGACCGACCGTGGCACGGAGTTCGCCCAGTGCGGAGCGGCTGGCCTCGCGGACGTGGGCGAGGGCCTCCTTGGCCTGGTCGGGCCGCTTGTCCATGACGTGCGCGGCGACCCCGGCCTGCACGTTGACCAGGGCGATGTGGTGGGCGACGACGTCGTGCAGGTCGCGGGCGATCCGCAGGCGTTCCTCGGCGACCCGGCGGCGGGCCTCCTCCTCACGGGTGCGCTCCGCCCGCTCGGCGCGTTCCCGGATGGCGTGCACGAAGTCGCGGCGGCTGCGCACCGCGTCGCCGGCCGCGGCGGCCATGCCGGTCCAGGCGAAGATGCCGATGTTCTCCTGGTCGTACCAGGGCAGCGGGCCGGCGAGCATGGCCGTCCCCGTCAGCACGGTCATCGTCAGCAGGCCCACGCGCCAGGTGGTGGGGCGGTCGGTGGTGGAGGCGACGGTGTAGAGGGCGATGACGGCGGACATCGCGACCGGGGCGCGCGGGTCGCCGGTCACCAGTTCGGCGAGGGTGAGAGCGGAGGTGGCCCCCAGCACGGCCAGCGGGGCACGGCGACGGGCGACGAGGACGGCGGCGGCCGGCACCATGAGCGCGAGGCTGAGGGGCGCGGGGCTCCGGGCGCCCCACCTGCCGCCGTGCTCGGCGTGGGGGTCGACGAAGGCGCCCGCCACCATGGCGGCGAGGACGCCCAGGGCCAGGGCGGCGTCCAGCGCGAGGGGGTGCGCCGTCAGCCAGGTCCTGGCTCGGTGGAGGGTGCTCACGACCGATTACGGTACGGGGCGCCGGTCGGGGGCGGAACGGGTGGTGGCGACACCTGTGAGGACGGTGCCTGTGGGGCGGCTCGGGGTGAGTGGGTGCATGCGGGTCCGGCGGGGCTTCTCACGCGGTTCCCCGCGCCCCTTGAGGGCGTACGGCCCTTGTGGGGCCTGTCCCACGGTCCTCACCCGGGGATCAGGCCGTCGTCGCTCAGCATCTCCCGGACCTCCTCCAGGGTCGCGTCCGGGGCCGGGAGGATCAGCTCCGAGGGCTCCAGGGCGTCGTCGGGGAGGGGCGTGCCCAGTTCGCGGACCTTGTCCAGGAGGGCGTGGAGGGTGTGGCGGAAGCCGGGGCCGTCACCGACCTCCATCTCCGCCAGGAGGACGTCGTCCAGCGTGTTCAGCTCGGCGAAGTGGGCGTCGTCCAGCCTCACCTGCCCCTCCCCCATGATCCGTACGATCATGTCGCCCTCCTCGGGGACGCGTGACAGCTACTTGTCGAAGCGCGGAGTGTCCTGCCGCTGGGACTGCTGCTGCGGGGCCGACTGGCCGGTGCCGCCCTCGATGGCCTGCTGCTGCGCGGACGGGCCGCCCGCCAGCTCCGCCTTCATGCGCTGGAGCTCCAGCTCGACGTCCGTACCGCCGGAGAGGCGGTCCAGCTCGGCCTGGATGTCGTCCTTGTGCATGCCGGACGGGTCGTCGAGGGCGCCGGAGGCGAGCAGCTCGTCGATGGCGCCGGCGCGGGCCTGGAGCTGCGCCGTCTTGTCCTCGGCACGCTGTATGGCGAGACCGACGTCGCCCATCTCCTCGGAGATGCCGGAGAACGCCTCACCGATCCGGGTCTGTGCCTGGGCGGCGGTGTACGTGGCCTTGATGGTCTCCTTCTTCGTCCGGAAGGCGTCGACCTTGGCCTGCAGGCGCTGCGCGGCGAGAGTGAGCTTCTCCTCCTCGCCCTGGAGGGTGGTGTGCTGGGTCTCCAGGTCCGTCACCTGCTGCTGGAGCGCGGCGCGGCGCGAGAGCGCCTCACGGGCCAGGTCCTCGCGGCCGAGCGCGAGCGCCTTGCGGCCCTGGTCCTCCAGCTTCGAGGACTGGGACTGGAGCTGGTTGAGCTGGAGCTCCAGACGCTTGCGGGACGTGGCCACGTCGGCCACACCGCGGCGCACCTTCTGGAGCAGCTCCAGCTGCTTCTGGTACGAGTAATCGAGGGTTTCGCGCGGGTCCTCGGCCCGGTCAAGGGCCTTGTTCGCCTTCGCGCGGAAGATCATCCCCATACGCTTCATGACACCGCTCATGGGCTTCGCGCGCCCCCTTCTGACGGACTCCAGCTCACAGGTCTGCGACAGAACCCACAGTACGGGCCCTGCTTCTATTACCGCACTGTTCGGGGACCGATGCGCTCATCCCCAAGGACGACTGTGTACGGCGGCGCTCCGGCGTAGGGAGTAGGTGTTCCCCGGGGTCGTGTACGCACCGATCCCACGGAACACCGCGGCCCTCCTACGGACGGGACGTCACCGCGCTCCCCCTTTTCCGGTTCCCGGGCTGCCCCGGCCACTGTCGCCCCACCTCTGTCTCCAGTACGGACGCCGGGTGTTGCCGGATCGTTCCCCACTCGGCTGGGGTCCATGCCCCGGCACCCCGTACCCTTGGGTTTTGTGTTCCGTAGCCGCGCCAAGAGCGAGAAGGAATCGGCCGCCGACAAGGCGCCGGTGACCGACTCCAAGCAGACCCGTCACCCGCAGGCCCCCAAGGGGCGGCCCACTCCCAAGCGGAGTGTGGCCCAAGGCCAGCGTCGGAGCGTCGCCAATACGCCGACGACGCGCAAGGAGGCCGCCAGGCGTTCCCGCGACGAGCGCCGCTCCGCCATGGAGAAGCAGCGCCAGGCGCTGGCCACCGGCGACGAGCGCTATCTGCCCGCCCGGGACAAGGGTCCGGTGCGCAGGTTCGCCCGTGACTACGTGGACTCGCGCTTCCACATCGCCGAGTTCTTCCTGCCGCTGGCGGTGCTCATCCTCGTACTGAGCATGGTGCGGGTGGCGTCGCTGCAGAACGTCGCGCTGCTGCTGTGGCTGTTCGTGATCGTGCTGATCGTGGTCGACTCCATCGGCCTCGCCTTCCGTCTGAAGAAGCAGCTGAACGAGCGCTTCCCCGACGCGAACAAGAAGGGCGCCGTCGCCTACGCCCTGATGCGCACGCTCCAGATGCGTCGCCTCCGGCTGCCGAAGCCGCAGGTCAAGCGCGGAGAGCGGCCCTGAGCACGACTCCCTTCTCCGGCAGTGCGGCCGAGGCCTGGCTGAACCGGCTGGGCACCCTGCGTGAGGTCGTGCGGCAGGAGCTGGTCTCCCGGCAGGTCGACGAGCAGATAGCGGGCCGCTTCCCGGTCGGGCAGCGGCTCCGGGTCCTCGACGTGGGCATGGGGCAGGGCACGCAGGCACTGCGCCTGGCCCGCGCCGGGCACGCGGTGACCGGGATCGAGCGGGAGGCGAAGCTGATCGCCGTCGCCCGGGAGGCACTGGCCGCCGAGCCCGAGGGCATCCGGGGCCGGGTGCGGATCGTCGAGGGCGACGGCCGCGACACGGGTGTGCACTTCCTGCCGGGCAGTTTCGACGTGGTGCTCTGCCACGGCGTGCTGATGTACGTCGAGGAGCCGGACGCGCTGTTGGCGGGGCTGGCGCGGATGCTGGCGCCCGGGGGGCTGCTGTCGCTGCTCGTACGGAACGGCGACGCGCTCGCGATGCGGGCGGGGCTGGCCGGGGACTGGGCCGGCGCGCTCGCCTCCTTCGACACCACCGCGTACCGCAACCGGCTCGGGCTGGATGTGCGGGCGGACCGGCTGACGACCCTTACGGACACGCTGGCGGGGATCGGGGCGCCGTTGCACGCGTGGTACGGGGTACGGGTGTTCACGGATCTGGCCGCGGACGACGCGGGGGTGCCCGACGGGCAGGGGGATCTGGAGGTGCTGCTCGCGGCGGAGGAGCGGGCGGGGCGGACGGATCCGTATCGGCAGGTGGCGGCGTTGCTGCACCTGTGCGGGGTGCGTGGGTGAGGGGCGCCCCGTAGCTCGGGCATGCGGGTCTCGTCGGCGAGTGCGGGTGAATGGGGACTTCTCGCACGGATCCCCGCGCCCCTGAAAGACACAGGCCCCCTGCGGGCCTGAAGGACAAGGCCCCTGCGGGCCTGAGAAGCATGGGGCCCGCAGCCCCTGCTTCTCAAGGGCTGGGGAACGGCACGAGAAGCCCCACGCACCCGCCCCGTCCACGAACCGCCACCCCCGACCGAGCTCTCCCACGGGGATCGGGGCGGAGCCCCGGACAGGAACCCCGCCCCACCGCGGAGCGCTACGCGTGCAGGCTCATCGGCCCGTAGATCTCCGTCGTGTCCTCGAACAGACGGACCTGGTCGGCGCCGCCCTCCAGGAGTTCCTTCCAGTGTTCCCCGATCCACGACTCGGCGTCCCCCTGGGTCGTGAACTCCTCGGGCTGGACCGCGGGCTGGACCTCCGCCCCGTCGGCCTTCTCGAACCGCCACGTCCATGCCGCCATGTGAGCCTCCGTAAGTACCGGCCCGGCACCGCACACAGGGTGCCAAGCAAGATCCGGTTCCTCCCCTGAGCCTAGTCGGACGCACAAGACCTGCGGGTGTTCATCGGGACACGCGAAAATCGGGGGCGTGGAACTGACTTTGCTCGGCACCGGCGCCCCCGCGGGGCTTCCCCGCCCCGACTGTCCGTGCGCGGCGTGCGCGACCGCGCTCGGTGATGCCGCGCGCGGGGCGACCGCGCTGCTCGTGGACGGCGCACTACTGCTCGACCTCACTCCGGGCGCCGCCCTGGCGGCCGCCCGCGCCGGGCACTCCCTGACCGGGGTGCGGCAGGTGCTGCTCTCCCATCCCCACGACGGACCCCCCGTCGAGGTGCCGCCGGGGCTGCCGCGGCCGGGCCGGGTGCCGGACGGACGGGAGCTGGCGCTGCTGACCGGGCACCGGGTCCGGGCCCTGGCCCTGGACGCTCCGGGCACCGGGTACGAGGTGACCGGGCCGGGCGGGCAGCGGCTGCTGTACCTGCCGCCGAGGGGGGCGCTCGCCGGTCTGGAGGAGCACGCGACGGAGCCGTACGACATGGTGCTCGCCGATGTCCTGGGCCGGCCGGACGCGCTGGCGCGGCTGCGCAGGGCGGGTGCCGTCGGGCCGACGACCGATGTCGTGGCCGTGCACATCGACCACGACGTGCCGCCGGACGGCGAGTTGCCGCGCCGGCTCGCGGCGGCGGGCGCGCGCGCCGTGCCGGACGGGACGACGCTGACGGTGGGGGTCTACGAGGACGTGCCCGACGTACCGCGGCGCACGCTGGTGCTCGGTGGGGCGCGGTCGGGAAAGTCGGTGGAGGCCGAGCGGCGGCTGGAGGCGTTCCCGGACGTGCTCTACGTGGCGACCGGCGGGACGCGGGGCGGCGACGGGGAGTGGACCGCGCGGGTCACCGCCCACCGGGAGCGGCGGCCCGGCTCCTGGCGCACCGTCGAGACCTGTGACCTCGTCCCCCTGCTGAAGGACGACGACGGGGCGCCGCTGCTCATCGACTGTCTCTCGCTGTGGCTGACGGACGTGATGGACGAGGTGGGGGCGTGGGACGACGCGGAGTGGGCCGACGGCGGGGAGCGCGCGCTCCGGGCGCGTGTCACCGAGCTGACGGACGCCGTGCGGAACACGCGCCGCACGGTGGTCGCCGTCTCCAACGAGGTCGGCTCGGGCATCGTCCCCGCCACCGCCTCCGGCCGGCGCTTCCGTGACGAACTCGGACGGCTCAACGCGTCCTTCGGGGCGGAGTGCGAGCACGTGTTGCTGGTGGTGGCGGGGCAGGCCCTGTCCCTACGGGGGTGAGGAACGGCTCGCGGGAGCCTACGAGGGCGCTTGTTGCGCGGTGCGGCGCGCGAGGACGCGGTGGGCGCGGGGCGGGAGCGGGGTGCAGGGGCGGGCGGCGAGGATCTCGTAGCCCAGGGAGCGCAGTTCGGTGAGCAGGTTGCGCAGGGGCATGAGGTGGAGGGGGCGGGGCCGATCGCGCGGCCTCCAGTAGCGGCGGCTGCCGAACGGCCGTGCCGGATCCGGGACTTCGAGGAGGAGATGGCCGCCGGGGCGCAGTACGGCGTGGGCGGCGCGGAGTTCCTCGCGCGGGTCGGCGGTGTGTTCGAGGTGGTGGAGCATGCTGACCACGTCGTAGCGGGCGCGCAGCCGCGCGGTGATCTCCGGGTCGGTGAGCAGACCCTGGTACGCCTCCTCCACCCGCCCCTCCTCCCACGCCCGTTGGACGCGCCGGGTCGGGTCGAGGCCGTCGAAGGAGGTGTAGGGGTGGACGGCGCGCGCGGCCTGGGGGAAGTGGCCGTGTCCGGTGCCGACGTCCAGCCAGCTCTCCGGTTCGGGGTACGCCAGCAGCGCGCGGGCGGCGCCCCGGTGGTGTCTGCGGCGCCGGCGCCCGTCGAGTGCGGCCCGGTCGTCGTCCTCCGCGAGGTGCCGGTTCCGCCCGAGCAGCAGACCGTCCGCGGTGGGCCGGGGGTTCTGGAAGGCGTGCGCGCAGTCCCGGCACTCGTCCACCACGAATGTGCCCGGCGTGCGCCGCCCGCCCTCCGGCGCACGCACCCGGGTGCGCAACTGCCGTGAGCCGCACCAGGGGCAGTCGTCCCGGCGCGGTTCGTGGAAGGGATCGGCTCCCGTGGCGGGTCGGCCGGGCTCCGGCCGCGGGGTGGGGGGCATGGCGGCTCCTGGGAACGACGGGATCCCGTACGCGACAGGGCGACGACGTACGGACATTCGCCCCAAAAAGGTACGTACGTGAGAGGGATCCCGGGCGCAATGACGTGCCCGTGGCGCGGTGGGACGTGCGTACGCCGCGGGGGCACGGTGTGGCGCGGTCGTGTTCGATCCCTGCCGGTACTGTTCGGCGAATGAGCTCGCTTAATCTCGACGACTTCACCGATCTGATCGAGCGCCCCGACGGCGGGGTGCGCCGCGACGCCGAGGCGCGGCGGGAGCGGCAGACCGTGCCGCCCGGGGCGCTGGGCCGCCTCGACGAACTGGGTGAGTGGCTGGCGGCGGCGCAGTCGGCCGTACCGGTGCGGCCGATCGGCCGGGCCCGGGTGCTGCTGTTCGCGGGCGACCACGGGGTCGCCGAACTCGGCGTCTCCGCGCGGGCCGCGGGCACCGCCGACGAGCTGGTGCGGGCCGTTCTCGACGGGAGCAGCCCGGTGGCGGTGCTGGCCCGGCAGCTCGACGTACCCGTACGCGTGGTGGACCTCGCGCTGGACTGCGATCCCGAGACGCTGCCCGCGGAGGTCGTACGGCATCGGGTGCGGCGCGGGTCGGGACGGATCGATGTCGAGGACGCGCTGACGGCCGAGGAGGCGGAGGCCGCGTTCCGGGTGGGTGTCGCCCTCGCGGACGAGGAGGCGGACTCCGGGACCGACCTCGTCGTCCTCGGCGATGTCAGCGTCGGCGGGACCACGGCGGCGGCCGTCCTCGTGGCCGGGCTGTGCGGGACCGACGCGTCCGTCGTCACCGGGCGGGGCGGCCGGACGATCGACGATCTGGCGTGGATGCGCAAGTGCGCGGCGGTCCGGGACGCCCTGCGGCGGGCCCGCCCGGTGCTCGGGGACCAGCTGCAGTTGCTCGCCGCCGTGGGCGGGGCGGATCTCGCGGCGATGACCGGCTTCCTGCTGCAGAGCGCGGTGCGGAAGATGCCGGTGATCCTGGACGGCGTGGTGTCGGCGGCGTGCGCGCTGGTCGCCCAGCGGGTCGCCTTCCGGGCGCCGGACTGGTGGCTGGCCGGGCAGAGCAGCGGGGAGCCGGCCCAGGCCAAGGCGCTGGACCGGATGGCCGTCGAGCCGCTGCTCGACCACGGTGTGAAGGTCGGGGAAGGGGCGGGGGCGCTGCTGGCGCTGCCGCTGGTGCGGGCGGCGGCGGCGCTGGCGGCGGAGCTGCCCGAGCGCGAGGCGGAGCCGGCGGAGCCGGCCACGACGGAGCGGGAGCCGGCGAAGCCGGTCGAGGAGTACGACGCGACCTGAGTTCCGGCGGGGGGTCGGTTGTTCGGGTGCGGGTGGGCGGGGGCTGGTCGCACAGTTCCCCGCGCCCCTGAACCCGTGCTTTCAGGCCCACCGGGGCCTGGGCTCTGAGGGGCGCGGGAACTGCGCGAGAAGCCCCACCGGGCCCGCACCCGCCGGCCCGCCCGCGTCCCCGACTCCTCACGCGCGACAGGACGAACGGACGGGGAGAGACCGGGATCACGCAGGCCCCGCTCAACTTCGCACCCTTCCGGCCGGTCTTCGACCATGGCGGGCGAGACAGCGCGCCAGGTTCCTGAAGTCGCACGGACGAGGTCGCACGGATGAGGACGGACCGTTGAACAGGGCCGCCCGCCTGGCCCGCGCCGAATGGGGACCCCTGTACGCAACCGTGCGCCCGGCCCTGGCGGGCCGGCGCCTGCGGGCCGCCCCCATGACGCTCGCCGCCGTCTGCCTCGCGACCGTCGTGCACCTGGTGCACCGGCAGCCCTGGGGCTACCGGTTCATCGAGGACGTCGGTGCCGTACGGGCCGAGGACCCGCTCGGGCTCGCGCTGCTGCGGACGCCGCTCTCCCTCTTCGTACCGGCGCTGGACCTGCCCGTGTGGGGTGCGCTGGCGCAGATCCTGATCGTGTTCGGGATCGCGGAGATCTCACTGGGCCGGCGGCGGACGCTGGCGATCGCCTACGCCGCCACGCTGGCCGGCACGCTGTACGCGCGCGTGGGCATCGCCCTCGGGCCGGACGTCCTCTTCGTGGGGCTGCCCGCGTCGGACGCGCGGGTCGTGGACACCGGGCCGTCGGCGGCCGTGGTGGGACTCGCGGTGTTCGTCGGCTGGCGGCACCGGGCGTACGTCACGGCGGGCGCGGTCGTGGTGGCGATGATCGTCGAGGTGCTGGTGAAGGAGAACCTCGCGGGCAAGGAGCATCTGGCGGCGATCGCGGCGGTGCTGCTGGTGTGCGGGATCGTGGCCACGCGTCAGCGGCGCTCCGGCCGGTCGGCCGGGCCGGTGCGCCCGGACGGACCGGTGCGCTCGGACGGACGCGGCGGACCGGCGGGGAGCGCGGGGCGGGCGGCGGACTCCAGGGCCGGTGCCGTGTCCGGGGTGCCGCCGAGCCAGTCCTGAAGGCGGCGGCTGGGGCCGGTCCAGCGGCGGTCGTGGCGGTAGGCGCGCTTCCAGGAGCGAGCGCGGGCGCGCGGGCGACGGCGGTAGAAGCGGCGGGCCCAGGCGGAGGTGGGGCGGGCGAGGCGGACGGCTCCGACGACGGCGATGACCGGGATGATCACCCCGAAGATCGCCGTGCGGGCCTTGCCCTTGGCGAGGGCGATCAGGGCGACGAGGAAGTTCGTCCCCATGGTGAGCATGACGGCGCCCCGGTCCTGCAGCTCCGACTCGTCGAGGTCGTTGACGCCGAAGGGGAGGAAGCCGACCAGCAGCAGGCCCACCAGGGCCGCCGTCAGGACGACCACCTCGACGCTCTGCCGGCCCTCCTCGCCCCAGTACACGTCGTCCAGGTGCAGGATCAGCGCGAACTCGTCCAGCACCAGGCCCACCCCCATGCCGAACAGCACGGCGGAGATCAGCGCGCCTAAACCGTGCCCGTCGCTCGCCACCGAGCCGAAGCCGCCGACGACCGTGAGGACGATGCCGGGGACGACGTGGTGGATGTGGACCCCACCGCTGCCGCTGATGTTCCGGAAGGGGCCCTTGCCCGCGCGGATGAGGCGGGTGATGACCCGGGTGATCAGGAACGTCAGGACGAACGCGGTGAGCGCGAGGAGCAGGGGCAACTTGCCCGGCTCGATGATGTTCCGCTCCCACCAGGTACCCATATGCGAACTTTATCCAGGACCGTCCCCGGCCGCCGCCGAGGCCGTCGGGCCCGCCGGGTAGCCTGCGCCGGTGTCCACGCCCCCCGAGCCCTCCGTCCCGCCCCGCGCCGCGCCCCTCGACGGCCCGCGTTTCGCGTTCGGCACCCTGACCGTGCTGCCGGTGACCGTGCATCGCTGGGACCGGGAGGCGGCGCGCGCCGGGATGCTGTGCGCACCGGTCGCCGGGCTGGTCGTCGGCCTGGGCGCGGCCGCGCTCGGCGGTCTTCTGCTGCTCCTGGGCGCCGGTCCGCCGCTCGCCGCCGTGGCCTCCGTCGCCGTACCGGCCGCCCTCACCCGGGGCCTGCATCTGGACGGGCTCGCCGACACCGCCGACGGGCTGGGCAGCGGCAGGCCCGCCGAGGACGCCCTGCGGATCATGAAGCAGTCGGACATCGGGCCCTTCGGGGTCGTCACCCTCGTCCTGGTGCTGCTGGCCCAGGCGGCCGCGCTCACCGAGGCGTACGGCGAGTCCTGGGCGCTGGGCGCGCTGGCGACGGCCGTCTCGGCGACCGCCGCGCGGCTGGCCCTGACCCTGGCCGCGCGCGCCGGCGTCCCCCCGGCCCGGCCGGAGGGGCTGGGGGCGGCGGTGGCGGGGGTGGTGCGGCCGGGGTCCGCGCTGCCCGTGGCCGCCCTGGTGGGGTGCGCGGCGGCGGGCGCGGGAGCGCTGCTCGGAACCTGGGACCCGGTCCGCGCGGTGCTCGCGGTCGTCGTCGCCTGCGGTGCCGCCGAGCTGCTGCTCCGCCACTGCGTGAGGCGGTTCGGCGGTGTCACCGGTGATGTCTTCGGCGCTCTGGCGGAGACGGCGGCGACGGCGGCCCTCGTGGTGTTCGCCCTCGGGTGACCTCAGGGGTGCCTCCCGGGGTGGTCAGCAGGCCCTGCGCCACACCCCCAGGTCCCACTTCTTCAGCAGCGAGCTGAGTTCCAGGCGCCGGGCCTCGGGGCAGAAGTCCGCCGTCCTCATCTCGTACTCGACGTGGAAGACGGCCTTGCCGGCCTCGATGAAAGGGGTGAGGTCCTCGCACTCCTCGAACTGGGCGCACTGTTCGTTGACGGCGAAGTCGAAGTCGTCCACGAGTTCCGGTATCTGGTCGAGGTCGTTCTTCAGGCCGACCGCGAGGCCGCGTTCGTGGGCCAGGCGGGCGACGAGACGGTTGTAGCGGAGCTGGTCGGCAGCCTTGAGGGGGAAGCCCGTCCGGTTGCGGTAGCCGTCCATGTTGTCGGGTTCGACCGCGTCGAAGCCCTTCTCCGCGCACATGTCGATGCGGGCGGCCATCAGGGGTTCGAGCACGTCGGTCCTCCGGATGTCGAGCCAGCGCTCGCCCTCCCAGCCGTTGCCCCTGCCGAGGACCGAGTCCGGGAACGCCTCGGCGTCCGGGCGCCAGTCCTCCCAGGCGCCGGTCGACAGATAGCAGATGACCTTGCGGCCGTCGTCGTGCAGCTCGGCGACCGTGCCGGCGGAGTGGTCGAAGCCGTCGATGTCGTACACGGGGACGTCGACGGAGGTGTCCAGGCGCCCGCTGAGCTGCCACTGCCACTGCGTACCGGGCTCGGGCCGCCAGCGGGCGCCCGCCTCCTCGCCGGCGCCGTCGTGGGCGGTGGTGCATCCCGCGGTCAGCAGGAGCAGGGACAACAGGGCGCTGCGGGCAGGGGCGCTGCGGGCGGGGGCGCGGCTCATCGGGTGGGCTCCAGGGCGTGCGACGACGTACCCCGGTGATGATCCCCCACGCCGGGGGCCGCGCCGGCGCGCGTGCGTCCCGTGCGCCCCGTGCGCCCCCATGGCCGGGGGGCCGCGCCGACCGCGCCGTGCGCGAAGACCCTCAACGGCGCCCCGGGCAGGGCGATAAGGGATCCCCCTATGTCTCAGGCATGGGGATCTCCCTGCACGTCCGGAGCGGAAAGTCGGGGAGGCTGGTCGCAGCGGACGCCGCGCGGACGGCGAGAACGCGACCGGCCCACGCCCCAGGTCCGATGGGCCGAACAAGGGCCTAGGCTCGTTCTCTGCACGTCGACCCATCCGTTCGGCCACCGAAACTCAATCGGAAGCGAGATTTCACCACCGTGACTGCTCTCACTCTCAGCACCGCCGCCGCGCCCGGCCTCCGCGCCGACGCGATCGTGGTCGGTGTCGCGAAGGGCCCTGCCTCTCGGCCTGGGGGCCTGGTCGTAGCGCCGGGCGCCGAAGCTGTGGACAAGGCCTACGACGGCAAGCTCGCCGGCCTTCTGGAGACCCTCGGCGCCTCGGGCGCGGAGGGCGAGGTGACGAAGCTGCCCGCGCCGTCCGGCTTCAAGGCGCCGCTCGTGGTGGCGGTGGGCCTGGGCGCGGTGCCCGAGAAGGACGGCTCGTTCGGCGCGGAGGCGCTGCGCCGCGCGGCCGGTGCCGCGGCCCGCGCCCTGTCCGGGACGAAGAAGGCCGCGTTCGCGCTGCCCGTCGCCGACGCCGACGCCGTGGGCGCCGTCGCCGAGGGCGCGCTGCTCGGCGCGTACTCCTTCGACGCCTACAAGAACAACGCCAAGGACCCCAAGGCGAAGGACGGCAAGGCGCCGCTCGCCGATGTCGTCCTGCTCGGCGCGAAGCCGCGCGACAAGGCCCACAAGGCCGCCGTCGAGCGCGCGACCGCGGTGAGCGAGGAGCTGAACCGCGCCCGCGACCTCATCAACACCCCGCCGAACGACCTCGACCCCGAGGCCTTCGCCGCCGTCGCCCAGACCGCGGCCAAGGAGCACGGCATCAAGGTGACCGTCCTCGACGAGAAGGCGCTCGCCAAGGGCGGCTACGGCGGCATCCTCGGCGTCGGCGCGGGCTCCGCGGCCACGCCCCGCCTGGTGCAGCTGTCGTACACCAGCTCCAAGGCGAAGAAGCACCTGGCGTTCGTCGGCAAGGGCATCACCTACGACTCGGGCGGCATCTCGCTCAAGCCCGCCGGGCACAACGAGACGATGAAGTGCGACATGAGCGGTGCCGCCGCCGTGTTCGCCGCGGTCGTCGCCGCCGCCCGGCTCAAGCTGGAGGTCAACGTCACGGGCTGGCTCGCCCTCGCCGAGAACATGCCGTCCGGCTCCGCCACCCGCCCGGGTGACGTGCTGCGCATGTACAGCGGCAAGACGGTGGAGGTGCTGAACACCGACGCCGAGGGCCGGCTGGTGCTGGCCGACGCGCTCGCCAAGGCGTCCGAGGACAAGCCGGACGCGATCGTGGACGTGGCGACGCTGACCGGGGCGATGATGCTGGCGCTGGGCAACCGGACCTTCGGGATCATGGCGAACGACGACGCGTTCCGCTCCGCGGTCCACGAGGCCGCCGAGGAGTCCGGTGAGCCCGCGTGGCCGATGCCGCTGCCGGACCACCTGCGCAAGGGGATGGACTCCCCGACCGCCGACATCGCGAACATGGGCGAGCGGTACGGCGGCGGGCTCGTCGCCGGGCTGTTCCTGAAGGAGTTCGTGGGCGAGGGGATCACCTGGGCGCACCTGGACATCGCGGGGCCGGCGTTCAACGAGGGCGGGCCCTTCGGGTACACACCCAAGGGGGGCACCGGGACCGCCGTGCGGACGCTGGTGCGGCTCGCCGAGCGTGCCGCCTCCGGCGACCTGGGATGACGTCCCTGCGCTAGCTCGGTCGATCCGTCGCACGGCGACCGCGGGGGCGTGGGGGGCTGAGCACACAGTCCCCCACGCCCCCGCGGGGCGTGGCGTCACATCTGAGCGTGTGGTGTCTCACACCCCGGCCCGGCGTCTCGTTCCCTTCCGACAAGTGCGAAGATGGGGCTCGGCAGGACAGGGCCCCCACCACAGGGCCGAAGAAGAGCGGCCGGACACCAGCCGCCGCGCGGGTCTCGGACGACCGGCGTACGGCGCACATGCATGGAGGACGTGACGTGGCGAACGACGCCAGCACCGTTTTCGACCTAGTGATCCTCGGCGGTGGTAGCGGTGGTTACGCCGCGGCGCTGCGCGGGGCCCAGCTGGGCCTGGACGTCGCCCTGATCGAGAAGGACAAGGTCGGCGGCACCTGCCTGCACCGGGGATGCATCCCCACGAAGGCCCTGCTCCACGCGGGCGAGATCGCCGACCAGGCCCGCGAGAGCGAGCAGTTCGGCGTGAAGGCCACCTTCGAGGGCATCGACGTGCCCGCCGTGCACAAGTACAAGGACGGTGTGATCTCCGGCCTGTACAAGGGTCTGCAGGGGCTCATCGCCTCCCGCAAGGTCACCTACATCGAGGGTGAGGGCCGTCTGTCCTCCCCGACCTCCGTCGATGTCAACGGCCAGCGCGTCCAGGGCCGTCACGTCCTGCTGGCGACCGGCTCCGTGCCGAAGTCGCTGCCGGGCCTGGAGATCGACGGCGACCGCATCATCTCCTCGGACCACGCCCTCGTCCTGGACCGGGTCCCGAAGTCGGCGATCGTCCTCGGCGGCGGTGTCATCGGCGTCGAGTTCGCCTCCGCCTGGAAGTCCTTCGGCACCGACATCACGATCATCGAGGGGCTGAAGCACCTTGCCCCCCTCGAGGACGAGAACTCCTCCAAGCTTCTTGAGCGCGCCTTCCGCAAGCGCGGCATCAAGTTCAACCTGGGCACCTTCTTCTCGAAGGCCGAGTACACCCAGGACGGTGTCAAGGTCACCCTCGCCGACGGCAAGGAGTTCGAGGCCGAGCTGCTGCTGGTGGCCGTCGGCCGCGGGCCCGTCTCCGCCGGTCTCGGCTACGAGGAGCAGGGCGTCGCCATGGACCGGGGCTATGTCCTGGTCGACGAGTACATGCGGACCAACGTCCCGACCATCTCCGCCGTCGGTGACCTGGTCCCGACGCTCCAGCTCGCGCACGTCGGCTTCGCCGAGGGCATCCTGGTGGCGGAGCGTCTGGCCGGCCTGAAGGCCGTTCCGATCGACTACGACGGTGTACCGCGGGTGACGTACTGCCACCCGGAGGTCGCCTCCGTGGGCATCACCGAGGCCAAGGCCAAGGAGATCTACGGTGCGGACAAGGTCGTCGCTCTGAAGTACAACCTCGCGGGCAACGGCAAGAGCAAGATCCTCCAGACCGCGGGCGAGATCAAGCTCGTGCAGGTCAAGGACGGTGCTGTGGTCGGCGTCCACATGGTCGGCGACCGCATGGGCGAGCAGGTCGGTGAGGCCCAGCTGATCTACAACTGGGAAGCGCTGCCCTCCGAGGTCGCCCAGCTCATCCACGCCCACCCGACGCAGAACGAGGCGCTCGGCGAGGCCCACCTGGCCCTCGCGGGCAAGCCGCTGCACTCGCACGACTGACCCCTCGGTCGACGAAGCGACGATCCAGACTTCCGCAATTCGTTAAGGAGCAACAGAAACCATGGCGGTTTCCGTAACCCTTCCGGCGCTCGGCGAGAGCGTCACCGAGGGCACTGTCACCCGCTGGCTGAAGGCCGAGGGTGAGCGCGTAGAGGCCGACGAGCCGCTGCTCGAGGTCTCGACCGACAAGGTCGACACCGAGATCCCCTCCCCCGCCGCGGGCATCCTGGCCTCCATCAAGGTCGCCGAGGACGAGACGGTCGAGGTCGGCGCCGAGCTGGCCCTGATCGACGACGGCTCGGGCGCGCCCGCCGCCGCCCCGGCCCCCGCCGCCGAGGAGGCCCCGGCTCCGGCCCCCGAGCCCGCCGCGGCCGCGCCCTCCACCGAGCAGGAGGCCCCCGCGCCGGCCCCGACCGCCGAGGCGGCCACCGGCGGCGGCTCGGCCGAGGGCACCGACGTGGTCCTCCCGGCGCTCGGCGAGTCCGTCACCGAGGGCACCGTCACCCGCTGGCTGAAGGAGGTCGGCGACTCCGTCGAGGCCGACGAGCCGCTGCTGGAGGTCTCCACCGACAAGGTCGACACCGAGATCCCGGCGCCCACCTCCGGTGTGCTCCTGGAGATCACGGTCGCCGAGGACGAGACCGCCGAGGTCGGCGCCAAGCTGGCCGTCATCGGCGCCCCGGGTGCCGCTCCGGCGGCTGCTCCGGCCCCGGCCGCCCCGGCCCCGGCGCCCGCCGCCGCTGCACCGGCCCCGGCTGCTCCCGCGCCCGCCCCGGCCGCCCCCGCGGCTCCGGCTCCGGCCCCCGCGCCGGCCGCCCCCGCCGCCCCGGCCCCGGCGCCCGCCGCCGCTGCACCGGCCGCTCCGGCCGCCCCGGCTCCGGCCGCGGCCGCCCCGGCCGCCGCCAAGGCGACCGACGAGGGCGCGTACGTCACCCCGCTGGTGCGCAAGCTCGCCGCGGAGCAGGGTGTCGACCTGGGCTCCGTCAAGGGCACCGGCGTCGGCGGCCGTATCCGCAAGCAGGACGTCGTCGCCGCCGCCGAGGCCGCGAAGGCCGCTGCCGCCGCTCCGGCTCCCGCCGCTGCTGTGACTGCCGGGGGCCATGCCACCGCCGCCAAGAAGGCGCCGTCCCTGGAGGCCTCTCCCCTCCGTGGCCAGACCATCAAGATGCCGCGCATCCGCAAGGTCATCGGCGACAACATGGTCAAGGCGCTGCACGAGCAGGCGCAGCTGTCGTCGGTCGTCGAGGTCGACGTCACCCGCCTGATGCGGCTGCGCGCCCGGGCCAAGGACTCGTTCGCGGCGCGTGAGGGTGTGAAGCTCTCCCCGATGCCGTTCTTCGTCAAGGCCGCGGCCCAGGCGCTGAAGGCGCACGCGCCCATCAACGCCCGGATCAACGAGGGCGAGGGCACGATCACCTACTTCGACGCCGAGAACATCGGTATCGCGGTGGACTCCGAGAAGGGCCTGATGACCCCGGTCATCAAGGGCGCCGGTGACCTCAACATCGCCGGCATCGCCAAGGCCACCGCCGACCTGGCGGGCAAGGTGCGGGCCAACAAGATCACGCCGGACGAGCTGTCCGGCGCGACCTTCACCATCTCCAACACCGGTTCGCGCGGCGCGCTGTTCGACACGATCATCGTGCCGCCGAACCAGGTCGCGATCCTCGGCATCGGCGCCACGGTCAAGCGCCCCGCCGTGATCGAGACGGAGGAGGGCGCCGTCATCGGCGTCCGCGACATGACGTACCTGACCCTCTCCTACGACCACCGTCTGGTCGACGGCGCCGACGCGGCCCGCTACCTGACGGCCGTCAAGGCGATCCTGGAGGCGGGCGAGTTCGAGGTCGAGCTCGGTCTGTGACGCCTTTGGTCAGGGGCTTCTGAGCAGAGGCCACTGAGCGCGGTACGACGGTGCCCCGTCCGGAGTCCTCCGGGCGGGGCACCGGTGCGTCGGCGCTCCGCTCCGGCCGGGCGGGGAAGGGGCCGTCGAGCCTGGCCGGTACGGGTCTTTACAAACCGGCGCTCCTCGGGAGCGTGTAAGTCTCGTCTCACCTGCGCGAAAGCACCCCCGTGCGCCTCTCCACCGGAGGGCCACGGCTTTATTGTCTAGAGGTCAACGCCCTTGGGGCTCTGTCCCCCGCCGAAGGAGCCCGCATGACCACCGCGCCCGTCGTCCACTCGCTGCGCGAACAGATCCGCGAGCACATCGTGGAAGGCATCGTGAGCGGGCGGTGGAAGCCGGGTGAGCGGATCGTGGAGCGGCGGATCGCGACGGAGCTGGAGGTCAGCCAGACTCCCGTGCGGGAGGCGCTGCGCGAGCTGGAGTCGCTGCGGTTGATCGAATCCGCGCCGAACAAGGGCGTACGGGTGCGGAATCTGACTGCGGCCGATCTGGAGGAGAGCTACCCGGTACGGGCGGGTCTGGAGGCGATCGCGGCGGAGCTGGCGGCGGAGCGGCTGGCGGAGGACTGCTCGGCGCTGGAGCCGCACGTGGCCGCGCTGTACGAGGCGGACCGCAACGCCGACGGGACGTCCCAGGTCCGGCACACGGTGGCGTTCCACCGGGAACTGGTGCGGGCGGCGGGCAACTCGGTGCTGCTGCACACGTGGGAGGGGCTGGGGATCGAGGTGTTCACGGCGCTGTCGATCCGCTGGCTGGGGACGGTGCAGCAGTCGTACGCCGAGGAGCACGAGGAGTTGGTGGCGGCGTTCCGTCGCCGCGATCCTCGGATCGCGGACCTGGTGAAGGCCCACGTGCTGGGCTGCGCCCCGCACACGGACGACGAGCCGGCGTAGGGCGCCCAGCAGCTCGGGGGTGAGGGCGCGACGGCGTGCGGCGGCCCGGCGGGGCTGCTCGCGCACCCGCGGCCGCCCACGCACCGCACCCTCGCACCCCTTGAGCGCACCCCCGCTCAAACGCCGCCCCACCTGCACAAACCCCGGCCCACAGGGTCACCCGGTGCCACCACCGAAGGCACCCCGTGCCGACTTTCTCGTGATCAAGATATTTTGCCCGCAACCCTTTGATCGATCATCGATCAGCGGGTTACAGTCACCGACGGGCTTCCACAGGAGCCCGTCGCCCTGTCCTGCCAAAGACCAAGGGCAACCCCCGAACGCTTACCGATGAGGGAACCCCCTTCGACTGAGGAAGGCGGCGCAATGACCGACTCCCACGCCATCCAGCCGAGCGCGCTCGACCAGCTCCCCGACCGGGACCCGGAGGAGACCGCCGAATGGCAGGCCTCCCTGGACGCCGTCACCAAGGCGGCCGGACCGCACCGCGCGGCGTACCTGATGCGCCGCACCCTGGAGCGCGCGGAGGGCAACGGCATCGCGCTGCCCAAGCTGCTCGAATCGGACTACGTCAACACCATCCCCACCGCCGCCGAGCCGGGCATCCCCGGTGACGAGGCGATGG
The DNA here is from genome assembly GCF_055592645.1 of Streptomyces sp. NPDC041108. Classification (NCBI taxonomy): domain Bacteria; kingdom Bacillati; phylum Actinomycetota; class Actinomycetes; order Kitasatosporales; family Streptomycetaceae; genus Streptomyces; species Streptomyces sp. NPDC041108. The sequence goes on along the minus strand of NZ_JBVIYK010000005.1, from coordinate 185,492 downwards.
AGCGCCGTATCACCGCGTGGAACCGCTGGAACGCCGCCGCGATGGTCACCCGCGGCAGCAAATACGGCGTCGGCGGCCACATCGCCACCTTCGCCTCCGCGGCCTGGCTCTACGAGACGGGCTTCAACCACTTCTTCAAGGGCAAGGAGGCGGACGGCTCGGGCGACCAGCTCTACATCCAGGGCCACGCCTCCCCCGGCATCTACGCCCGCGCCTTCCTCGACGGCCGGCTGAACGAGTCCCACCTGGACAACTTCCGCCGCGAGTCGGGCGGTGACGGCCTCCCGTCGTACCCGCACCCCCGTCGCCTGCCCTGGCTGTGGGAGTTCCCGACGGTGAGCATGGGCCTCGGCCCCCTCTCCGCCATCTACCAGGCGCGCTTCAACCGCTATCTCACCAGCCGCGGCATCAAGGACGTCTCGGACTCCCACGTCTGGGCGTTCCTCGGCGACGGCGAGATGGACGAGCCCGAGTCCACGGCGGCACTCGCCCTGGCCTCCCGTGAGGGCCTCGACAACCTCACCTTCGTCATCAACTGCAACCTGCAGCGCCTCGACGGCCCGGTCCGGGCCAACTTCAAGATCGTGCAGGAGCTGGAGGCCCAGTTCCGCGGCGCCGGCTGGAATGTGATCAAGAGCCTGTGGGGCTCGGCCTGGGACGAGCTGTTCCAGCTCGACACCACCGGCGCGCTCGTACGCCGCCTGCGCGAGGTACCGGACGCGCAGGTGCAGACGTACCAGACCCGCGACGCCGCCTACATCCGCCAGGACTTCTTCGGCAAGGACCCGGCGCTCGTCGAGATGGCGAAGCTGCTGAGCGACGACAAGATCCTGGAGTGCTTCCACCTCTCGCGCGGTGGTCACGAGGCGCGCAAGGTGTACGCCGCCTACAAGGCCGCCGTCGAGTTCAAGGGCGCCCCGACCGTCATCCTGGCCCAGACCGTCAAGGGCTTCACCCTCGGCGAGGGCTTCGCGTCGAAGAACGCCAACCACCAGATGAAGAAGCTGTCGACGGACGAGTTCAAGCAGATGCGTGATCTGCTCGAACTCCCCATCAAGGACAGCGACTTCGTCGACGGTGTCGTGCCATACGGCCACCCGGGCGCCGACTCCGCCGAGGTCCGCTACCTCCAGGAGCGCCGCGCCGCGCTCGGCGGTCCCGCCCCAGCCCGCCGTACGCACGCGCTGGCCCCGCTGCCGGCCGCCGCCGACAAGACCTTCGCCGCCTTCGACAAGGGCTCCGGCTCGCAGAACGTGGCGACGACCATGGCCTTCGTCCGGCTCGTCAAGGACCTGGTCCGCGACAAGCAGACCGGCCGGCGCTGGGTGCCGATCGTCCCCGACGAGGCGCGCACCTTCGGCATGGAGTCGCTGTTCCCGTCCCTCGGGATCTACTCCCCCAAGGGCCAGACGTACGAGCCGGTCGACCGCGACCAGCTGATGTACTACAAGGAGGCCAAGGACGGCCAGATCCTCAACGAGGGGATCACCGAGGCCGGTTCGATGGCCGACTTCATCGCCGCTTCGACGTCGTACGCGACGCACGGCGAGGCGATGATCCCGTTCTACATCTTCTACTCGATGTTCGGCTGGCAGCGCACGGCCGACCAGATGTGGCAGCTCGGCGACCAGCTGGGCCGCGGCTTCCTCGTCGGCGCCACGGCCGGCCGTACGACCCTGACGGGTGAGGGCCTGCAGCACGCAGACGGCCACTCGCCGGTCATCGCGGCGACGAACCCGGCGGCGCTGACGTACGACCCGGCGTTCGCGTACGAGGTCGCGGCGATCGTCAAGGACGGTCTGCGCCGGATGTACGGCGAGGCCGCCCCGGGCGAGGACCCGAACGTCTTCTACTACCTGACCGTCTACAACGAGCCGCTGCCGCAGCCCGCCAAGCCCGGTGCCGCCGGGGTGGACGAGGGCATCGTCAAGGGTCTGTACCGCTTCAACACGGCCGAGTCGGCGGGGCTGTCCCCGGTGGCGAACGCCCCGCGCGTCCAGCTGCTCGGCTCCGGCACGGCGATCCACTGGGCCCTGGAGGCGCAGAAGCTGCTCGCGGAGGACTGGGGGGTGGCCGCCGACGTCTGGTCGGCCACGTCCTGGAGCGAGCTGCGTCGGGACGCGCTGGAGGCGGATGCCGCGCTGCTGCGCGGGGAGGAGCGGACGCCGTACGTCCGGCAGGCGCTGCAGGGCGCCGAGGGGCCGGTGCTGGCGGTGTCCGACTACATGCGCCAGGTTCCGGACCAGATCGCGCAGTGGGTCGAGCAGGACTACTCCTCGCTCGGTGCGGACGGGTTCGGCATCTCCGACACCCGTGAGGCCGCGCGGCGCCACTTCGGCGTCGACGCCCAGTCCGTCGTGGTCGCCGCGCTCGCGCAGCTCGCCCGCCGCGGGGAGGTCAAGGCGACGGCGGTCAAGGAGGCGCGGGAGCGGTACGGGCTGTAAGGGCCCTCATCACTCGGGGCGCGGGTTTCGTCGGCGGGTGCGGGAGCGTGGGGGCCGGTCGCCCAGTTCCCCGCGCACCCGCGCCCGCCGACGCACCTCCCCGTTGTCACCCCGGCCCGGCATCATGGCCGCATGCGTGCTGCCCGGCTGATCAAGATGGTGTTGCTGCTTCAGTCCCGGCCCTCCATGACCGCCGCCGAACTCGCCCGGGAGCTGGAGGTGTCCGAGCGCACCGTCACCCGGGACGCCCAGGCGCTGTCGGAGGCAGGGGTTCCGGTGTACGCGGACCGGGGGCGGGCCGGAGGGTACCGGCTGATCGGCGGGTACCGGACCCGGCTCACGGGGCTGGCCCGCAGCGAGGCCGAGGCGCTGTTCCTCAGCGGTGTGCCGGGGGCGCTGCGGGAGATGGGGCTGGAGGACGCGGCCTCCGCCGCCCGGCTGAAGGTGTCGGCCGCCCTGCTGCCCTCCCTCCGCGACGCCTCCCGTACGGCCTCCCAGCGCTTCCACCTCGACGCGCCCAGCTGGTTCCAGGAGCCGAAGACCCCCGAGCTGCTGCCCGCCGTAGCGGACGCCGTGTGGGACGACCGCCGGATCGTCGCGCGGTACCGCAGGGGCGACGTCGAGGTCGGGCGGGAGCTGGAACCGTACGGTCTCGTCCTCAAGGCCGGTGTCTGGTACCTGTGCGCCCGCGTTCCCAGCGCGGGCGAGGGCACCGGCTCGTTCCGGACCTACCGCATCGACCGCTTCCTGTCCGTCGAGGACGGCGGCGACCGCTTCGCCCGCGACGAGGAGTTCGATCTGCCCGGTTACTGGGACGAGCAGACGGAACGGTTCGCCCGGTCGATCCTGCACACCGAGGTCGTCGTACGGCTGTCGGCGCGGGGGCTGCGGAGGCTGGCGTACGTCGTGGATCCCGTGTCCGCGCGCGACGCCCTGGCGGCGGCGGACTCCCCCGACGAGCTGGGCCGGACCACGGTCACCCTCCGGGTCGAGTCGCAGGAGGTGGCCCACACCCAGCTCACGGCGCTGGGGCCGGAGGCCGAGGTGCTGGCCCCGGCGGAGCTGCGGGAGCGCTTCGCGGGCGACGCGCGCCGGCTCGCCGGGCTCTACACGGACGCGTGAGACCGCCGGGAGTCCGCGGCGGTCATAACAATCCGCCGTCCTCCGCGTGCGTCGCACCCGCCCAGGCACGATGCTGGACCCGTGATGGACGAGACGGAGTTCTGGGAGCTGGTGGACGCGGCCCGCGAGGACGCCGAGGGCGATCCCGAGGACCAGGCCGACCTGCTCGTGGAACGGCTCGGCCGGCTGGACCCGGAGGCGGTGCTGGACTTCGCCCGGCACTTCGAGTCCCGCTACAACCGCGCCTACACCTGGGACCTCTGGGGCGCCGCGTGGGTACTGCTCGACGGCGCCAGTGACGACGCGTTCGACTTCTTCCGGTGCTGGCTGATCGGTCAGGGCCGGGAGGTCTTCGAGGGCGCGGTCCACGATCCCGACTCGCTCGCCGGGCTGCTGGACGACTTCGACGACGAGGTCGACGGGGACGGCGAGGAGCTGGGCTATGCCGCGGACGAGGCGTACGAGCAGCTCACCGGTGTGGTCGCCCCGGACCTCGGTATCCCGCCCCCGCCCGGCGAACCGGAGGGCACCCCGCTGGACTTCGAGGACGAGGCGGCGCTCGCCGAGCGCTGCCCGAAGCTCTGGGAGCGCTTCCGGGGCGAGAGCTGATCCGGTCCGTCCAGTGAGGCGAGGGCTGGGCCGGTCCGTCCGGCGAGGCGAGGGCTGAGCCGGGTGCCTCCGGCGAGCAGGGGGCCGGGCCGGTCCGTCGTCGCGGGACGGTTCAGGGACGCGAGCCGCGGCTCTGCGCGCGCGGCACGTACGCGTACTGCCCGTCGGTGTACGGCCGGGCGTGGTGGCGTCGCTCCTGGCCGGGGGCTGGGTGCTCGGGGGCCGAGACCCCGTGCAGGGGCGCGGCGTTGGCGCGGTCCAGCGCTGACGCGGTCACGGCGGACGGGCCGAGCACGACGGCGGCTGCCGCGCAGGCCACCGTCCAGGGGCTCCGCAGGGCCGAGGTCCAGGACCGCTTCGGGTCACGGGACGCGTTCTTCGTACGGCTGCCGATCATTTTCCCCACCACTCTCCCAGGCTCCGGTCGGCGTGACACCGACGAAGGTAGGGCGCGTGTCTGGGAGAAGTCTGTGAGACTCCGGCGCGCTGTCTGTGAACCTGATGAGATCCGGTTCAACGCCGGCCCTGGAGGCGGGCCGCCAGCTCCCTGATGGCGGGCAGGCGTTCCGCGAGGGCCGCGCCCGGACAACTGGTCATGTAGCCGTCGCTGTGGCCGGCGAGGGTGGGCAACAGCACGGTGGTGCCGGAGGGGTAGCGGCTGAGGCTGTTGCTGGAGGTGAGCCGGACGCTGCCGCGGGGGTCGGTGTCGGAGAGGCCGAGTTTCCAGGCCGCCAGGGCGGCGATCGCGTCGGTCATGGCCCGGGGGACGGGGACCCCGGCGGTGAAGGTGCCGAGGGCGGCGATGCCGGTGGTGCGGTGGTTGAAGCCCTGGGTGTGGGCGCCGGTGACGGCACGGTCGATGCCGCCCGCACGGCCCTCGTAGATGGTGCCGCAGCGGTCGACCAGGAAGTTGTAGCCGATGTCGTCCCAGTCCTTGGCTCCGGTCTGGCCGGCGTACAGGTAGCGGATGATGCGGGGCGCGTCGGCGCAGTCGTAGCCGTTGGGCGAGTCCGTGTGGTGGATGAAGACGGCGGCCACCTCGTCGTCGTAGCGGGCGGGCGGCTGGCTGGGCGCTTCCTTCTCCAGCCAGCGGGCCCGCGGCACGATGGGCGGCTTGGGTGCCTGGTGCGGCAGCGCGGGCCGTGCGGCGGCGGGCCGGCCCGCGCGATGTCCCGAGCGGTCCACACCGATCGCGAACAGGACCACCGCGAGGACGGCCGCCAGACCGGGCAGACAGGCCAGCAGCACCAGCAGGAGGCGCCGGGGCGGATCCGCGCGCTCCCAGGCCAGGCGCACACGGTCACGGGACCGGCGCGAGCGCCGGTGGAGCGGGCCCGGGGCGCGCGGGGTCCGGGTACGACGGCGCCACGCGCGGCGCAGCCGCCGTATTCGCGCCCCCCGTGACATCCGGAACACACGCATGTCCCCAGAGTCACCCGGATGCGCCCCGCCCGCGATGTGGGGTGGGCCACCCGGTGGAAGCGGAAGGAACCAACACCGTGGCCCGGGGCGTTTTCACTGTTCCAGGCGGATGCGGCACGGTGGTGGCCGGTTCGCGCGGACCGGCGGGCTGCCGCGGGGGCCCGGCTGATCACTGGGGCCGCCGCGCGCGTACTACTGGGTCCCTAGAGAGAGGCGGCTGGAGTGGACGTGCTCGACATCCTGCTGATGCTGGTGATCCTCGCCTACGCGGCGTCGGGTTACCGTCGCGGCCTGGTGGCGGGATGTGTGTCCCTCGCCGGATTCGTGGGCGGCGCGGCCACCGGCGTCTGGGTGCTGCCCTGGATGATGGAGCTGGTGGAGGCGGGCACGCCGACGGCGACGGTCACGGCGGTGCTGACGGTGCTGGTGCCGGGGGTGATCGGACACGAGCTGGCGGGCAGGCTGGCGCTGCGGCTGCGCCGGGAGATCGACCGCAGTCCGCTGCGGGTGGCCGACGGCATCGGCGGGGCGGCGGCCAACACGCTCGCCGTCCTCATCGTGGCCTGGGTGGCCGCGAGCGTCCTCGGGGCGTCCTCGTCGGTGGTGGTGACCAACGCGATCCGTAACTCCGCGCTGCTCGGCGCCGTGCAGGACACCATGCCGGACACCACTCCGGCCTGGTTCTCGGACGCCACGTCAGCGCTCACCGAGGCGGGCTTCCCGCAGGTCTTCAACCCGTTCGAGAACGAGGCGACGGCCGAGGTCGCCAAGCCGTCCGGCGACAGCGTCACCGCGGCAGCGACGGGCGCCGCCAAGCGGAGCACGGTGAAGATCGAGGGCGTGGCCGGCACCCAGGGCCGCGAGGGCAGCGGTTTCGTGTACGCCACCGAGCACGTGATGACCAACGCCCATGTGGTGGCGGGCATCGACGCCCCGAGCGTGCGGGTGGGCGGCGTGGGCAAGGCGTACGAGGCGAAGGTCGTGCTCTTCGACTCCGACAAGGACGTGGCGGTGCTCTACGTCCCGGGGCTGAAGGCCCCGCTGCTGCGCTTCGACGACAGCGCCGGGCGCGGCGACGCGGCGGTCGTCGCCGGTTATCCGGAGGACGGCGGTCTGGACCTCCAGGCGGCCACGGTGGCCAGCCGTATCGACGCGACCGGCCGGAACATCTACAACACCGACTCGGTGACCCGCGACATCTACTCCATCCGTTCCACGGTCCGCCCCGGCAACTCCGGCGGCCCCCTGCTCACCACCGACGGCCGGGTGTTCGGCGTGGTCTTCGCCCGCTCCACCTCGGACGCCGAGACGGGTTACGTCCTCACGGTGGACGAGGTCCTCCCGGACGCCGAGCGCGCGGCGAACGCGACGGCGGCGGTGGACACGGGCGACCTCGTGACCTCGTGACCTCATGACCGCGTGCCCCGTCGAGGGCGGGGGTAGGGGCGGTTGACGGGCGGTCGGGTCAGAGCCGACGGCCCATCAGTACGTCGTCCACGTACTGCCCGTCGAGCAGGAACTCCTCGGACAGGATCCCCTCCACCACGAAGCCCTCGGACTCGTAGAGCTTCCTGGCCGCGGTGTTGTGGCCGAGGACCCGCAGGGTCAGCCGGCGGGCGCCTCGGCGGCGCGCCTCGTCCTGGACGGCGCGCAGCAGCGCCCGCGCGACGCCCGTCCCGCGCGCCCGGTCGGCGACGGCGAGGCCCTGGATCTGGCGGACGTGCGTGTGACAGGCCAGGCCGGAGGCCACGGCGAGGCGGACGTACCCGACGACCGTCCCGTCGAGTTCGGCGACCAGGTGGTCTCCCGGGCCGTGGCGCTCGTTGAAGAACGACGGGTACGGCTGCTCGGGGCGGGCCTGGACGGAGTGCAGGGTGGACCAGGTGTCGCGGTCGAGCCGGCTGAGCGTGTCCTCGTCGTCCGAGGTCGCGACGCGTATGTGGGGAACGGGCATGGCGGCCACTGTACGGCGGCGGGGCGGCCGGACGGCCGGTTCGCGCCCCCGGGACCGCTGTCCGGCTGCGGGACGGGCAGGATGGAGGCATGACGGATGAATCGCCCGTTCCACCCGGCTCCCGTATCGCGATCGCCGGGGCGTCCGGCCTGATCGGTTCGGCGCTCGCCCGCTCCCTCACCGACGACGGCCACGAGGTGCTCCGGCTCGTGCGGCGGGCGCCCCGGGCGCGGGGCGAGGTGCGCTGGGACCCGGAGGCGGGGCAGGTCGACACGGCCGGTCTCGCGGGATGCGCGGCCGTGGTCAATCTCGCCGGCGCGGGGGTCGCGTCCCGCCGCTGGACGGAGTCGTACAAGGCGAGGATCCGTGACAGCCGGGTGCTCGGCACCAGGACGCTCGCCGAGGCCGCCGCCCGCCTCGACACCCCGCCGAGCGTGTTCGTCAACGGCAGCGCGATCGGCTTCTACGGCTTCACGGGCGAGCGGGTCGTGGACGAGTCGGCGGAGCCGGGGTCGGAGTTCCTGTCCGCGTTGTGCGTGGAGTGGGAGGGGGCGACCGCGGCCGCGCGGGAGGCCGGGATCCGTACCGCGTTCGCGCGTACGGGGCTGGTGGTGGCCCGGGGCGGGGGCGCCTGGGGTCCGCTGTTCCCGCTGTTCAAGGCCGGGCTCGGCGGGCGGATGGGCGACGGCCGCCAGTACTGGAGCTTCATCTCCCTGCACGACGAGGTCGCGGCCCTGCGTCATCTGCTCTTCACGCCGTCGCTGTCGGGCCCGTTCAACCTGACCGCGCCGGTCCCGCTGACCAACCGTGAGATCACGGCGGCGATGGGGCGGGTGCTGCGCCGGCCCACCCTGTTCACGGTTCCCGCGCCGGCGCTGCGGCTCGCGCTCGGCGGCGTCGCGGGCGATGTCCTCGGCAGCACGCGGGTGGTTCCGACGCGGTTGCTGGAGTCGGGGTTCACGTTCACGTATCCGGAGATCGACGACGCGATCCGGGTGGCGGCGAACGGCTGAGGACGGGCGGCCGAGGGCGGGCGTGCCCGGGCGCGGGTGGGGCGGGGCTTCGGTCGCCGGCCGGTCCGTGCCCCGGACACCCGGCGCACGCGCACCCCGCCCATGCCCCCGTGCGAGGTCCCGCGCTCCTTCCCCGGGACCGGCCCCCACCTTCACTCTCAAGCCGAACTCAGGTGTTTCAGAAGGATGTTGGGGGCATAACGTCCCCGCAGCCGCGCGACCTCGGGAGGGGCACGTGCTTGAGTCGGTGCACCAGTCGGCGTTCCCGGCGGACACAGAGGACGCCGAAAGCACAGACGTCATCGTCGTAGGAGCCGGGGTGGCCGGCCTCGCTGCGGCCGGACATCTGACCAGGGCGGGGCTGAGGACCACCGTCCTTGAGGCCGCCCCCGCCGTCGGCGGCCGCATGTCCACCGAGAAGGTCGACGGCTTCCGTCTGGACCGGACGACGCGGCTGCTGTCCACGTCGTACCCGGAACTGCGCCGCACGCCGGGCCTGGACAGGCTCCCCCTGCGTCCGCTCGCCCCGGGTGTCCTGCTGCACGCCGACGGCCGTCATCAGCGCGCCGGCGCCGCCCCTGTCCTGCGGAGCGCGAGGGGCGCACTCACTGCCGCACGCGCCCTCGCAAGCGCCCCCAGGCTCCCCCGGAACCAGGGCCGTTCCGCGGGCGCCCGGCCCGGCCGGCTGGGCGCCCCCGCGGACCAGTCCCGGCTGGCCATGGCCCTGGCCCGGCTCGCCGCGACCGCGCCCGAGCGGCTGCTCACCCGGGCGGAGGTACCGGTCGCCCATGCCCTGGCCGCCCGGGGGTTCCCGCCCCGCACGATCGACGGTTTCGTACGGCCCCTGCTGGCCGCGCTGCTCGCCGACCCGGCGCTGGAGACCTCCAGCCGCTGTGCCGACCTGGCGCTGCACACGTTCGCGACGGGCCGGCTGTGCATCCCGGAGGGCGGCGCCGACACCCTTCCGGAGCTGCTCGCGGCCGCGCTGCCGCCGGGCTCGGTCCGGACGGGGGTCCAGGTCACCGCGATCAGCACGACCTCGGTGACGACGGTGCACCACGGCGTGCTCACCTGCCGTGCCGTGGTGCTGGCCACCGACGCCCGGTCCGCCGCCGAACTGCTGCCGGGGCTGCGGGTCCCGGCGTTCCACCCGGTAACGGTCCTGCACCACGCCACGGACGAGCCCCCGTTGACCGAACCGGCGCTACTCCTCGACGCCGACCGCAGCGGGCCCGTCTCGCACACGGCGGTCATCAGCCAGGTCGACCCGAGCCGGGCACCGGTGGGCCGTGCCCTGATCACCTCCGTGGTCCTCGGCACTCCCCCGGACCCCGCCCACCTCGACGCCACGGTCCGCGCCCAACTGGCCCGTCTCTACCGGACGTCCACGACCCGCTGGGAGCTCCTCGCCGCGCACCACGTGCCCGAGGCGGTCCCCGCGATGCCCGCGCCGCACGACCTGCGCAGGCCGGTGCGCCTGCTGGCCGGGCTCTACGTCTGCGGCGACCACCGCGACACCAGCACCGTGCAGGGCGCCCTGCACTCCGCCCGGCGGGCCGCCCACGCCGTCCTGACCGACCTGGACGTCCGCCCGGCGCTCCCGGAGGAGTCTCTGGAAACGGCCGCGTGACAGGCCCCCGAAGACCCCACAGGGGCGCCCGGCACAGCACCGGGCGCCCCTGTCACGGTTCCCGCGCCTACCCCAGCGCCGCCACCTTGTCCCGGTACCCCCTCACCGGGGCCGCGTCGCGGTAGGGCTCCAGTCGGCGCTCGAAGTCGCGGACGTACTCCACGGCCCGTACGGACCGCATCTCGGAGGCCTGGCCGGCGGCCTCCGCGCCCAGCTGGCAGGCCTGGTCGAGTTCGCCGAGGCCCAGACGGGCGGAGGCGAGGACGACACGGCAGAACAGGCGGCTGCGGGCGTAGGCGGGCGCCCGCAGCTGCAGGGAGCGCTCGGCGTGCTGGGCGGCGGCCCGGTACTGCTGGAGGTCGCGATGGCTGTGCCCGAACTCGTCGGCGAGCTGGGCCTCGTCGAAGAACCGTGCCCAGTGGGGGACCTCGTCCCCGGGGCGGGCCGTCTCCAGGGCGCGCTCGGCGCGCACGAGCGCGGCCGTGGAGGCCCGCACCTCACCGAGCACCGCGTGCCCCCGTGCCTCGACGGAGTGCAGCAGCGACTGCACCACCGGCGGCACGGCGGACCCGACACCCTGCTGGGCCACGCGCGCGAGCTGCACGGCCTCCCTGCCGTGCCCCAGGTAGACCGCCTGACGGCTCATCGTGACGAGCACGTACGCCCCGTACGCCCGGTCGCCCGCCGCCTGCGCCAGCCGCAGCGCCTGCACGAAGTACCGCTGGGCGAGGCCGTGCGCCCCGATGTCGTACGAGGTCCAGCCGGCCAGCCGGGTCAGGTCGGCGGCGGCCGCGAACAGCCGTCGGCCGACCTGCTCGCCGTAGGCGCCGCGCAGCATGGGCTCGGCCTCGTGCTCCAGGTAGCGCACGAGGGCCTGGCGGGCGTGCCCGCCGCCGTAGGCGTCGTCGAGGGCGCGGAACAGCTCCCCCACCGAGCGCAGGGCGGCGATGTCCCCGCCGGTGACCTTCTGGCCGGGACCGCGCTCGGTCTGGCTGCGCTGCCGGGGGACGGCCGGGCGGCCTTGCGGGGGAACCCGGGTGGCGCCCGGATCACCCCGGCCGACCCGGTCGTCGGCACGGCCGATCAGCCAGTCCCGGCTGGGGACGACCAGCCCGGCGGGCGTGAACGCGATCTTGCGGAGTTCGGCGTGGCTGCCGGAGTCCTTGCGCCACAGGCCGCCGACGATGTCGATGGCCTCCTCGGGGGTGGCGGCGAACTCCAGGCCCGCGTAGACGGGGGCGCAGGCGTCCAGGCCGAGGTCCTGAGCGGTGAGCCGGCGGCCGAGGCGGCGGGTGAACACCTCGGCGATGAGTGCGGGTGTCGTCCCCCGGGGCTGCTGACCACGCAGCCAGCGGGTGACCGACGTCTTGTCGTATCTGAGGTCGAGGCCGTGTTCGAGACCGAGCTGGTCCACACGGCGCGCTAGTCCCGCGTTCGAGAACCCCGCTTCTGCGATGAGGGCGGCGAGCTGGCGGTTGGGGGTGCGCTGCGCGGGTCGTTCCGTCATCTGCGGTGCGGTCTCCTGCCTTCCGGGTGTCGGCGGGGTTTCCCGGATTGCCTGGTGAGAAGCCTTTTGCGGCCTTGTGAACGGCGCGAATGTAGCGGAGAGTAAGCGTCCGATCGCACACTTCCGCGTCCATTCATCCGATCGTGTGAGGATTTGCCGCACGGCTGACGTGGTCGGGCTCCGACACGCGCCGGCTGGGCCCCTCGTACGCCCGGCGGCCGGGGCGTACGACGAGCGTCGGGCTCCGCCTCCGCGCCCTGTACGACGGGGGCCGGCACCGGCGCCGCAGACCGCTCGAACACCGCCCGGCCGCGCGGTCGTACAGTGGCTTGGGCGCGTCACGCGCCTGACAGGGCTATCGCGGTACCGCCGCCCGGCGGTACCGCCGAGGGAGGCGCTTGCCGTGAGTGGGTTGCGGTTCGTCCGCATGGGGTTCGGCACGGAGGCCGTCGAGTACCAGGAGGCGTGGGACGAACAGCGCCGGGTGCACGCCGCGCGCTTCGCCGACGAGGTCCCCGACACCGTGCTGCTCCTGGAGCACCCGCCGGTCTACACGGCCGGCCGGCGCACGGCCGACAACGAGCGCCCCCTCGACGGCACGCCCGTCGTCGACGTCGACCGCGGCGGCAAGATCACCTGGCACGGTCCCGGCCAGCTGGTGGGTTACCCGATCCAGAAGCTCCCCCGCCCGGTGGACGTGGTCGCCCACGTACGGCGCCTGGAGGAGGCGCTGATCCGCACGTGCGCGGAGTTCGGGGTGGAGACCACGCGGGTGGAGGGCCGCAGCGGGGTGTGGGTGCTCGGCGATCCGGTCGAGCGGCGGCTCGGCGGGCTCTCGCTGGACCTCGACCCCCGGATGACCGACGACGAGTTCGACCCGCGGATGAACGGGCCGGAGTACGCGCCCTCCAACGCCGGGCAGCGGCGCGAGGACCGCAAGATCGCGGCGATCGGGATCCGGGTGGCGAAGGGCGTCACGATGCACGGCTTCGCGCTGAACGTGAACCCGGACAACAAGTGGTTCGACCGGATCATCCCGTGCGGGATCCGTGACGCCGGCGTGGCGTCCCTGGCGGGCGAGCTGGGCCGGGACGTCACGATCGCCGAGGTCCTGCCGGTGGCCGAGCGGCACCTCAGGGACGTCCTGGAGAACGCGGACCTGAAGCCGCGGGTGGTGGAGCGGGCGGCGGTGTAGCCCGGGGCGGGGTGCGTTGTCGGGCGCGGGGCCCGTGGGGCTTCTCGCGCGGTCCCCCGCGCCTCTGAAGGGGGCCCGCGACATTTTCAGCGGCGCGGGGAACCGCGCGAGCGACCCCCACCGGACCGTCGTCCGGGGGTCGGCCGGGGGGACCGCAGGGGTGCGGCCGCCGGGGATGCGACCGGCAGGGGCGGCGGGGGCCGGCGGGAATGCCGCCGTGAAGCCGAAGGTTGCCCACCCCGGGGAGCCAGAACCGTACGGGCGTACCCTGGTGGACGCCGAAGAATCGAATGCACAGGGAGCCGATGTGTCCGCAGTCGCACCCGACGGACGCAAGATGCTGCGCCTGGAGGTCCGGAACAGCCAGACCCCCATCGAGCGCAAGCCCGAGTGGATCAAGACCCGGGCGAAAATGGGCCCCGAGTACACGAAGATGCAGAGCCTCGTGAAGAGCGAGGGCCTGCACACGGTCTGCCAGGAGGCGGGCTGCCCCAACATCTACGAGTGCTGGGAGGACCGCGAGGCCACGTTCCTCATCGGCGGCGACCAGTGCACCCGGCGCTGCGACTTCTGCCAGATCGACACCGGCAAGCCCGAGGCGCTGGACCGCGACGAGCCCCGCCGCGTGGGCGAGTCCGTGGTCACCATGGACCTGAACTACGCCACCATCACCGGCGTCGCCCGCGACGACCTGGAGGACGGCGGCGCCTGGCTGTACGCCGAGACGGTCCGCCAGATCCACCGGCAGACCGCCGAGCGTGAGAGCGGCCACACCAAGGTCGAGCTGCTCGCCCCCGACTTCAACGCCGTACCCGAGCTGCTCCAGCAGGTCTTCGAGTCCCGCCCCGAGGTCTTCGCGCACAACGTCGAGACGGTCCCGAGGATCTTCAAGCGCATCCGTCCCGGCTTCCGCTACGAGCGCTCCCTGAAGGTCATCACCGAGGCCCGTGACTTCGGCCTGGTGACCAAGTCCAACCTGATCCTCGGCATGGGCGAGACCCGCGAGGAGGTCAGCGAGGCGCTCAGGCAGCTGCACGACGCCGGCTGCGAGCTGGTGACCATCACCCAGTACCTGCGTCCGAGCGTCCGCCACCACCCCGTGGAGCGCTGGGTCAAGCCGCAGGAGTTCGTGGAGCTGAAGCAGGAGGCCGACGAGATCGGCTTCTCCGGTGTGATGTCCGGCCCGCTGGTCCGCTCCTCGTACCGCGCCGGCCGGCTCTACCAGATGGCCGTCGAGAAGCGGGGCTCGTACATCGCCTCGCAGGCCGTCTGACCCCTCCGTCGGACGCTCGGCCAAATGGCACGCAGTGCCATCAGGTCGTGTGAATCCCAGCACAAGCAGCTACTCGCCAGTAATGGCCGATTGACCGCGGTCCTGACCGTCCTCGCAGATGAGGGCACTGTCAGGACCGCGTCGGGGTTTAAAGGGCACCAAGCAAGGCTTCACCCTCGTTTGACCGGTCGGTCATGCCCTGGTAACACCAATCAGTGACCCTGGTTTCACACCCGGTACAGAGTCCTAGCCAGAGCAGCCATCCCGAGGGGGGACCTCCCATGCAGGCCGCACCCGTCCGCGCCACTCCGATCCCGTCGTTCACCGATGCACTCCGTGCCGTCGAGTCGCTGCTGCTGAGCAGCGGCCAGCGCACCGCCCGCCGTAACGCGTGGACCTCCGTGCTGGAGGACCGCCGCCGCGCCAAGGACCGTTTCGAGGCCGAGCGTGTTCTCGAGGCCGCCGTCGCCTCGCGCACCTCGTAACCGCCGAAGCCCCTCCGCACGACCCCGTTCACGGCACCACCCGTTCACGGCACGAACCCGTGCGCAGCACCACCGTCGGCACCGCCGCCCGCCCGGCGCCGCTTCCCCGGCGCAGCCGCCGGTCTCCGGTCCCCACCGGCACCGCCGTCGTCCCCGCTTCCCCGGACACGTAGACTTCGTGCCATGGCGAGGAAGGAACCCGCAGCGGACGCTGCGAACCCCGGGCGACTCAAGCAGATCGCTCTGACGTACAAGATGACCCGCAGGGCCGACAAGAAGATCGGTCTTGTACTCGCGGCTGTCGGAATCATCACCTTCGGTGTCTTCCTCGCGATCGGTTTCTTGATCGGTCACCCCATCTATCTCGGCATCCTGGGCCTTCTGCTCGCCTTCCTGGCGACGGCGATCGTGTTCGGACGCCGGGCCGAGCGGGCCGCGTTCGGGCAGATGGAGGGCCAGCCGGGTGCCGCCGCGGCGGTGCTGGACAACGTGGGCCGTGGCTGGACCACCACCCCAGCGGTGGCGATGAACCGCAGCCAGGACGTGGTGCACCGCGCCGTCGGCAAGGCCGGCATCGTCCTGGTCGCCGAGGGCAACCCGAACCGGGTCAAGAGCCTGCTGGCCGCCGAGAAGCGGAAGATGGCCCGCATCGTGGCGGACGTCCCGGTGCACGACCTGGTCGTGGGCACCGGCGAGGGCCAGACCGAGCTGAAGAAGCTCCGCACCACCATGCTCAAGCTGCCGCGCGTCCTGACCGGCCCCCAGGTGACCGCCACCAACGACCGGTTGCGCGCGATGGGCGACCTGATGAGCAACATGCCGCTCCCCAAGGGTCCGATGCCGAAGGGCATGCGCATGCCCAAGGGCGGCCCGAAGGCCCGCTGACGAGACGTGTACGACGAGGGGGCGCCCGGATCACTCCGGGCGCCCCCTCGTCGTACGGCGTCGTCGTACGGTCTCGCACCGGCCGTCGGACCGGGTGCCCGACCCCGACGCTAGACCCGCACCTCCACCGTGCGCGCCAGCCGGTCGTGCAGCCCTCGGCCGTCGCGGTCCCAGACCAGGGCGGGGATGGCGAGGCAGAGCAGGGCCGTGCGGACGAGGGCGCGCCAGGCGTTGACCGTGCCGGTGTCCTGGGCGATCACGCGGAGGCCGAAGAGGCGCTTGCCCGGGGTGAAGCCGACCGTGCCCAGGGTGAGGACGTGCAGCAGGAAGAAGATGAGCAGGGCCCAGTTGCTGGTGGCCTGGTCGTAGCCGTCGGTGATGAGGCCGTATGCGATCAAGAGGCACAGGCCCCAGTCGACGGCGAGGGCGCCGAGACGGCGGCCGGGCCGGGCGATGGAGCCGGGCCCCTCCCCGGGCAGACCGAGCTGCTCTCCCCTGTATCCGAAGTCGACTCCGGCGTCCTCCGCCGCGGCGCGGGGGCCGGAGAGCCACGATCCGAGTGCTTGCCTCTTGTCCACGCGTCCACCGTACTGCGAGTGTTTTGCCATACGGACAGGCGGGGTGAGGGGCGGGATGTCCGGTTAACTTGTGCGAAACAAATGAGTCACGTACGAGAAATCACCCGTCCCTAGTGTCGACGACAGCGTGTGCCACCGCACTGGCAGCACGAACGAACTACCACCCCGGCAGGACGTCGGGAGTAGGAGGAGCTGGATGTTCCAGAACGCCGACGAGGCCAAGAAGTTCATCGCGGACGAGGACGTCAAGTTCGTCGACGTCCGCTTCTGCGACCTGCCGGGCGTGATGCAGCACTTCACGATCCCGGCCGAGGCCTTCGACCCGGCCGAGGAGCTCGCGTTCGACGGTTCCTCGATCCGCGGCTTCCAGGCCATCCACGAGTCCGACATGGCGCTCCGCGCCGACCTGTCCACCGCGCGCGTCGACCCGTTCCGCCGCGACAAGACGGTCAACATCAACTTCTTCATCCACGACCCGATCACGGGCGAGCAGTACTCCCGCGACCCGCGGAACGTGGCGAAGAAGGCCGAGGCGTACCTCGCGTCCACCGGCATCGCCGACACCGCGTACTTCGGCCCCGAGGCCGAGTTCTACGTGTTCGACAGCGTGCGCTTCAAGACCTCGGAGAACGAGTCCTTCTACCACATCGACTCCGAGGCGGGCGCCTGGAACACCGGTGCGCTGGAGGACAACCGCGGTTACAAGGTCCGCTACAAGGGCGGTTACTTCCCGACCCCGCCGGTCGACCACTTCGCCGACCTGCGTGCCGAGATCTCGCTGGAGCTGGCCAAGTCCGGCCTCCAGGTCGAGCGCCAGCACCACGAGGTGGGCACCGCCGGCCAGGCCGAGATCAACTACAAGTTCAACACGCTGCTCGCCGCGGCCGACGACCTCCAGCTCTTCAAGTACATCGTGAAGAACGTGGCCTGGCGCAACGGCAAGACCGCGACCTTCATGCCGAAGCCGATCTTCGGTGACAACGGCTCGGGCATGCACGTCCACCAGTCGCTGTGGGCCGGCGGCTCGCCGCTCTTCTACGACGAGGCCGGATACGCGGGCCTGTCGGACATGGCCCGCTACTACATCGGCGGCATCCTCAAGCACGCCCCGTCGCTGCTGGCCTTCACGAACCCGACGGTGAACTCGTACCACCGCCTGGTTCCGGGCTTCGAGGCCCCGGTCAACCTGGTCTACTCGCAGCGCAACCGCTCCGCCGCCATGCGCATCCCGATCACGGGTTCGAACCCGAAGGCCAAGCGCGTCGAGTTCCGCGCGCCCGACTCCTCCGGCAACCCGTACCTCGCCTTCTCGGCCCTGCTCCTCGCGGGTCTGGACGGCGTCAAGAACAAGATCGAGCCGGCCGAGCCGATCGACAAGGACCTCTACGAGCTGGCGCCCGAGGAGCACGCGGGCGTCCCGCAGGTCCCGACCTCCCTCCCGGCCGTCCTCGACTCGCTGGAGCGCGACCACGAGTTCCTCCTCCAGGGCGACGTCTTCACGCCGGACCTGATCGAGACGTGGATCGACTACAAGCGCGCCAACGAGATCGCCCCGCTGCAGCTGCGCCCGCACCCGCACGAGTTCGAGCTGTACTTCGACGTGTGATATCGCCCCAGGTCAGAGCGGGTTTCCGCTCGCCTGGGCCGTCTGTGGGCCGTCGGCCGTGTTCTTCCCGCTCCGGGAAGGGCACGGCCGACGGCCTTTTGCGCTCAGGATCCGGGAGGCACTCCCATGCTGAACGCTGAGTCGATGGCCCGGCGCGCCCGGTCCCTGCATCGGGTACTTCCTCGGGCAGGCATCGTCTGGGCTCCTCTCATGAGACCCATCTGACCTGCTGTCATCTTTTCCCGCATCTCGGGGGAACCTCAGGCTCTGACCTGCGAGCCGACAAGCCACACGACAAGCCCGGCCCGGCGTGCCAACGGTGCTGCCAGGAAGCACCGGCCTCAGCGAACGCGGGAACGCTGCGCGTACCTGACGAGTTCACCGGCCATGGTGAGCTTGGTGTGGCAGAACGTTGGGGTAGCCGGTGGACTGGGCATGGTCTTGTTCCTTGCGGACCGAGTCCTGTTATGGATGGAAAGACGGGGCTGGGTCTACTGGCGCAAACAGAAGGGTTTGTCGTCCATCGGCGTCGACTTCGTCCAGGGGATAACTCCTGGAGCGCAGGCCGGTAAACGTGCCATGGAACAAGAACGTGTGCGCAAGAACGTCAAACCAGCGGAGGAACCGCCCTTCCACGTGGACCTGGACGCGGGGACGGTGCGCATTCGCCGCACCGGACAGGACGGGCAAGAGCGGCGGCAGATCGGGGCTGTGGCCGGTCCGTCTGTGGGCCGTCCGAGGGCGGCCGACGATGACAGACAATGACGGCTGACAGCCGCTCCCCGACAGGTCAACGAGCCGCCCGGGGACGTTTCCCCAGATGGAGAGAGCGGTTCATCAGTTCTGCGACGTGTGATCGAGCCCGTGAGCCCGCGCCGTAGGCGTGTGGTTCCGGTCGGCCGCTGAGTCGTGCGACGGCGCCCCAGTTCCCGCTTTCCGGGACGGGGGCGCCGTCGTATTGTTCTGGCACGACTGTTCGATGAAGACGGGGAGACACGAGGATGCCCGAACAGGACGACCAGGAGCGGGAGTTCGACATCAAGTGGGCGGACGACGCCGAGCACAAGGAGCCCTCCGCACGGGCCCGGATGCTCGCCGCTCGCTGGAAGGAGAACCCTCCCGCGCCCCAGCCCTTCCGCGCCGACCCAGGCCCGGCCGGACCGCGGCGGTCATCGTGGGTGTCGACGGTGATCGTCTTCGGCTGCGTGGCGGGGCTCATCGCGCTGATCGGTTACGTCAACTACCGGTCGGCGTACTGAGCGGTCGTACCGCGCGGCGTCGGTCGGTCGGCTTGGCTGCCGGGCGGGCCGTACGCGTCGTTACCTGGCGCCCTTGTCGCGGTCCTGTCGACGGGTCGCCGACGGGCGTTCTCGGAGATAGCGGCGCTCCCACCTGGCCTGCTGGTCACGGCGATCGCGGTAGGCCCGGTAGGAGCCGGGCGGGGCCGGGCCGCCGCCCGGCGGGGAACCCGACGAGCCTTGCTCCGTGCGACCGTGGCGGACGTACAGGTAGAGCAGGGCGACGGCGGCCGGCCAGAGGACCTGGTGGGAGAAACCCATGACGACCAGGACCGCGGTCGCCGAGAGGATCAAGGTGCCCATGACGGGACTCCTCGGGACGTGGCGTGGGTGAGGACTGTGCGGGGAGGCGTGGCCCCCGGCGCCGGTGCGTGATGCCCGTCCTGCGCGGGCCCGGTGCCCGAGGGGCTTCGCTCCGCGTGTCCAGGATGCTCGTGCGAAGGACGCGGGAGCATCTCATTTATTCGCGGGCCGTCGAGGTCCGTTGCCGGTCGGCGGTGTCCGACGGAGGCGCCGGTTCCAGGGGATGCTGCTCCCATGGGATCAGAGGATCATGAGTGGGACGCGACCCTGGCATGGGTGGCCGCGCAGCTCCCTGAGGGCCGCACCGTACGGAACTGGGCTGATCTGCGAGGTGGTTGGACCTCGCGGATGCGCCGGCTGACGCTGGACGACGGCTCGGCGCTCGTCCTGCGGTCGTTCGTGCGGCCGTTCTTCCGGTTGCACGCTCCCGGGCTGCTGGAGCGTGAGGCCGCGGTCCTCGCGCTCCTCGCGCCGTACGACGGCATACCGACGCCACGTCTGCACGCCGTCGACCCGACCGCCGAACTCGCCGGCCATCCCTCGTTGTTGATGTCCCTGCTGCCGGGATCGCCGCGGGTGGAGGAGGACGGGGACCTGGAGGCACGGCTGGACCTGCTCGCCGGGCAGCTCGCCCGGATCCACGCGGTCGTTCCGGAGCGACGGCCTCGCACGTACCAGGCGTGGACCTCGCCCGAGCGGGTCAGCACGCCGGGTGGTGCGCTGTGGGAGCGGGCGGTGGAGGTGATCGGGCGGGAGGCGCCCGCGTTCGAAGGGTGCTTCCTGCACCGGGACTTCCATCCCGGGAACGTCCTGTTCGCGGGTACGGGTGGCGGTGCGGACGACGGTCTTCGGATCAGCGGGGTCGTGGACTGGGTGGAGACCTCGTGGGGGCCGGCGGACCTCGATGTGGCGCACTGCTCGACCGCCCTGGCGTTGTTGTACGGGGTGGAGCACGGGCTCGGGTTCCGTGAGCGGTACGAGGCGCGAGGCGGGCGTCGACTGGCCGGGGACCAGGACCACGTGTACTGGCGGCTGCTGGACGCGCTGGCCTACGCACCCGACGCGGAGAAGCTCGCGGTGCCCTGGCGGGAGCTGGGGCGGACGGATCTGACGCCGCAGGTGCTGGGGGCGCGGCTGGAGGCGTACGTGGGCGGGCTGCTGGAGCGATACGTGTAGCGGGGCAGGAGCGGGGGCGGGGGCGGGTTCGGGGCCCGATTGTCAGTGGGGTCCGGGAGGATGCGGTCGAGGGCCCGGACCTGGTCGCTCCTCGGATCCTCGGGACGGGCGCGGCGCACGGGTGAAGGCGGTGGGCATGGCTGGTGAGCGGCGGCGGTATGTCGGAGTGGCCGAGCGGCGGGTGCGGCTGGGGCTGCGGCAGCGGTTGGCCGGATCCGTACGGGTGGAGAGGCCGGAGGAGGTGGCTGATTCCCTGGTGGCGTTGCACGGTTCGGACCCCGCGACGGTGCCTCTCGCGGTGGGCGCGCGGCTCGCCGATGCGGAGCGGACGGTGTCCGAGACCGAACGGGCGCTGTACGAGGACCGCTCACTCGTCCGTATGCACGGGATGCGGCACACCGTGTTCGTGTTCCCGGCCGGACTGACCGCCGTGGTGCACGCCTCGACCGGCATCACGGTCGCCGCGAGGGAGCGGGCCTCGCTGCTGAAGGACATGGCCGCGGCCGGGGCACCGGACGCGGCCTGGCTGAAGGAGGTCGAGGAGTCGACGCTGGCCGCGCTGGCCCGCCGGGGCCAGGCCACCGCGTCCGAACTCGCCGAGGACGAACCGAGGTTGCGGGAGCGGTTCGTGTACGCGGCCGGGAAGAGCTACGAGGGGACGCACACGGTCTCGACGCGGCTGCTGAGGGTGCTGGGGGTGGAGGGCAGGGTCGTGCGGGGGCGGCCCCTCGGCTCCTGGACGTCGAACCAGTTCCGGTGGGCGGTGGCTCCCGCGCACCCCGAGCTGGACGTGGCGCAGGCGCAGGCGTCCCTGCTGGGACGGTGGTTGGCGGCCTGCGGCCCGGCGACCGAGGCCGACCTGAAGTGGTGGACGGGATGGCGTGTCACCGAGGTCCGCCGGGCGCTGGCGGCGATCGGGGCGCGGGCCGTGGCGCTGGACGAGGGCACGGCGTATGTGACCGCCGAGGACGAGGCGCCGGTTTCCGACCCCGGTGAGCCCTGGGCGGCACTCCTGCCCGCCCTCGACCCGACGGCGATGGGCTGGCAGCAGCGCGACTGGTATCTCGCCCCCGCACTCCGGCCGGCCCTCTTCGACTACAGCGGCAACGTCGGGCCGACGGTGTGGTGGAACGGCCGGGTGATCGGCGGCTGGGCCCAACGCTCCGACGGGGAGATCGTGTGGCGGCTGCTCGACACGGAGGGAGTGGGGCGGGAGGCCGAGGGGGCGATCCGGGCGGAGGCCGCGCGGCTGCGGGGGTGGGTGGGTGACACGCGCGTCACGCCGCGCTTCCGGACGCCGCTGGAGAAGGAGCTGGCGTGATGCGGGTGGGCGTTGCGGGGCGGGGTGAGGGGTTGTCTGCGGGTGGGGTGCGGTGAGGGGTTATCTGCGGGTGCGGTGCGGGTGCGGTGAGGGCGCGGGTGCGCAGTTCCCCGCGCCCCTGAGAAGCCGGGGCTGCGCCCCGTGCTTCTCCTCCTGCGGCACCGACGAGCGCCGGGTGCCCCCGCAGCAGGGGGCACCCGGCGAAACCGGCTCACCCGGAGGGGCACTGCTTCCATGCCAGGTGATAGATCGTGCTGATGTCACCGTCGGTCGAGTCCATGGTCATGAAACTCGTGCTGCCGGCCGACGACGACCCCCGGTTGACCCTCAGCTCGGTGTTGATGTTGAAGTTGCGCTCGACCCCACAGGGCGCCCACACCAGCTGGGCCCAGTCGGTCTCGTCCGTGGCCTGCCAGTTGTCCTCCTTGGGACCCGTGAACGTGTGGGTCCTGGAGGCCGTGTCCGGGGAACCCTGGAAGTAGTACGAGGCCTTCTCGACGCCGCTCGCGCCGCGCGCGAGAGAGGCGAAGCCGCGGTAGTCGACGCTGGCGATGGCGTAGGTGAAGCCACCGGGTACATGGACGATCAGGTTGAGCTGGCAGTTCTTGCGGAACGCGGTGCTCGGGGCCCCACCGCCGACCTGCGCGAGGTAGTCGCTGTAGGTCACCGTGAACGCGGTGTTGTCCGGTGAGACGGCGACCGCGGCCGTGCCCTGGGGACAGCCGGAGCCGTTCACCGTGGCGACCTTGATGATGATCTTGTCCGGGGGCGGGTCCTCGAAGGGGGAATCGGCCTGCGCGGGAAGCGCACTGGCGAACAGGGCGGCTACGGCGCCGCCCAGGAGGAGACCACGAACCATGGGGGGTTCTCCCATCTAGTCATGCACATGTCAATAGACAGGTGCCAGAACCCCGCGGCCTACGAGAAACCCGCCCGTGCGAACGCGGGCTGTGAAGCAGCTGTGAAGACCGAGGGGCGACCGCATCGTATGGAGTCCGGGCGGGCAGGGCTAGAGCGATCTCCGGCCAACCCTGGCGGCCGGAGATCGCCCCTCTTTCCGGCCCGCCGGACCGCCTCGTCCGCCGTCACGCCCCCGAACGCACCGGTGCCGCCCACCCCTCACGAAGTGGACGGCACCGACAGGCCGGTCGGGCCTAGCGGGTGTAGCGCATCAGCGCCCGGACCATGTGGCACGTGGTGTCCGACGGCGGGTGCACTCCGATGACCTCGGCCGTGCTCCGGATCGTCTCGTTGCGCGCCTGGTTCGGCACGTGGACCCCGGAGTCGAGCAGGGCGATCGCGAGACGCATGGCCTTCAGACGCCGGTTGTGGGTGATGTACCACTCGCGCGGACGGCCCGGCGGCAGGGTGTGCTTCACCACCGGCGCGTAGGGCAGGTCGAGCAGGACGGGATGCTGGACGGTGGACTGGGTGGGCAGCGGCTTGGACTTCAGTGCGGCAGCGGGCACGGACATCCTCCTGTCGCGGTCTGGGCACCGCCGGAATCCCCCGTCGGCAACCCTCGAACACTGCTTCTATTTTACTACCCCCCACTGACAATCGCCCCTGGCCAGACGGCATCTGAGGGGTCCTGTGACAGACGTGGAACACGAGTTTTCACGCCTGGTTGGCTACCGTGGGCGGCATGGAGATCTGGATCAATCCCGCCTGTTCCAAGTGCCGCAGCGCGATCAGCCTGCTCGACGCCGAGGGCGCCGACTACACCGTCCGCCGCTACCTGGAGGACGTCCCGAGCGAGGACGAGATCCGCGCCGTACTCGACCGGCTCGGGCTCGAACCGTGGGACATCACCCGCACCCAGGAGGCCGCGGCGAAGGAGCTGGGCCTCAAGGAGTGGGCGCGGGACGCCGGTTCGCGCGACCGGTGGGTCAAGGCGCTCGCCGAGCACCCCAAGCTCATCCAGCGGCCGATCATCACCGCCGAGGACGGCACGGCGGTGGTGGCCCGCACGGACGAGGCGGTACGGGATGCTTTGTCCAGGTAGCGGGCGGTCCGGGCGGCTCACTCCTCAAGCATCATGTGACGTGGGTTACTTGAGAGTTCGCTGTGACCGTTGAGTAGCTCCGTTCGACATCTCGTACGTAGCGGCGTACTCGTCCGATCCGGTGGCCGATCCGAAGGACCGCCGGGAACAGGAGGCGCGCATGTCGCGTAGGAGAACGCTCGGCACGAAGAAGAAGGTCGCGCTGTTCGTGACCGCGGCGGCGGTGGCGGGAGGCGGGGCCTTCGCCATGGCGGCCACGTCGAACGCGGCGCAGACCGCGGCGGATTCCAGCGTCTGTCAGGGTCTGGCCACCGCGCTCGGCAACAACGAGCGGTTCATCGCGGACCAGAGGGCGAAGCCCGACGCCCAGTCGGCGGCCCGGATCGCCAACCGCGAGGCGGTCGTCGCACAGATCAAGGTCCAGCAGAAGGCGTCGGACTGCGTGGTCGGGGAGTCGGCTCAGGGCTCCCAGGCCGCACAGCCGGCGCAACCCGCTCAGCCGTCCGCACCGGCCACGGAGACCGGGGGGTCGGCTCAGGACCCCCAGGGCGACGAGGCCGCGGGGAGCACCGGCGGCGCGGGCGGCACGGGGAACGCCGGTGCCGGCCGGCAGGTCTGCAACGGCTCCACCGTCACCCTCTCCGGTGAGGGCGGCGCCCCGGCCGCGTCCAGCAACCAGTTCCCGGCCGGCACGAAGCTGCGGGTGACCAACCTGGACAACAACAAGTCCACGACCGTCGAGGTCACGTCGGTCTCCGGCAGTTGCGCCCTGTTGAACAACGCCGCCTTCGAACAGGTCCGGGAACCCGGCAAGTTCCTGATCCGCCGCGCGCTGATCGAGCAGGTGGGGTGAGACCGGCCCGGACGGCGGCACACCGAGGTACGGAGCGGGCCCTCTCGTGACGGTGAGGTGACGGGAGGGCGACCGCGGTCCGGTGAGGCCGGCCATCGCGCGAAGCGGTGGCCGGCCTCGTACGCGCGTACGACCTGCGCGTCCGCCAGGACGTGAGCCGTGCCACAGCTCCACCAGGTAACACGGGGTTCACATTCGAGCAACGGCCGGGAAATCGCACGTTGACAGGCTGCCCGGCATCAGCGGCGTTTCAGTGCCGCAGCGCCGCAGCACCCGCGCATGCGCCTAGTGACCCACCCCGAAGGATGTGTCCCGTGACCTTCAAGGCTGAGTACATCTGGATCGACGGCACCGAGCCGACGGCCAAGCTCCGCTCGAAGACGAAGATCTTCGCCGACGACGCCAAGGGTGCGGAGCTGCCGATCTGGGGCTTCGACGGGTCCTCCACCAACCAGGCCGAGGGGCACTCCTCGGACCGTGTGCTCAAGCCGGTCTTCTCCTGCCCGGACCCGATCCGCGGCGGCGACGACATCCTCGTGCTCTGCGAGGTCCTCAACATCGACATGACGCCGCACGAGTCCAACACGCGTGCCGCGCTGCGCGAGGTGGCCGAGAAGTTCACCGCCCAGGAGCCGATCTTCGGCATCGAGCAGGAGTACACCTTCTTCGACGGCGAGCGCCCGCTCGGCTTCCCGATCGGCGGCTTCCCGGCCCCCCAGGGCGGCTACTACTGCGGTGTCGGCGCCGACGAGATCTTCGGCCGCGACATCGTCGAGGCCCACCTGGAGAACTGCCTGAAGGCCGGTCTCGCCATCTCCGGCATCAACGCCGAGGTCATGCCCGGTCAGTGGGAGTTCCAGGTCGGCCCGGTCGGCCCGCTGGAGGTCGCCGACCACCTGTGGGTGGCCCGCTGGCTGCTCTACCGCACCGCCGAGGACTTCGACGTCTCCGCGACCCTGGACCCGAAGCCCGTCAAGGGCGACTGGAACGGCGCCGGCGCGCACACCAACTTCTCCACGAAGGCGATGCGCGAGGGCTACGACGCGATCATCACCGCGTGCGAGTCGCTGGGCGAGGGCTCGAAGCCGCTCGACCACGTCAAGAACTACGGCGCCGGCATCGACGACCGCCTGACCGGTCTGCACGAGACCGCCCCGTGGAACGAGTACTCCTACGGTGTCTCCGACCGTGGCGCCTCGGTCCGTATCCCGTGGCAGGTCGAGAAGGACGGCAAGGGCTACATCGAGGACCGCCGCCCGAACGCCAACGTCGACCCGTACGTCGTGACGCGGCTGATCGTCGACACCTGCTGCACCGCGCTCGACAAGGCCGGCCAGGTCTGATCCACCCCGGGGCTCCGTGAGCCCGCGCTGTCCGAGAGGGCGTCCACCGGTCCGGTGGGCGCCCTTCG
Source organism: Streptomyces sp. NPDC041108 (assembly GCF_055592645.1). Classification (NCBI taxonomy): domain Bacteria; kingdom Bacillati; phylum Actinomycetota; class Actinomycetes; order Kitasatosporales; family Streptomycetaceae; genus Streptomyces; species Streptomyces sp. NPDC041108. The sequence continues at coordinate 159,402 of NZ_JBVIYK010000005.1, read as the reverse complement.
GCGTCGCCGGTCCGCCGGCCCGGACCGGCGCGGGGCGGATGCGATGGCGAAGAAGCGTCCAAGCAGTGAGAGGAGACTGATGCAACGGGCGTGTGTCTGCTTCAATGAACGCATGGCCGGCTTCCAGAACCCACGCGCGACGGGTCACCATGACCTGGAGCCCTTCTGGCCTTCCCGTCAGCACCACGACTTCGACCGGGTGTGTTGCCGCGCGACGAACGCGCCGGCCCTCTAAAGCCGTACACCCCGGCCTTCGGTCGGCGCGGAACGACGTACGCCCCTCGGCGGGACCGATCACGAACTCGGTCGCCGAGGTCTCCCGGACGATCCTCCCGCGCGAAAGAGCTGACCTCTCATGGCGAACACCCGTTCTCTGTCGACCGCCGCCCCGCTGACCTCCGCGCCGGGCCCCGCGTCCGTCGCCGTCCCCGCGCCCGGCGCCTCCCCCCGGCACCGGCTGCGTGCCGTGGGCCGGGACGAGGTCGTGGACATCACGGACTTCCTGCCGCCGGGCGCCACCTGGCTGCCCGCACCCCAGCACACCCTGCCCACGCTGCCGGGCCGGCCCCCGATGGTCGGCTACCTGGTGCTCCTGCCGGCCGACCAGCAGCCTCCGGTGCCGCCGTTCGCGGTCCAGGCCGAGCTGTCCCTCGACCACGCCGGTGCGGCCGTCGGTTCCGGTCCCGGTTCCGCCGGTCCCGGTTCCGCCGGTGCCGATCCCGCCGGTTCCGGTTCCGCGGGGGCGGCGGACGAGCTGGTCCGGGTCGACACCGTGCGGCGCACGGCCGAGGTCGGCGGGCGTCCGCTCGACCTCACCTATCTGGAGTTCGAGCTGCTCGCCCACCTCGTCGCGCACCCCCACCGGGTGCACACCCGCGACCAGTTGGTCACCACGGTGTGGGGCTACGGGCATGTGGGAGACGGGCGGACGGTCGACGTCCACATCGCCCGGCTGCGGCGCAAGCTCGGCGCGGAGTTCCGTCAGGCGATCCAGACGGTACGGCGGGTCGGTTACAAGTACACGCCCCCGCTGGGCCGTTGACGGATCTCCTGAAGCGATCCCCCCGGAGCGATCTTGCCAGAGCGGGGCTTCCGGGAGCGGGTCCGTGGAGCCGGATCTCCTGAGAGCAGATTCCCGTTCCGTACCGGCCGCCCGGCGGGCAGAGTCTGCGGCATGAGACTTCTGATGCTGGGTGGTACGGAGTTCGTGGGCCGCGCCGTCGTGGAGTCGGCGCTGGCCCGCGGCTGGGAGGTGACCGTCTTCCACCGGGGACGGCACGCACCTCCGGCCGGGGTGCGGTCGTTGCTGGGCGACCGCACCGCCCCGGACGGGCTCGCGGCGCTCGCCGACGCCTCCGCCGCGGCCTGCGCGGGCGGGGGCGGATGGGACGTCGTCGTCGACACCTGGTCGGTGGCGCCGCGAGCCGTCAGGGACACCGCGCGCCTGCTGTCCGGTGTGGCCGAACGGTATGTGTACGTGTCGAGTTGCTCGGTGTACGCCTGGCCGCCGGCCGCCGGGTACGACGAGTCGGCGCCCCTGGTGAACGACGCGTCGGCGGACGCCGAAGGGACGGACTACGCCCGCGACAAGCGGGGCGGGGAGCTGGCCGCGGTCGAGGCGTTCGGCGCCGACCGCTCGCTCCTCGTACGCTGCGGTCTGATCCTCGGGCCGTACGAGAACATCGGCCGGCTGCCCTGGTGGCTCTCCCGTGTCGCCCGGGGCGGTCCGGTCCTGGCGCCCGGCCCCCGCGACCTCCCCCTGCAGTACGTCGACGTCCGTGATCTCGCCGGCTGGATCCTCGGCGCCGCGGAACGGGGATCGAGCGGCGCGTACAACCTGATCGGCCCCACCGGTACGGCCACCATGGGCGAACTGCTCGACGCATGCGTGCGGGTGACCGGCGGTGCGGCCGAACTCCGCTGGACGGCACCGGAGTTGATTCTCGGGGCCGGGATCGAGCCGTGGACGCAGCTGCCGGTGTGGGTGCCCGAGGGGAGCGACCTGCACGGCGCACTGCACGGGGCGGACGTGTCCCGCGCCGTACGGGACGGGCTCCGCTGCCGGTCCGTGGAGGAGACCGTACGGGACACCTGGGAGTGGCTGACGGAACTCGGCGGAGCCGCGCCGCATCGACCGGACCGGCCGGCGGTGGGCCTGGACGCGTCGGTGGAGGCGGGGCTGCTGGGACTCCGACCGGGCAAACCGGCACGGTGACGGCGGTTCTCGCGCATCCTGGCCAGAGCAGCCGAAACACCCCCTTCACGGGCCCGGTCAGGGCCGCTCGTCGCGCACACGCCGTAGGGGATCGACAACTCCCGGTGCCGCGTGGGGTGTTGAAACCAGTTTGTCCCACGAATCTCTCATCAATTTCTGAGTCGCCTGAACACTCCTGGGACTCAGCGCGTACTTGATGGAGCCGCTTCACTCCTGTCGGGCGCCTCGATAGCCCCGCAAGGAAGTCAGAGGAGTTCCATGGGACGCAACACACGCAAACGACGCTCGCCGCTGGCCGTTCGGGCCATTGCCGCATCCGCGGCGCTCGCGGTCGCGGGCGGCGGCCTGGTCTGGGCGAACTTCTACGCCTCAGCGGGCGAGTCGAAGTCCAAGCCCAACGCGACACTGGCGTCCGCTCAGGTGGCCACCATCGCCTGCCCGGACGTCGGTCAGAAGCTGACGAAGGTGCCGAAGAAGGCGCGCGCGGGTGTCGCCAAGGAGCTGGCGCTGCTGGACCGGCAGATCACCGAGGCGTACAAGCGCCTGGCTGACACGCGCCAGGCTCAGGCGGGCGACGCCAACTTCGTCAACAACGCCATTCTCGGCCCGCTGAAGTCCAAGCGGACGGCCACCATCGACCGGATCGGCATCAACATCCGGCGCGTGGGCGGCCAGGCTCCGCAGGGGCTGGCTCAGCTCGCGGCCTGCCAGGGCAAGGGTGACCAGGCTCAGACCAACGCCGGCGCTGGCCAGGGCCAGAACCAGGGCGGCCAGAACCAGGGCGGCCAGGGCCAGAACCAGGGCGGCCAGAACCAGGGCGGTCAGAACCAGGGCGGTCAGAACCAGGGTGGCCAGGGCCAGAACCAGGGCGGCCAGGGTCAGGGCCAGGGTGCCAACGGGCAGGGCGGCAACGGCCCGGTCGCGGGCGACTTCATCAACATCAACCAGGTCCAGCCCAACGGCGGCCCCAAGGGCGTGAACGGCAACGGTCTCGCCGCCAACGGCAACGGTGGCTCGCGGGGCACCTTCACCACGAACTGCGGCGTCAACAAGAACGAGCTGCGCAACTCGGACAACGTGATCGTCGCCCCGGGTGTCAGCAACGGCGCCCAGCACCAGCACGACTACGTGGGCAACCAGAGCAACAACGCCTTCGCGAGCGACCAGGACCTGGCCAACGCGCAGACGTCCTGCCAGAACCAGGGCGACAAGTCGTCGTACTTCTGGCCGGTCATCCGCATCCAGGACGGTTCGAACGACATCGACGCCAACAAGCCCGGCGGCGGCGCGGACAAGAACGTCGGCAAGATCGTCGAGCCGAGCCAGGCCCAGCTGAAGTTCGTCGGCAACAAGCGTGGCCCGGTCGTCGCGATGCCGCAGGCCCTGCGCATCATCACCGGTGACGCCAAGGCCTTCGTGAACGGCCTGAACAACGCCAACACGAACTGGAGCTGCACCGGCTTCGAGGACCGTGTGGTGACGGACAAGTACCCGATCTGCCCGCAGGGCAGCTCCGTGGTGCGGACGTCCTTCTTCCAGAGCTGCTGGGACGGCAAGAACATCGACAGCGCCAACCACCGCACGCACGTCGACTTCGTCGAGGCGGACGGCAGCTGCTCGAACGGCTTCCAGGCCATCCCCCAGCTCCAGGTCCGCCTGGTCTACAACGTCCCGGCCCCGCAGATCCAGAACGGCCAGGTCGTGAAGCCCTACGCGGTCGACTCCTTCCCGGAGAACCTGCACAAGCCGATCACCGACCACAACGACTTCATCAACTTCTTCAACCAGGAGACGATGAACAAGATGGTCCAGTGCATCAACAACGGCCAGAACTGCACGTAGTACCCGAGCGCTTCTGAGCCACAGACCAAAGGCCGGCGGTGGGATCTCCCACCGCCGGCCTTTGGTCTTCCCCGGATCGCCCGGTCACCCGGATCACCCGGCTCGCCGCGGATGTATCCGTGTCGGCCCCGCCCCGGAGTTCCGGGGCGGGGCCGACACGGTCAGCCGCTGTGGCTGCCGTCGTTGTGGCTGCCACCGGGGTTCATGTGCTCGGACCCCTCCTGCATCTCCCCGCCGAGGGTGCCCTGCAGCCCGCCCACCGTCTTCTTCTCGCCGACGGCGACCCACTTGCGGCCGACGAGGTAGTAGCCGCCGTAGTCCTTGGCGCCGGCGAGCCACTCCGCCTGGCCCCGGTCGGTGGCGAAGGTCGCGAGGACGAACTTGCCGTCGAAGTCGCCGTCCTTGTTCGTGCACAGGGCCTGGCGGATGGTGTCCGCGTCCGTCTGCATGTCCGGCTTGCAGCCCACTTCGCCCGCGATGTGCTCCAGCGTCCCCGTCGCCGTCTTCGGGACGGCGGTCTCCGCGTCGTCGGACCCGCCGCAGCCGGTCAGCGCCAGCAGCGCCACGACAGCGCCGGCCGCGGCCCCCGCAAGCCTCTTCCTCGTCAAACTCATCCGTACCTCCGGGTCCGTTCAGGCGACATGAACGCGCCAGCTCCGTGCGCACCGTTGTTCACGGACGGTCGCCCCGTTAGCGTGCCGCCACTGTCGACACAGGGGGCACACAGACATGAACGGTCCGTCGCGACGCACGGTGCTGGGCTCGGCCGGTGTCATCGGCCTCGGGACCCACCTGCGGTGGTCGGCCCCGGCCCACGCCGCGGAGAGCCCTGGCGAGGGCCCCGCCTTCGATACGGCTCCCGCGCGCTCGGCGCTCAATCGGCTGCTGCCCGGCCATGCCGGACAGTTCCGGCTCAGTCTGCTCGACCGGAGCGACACCGTCGACCGCTTCCGTGTCACAGGCACCAAGGGAGACATCCAGGTCGAGGCCACCACACCGGCCACGGCGCTCATGGGCGTCCACTGGTACCTGAAGTACGTCTGCGGGGCCCACCTGGCCTGGAACGGCAGCCAACTGGACCTGCCGAGCCGCCTTCCCGCCCCCGCCCGCCCCCTGGAGGGATCCACCGCCCTCCCCCACCGCTTCGCCCTGAACGACACCAACGACGGGTACACCGCCCCGTACGCGGACTGGCCGTACTGGGAACGCCAGATCGACCTCCTGGCGGCGCACGGCTGCAACGAGGTGCTGGTCACCGCGGGGACGGAGGCCGTCTACCACCGGCTGCTGAAGGACTTCGGCTACTCGGACGAGGAGTCCCGCGCCTGGCTCCCCGCCCCCTCCCACCAGCCCTGGTGGCTGCTGCAGAACCTCTCCGGGTACGGCGGCCCGCTCTCCCCCGCGCTGATCGCCCGCCGGGCCGAACTCGGCCGGCGCATCACCGACCGTCTGCGCGAGCTGGGGATGTCCCCCGTGCTCCCCGGCTACTACGGGCACGTCCCCAAGCAGTTCGTCGAGCGCAACGGCGGGGACGCGCACGTCGTCCCGCAGGGCGTCTGGCACGGTTTCGAACGCCCCGACTGGCTCGATCCGCGCACCGACTCCTTCGCCCGGGTCGCCGCCTCCTTCTACGGCCACGCACGGGACGTGTTCGGTGCGGCGGCCCACTTCAAGATGGACCTCCTGCACGAGGGCGGCACGGCGGGCGACGTCCCCGTCCCGGACGCGGCGCAGGGCGTCGAACGCGCCCTCCAGAAGGCCCACCCGGGCGCCACCTGGGTGATCCTCGGCTGGCAGGAGAACCCGCTGCCGGAGCTGCTGGACGCCATCGACCGGTCGAAGATGCTGATCGTGGACGGCGTCTCCGACCGCTACGCCGGTGTCACCGACCGCGAACGCGACTGGGGCGGCACCCCGTACTGCTTCGGCACGATCCCCAACTTCGGCGGCCGGACGACCATCGGCGCCCGCGCGCACCTGTGGAACGACAAGTTCTTCGCCTGGCGGGACAAGGCGGACAGCGCGCTCGTGGGCACGGCGTACATGCCGGAGGCCACCGACCGCGACCCGGCGGCCTTCGAGCTCTTCTCCGACCTGGCCTGGACACCGGCGAAGATCGACCGGGCCGCCTGGTTCTCCTCGTACGCCGACTTCCGCTACGGCGGCCGCGACGACGCGGCGCGCGCGGCCTGGCGGGCGCTGCACGAGACCGCGTACCAGCAGCGGGCCGTGGAGCGCAGCGACCCGCACGACTCGCTGTTCTGCGCCCGCCCGGACCTCGCCGCGGACCGGGCCGCCGCGTACGCGCCGCGCACGCTGACCTACGACCCCGGCCGCTTCGACGCGGCCCTCGCCGGACTGCTGGACGTGGCGGCCGGGCGGCGCCGCAACCCGGCGTACCGGTACGACGTGGTGGACGTGGCACGGCAGGCGCTCGCGCACCGGAGCCGCCAGTACCTGCCCCAGCTGCGGGCGGCCCACCGGCGGGGGGACCTCACGACGTTCCGCGCGCTGGCCACGCTCTGGCTCCGCTTGATGCGGCTGTCCGACGAGGTCACGGGCACGAACGGCGCGTTCCTGCTGGGCCCGTGGGTGAACGACGCACGGCTGATGGCCACGGACGACGCCGAGCGGGCCGAGTTCGAGCGGACCGCGAAGGTCCTGATCACGGTGTGGGGCGGGCGCGCCACCTCCGACACGGGGGATCTGCACGAGTACGGCAACCGGGAGTGGAGCGGCCTCATGGCCGACTTCTACGTCCCGCGCTGGCAGAAGTGGCTCGACACCCTGGAGGACGCGCTCGCCACGGGCACCGCCCCGGCGCCCGTGGACTGGTTCGCGTTCGAGGAGCCGTGGACCCGGCAGCGCGAGGACTATCCGCTGCGGCCGGTGGGCGACGCGTACCGGACGGCGGCGCGGGTGCGGGACGTGCTGGCGCGGGCGCCGTACCAGGGGACGCTGACCGTCACCGCGGAGCCGCCGGTGCTGCCGCCCGGCGGGAGCGCGCGGCTGTCGGCGGTCCTGCGCAACGTCAACGGGCTGCGGGACACCGGGCGGGTCGACTTCGCGCTCGGCGGCTTCGCCGGTACGGCCGAGCCTCAGGGCCCGACATCCTTGCCGAGCGTCGCCGCGGCGGGGTCGGGGACGGTGAGCTGGCGCGCGGACGCGCCGGGTACGCCGCTCGACCGGCCGCTGCGACCGCTCCCCTACACGGTGACGGCCGCGTACGGCCCCCGTGGCGAGGACCGGGTCGAGGGGCGCTTCGACGGGACGCTCTACGAGGCGGGGGCGCTGGAGGCGGGATGGCGCACCTACACCAGCAACGGGGCGGTCTTCGGGCAGCTCGCGGACCGGTTCGCGATCGACGGGGCCGGGGCGGACCTGTGGCGGGGGACCTCGGAGTTCGGCACGGCCTATCGGGCGGGGGCGCTGCGGGACGGTACGTCCGTGACGCTCCGGGTCGACTCCCAGGCGGCGACCGGGAACTGGGCCCGGGCGGGCATCGTGGTGCGCAACGGCCTCGGTACGGCCGGGTCGGCCGGGTTCCTGAACCTGGCCGTCACTCCGGCGAACGGGGTGGTGCTGTCCTACGACGGCTCGGGGGACGGGACGCTCGACACGTATCGGCGGATCACGGGGGTCGGGGCACCGGTGGTGTTGCGGCTGAGCCGGGTGGGGGTGGGGGCGTACGTGGGTGAGTGCTCCGTCGACGAGGGGGCGACCTGGCGGGTGGTGGCGTCGGTGAGCGTGCCGGGGGCGGCGAACGGGGGGCAGGACGTGGGGCTCTTCATGAGTGCGGCGAACGGGGGGAGCGGGGTGCGGGGGCTGGTGGAGTTCAGCGGGTGGTCTCTGGCGTAGGCGGGTGCGGGCCTCGGGTTCTTCGGTGCGTTCTTCGGGTGCGGGTGAGTCGGGGCTGGTCGCGCGGTTCCCCGAGCCCCTGAAAAGCAGGGGCTGCGCCCCGTGCCCTTCAGGCCCGCAGGGGCTGACGCGTTCAGGGGCGCGGGGAACCGCGCGAGAAACCCCCACCCACCCGCACCCGCCCGCACAACCCCAGTCGCCCCACCCCCAGGCGCCCCCGCCCCACCCGGCGGAGCGCTCTGGTGACCATCGGACCATTCGCTCGTTTTGCTGAACGTGCAGTCACAGGATGTCGCCCCGCGCCCCGCATCGTCCCGCGCCCAGGAGTCGGTCGTGGACGTCGAGCAGGCGGAGGCCGCGCTCGTCGAGCACTATCCGCGTCTGGTGCGGCTGGCCTATCTGACGTTGCCGTCGGACCTGGGCCGGAACCGCCGCGTGCTGACGGCGCACGCGCTGACCCAGCGGGCGCTGCCCAGGGGCCGCAGGTCCACCTCGCTCATCCCGGCGCAGGCGACGGGCGCGGACCGGGAGCGCAACCCCGGGTACGCCTTCGTCCGGCTCCAGGTCGTCCGCACCGCCCTGGAGGCGGGCCTCCCGCTGCGGCGCTGGGCGTGGCCGAAGCGGGCCCAACTGCCGGCGCCGCTGCCGCGGGTGTGGGGCCTCAGGCTCTTCCCCCGCTCCGGCGGCGCCGACGAACTGGCCCTGGACCAGCGGCTGTCGGCGCTCTCCGCGCCGGGACGCGCCGCCTACGTCCTGCGGGGCCTGGAGCGGCTCCCCGACCCGGTGATCAGGTCGCTTCTCGAAGAGGCGGGGGTCGACGCTCCGGACGCCGCGCTGCAGGAGGCCGACTCGGTGCCGGCGCGGCAGTACGCGCTGCTCTCCTCCCCCGAGTACGACCCCTGTTCGCTGCACGCCCGCCCCACCGATCTGATGCGCCGCCGCCAGCACACGAGGGCCGCGCTGGCGGCGACGGCCGCCGTGATCGTGTCCGGGGCTCTCCTCGGGCTGCCCGGGGAGAGCTGGGGGCCCGACGGCGCGGCGGCGCCGTCGTACGCGCGGAACCCGGCGGCCCAGGCGGCACTCGATCCGGGGCAGCTGACGACGGCGACGGCCACGGCGTGGCGGACGACGGGGCGCACCGACTTCACCACCTGGCCCGCGCGCGGCGATCTCGTCAAGGACAGAGCCCTGCTGCGGCGCGCTCTCGCGGTCTGGGCCCGCCCCGGTGAGTCCGTGCAGGTCGCGGTCACCCTCGGCACCCAGGCCGGGCCCCCGCCCGGCCCGCCGCAACTGCTGTACGCGGGGGTGGTCGACAGCCTCCGGGTCGTCCTGCTCCACGACGGCCTGCGGATCGCCCGGTACGCCGAGCCCCTCGACGACCCGGGCGCGGCCGCCCTGGACCTGACCCGGGCCGACGGAGCGACCGGTGCCGGCGCGAGCGCCCTGGTGCTGGGCCGGTCCGACGGCAACGTCCGCTATCTGACGGCACCCTGGGTGCGCGCGGCGGCCGTACGGGATCTGGCGGAGCCCGGCGCCCGGGTGCGTCCGCTCGCGCTGGCGAAGGACGGGACGACGGCGCCGTTCGCCAGTCCGGCGGTGCGGACCGGGGCGTGCCGGTCCTGGGACGTTCTGCAGGTCACCGACGCCTCGGGAGGTACGCGGCTGCTGACCGACCTGTTGGAGGTGACTCCGGCGCACCTCACGATCGGGCGCCCGTCGGCCGTGTCGGCGAGGCGTGAGGCGTCGGCCGCGCCGGCGGTCTGGGCGCCCTTCGCCTGTTCGCTGGCCGCCGTACGGTCGCAGGGGGTGCGGACCGTGAACGCCTGGCAGTTCGCCCGTCAGCCGCTGCCCGACGGGAGCGGCACGGCCGACTGGGTGTGCACGCGCACCGAGACGTGGCGGGGCGCGGGCACGCGGGTGCTGGCCCAGTTCGACACTCCGGCGGGCGCGTACGTGACGGCCGCCGCCGACGAGGTTCCCGCCTGCGGCCCGGCGGACCCGCACGTCCTCGCCGCCGGCCCCTGGAAGTCCGCGAACGGCGAGTCGTACATGCTCGCCGCCGGCGGCAAGGACACGGTGTCCGTCGAACTGAGCGGCGGGGTCAGCGGTTCGGCGCCCGGCAACCTCCTCGCCGTACCGGCCGGGGACGGCGTGCGAGCCGAGTTGAAGGGCAAGCTGGCGAACGGCCGGGAGATCAGCGCCCTGCAGTCCGCCCGGTGACCGCCCGCGCCTCGGACGTCTCCGCCCGGTCCCGCCCCTGGCGGGCCGGAATCAATCGGTAGAGTGTTCGTATGCGAACCGGTGCGCGCCGCAGGATGGGTGTGGAGGAGCGGCGGCAGCAGTTGATCGGGGTCGCCCTCGAGCTGTTCAGCCGGCGCTCGCCCGACGAGGTCTCCATCGACGAGATAGCGTCGGCGGCGGGCATCTCACGCCCGCTGGTCTACCACTACTTCCCCGGCAAACTCAGCCTGTACGAGGCCGCGTTGACGCGTGCTTCCGACGACCTGGCGAACCGTTTCGTCGAGCCCCGTCAGGGTCCGCTCGGTGCCCGGCTGCTCCGCGTCACGCACCGTTTCTTCGACTTCGTCGACGAGCACGGCCCCGGTTTCTCCGCCCTGATGCGCGGCGGCCCGGCCGTCGGCTCGTCCCGCACGAACGCGCTCATCGACGGTGTCCGCCAGGCCGCCTATGTCCAGATCCTTTCGCACCTCGACGTCGACGTGGCACCCGCGCGGCTCGAACTCGTCATCCGCTCCTGGATCTCCCTCGCCGAGTCCACGGCCCTCATCTGGCTGGACGGCCGCCGTATCCCCCGGGAGGAGCTGGAGGTCCAGCTCGTCCACGACTTCGCGGCCCTGGCGGCGGTGAGCGCGGCCCAGGACGAGGAGATGGCGGCCCTGCTGCGCGGCATCCTCGCCGACGAACCGCAGGACGGCCCGTTCAGCGACCTCGCGGGCCGCCTGGTGGCCCTGGGACGCGGCTAGGGCCTGTCGGGCCCGGCGCTCAGACCTCGAACTTCCGGTACGACGGGTCGAGGTCGCGCACCTCCGCCGACGCGTGAAGCGCCAGCCCCGCGGAAGGCTTCACGTACTGCCGGACCAGCTCCAGCACGTTCTCGGTCAGCGTCACCTTCGTGTCGTCGGTGCGCCCGGCGAGCAGTCCGAGCGTGACGTGCACGATCGCGTGACCGTCGGTGTCGGGCCCGACGACCGTGTCCTCGGTCGCCCGGAACTGCGTCTTGCACGCCTCCGGCTTCGCGGCGGCGGTCCGCACGACCTCCTCGTGCAGGGCCTTGGCGAACGTGGGCCGGTCGAAGCCCTCGGAGAGGACGGCGGAGTAGTCAACAGTGATCTGCGGCATGAGGTCACCCTAACCGCAGCCGTGACGCCAGCATGGCGATGTCGTCCTCCCGGTCCCGCCCGAAACAGTGCAGCAGCGTGTCGCACAGCGCGGCCGTCCCCGCCGGAGCGTCCGCCGCGGCGGCCCGCAACTGCTCCAGGGAGAGCGCGAGATCGATGCCGCGGGTCTCGACGAGCCCGTCGGTGACCATGAGCAGCCGATCCGTCGGCCGCAGTGACGTCTGCGTGGGCGCGGGCCGGTCGAGGCCGAGCCCGAGGAGGGGCCCGGCGGCCCGCACGTACTCGGCCTCCCCGTGGTCGCGGACGATCAGCGGCGGGATGTGGCCCGCGTTGGCCACCAGGACGCGCCCGCTGTCCGGCTCGACCAGGGCCAGACAGACCGTGGCGGTCAGGTCGGGGTGGTAGTGCTGGAGCATCCGGTCGAGACGGTGGGCGAGCGCCGCGGGGTCGGACTCCTCCACGCAGTACGCGCGCAGGGCGTGCCGGATCTCCACCATCACGGTGGCCGCGTCCAGCGAGTGCCCGACGACGTCGCCGACGGCGGTCAGCACGCCGCCGGGGGTGGACAGGGCCGCGTAGAAGTCGCCGCCGATCTCGGTCCGGCTGGAGGCCGGCACATAGCGGACGACGACTTCGAGGCCGGGGAACTCGGGCACCCGCTTGGGCAGGAAGCTGTGCTGGAGGGTGAGCGCGACATGGCGTTCGACCTGGTACATCAGCAGTGGCTGCGCGGCCAGCGCGGTGGCCTGGGCGAGGCGCGCGACCAGGCCCGTGGCACCGCTCACCGCTCCCGGCCTGCCGTGCACGGGTGTGGCGACACAGACGGGCGTGCCGTTCTCGGTGCGGGCCAGGACCAGCCGGGCGTCCTCGGTGACGCCGGGCCGGAAGAAGCCCGGGGGCCACAGGGGCGCGGGGACGACGGTGTCGCGCGGCCCGGGGTCGCCGTCGATGAGACGGCGGATGAGCCGGGCCACGGTCTCGTGCGCGCCGGCGTCGGGCAGGGTGGTGCGGGCCCTTGCCCGGGAGGTGCCGCTGTAGAGGTGGCCGTCCTCGCCGAGCACGAACACGGCGGCGGGCGACCGGGTGAGCCGGGCGGTCCCTTCGGCGGCGGCCGCGGCCAGCTCGTCCAGGGTGCGGGCGGCCTGCACGTCGACGATGGTCTCGGACAGCAGGGTGAGCCGGCGGACGAGGGCCTCGGCGTCGTTGCGTGTCCGGGCGCCGCGCACGGCCGCGCGGACGACCGCCTGGATCTCCTCCGGCTCGGCGGGGACCGTCAGATAGGCCTCGCCGCCCGCGTCCAGTCCCCGGCAGCGGTCGGCGGGGGCGACGGAGGCGGCGGAGAAGTGGACGACGGGCAGGGCCGCGGTCAGGGGCCGGGCCTTGAGCCGGCGGCACAGTTCGAAGCCGCTCATGTCGGGGAGGCCGACGTCGACGAGGGCCAGATCGGGCAGTGTTCCGGAGCGGAGCCGCAGGTCGAGTTCGGCCAGGGCCTCCCCGGCGCTGGCGACCGGCACCACGCCGTGTCCGGCCCGGCGCAGGACCGCGCCCATCGCGTACCGGCCGGCGGCCGCGTCGTCGACCACCAGCACCGTGGTGCCCGCTGTGTCGCCCATCGCACTCATGAGGCTCTCGTCGTGGCTGAAGCCGGGGTGGTGCGGGCCGTCCCCTCACCGCCCGCACCACCCAAGCTAGCGCGCCTGACGGTCGGTTCGTGCGAAGACCGCCACGGAGCGCCCCGGAACGGCGAAGGTCCCCGATTCCGCTTCGTACGACGACGTCCGGACGGTAGAGTCCGCCCCCGCCGCCTGCACCCGGTGCAGCGCGTACTCCTTCCCGGCCAGGTCGTCCACGGTCTGCTCGCGCCGCTCGGGAGTGGCGTTGAAGACGACGACGAGGTCACCGAGTTCCATGGTGATCACGCCCGGGGTCTCGTCCTTCCCCGACAGCGGGAAGGACAGCTTCGACTGCACCTGCCCGACCGTGGCGAGGGAGAACACGTCCTCCGTCGTACGGATGCGCAGCAGGTCGCGGTAGGCCGCCGAGGCCCCCTCGATCTGCTCGCAGCCGACCTCGACGGAGGTCAACAGGGGCTTTGCGTAGGGCCACTTGGACCGGTTGTCGGCGGCGAGGGGCAGTCCGCGCCCGAAGCCGTTGCCGTCCCGGCAGTCCCAGTGGATCGCGTTGAACCAGTCGCCGCTGTCGTAGGAGTTGCGGTCGAGGGACTTGGACCGCAGCAGGTCGGTGCCGGCCTGGGAGAGCGCCGGGCCCTGCGAGAGGGCGGCGGTCGCCAGGGCGAGGACCTGCATACGGGCGCGGTCCGCCGGGCTCGTGGACCTCGGGAGTTTGAAGGCCAGGGCGTCGAACAGGGACTCGTTGTCGTGGGCGTCGACATAGGCGAGGGCGTCGCCCGGGGCGTCCGCGTACCCGGCGGCGGTCCCGTTGTAGTCGACCTCGGAGCCCTCGACCTCCTTGCCCGCGGTGTCGGTGAACCGGTAGCGGGCGAGATTGCCGCTCAGCCCGACCTTGATGAGGTCCTGGTAGTGCAGCAGCCGGGCCTTCTGCTCGGCCGGGGTGCCGTTGTCCGCCGCGGAGTTGGGGTCCGTGTAGAGGCCGGACGCGAAGCCCTGCACGCCCGGGTCCTCGTCGAAGGGGCCGCCGCCGCGCACCGCGTCGCGGGCCCGGTCGGAGAAGGTGGCGACGCCCGTGCCGGCCATGTTCTTCTGCGTGGCCTGGACGAAGCGCGCGTCGTCGGCCACCTCGCCGAAGTTCCAGCCCTCCCCGTACAGGATGATCTTCTTCCCGTCGACGCCGTCCTTCTTGGGGGTGAGCGCGTCGAGGGCCTTGCGGACGGCCAGGATGTTGGCCTTCGGATGGTGGCCCATCAGGTCGAAACGGAAGCCGTCGACCTTGTACTCCTTCGCCCAGGTGACGATCGAGTCGACGACCAGCTTGCCCATCATGGTGTTCTCGGGCGCGGTGTTGGCGCAGCAGGTGGAGGTGGCGACCGAACCGTCGGCGAGGAGCCGGTGGTAGTAGCCGGGGACGACCTTGTCGAGGACGCTCTTGTCGGCCTGGCCGCTCGCCGGGGTGTGGTTGTAGACCACGTCCAGCACGACGCCGAGGCCGTCGGCGTTGAGCGCCTTCACCATCTTCCGGAACTCGACCGTGCGCCGGGTGCCGTCCGGGTCGGTCGCGTACGAGCCCTCCGGGACCGTGTAGTGGTAGGGGTCGTAGCCCCAGTTGAAGCCGTCCTCCGCCGCGGTCTTCGCCACGCACTCCTGCTGCTTCTCGGAGTCCGCGGGGTACGAGGCGAGGTCGCAGTCCACGGTCTCCTGGTCGGTCTTCCGCTCGGGGACGGTGGCGATGTCGGCGACGGGGAGGAGGTGCACGTACGAGGTGCCCGCCTCCGCCAGCTTCCGCAGGTGCCGGGAGCCGTCGCCGGCCCTGTCGGTGAAGGCGAGGTAGGTGCCCCTGTGCTTGGCGGGCACGGTCCTGTCGTCGATGGAGAAGTCCCGGACGTGCAGCTCCTGGATCCGCGCGTCCTTCAGCGGTACGGCCTTCGGCTTGGTGTACGACGACCAGCCGCTCGGTGCCAGGGACCTGTCCGTCAGGTCGACGACGAGGCTGCGCTCGGAGTCGGCGGTGAGGGCGACGGAGTACGGGTCGGTGACCTTGTTGGTGACGACCTCGCGGGCGCTCGACGCCCACACCTCGACGACGTACCGGTAGGGCTTGTTCTTCCAGGACTTCTTGCCGGTGACGGACCAGACGCCGGTGGTGTCGTTCCGCCGCATCGCGACCCGGGTGCCGTCGAGGTCGAGGGAGACCTGCCGGGCCGTGGGCGCCCAGACGGCGAGCGTGGGGCGGCCGTCGCGGAAGGTGGGGCCGAGGTCGGCGCCGGAGCCGTCGTACAGGTCGTCGAGCACGCCCGCGATCTGCACACCGGTCGCCGCGAGCACCGCGCCGTTCGCCGCGCGCTGGGAGACGACGAGCTGACCGCGCAGCGCCTCGCGGACCCGGTCGCGGTCGCGCGGGTCGACGGTCCAGGCGGTGTACGACTTCAGGTGCGGGAACCTCGCCTTCTGGGCGTCGGTCAGGGCCGACCTGGTCAGGCGGAGCCAGCGCTCGTCGGTGCTGGTGAGAGTGCCGTCCTTCGCGGCGATGGAGCCGGTGCGGGAGTACAGCAGCTGGGTGGAGGCGGCGGTGTCGTTCCCGTTCCAGGCGACGGTGTTCCGGTCGATCCAGATCGCCTTGGAGGTGGTCGGGTCGAGGGCTGCGGCGCTGCCCGCGGGCTGCGGGAGGAGGTACTTCTCCTGCCCGTTCAGCAGCCATGCCTCATGACCGGTGGCCTTGAGGTCCAGCGCCTGGTCGGTGGGGAGGTCCTTCTCGTCGCCCTTGTGGATGAGGTAGCTGAGGCTGGTCGCGCCCTCGGTGAGGGGCACCTCGAAGACGGCGCCGTAGGTGTCGGTCCGCACCGGCTCCAGGGGCTTGGACCAGTCCGTCGGGTTCGCGGCGCCGGACCAGACGTGCAGGCCCCAGCCGTCGTACCTGCCGTCGGCGCGGTGGTAGTGCAGAACGGCCTTGGAGGTGTCCTGGGCCGGCGGATCGGGCGCCTCGGTCAGGACGGCCTCCTTGCCCTGCTCGGCCCAGATCTCGCCCGTTCTCGTGACGTCGATGGACCGGTCGGCGGGGACGTCCTTGTTCCCGTCCTTGTCGATGACGAGGTAACTGACGTTCGTGGCACCGGGCTTGAGCTTGACGTAGGCGAACGCGCCGTACGCGTCCCGTCCGACGAAGTCGTGGCCGTCCGGCCAGGTGGTCCCCTCGCCCTCGGCGATGTCGCCCCAGGCGTACAGCCGCCAGTCCGTGTAGTCGTTGTCCGCGCGCTTGTAGTGGACGATCGCGTGGTCGCGCGAGGAGGCGGTGGGGACCTCGGGGGCGGGCGGGGTGCCCGTGGTGGAGGTGGCGGTGGCGCTCGCCGTACGTCCGGTTCGGTCGATCACCACTGCTTTGTACCGCAGGGCGGTTCCGGCGGGTACGTCCTCGCCGAGGGTCTGGGTGACCTTGTAGGGGGCGTGGTCGGCGGAGCCGAGGGTCTTCCACCTGCCGTTGCCGACCTGGGCGGCGAAGACGACCCGGTTGAGCTGTCCGCCGTCGACGTCGGCGCCGATCTCGACCGTGCCGGTGGCGCCGGCGGCCGGGGCCCCGAGGGTGAGGGACGGCTCGGTGGCGGGCTTCGCGAGGGGGCCGGCGGCCTTGAGGACGATCGCGGAGCGGGCCGGGACGGTGACGGTGACCTTATTGTCCGTACCGCTCGTCACCGTGTCGTCGGTCCCGTAGACGCCCTTGAAGGTCATGCGGGCCGACCCGGTGGCGAAGGTGGCCTTCTCGGCGTCGTCCGCGTTGTTGAAGGCGACGACGTACTCGGTGCCGGTGCCGGCGTCGGTGCGGGAGAAGGCGTAGACGCCCGCCCCGTCGGCCGCGTGACGCTCGGTCTGGACGCCGTCGGCGAGGGCCGGGTGGGCCTTGCGGAGCTTGGCGAGCGTGCTGATCCGCCGGTAGAGCGGCGCGCTCGTGTCGTACGCGTCCGTGGCGTGCGTGCGGTCCGTGCCGAGCAGGTCGTCGTCCAGGTAGTCGGCGGTCCTGGAGGCGAACATGGTCTGGCGGGCGTCCTTGTCGCCGCCGGCGCCGGTGAAGCCCTGCTCGTCGCCGTAGTAGACGACCGGGTTGCCCCGGCCGAGGAACATCAGCTCGTTGGCGAGCCGGTCCTTGGCGAGCAGTTCGGCGTCGGTGGCCTTGGGGTCGTCCTGCTTCAGGAAGGTCCCGACGCGGCCCATGTCATGGTTGCCGAGGAAGGTGACCTGCTCGTACGCGTTGGCCTTGTCGGTCGTGTACCGGTAGTCGTCCCCGAAGACCGAGGCCAGCTTCTTCGCGCTGCCGCCCTGGGAGGCGTACGAGCGCGCCGCGTCCTGGAAGGGGAAGTCGAGCGTGGAGTCGAGGCGGCCCCGGGTGACGTACGGGGAGGTCACCGCGGTGTCGGCGGAGTAGACCTCGCCGAACATGAAGAAGTCGTCGCGGCCCTTCTTCGCCGCGTACGCGTCGAGTGCGGTGGCCCACCGCGTCCAGAAGTCCATGTCGACGTGTTTCACGGTGTCGATCCGGAAGCCGTCGATCCGGAAGTCCCGCACCCACTTCTCGTAGATCTTCTCCATGCCGGAGACGACCTCGGGGCGTTCGGTCCACAGGTCGTCCAGACCCACGAAGTCGCCGTAGGCGGCGGACTCACCGGCCCAGGTGGAGTCGCCCCGGTTGTGGTACATCGCCGGGTCGTTGAGCCAGGCGGGGACCTTGGCGTTCTTCTTCGCGGCCGGGACGACGGGGGTGCGGGGGAAGGAGTCCCGGTCGACCGGCGGGAAGTCCTTCTTCCCGCCCGCGTGGTCGCTGTCGTCGAAGGGCTCACCGTCCTCGGTCAGATAGGGGAAGGCACCCTTGGAGAGGTAGTCGTAGGACTTCTCCTCGTTGCCGACGACATCGGCGGTGTGGTTGGTGATGACGTCGAAGAAGACCTTCATGCCCTTGGCATGGGCCTTGGAGATCAGGGTCTCCAGGTCCTTGTCGGTGCCGAAGTGCGGGTCGACCCGGGTGAAGTCGGTGATCCAGTAGCCGTGGTAGCCGGCGGACGCGTCGGCCCCCGTCCCCTGCACGGGCTGGTTCTTGAAGATCGGGGCCATCCAGATGGCGGTGGTGCCGAGGCCCTTGATGTAGTCGAGCTTCTCGGTCAGGCCCTTGAGGTCGCCGCCCTGGTAGAAGCCCTTGTCGGTGGGGTCGTAGCCGGTGGCCAGGCGCGAGCCCGTCAGGCCGCCCCTGTCGTTCGCCCGGTCACCGTTGGCGAAACGGTCCGGCAGGACGAAGTAGAACTGCTCGCGGGTGAGGTCGTGGCGGGCGGCGGTCTTCGCCAGCTTCGCGTCGGACGGAGGTGCGGGCGGCGCGGCGGCTCCGGCGGTGAGCGGCTGCACGAGCGCCGCGGTCAGCGCGGTCACGGTGACCGCGCCGACCGCCGCGACCCGTCCGGCGTGGGTGGTTCGGCGCCCGAACGGCGCCGGCCATCTCGGTATCACGGATGGACTCCTTGCGATGACGGCTCTGGTGGGTCCGACCCCGCGCGACCGTATCGCCGCCGAAAGTGTTTCAGCAAGAGGCTTGAAAGTAACGGTAAGGGCTTACAAGCGCGTCAGCAGCCGGTCTTGCCCGCATGGAGGGCGAGTGCCGTGTCGGCGCCGAGGGTCGCGGTGAACCGGCCGGAGGCGTTGACGGTGACCGTCGTGTTGTTCTGCACGTTGCAGTAGGTGCCTGCCGCGAGCGAGGTCTGGTACGTGCGGCTGAGGCTGCCCGACTCGTGGTTGATGGCCACGAAGCCCTTGCTGCCGCGCCCGAAGGCGATCGCGTCGCCCCCGTTGTCCCACCAGTTGGTGACGGCCTCACCGCGGGTGGCGTTGCGGAAGGGGACCATGCGCATGATCTCCGGCCAGGCGTGCTGGCACTTCCAGCCGTTCTGCCAGCAGGCGTCGACGCGACCGTTGTTCGGCGGCCCGGCGTCGGTGGAGGAGAACTCGTAGCCGGAGTTGATGTCGGGCGCGCCGTACGGGTACGCCAGCATGAAGACGTTGGCGAGGGTGTAGGCGGCGTTGTCCTTGTAGCTGAGGGTGGAGCCGTTGCGCTCGGTGTCGTGGTTGTCGACGAAGACCCCGGCGACGGAGCTGTTCAGGTAGCCCCAGCCCTCGCCGTAGTTCTTGAGGTAGGCGAGGTTCTCGCTGTTGAAGACCCGCTTGAGGTCGAAGGCGTACCGGAACTCCTGCACGTCCCCGTTGCCCATGTACTCGCTCGGCTGCACGGCCTCCCCGGAGCCGTGGATGGCCTCCTGCTTCCAGTACACGGACGGGTTGTTCAGCCGCGCCTTGACGGCGGCGAGGTCGGCGGCGGGGATGTGCTTGGCGGCGTCGATCCGGAAGCCGTCGACGCCGTAGCCGAGCAGGCTGTTCATGTACCCGGCGATGGCCGACCGCACGTACTCCTCGCCGGTGTCCAGGTCGGCGAGGGTGACGAGTTCGCAGTTCTGGACGTTGGCGCGGTTGGTGTAGTCGCTGATCGTGGCGGTGCAGTCGTCGAAGTCGAAGGAGGAGTACAGGCCGGGATAGTCGTACTTCGTGTACGACGACCCGCCGGTGCCGGTGCCGCTCCCGGCCGACATGTGGTTGACGACGGTGTCGACGACGACCTTGACGCCGGCCGCGTGGCACGTGTCGACCATGTTCCGGAAGGCGGTGGCGTCCCCGAGACGTCCGGCGATCCGGTAGCTGACGGGCTGGTACGACGTCCACCACTGCGAGCCCTGTATGTGCTCGGCGGGCGGCGAGACCTGGACGTATCCGTAGCCGTTCGGTCCGAGGGTGCTGGTGCACTCCTTGGCCACGGAGGCGAAGTTCCACTCGAACAGGACGGCGGTCACGTCCTTGGTCCCGGGCGGCGACGCGTACGCGCTCCCGGCGGGTGCCGTGAGCGCGATCGACGCGCCCGCCGCGAGAGCGAGCGCGCCGGACAGGGTTCTGCTGGTCATGTGTGGGGTCCTTCTCCGTTGAAGGGGTCCGAAGGGCGGGGCACTGGGCCGTGAGGGGCTCGTACGGCGAGATCTTTTGCCGGTTCTTGCTGCAAGATGGCTGAAAATTTTCAACCGTCAGGAAGGTACGAGTCCACTTGACGCATGGTCAACCCTGCGGACACGCCTTCTTCACATGCCCGAAATCTCTTCACAGGGTGGGAGGTTGGGACGGGGCGGCCCCGGTCACCGGCTCCGCACACCACCCGGACCGCGAAGTGCCCGGTACGCGGCCCACGCGTCCAGCAGCGGCGGGGTCACCGAACGCCGTGGGCCGGGGCCGTGGGTGACGGCGTAGCGTACGGCCGCCGGGGTGGCGTGCGGGAAGGCCGAGCGGAGCAGGGCGAAGGCGCCGGCGACGAAGGGCGCGGCGGCGCTCGTACCGCTCAGCAGGAAGGGGCGGCCGTCGGGCCCCGGCCCGGGAATCCGGTCGCCGGGGGCGCCGACCCCGTGGCGGCCGATGGACACGGCCAGGTTGGACCGGGGCATGGGATGCCCGGCACGGTCGTACGCGGTCACCGGGACGACCCACGGGTGGTCGGTGAGGACGGAGGAGCCCACCCGGCCCTGGTTCCCGGCGGCGACCACCAGGATCACGCCCCGGTCGGCGGCACGGTCGAGGGCCGCCTCCAGCGCGGGGTCACGGACACCGGACGGGGCGGGCTGGGCCATGCTGAGGTTCACGATGTGGGCGCCCGCGTCGACGATCTCCGTGAGCGCCCTGGCCAGTTCCCCGGTGCGCACACCGGAGAGACAGGTCGCGGGACCCTCGTCGGTGGGACGGTCCGTGAAGAGGGGCCGGGACAGCAGGGTGCAGCCGGGGGCGACACCGCCCTCGCCGGCGAGGATGCCCGCCACGGCGGTGCCGTGCGCGCAGCAGACGTCGGCGCGGCCGCACCGTCCCGGACCGGCGGCCCGGCCCAGTTCCCGGACCGCGTGGCCCGCGAACGCGGGGTGGTCCAGGGCGACACGGCCGTCGATCACCCCGACGACGACCGAGGGCCTGCCCGAGGTGTGTGCCATGAGCGGCGCGAGGCCGACCAGGTCCACGGGGTCCATGGCACGCCCCTCTCCTCCGGGCCGCTCGACGGGACGGCCGGTCTACTCGGTCACGGGCTCGGGCTCGGGCGGAAGGCAGGCCGCGAGGCAGGTCTCCGCGCAGCGGTTCAGGCAGTCGCCAGCCTCGTAGGGCGGCGCGTCCTGGCACTCGTCGGCGCAGAGGTTGGAGCACAACGTGGCGCAGTGCGTGTCGAGTTGGGTGTACAGCCGGTCGCCGGGCCCGTCGGCCCCGCCGGCCCGCCGGACGGGCGGGAGGGGCGGGACGGGGGCCGCGGCAGTGAATCCGGGGAGGGTCATGGCGTGCCTCCCCACCACGCCGGGTCCCGGCACCGGTCCGTCAGGCAGGCGGCGTAGCACGCCTCGAAGTCGTCGAACCCTTCGCAGCGCGACCTGCAGAGCGGCCCCTCGACGCTCTCGCAGGTGATCTCCTGCGGGTGCAGGAGATCACCCGGGCCGGCGGGGGCGGAGTCCCGCGCGAATCCGGGGTAGGTCATGACGATCCCCTGGAGCCGTAGCAGTTCTCCTTGATGCACTCGCGTCGGCAGCGGGCGGGATTCCAGGAGTGCTCGCACTGGATCTCGCACAGTGGGCCGAGTTCCTCCTCGCAGGTGAACTGCTGGGGGACGACCCGGTCGCCGGCCGTCACGCTCTTCGGTGTCCCGGTGAATCCTGGCAGGCTCATGGTGACGTCACCACTTCTCCGCGCAGAGCCTCGCCAGGCACTTCCGTACGCACGCAGCGGGGTTGTGGGCGTTGCGGCACTGGTGGCGGCAGACCGGCCTCAGTTCCTCCTCGCAGGTGAACTGCTGCGCAACGAGCAGATCACCGGCGTTCGCTCCGCGTGCCGCCGTCGGCTCGACGGCGAATCCGGGGATACGCATGTCCGTTCGCCTCTTCTCCCTCTCGTGTCTGTCGTCTCTGTCTCTTCGTGGTCGCGGTCGGGCGCCCGTCGCTCAGCGGTCGTAGTAGCGCTGGACCGGGGTCACCCGGTAGGGGAACAGCCCGGAGACGCCGACCCGGACGAACAGCTTCTCGGTGACGTTGGTCTGGCGGTGGGTGTAGGAGAGGACGACCGTCACGACGCTCTGGGACCCGACGCTGAGCCGGGAGGGCGCCGCTTCCACCTCGGACAGGGTGTAGCCCTCGGCGCGCAGCTCACTGGTCTTCCGGTAGATCTCCTGCTCCCGCACCGTCAGATAGTTGAGGGCCCGGTGGGTCGGGTCGAGACCGGCGTTGTTGTTGAGCTGGAGCACCCGGTCGAGCACTTCTCTGGCGGTCCTCTCGAACTCCTTGCGGGAGGTGTCCTCGGGGCGGTCGATCGCCTCGATCAGCTCCCTGCTGTCGAAGGCCCAGATCTTCTCGACATGGACGACCGGGACGGAGAGTCCCTGACACGCGCCCGGCGGCACGAGCGCGCCGAGCGTGCCGACGACCACGGCGAGGTCGCGGCAGTCCCGTACCGGGCGCAGGGCATCCACCAGGTCGTCCAGGCCCGCGGGTTCGACGGGCTCCACCACGTAGGTGTCGACGCCCTGGACGGACAGGACGTAGCACATCTGGCGCGCGAGGTAGCGGTTCTCCGGAGCGGAGAGAACCCGGTACAGCGCGTCGGCGTCGGTGGCGTCACGGCTGCCGTCGGCTCCCGCCACCTGCGAGAACTCCTGCTGGACGGAGAGATCGGGGAACACGGCGCGCACGCGTCCGAGGACATAGACGTAAGCGGGGCCGGTGTCGCCGTGGCCCGTCCCGTCGCCCTGGCGGGAACCCGGCTCGGCGCAGCCGCAACAGGCCTGGGTGACGCGGGACTCGCCGGACACGGGACGGACGTCGTCGGGTTCGGACGCCGGGATCGGGGCGGGAGCCGGGGCCGCCGATCGTGGCCCGGTCTCCGGCGCAGGCGCAGGACTCGTGTCGGTGACGCCGTCGGTGGTCTCGGGGTCCATGGGTCACTCCTCACGCACGCTTCGTCGGGCTCCCGGCCCGGAGCGGTCCCGCACCGGGCATCCTCGTCGTGCACGCGCCTCGCGCGGTGCTCAGCGTTCTCGTCGGCCTTCGATCGTCATCCACCGGTTCAGGGACGCGGCCCGGCGCGCGCAGCCGCCGCAGGGCCGGATCCCCACCGCCGCGGTCGCACGGGCGACGGCGTCGCCCAGCCCGATGTCCCCGTCCGCACGTGCGAAGCCGGGGATACGGACCCGGTGGGGGGAACGGTCGGGACGGGACGGCTCGTGCGAGTCGGGGGCCACGGTCTCCTCGGCCGGGTCCCGACCGCTCGTTGTGCCGTCAACCATCTAGCTCACATCCCGGTGTTGGCCGATCGCCCCGTCGCCCCCACCTCCTTCCACTGTGCTACCGAGGCACGCGGGACGCACCCCGGCCGGACGACGCGACAGGGCCCGCCGCCCCGGTGCGGGGCGGCGGGCCCTGGAGACCGGCCGCGGGTACGCCCGCGGCCGCCGTGGTCCGTCGGCTCAGCCGGTGGTCCACCAGACCGTCGTGTCGCCCGGCAGCTTCGCCTCGTCCCCGGCCACGGCCACCTCGGCGGTGGCGAGCAGGACACGGCCGTACGCCGGGATCGTGACCGCTTCTCCCGTGGTGTTCGCGACGCACACGAAGTCGCCCCGGCGGAAGGCCAGGACACCCTCGGGCGCCTTCAGCCACTCGACCGAGTCGCCCGCGCCGAGACCGGGCTCCCGCCGGCGGACGGACAGGGCGGTGCGGTACAGCTCCAGGGTCGAGTCCGCCGCGCCCCTCTGGGCCTCGACGCTGAGGTCGCGCCACTCGGCGGGCTGCGGCAGCCAGGAGCCGCCGTCACCGAAGCCGTACGACGAGCCGGACCGGGTCCACGGGATCGGGACGCGGCAGCCGTCGCGGAAGCCGTCCTGGCCTGCGCCCCGGAAGTACGCCGGGTCCTGGCGGACCTCGTCCGGGAGGTCGACGACGTCGGGCAGGCCCAGTTCCTCGCCCTGGTAGACGTAGGCCGAGCCGGGAAGCGCCAGCATCAGCAGCGAGGCGGCGCGCGCCCGGCGCAGGCCCAGCGCACGGTCGCCCGCGAGACGGATCTGCGTGCCGAGGCCCGGTTCGTTGGCGAAGCGGGTCGTGTGGCGGGTCACGTCGTGGTTGGACAGGACCCAGGTGGCGGGCGCGTTCACGGGGCGCATCGCGTCCAGGGTGCGGTCGACGACGGTCTTCAGCTCCGCCGCGTCCCAGTACGTGGCCAGGTACTGGAAGTTGAATGCCTGGTGGAGCTCGTCCGGGCGGACGTAGTTCGCGGTGCGTTCGACCGTGGGGGTCCATGCCTCCGCCACGAAGATGCGCTCCCCGGCGTACTCGTCCAGCACCAGGCGCCATTCGCGGTAGATCGCGTGGACGCCGTCCTGGTCGAAGAACGGCATGACATCGTTGCCCAGCAGTTTCAGCTGGTCGTGGGCGCCGAGGTCGGGGAGGCCGTCGGCCTTCACCAGGCCGTGGGCCACGTCGACACGGAAGCCGTCCACGCCCATGTCGAGCCAGAAGCGCAGCACGGAACGGAACTCGTCGCCGACCGCCGGGTGGTCCCAGTTGAAGTCGGGCTGCTCCGGGGCGAACAGGTGCAGGTACCAGGCGCCCGGCGTGCCGTCCGGCTCCGTCACCCGCGTCCACGCCGGGCCACCGAAGATGGACTCCCAGTCGTTCGGGGGGAGTTCGCCGGAGGCGCCCTTGCCCTCACGGAAGTGGTAGCGGTCGCGCAGCGGCGAGCCCGGCCCCTCGGCGACCGCCCGCCTGAACCACTCGTGCTGGTCGGAGGAGTGGTTGGGGACCAGGTCGACGATGATGCGCAGGCCCAGTTCGTGGGCGTCGCGGATCAGGGCGTCCGCGTCCAGCAGGGACCCGAACATCGGGTCCACCGCACGGTAGTCGGCCACGTCGTAGCCGGCGTCGGCCTGGGGGGAGGCGTAGAAGGGGCTGAGCCACACGGCGTCGACGCCCAGGTCACGCAGGTACGGGAGCCGGGAGCGTACGCCCTCCAGGTCGCCCATGCCGTCACCGTTGCTGTCGGCGAAGCTGCGCGGATAGACCTGGTAGATCACCGCGTCGCGCCACCAGTCGGGGCGGGCGGCGACGGTGGCGAGCGCGGAGTTGTCGGCCGGGTCGGCAGAGGAGTGCTGGCTCATGACGTCCTTGGTGTGTAACGGAGGTGCGGTCGTCGAACGAGGGTCGTCGGGGGTCTCGGTCCGGGTGACGAGGCGGCCGCGGTGTCAGCGGGGTCGGATGGACACCACGGCCGCCCCGGGTTCCCGGGAGGGGGTCTCACCCCTTGGTGCCGCCCGCGGTCAGGCCGGTCACCAGGTTCTTCTGCACGAGGTAGAAGAACGCGGAGACGGGGATCGCGACCAGTACCGCGGTGGCGGCCATCAGGTTGCGCTGCGCGTCGTGTTCGCTGACGAAGCTCTGCAGGCCGACGGCGAAGGTGTACTTCGTGTCGGACAGCATGAACGTCGAGGCGAAGGCGACCTCCCCGAACGCGGTGATGAAGCTGTAGAAGGCGGCGACCGCGAGGCCCGGTTTGGCGAGCGGCAGGATCAGCCGCGCGAACGTGCCGAAGGGGCTCAGCCCGTCGACGCGTCCGGCCTCGTCGATCTCGAACGGGATCGTGTCGAAGTAGCCCTTGAGCAGCCAGGCGCAGTACGGCAC
Organism: Streptomyces sp. NPDC041108; assembly: GCF_055592645.1. Classification (NCBI taxonomy): domain Bacteria; kingdom Bacillati; phylum Actinomycetota; class Actinomycetes; order Kitasatosporales; family Streptomycetaceae; genus Streptomyces; species Streptomyces sp. NPDC041108. The sequence goes on along the minus strand of NZ_JBVIYK010000005.1, from coordinate 133,742 downwards.
GGCCGTCGAACAGTAGACGAGGACGAGGCCGAGGTAGCTGTCGATGAGCTTCAGTTCCGAGAGGATCTCGTACATCGGCACCATCAGCACGGCCACCGGGAACATCTGCGTGACCAGGAGCACCCACATGAACTTCCGGTAGCCCGGGAAGCGCATGCGGGAGACGGCGTAGCCCGTGGTCGCCGCGATCAGCACCCCGATGACGGTGGTGCCGAGCGAGACGACGAGGGTGCTGACGAGCCAGTCGAAGAACGGTGTCTCCTGGAGCACGTACGAATAGTTGGCGAACGTCATTTTGCCGAAGATGCGCCCGGGATGCAGGTAATCGTCCTTGTCCGGGCCGAGGGACAGGAAGACCAGCCAGGCGATCGGGAACAGCGCGGCCAGGCTCGCCAGTACGAGGATCGTGTGGGAGGCGAGGGTGCCGGCGGGGCTGTTCTCACCGCGGCGGCGGGTGCGGCGCGGGGGCGCGTTCCTGGCGGCTCGCGCCGACGGGGAGTCCGCGTGAGCCTCGGTGGTGACGGTCGTGGTGCTCATGGGGGCTCCTGCCTCAGATCGCGAGCTGCTGCTCATCGCGGTTCAGCCAGCGGCGGTAGACGGAGGTGAAGACGATCAGGATGGCCAGCAGCAGGATGCCGTAGGCCGCCGACTGCGCGAAGTCACGCGGCTGCTGCCCGAAGCCGAGGTAGTACGCCCAGGTCACGAGGATCTGCGCCTCGGGCGCGGTGTCGCCGAACAGCAGGAAGATGACGGCGAACTGGTTGAACGTCCAGATGACGCCGAGGAGGACGACGGTGGAGCTGACGGAGCGCAGGCCCGGCAGGGTGACGTGGCGGAAGCGCTGCCAGGCGCTCGCGCCGTCCATCTCGGCGGCCTCGTACAGGGTCGAGTCGATGGACTGCAGTCCGCCGAGCAGCGAGACCATCATGAACGGCACGCCGCACCAGGTGTTGACCATGATCGCGGCGAACCGCTGCCAGAAGGTGTCCTCCAGCCACAGCGGCGCCGGCAGGTGCAGTGCTTCGAGGCCGGCGTTGATGACACCGCCGTCGGCGAGCATGAACCGCCAGCCGAACACGGTGACGAAGGTGGGGACGGCCCACGGCAGGACCAGGATCAGCCGGTAGAGGGTGCGGCCGCGCAGCTTCTGGTTGAGCAGCAGCGCGAGGCCGAGGCCGATGAGGTAGTGCAGGGCGACGCACAGGGCCGTCCAGACGATCGTCCAGACGAAGTGCGACCAGAAGCGGTCGTAGGAGGTCGGTCCCCACAGGATGTCGGCGTAGTTGTCGAAGCCGATGAACTCGTAGGTGGCCTCGATGCGGTTGACGCCGATCGTGCGCGCCGAGTTGAGGCTGTTGGCGTTGGTGAGGGTGAGGTAGAAGCCGCGGACCAGCGGATACAGCACCAGGACGCCGAGCACGACGACCACCGGGGCGATCATCGCGTACGCGTACCAGTACCGCTGGTACGACTGCCTCAGACGCGTCAGCCGGCCCGGGCGCCCGCCCGGTCCGCCTCGGCGCTTGCCGGTCGCACGGTCGATGGCGACTGTCATCGTTCGACACCTTCTGGAAGATCAGGGGCTGGGCCGCTCGGGGCTGGGCTGTGGGGGCCGGCCGGTGGCCGCCGTGTTCCGTCCCCGGAGCACCGGGGCGGGACGCGGCGGCCACCCGGGGTCACTTGCTGAAGTCCGGGACCAGCTTGGCGATCGCGGTCTCCGCGTTGCCGAGGCCCTTGTCGAGGGGCTCCTTGCCGCCGGCGATCGCGAGCAGCTCGGTGTCGAGCGGGCCCCACAGGGAGCTGTACTCGGGCAGCTCGGGGCGCGGCCGGGCGGCGGCGAGCACCGTCTGGTAGCCGGCGATGCCCGGGTCGGCCTTGACCTCGGCGGTGTAGGCGTCGTCGCGCGTGGGCAGCGTGGAGTTCTTCAGGGCGATGGTCTCCTGGGACTTCGCCGAGGTCATGAAGTCGACGAACTTCAGCGACGCCTCCTGGTGCGCCTTGTCCGAACCGGCGTAGACCGACAGGTTGTGGCCTCCGGTCGGGGCGCCCGCCTTGCCGGAGGTGCCGGCCGGGACGGTGGCGATGCCGAGGTTGGCCTTGTCCTTGAACGCCGAGCCCTTGTAGAAGTTGGTGATCTCCCACGGGCCCTGGATGATCGAGGCGACCTTGCCGTTGACGAAGGCGTCCTGGATGTGGGCGTAGGCGTCGGCGGTGGTGTCCGCCTTGTGCAGGCCCTTGCCGTCGAAGAGGCCGAGCCAGGTGCCGTACGCCTTCTCGGCCTCGGGGGAGTTCACGGTGATCTTCTTGGCGGCGACGTCGACGGTGTCGGTGCCGTCGCCGTAGAGGAAGGACTGGGCGTAGTAGGCCTGGGTGGAGCCCCAGTAGCCGTCGACGCCGGTCTTGCCCTTGATCGTGGCGGCGTCCTTCTTCAGGTCGTCCCAGGTCTTGGGGGCCTCGGTGAGGCCGGCCTTCTCGAAGAGATGCTTGTTGTAGACCAGCGCGAGGGTGTCGGTGACGAACGGGACGCCGTAGGTCTTGCCGTCGTACTGGGCCTGCTTGATCAGGCTGGGCTGGAACTTGTCCTGGTCCTTGAGGGCCTCGGTGCCGTCCAGCGGCAGGAAGAAGCCCTTCTTGGCGAAGGCGGGGGTCCAGCCGACCTCGGAGCGCAGGATGTCCGGGGCGCCCGTGGCACCGGCGGCGGTGTCGAACTTGTTCTGCGCCTGGTCGAAGGGCACGTTGACGTACTTGACCTTGATGTCCTTGTGGGCGGCCTCGAACTCCTTGACCAAGGCCTTGTACGTCGGTGCCTCATTGGTGGCGTTGGAGGTGTCCCACCAGGTGATGGTGACCGGACCGCCGGCCGAGTCGCCGCTGTCGCTTCCGCCGCAGGCCGTCGCCGTGAGGGCGATCGACGCCGCCAGCGCGGTGGCCGCTATGCCACGCCGCATGAGATCTCCTTGAGGGTGAAAGCCCGTGTGCCGGGAGGGAGGGCCCCGTCTGCCGTCCCCGCCGAGTGCCGGCGCGCCGTTGCCGCCGCCGGGCGTGGCCGAACGTAACAGCGATGTAAGCCGGACGAAAGACCTTGCTGCAAAAAAGTGCAAGAACCGGTGATGGTTACTCCGTCGTGACCTGCTGCTGACCCCCGCGCAACCCTGCATCCGGGCCGATCAGTGGGCCTTGGGGCGGCTATGAAAGACTCTGCAAGCTCTTGCCACGACGCGCGCGTACGGGCAATCATCACTCCGTCGGCGCCTTGCGGAGCGCGGGTCGTGGGCTGCGGCAGCCACCCCGTTCCCGCGCGAGGGCGCCCCCCACGGACACCGACCAGAATCACGAGGGACCGCGATGACGCAGCAGCCCGCAGCGGGCCGCACCCCCGCCCGCACCCGACGCCGGGCCGGTGGGCAAGCGCAGGCCCGGCCGGTACAGTCCAGTGCTGTGACCACACGGCTTGCCGACATCGCAGCCCAGGCGGGGGTCAGTGAGGCGACTGTCAGCCGCGTCCTGAACGGGAAGCCGGGCGTCGCCGCGACCACTCGCCAGTCCGTTCTGGCCGCCCTCGACGTCCTGGGCTACGAACGGCCCGTACGCCTGCGGCAGCGCAGCGCGGGACTGGTGGGCCTCATAACCCCGGAGCTGGAGAACCCCATATTCCCGGCCCTGGCCCAGGTCATCGGCCAGGCGCTGACCCGGCAGGGCTACACCCCGGTCCTCGCCACCCAGACCCCCGGCGGTTCGACCGAGGACGAGCTGACCGAGATGCTCGTCGACCGCGGGGTCGCCGGCATCATCTTCGTCTCCGGTCTGCACGCGGACACCTCGGCCGACATGCAGCGCTACGAGCAACTGCGAGCCCAGGGCGTGCCGTTCGTCCTCGTGGACGGCTTCTCGCCGAAGGTGCAGGCCCCCTTCATCTCGCCGGACGACCGGGCGGCGATGGCCCTCGCGGTGACGCATCTGGTGTCGCTGGGGCACACCCGGATAGGGCTGGCTCTCGGCCCGAAGCGTTTCGTGCCGGTGCAGCGCAAGATCGAGGGCTTCGTCCGCACGATGCAGGACCAGCTGGGGCTGGCGGCCGCGACGGTCGAGGCGGAGCTGGTCCAGCACTCCCTCTACACCCTGGAGGGCGGCCAGGCGGCGGCCCTCGCGCTCATCGACCGGGACTGCACGGCGGTGGTGTGCGCGAGCGACATGATGGCGCTCGGCGCGATCCGGGCGGCCCGCCAGCGTGGCCTCCAGGTGCCGCAGGACGTCTCGGTCGTCGGCTTCGACGACTCCCCCCTGATCGCCTTCACCGATCCCCCGCTGACGACCGTCCGCAAGCCGGTCCCGGCGATGGGGCAGGCGGCGGTGCGTACGCTGCTGGAGGAGATCGGCGGGACCCCGGCGCCGCACAGTGAGTTCGTGTTCATGCCGGAACTGGTGGTGCGGGGGTCGACCGCTTCGGCTCCTGGGGACCGGAGTCGTACCTAGGACGGAGAAGACGGGGGTGGGCGCGATACGTACGGAGGAGAGGTGCCTCCGCTGTACCCCGACGAACGTGCGTGATGAACCCGACCAGAGGATGATCGGTGGGGTACCGCTTATCTGGCAGACTCTGTGCCCATGGGTGAGGCGACCGTGACGACACTGGAGGAAGGCCGGGAGCAGGCCGCTCCGCGGTCCGTCACGGACGCGCCGGGGCGGGGGTTCCTGCAGCGGCTGAGGGCTCCGCGACGCCCGCGTCTGTGGTTCGAGATCCTGCTGATCGCGGTGAGTTACTGGACGTACTCGCTGATCCGCAACGCGGTTCCCGAGCAGAAGACGCAGGCCCTCGCCAACGCCGACTGGATCTGGAAGGTGGAGCACCACCTGGGGATCGCGGTCGAGGAGACGATCAACCATTCCGTGAACTCGGTGACATGGCTGATCGTCGGCATGAACTACTACTACGCGACCCTGCACTTCGTCGTCACGCTCGGTGTCCTCACGTGGATCTACCGTAGTCATCCGGGCCGCTACGCGGCGATCCGTCTGGTCCTCTTCGCCACCACCGCCGTCGCCCTGGTCGGCTACTACTTCTACCCGCTGGCCCCGCCCCGGCTGATGACCGGCGAGCACTTCATCGACACGGTCGTCGTCCACCAGACCTGGGGCTCGATGGCCTCCGGCGACCTGAAGAACATGTCGAACCAGTACGCCGCGATGCCGTCGATGCACATCGGCTGGTCGCTGTGGTGCGGGCTGACGATCTTCGCGCTGGCGTCGGTGCCGTGGGTGCGGGTGCTGGGCCTGCTCTACCCCACGCTGACGCTGGTCGTGATCGTCGCCACCGCCAACCACTTCTGGCTGGACGCGGTCGGCGGCATGCTGTGCCTCGCGTTCGGCTACGCGGTGGCCCGGGTCTGGTACGGGTCGCTGCCGTACGCGCTGCCCCGCCAGGTCGCGGTGGGGACCGGGGAGAGGGAGCCGGCCCCGGTCAAGGCGTAGCGCCGGAGCCGGGGGCCGTTCCGCGTGGGCCCGAGGCGTCGGCGGCCTCCCGCAGCGCCCTGACGAACGTGGTCAGGGCCGGCTGCGGCGGAGCCGTCTCGCGGACGGCCGCGTGGATGGAGCGCCGGGGTTCCGGGCCGGTGAGGCGGCGTACGACGACGTCCGGGTGGGGGTTGCCGAGGCCGAGACCGGGGACGAGTCCGACGCCCAGTCCGGCGGCGACGAAGCCCTGCGCGGTCGTGTAGTCCTCGCTCTCGACGACGAACCGGGGCCGGAATCCGGCCTCGGCGCACGCCTCCAGCTGCGCGTCCAGACACGGCCCAGGCCACTCGCTGCCGACCCATGGTTCGGCGGCGAGGTCGGACAGCGCCAGGTCGGTCCGGCCCGCGAGGGGGTGCGCGGCGGGCAGGACGGCGAAGTAGGTGTCGTCGAGCAGGTGCAGCAGCCGTAGGCCGTCGGGGGCGGCGCCGCGCGGCCGTACGACGAGGGCGAGGTCGGCCCCGCCCTCCTTGACGGCCGGGAGCGGGTCGTCGGGGTCGATGAGCCTCAGCTCGACCCGGACGCCGGGATGCTCGGCACGCAGCCGGGCGACGGCGGGGGCGACCAGGGCGGCGCCGGCGGTGGCGAAGTACCGCACGGCCAGCCGTCCCGTGCGCCCCGCCCGCAGGTCGGCCAGCGCGGTCTCCGCCTCCGCGACCTGCCGGCCGATCGCGCCGGCGTACTCGGTGAGCAGCAGCCCGGCCGCCGTGGGCCGGACGCCGCGTCCGACCCGCTCCAGCAGGGCTGTCCCGGCCTCCTTCTCCAGCGCCGCCACCTGCTGGCTGATCGCGGAAGGGGTGTAGCCGAGGGCGGTCGCGGCCGCCGTCACCGAGCCGCTGGTCACCACGGTCCTGAGCACCTGCATCCGACGCACATCGAGCATGTAGACCAGCTTAAAGGTATGTGCATCATTCTTCGCTTGTCCTTATGTGTCGGCGGTCCGATGGTGGGGGCATGCCTCTCGCGTCCACACTCCGCATGGCCGTGCTCGCCCTGCTCTGGGGTTCCGGCTTCCTCTGGATCAAACTCGCCCTCCACCACGGGCTGTCCCCGCTGGCGATCACCGTCGCGCGTTGCGCGCTGGGCGCGGGGGTGCTGCTCGTCCTCGCCCTCGTCACGCGTCAGCGCCTCCCCCGCGACCGGCGGACCTGGGGGCACCTCGTGGTGGCGGCCTTCTTCTGCAACGCCCTGCCCTTCGCCCTCTTCGGCATCGGCGAGCAGACCGTCGACTCGGGCACGGCGGGTGTGCTCAACGCGACGACCCCGCTGTGGGCCCTCCTCCTCGGCCTCCTCCTCGGCACCGACCGCCCCCTCTCCCCCGCCCGCCTCACCGGACTGCTGCTCGGCTTCACGGGCGTCCTGCTGATCTTCGCGCCCTGGCAGCGTGCGGGGCTGATGACCGGGGGCGCGCTCGCGCTGCTCGGGGCGGCCCTCAGCTACGCGGTGGCCTTCGCGTACATGGGCCGCCGCCTGACGGGCCGCGACGCCCCGCTGGCGGTGTCCGCCGCGCAGCTCCTCACCGCGACGGGGTGGGCCGCCCTGGCCCTGCCCGCCGGCGGTCCGGGCACCGCCGGGGTGGACGCGACCGCCGTGGTCGCGGTCACCGTCCTGGGCGTCTTCGGCACGGGCGTGACCTTCTACCTCAACTACCGCCTGATCGAGGACGAGGGCGCGACGAGCGCGGCGGCGGTCGGCTATCTGCTGCCGGTGGTGTCGGTCACGCTGGGCGCGCTGTTCCTGGACGAGCGGGTGGGGGCCCGGGTGGTCGGGGGGATGGCCGTGGTCCTGGTGGGGGTGGCGTTGACGCGTCGGGGCAAGGGGGTGGCCCCGGCTGGGGGGAAGGCGGCCCAGGTCGCGGGGCGCGCCGGGGCGGCAGGTGCGGGCCGTGCCGCGGCCACGGCTCCGGATCCGGTGGTGGGCCCCACCCGCTGAGGAGGCCCCACGTGTCGCAGCGCACCGCGGCTTCGACGGCGCCCGTCTCACCCCCCGTAGAACAACTCCTCCACCACGCCCCGCGCCCGTCGCGTGATCCGGCGGTAGTCGTCGAGCATGTCGCCCACGTGTCCGGGGCCGTATCCCAAGTAGCGGCCCACGGCACCGAGTTCGCGGCCGTCGGAGGGGAAGGTGTCGCCTGCCCGGCCTCGGACGAGCATCACGGCGTTGCGGACGCGGGTGGCCAGGACCCATGCCTCGTCCAGGGTCGCCGCGTCCTCGGCGCTCACCAGCCCGGCCGCGAGCGCGGCGGCCAGGGCCTCGCGGGTGCGGGTCGTGCGCAGGCCCGGCTCGCTGCGGGCGTGCCGGAGCTGGATGAGCTGGACGGTCCACTCCACGTCGGACAGACCGCCGCGGCCGAGCTTGGTGTGGAGGGTCGGGTCGGCGCCGCGCGGCAGCCGCTCCGTCTCCATCCGGGCCTTCAGGCGCCGGATCTCGCGCACCGCGTCGTCGCCGAGTCCGTCCGCCGGATAGCGCAGCGGATCGATGAGGTCGACGAAGCGGCGGCCCAGCTCCTCGTCACCGGCCACGGGTTCGGCACGCAGCAGGGCCTGCGACTCCCAGCCCAGCGACCAGCGGCGGTAGTAGGCCTCGTACGACTTCAACGTGCGTACGACGGGGCCGGACTTGCCCTCGGGGCGCAGGTCCGCGTCGATGAGGAGGGGCGGGTCGGCGCTCGGGATCTGGAGCAGGCGGCGCATCTCGGCGACGACCGCGTTCGCGGCGCGGGACGCCTCCTGCTCGTCGACGCCCTCTCGCGGCTCGTGGACGAACAGGACGTCGGCGTCGGAGCCGTAGCCCAGTTCGTGGCCGCCGAAACGGCCCATGCCGATGACGGCGAAGCGCGTGGGGAGGGTCTCGCCCCAGCGGTCGCGGACCACGGCCCGGAGCGTGCCCGCCAGGGTCGCGGCATTGAGGTCGGAGATCGCGCCGCCGACGAGGTCGACGAGGGCGCCCTGGTCGGCGGTGGCCGGGGTCTCCTCGGTGCCGTAGGAGCCGACGATGTCCCTGGCGGCCGTACGGAAGAGTTCGCGGCGGCGGACCCCGCGCGCGGCCGTGACCGCCTGCTGGGCGCCGTCGGCGCGGTTCACGGCCGCGAGGATCTCCTGCTCCAGGTGGGCGCGCGTACGGGGGTCGAGTCCGCCGGCGCCACCGGCGGCCCCGTCCCCGTCGCCGAGGAGCGAGACGGCCTCGGGGGCGCGCATGAGCAGGTCGGGGGCGAGACGGCCGGCGGAGAGCACCCGGGCCAGGTTCTCGGCGGCCGCCCCCTCGTCGCGCAGCAGCCTCAGGTACCAGGGCGTCTTGCCGAGCGCGTCCGAGACCTTGCGGAAGTTGAGGAGTCCGGCGTCCGGGTCGGCGGAGTCGGCGAACCAGCCCAGCAGGACCGGCAGCAGCGTGCGCTGGATGGCCGCCTTGCGGGAGACGCCGGAGGCGAGGGCCTCCAGATGGCGCAGGGCGGCCGCCGGGTCCGCGTACCCGAGGGCGACGAGGCGTTCGCGGGCCGCGTCGGCGCTCAACCGGATCTCGCCGGGCGCGAGTTGGGCGACGGCGTCGAGGAGCGGACGGTAGAAGAGTTTCTCGTGCAGCCGGCGGACGACGGCCGCGTGGCGCCGCCACTCCCGGTTCAGTTCCACGACCGGATCGGTGCGCAGGCCGAGCGAGCGGCCGATGCGCCGCAGGTCCTCGTCGTCCTCGGGGACGAGGTGGGTGCGGCGCAGCCGGTAGAGCTGGATGCGGTGTTCCATGGACCGCAGGAAGCGGTAGGCGTCGTCGAGCTGGGCCGCGTCGGCCCGTCCCACGTATCCTCCGGCGGCCAGCGCGCCCAGCGCGTCGAGCGTGGTCCCGCTGCGCAGTGAGGTGTCGCCCCGCCCGTGCACGAGCTGGAGCAGCTGGACGGCGAACTCGACGTCCCGCAGGCCCCCCGGCCCGAGCTTGAGCTGCCGGTCGACCTCGGCGGCCGGGATGTTCTCGACGACCCGACGGCGCATGCGCTGCACGTCGGCGACGAAGTTGTCCCGCTCGGCGGCCTGCCAGACGAGGGGCTGGAGCGCGCTGACGTACTCCTCGCCCAGTTCGAGGTCCCCCGCGACCGGCCGGGCCTTGAGCAGCGCCTGGAACTCCCAGGTCTTCGCCCACCGTTGGTAGTACGCGAGATGGCTGCTCAGCGTGCGGACGAGCGGCCCGTTGCGTCCCTCCGGCCGGAGATTGGCGTCGACGGGCCAGATGCTGCCCTCGACGGTCGTCTCCGAGCAGATCCGCATCATGTGCGAGGCGAGGCGGGTGGCGGCGCGGACCGCCTTCTGCTCGTCGGCGCCGTCCGCGGTCTCGCCCACGAAGATGACGTCGACGTCGGAGACGTAGTTCAGTTCGTGGCCGCCGCACTTGCCCATCGCGATCACCGCGAGCCTGCACAGCGCCGCGTCCTCCGGTGCGGCGGCACGGGCGATCGCGAGGGCGGCGCGCAGGGTGGCGGTGGCCAGATCGGCGAGTTCGGCGGCGGTCTGGGCGAGGTCCGTCGTACCGCAGACGTCACGGGCGGCGATGGAGAGCAGACAGCGGCGGTATGCCACCCGCAGCGAGACCGGGTCGGTGGCCTCGGCGAGCCCCTGCTCGAACTCCTCGACGCCCGGATGCAGATCCTGGGACTCGTACGTCACGAGCGCCTGCCAGTCCTGCGCGTGCCGGGCCAGATGGTCGCCGAGCGCGGCGGACGCGCCGAGCACCCCCAGCAGCCGGTCCCGCAGCGGCTTGGCCGCTATCAGCGTGTCCAGCACCGCCCGCCGCGCCGTACGGTCCGGCTGCGCCTCCAGCAGCCGGACGAGGCCCAGCAGCGCGAGGTTCGGGTCGGCGGTCGCCCCCAGCGCGTCCAGCAGCACCGGGTCGTTGCGTACGCCGGACAGCTCCTCGCTGTCCAGCAGCCGCTCGGCGGCGCTCGGATCGGTGAACCCGTGCCGCAGCAGTCGTGTGAACGTGCTGCTCCTGCGCCCCGGCGCCGTCATCCCCGGCCTCCCGTCGGATCAAGCCCGCTCATCCGCTCACCCGATCACCCGACTTCGTCGATCAAGGTCGTACGGGCACGAGCCTAACCGGAGTGGCGGACGGAAGCGCCGGTCGGCCGTCGGCCGGGTTCGGTGCCCGCTCGTCGGCGACCAGGGACTTCGCGGACCGCGGCCGGTGTCCGTGCCGGTTCCGCCGTCCCGGGGGGCCGCATGCGCCGCGATCGCCGCTAACCTGCCGACGTGGGGGGCGAAGAGGACGCTGAGGGCGGCGAGGGCGGCGGGGGCGCGGCACGACCCCGGTCGTGGCGGGCGGCGGTGTCGTCGGAGACGGTGGCGTCCACCGTGCTGCTGGAACTGGCCGGTGCCGTCGTCGCCGGGCTCATCGCCCTGGTGGGGTGGCCGTTCGGGTGGCTGCCCGACCCCGGTCTCCTCGCGCTCACGCTGAGCATTCCCGCGTGGCAGCCGTCGGCGGAGCTGTACCGGGACGCGCGACCGCCGCGCGGGCGTGCCCTGACGGCCGCCTTCCTGACGCTGGCTGCGGTGTCGCTGCTGGCGGCCACGGCCGTGAACCGGGCGCTGCCCGCCACGGCCGACCCGGGCATCGGTCTCCTCGTCGGCTACGCCCTCGCGATCCCCGTCGGCACGGCCGTGCTGGTCCGGTTCCTCGGCACCCCGGAGGCGTCGTGACCCCGGCCCGCGGTCCACGGCCGCCGCGCTCTTCCCGGCCCTGCCGGAGGCCGAGGCGCGCCGCTGTCCGGCCGCGGCGGACGACGGACACGGGCGCCCATGGTTTCACGGTGGCGCCCGGCACGGTTTTCGGCTTCGGTGAGGGGGAGCCGTTCGGCCGGACGCGGTGGCGGTCCGGCGGGCACGAAGGCCCGCGCGAGAAGCGCGGGGAACGCGAGAAGCACCGGAAAACGCGAGAAGCACGGGGACCCGGCACGTACGTCGTGCAGGGACACTCCCGTCGACGGCGACTTGGAGGACGAGGGATGCAGTACACGCTCGAAGTGATTCCGCTGCCCGTCAGCGACATCGACCGGGCCCGGGACTTCTACCGGGACAAGGTCGGCTTCCACGTCGACATCGACCAGGAGGTCATGCCGGGCATGCGGATCGTCCAGCTGACTCCCCCGGGCTCCGGCTGTTCCATCGCCCTCGGCGACGCCATCTGGGACATGGCCCAGGGGACCAAGCCGACTCCCGGCGCGTACCAGGGCCTCCAGCTCTGCGTCGCCGACATCAAGGCAGCCCACGCCGAACTCCGCGCACGCGGCCTCGACGTCTCGGACCCCGTCCAGTACGCCCCCGACGACGGCGCCACCTTCATGTACTTCACGGACCCGGACGGCAACGGGTGGGCGATCCAGGAGTACCGCCGCAGGGCCACGGAGCCCCTGCACCAGGTACTGGCGGACCTGGCGGAGCAGCGCTAGCGGCAGCGTGCCCGCCCGCCCGCGTTCCGGCGGGCGACATGCCGTGGGGCCGACGGTCCTCGACCGTCGGCCCCACGCGCCGCTGCAGCAGGAAACCCGCTCCGACCTGCGCCTACAGCACCGGCAGGTTCTTCCGCAGCTCGAACGCGGTCACCTCGCTGCGGTACTCCTCCCACTCCTGGCGCTTGTTGCGCAGGAAGAAGTCGAAGACGTGTTCGCCCAGGGTCTCGGCCACCAGGTCGCTGCGCTCCATGAGGGACAGGGCCTCGCCCAGGTTCTGGGGGAGCGGCTCGATGCCCATCGCGCGGCGTTCCGCGTCCGAGAGGGCCCAGACGTCGTCCTCGGCGCCCGGCGGCAGCTCGTAGCCCTCCTCGATGCCCTTGAGGCCGGCGGCCAGGAGCATCGCGTACGCCAGGTAGGGGTTCGCGCCGGAGTCCAGGGAGCGGACCTCGACCCGCGCCGAGCCGGTCTTGCCGGGCTTGTACATGGGGACGCGGACCAGGGCGGAGCGGTTGTTGTGGCCCCAGCAGATGTACGAGGGGGCCTCGCCGCCGGCTCCGGCGGTGCGCTCGGAGCCGCCCCAGATGCGCTTGTAGGAGTTGACCCACTGGTTGGTCACGGCGGCGATCTCGGCCGCGTGCTTGAGCAGGCCCGCGATGAAGGAGCGTCCGACCTTGGAGAGCTGGTACTCGGCGCCCGACTCGTAGAACGCGTTGCGGTCGCCCTCGAAGAGGGAGAGGTGCGTGTGCATGCCGGAGCCGGGGTACTCGGAGAACGGCTTCGGCATGAACGTCGCCTGGACGCCCTGCTCCAGCGCCACCTGCTTCATGACCAGGCGGAACGTCATGATGTTGTCGGCGGTGGAGAGGGCGTCGGCGTAGCGGAGGTCGATCTCCTGCTGGCCGGGGGCGCCCTCGTGGTGGGAGAACTCGACCGAGATGCCCATGGACTCCAGCATGGTGATCGCCTGGCGGCGGAAGTCCATGCCGACGTTCTGCGGGGTGTGGTCGAAGTAGCCCGAGTTGTCGGCCGGGGTCGGGCGGGAGCCGTCCGTCGGCTTGTCCTTCAGGAGGAAGAACTCGATCTCGGGGTGGGTGTAGAAGGTGAAGCCCAGGTCGGAGGTCTTCGCCAGGGCGCGCTTGAGGACGTAGCGCGGGTCGGCGAAGGACGGGGAGCCGTCGGGCATGAGGATGTCGCAGAACATCCGGGCGGTGCCGGGGGCCTCCGCGCGCCACGGCAGGACCTGGAAGGTCGACGGGTCCGGCTTGGCGATCATGTCGGACTCGTACACCCGGGCGAAGCCCTCGATGGCCGAGCCGTCGAAGCCGATGCCCTCGTCAAACGCCTGTTCCAGCTCGGCGGGGGCCACGGCGACGGACTTCAGGAAGCCCAGCACGTCCGTGAACCACAGGCGTACGAAACGGATGTCGCGCTCCTCCAACGTACGGAGCACGAACTCCTGCTGCTTGTCCATCTTCCGCTTCCACCCATTCCTTGCTGGTCAGGCCGCCTTGCTCCCGAGCGACGGGAGGCGGTCGGGCACCTGAGCATCCCACCACAACACCATTTCGTACGCGTTGCGCACCTTGATCGGCTGACCGGCCTCCGGCCGAACGCCCGGCATACGGTAGGTGTACCTCCCGCCGTGCGGGTGTACCGCTCTCGGTGCCGTTCAACCGCTCTGCCGCCCATCTTGCCTGCTCGGGCCGATATCCGTAACGCCCGTGCCGTTCCGTGGACGGGCCGCGGCGCCGGCCGGGCGGCATGCGAGGCGGGATCCCTCGTTTACGAGAGGGAGCGGATCAACTTACGATCAGCTGATCCGACCGCCCCATCCGACCCATCCCCCACTAAGGACACACCCCATGGCCGCCAAGACCAACAGCAGCGGGGACCGCAAGGCACGCATCGAGGCGATGCGCCGTGCCGAGCGCTCCCGTGAGCGCCGGAACCGGATCCTCACGATCGGCGCCAGCGTGCTGATAGTCGCCGGCCTCGTGGTGGGCGGGACCGTCCTGATCCGCTCGCAGTCCGGCGACAGCGGCAGCGTGGCGAGCGACTCCAAGTCCACGGGCAAGTGGAAGACCGGGTCCGACGGCGTCAAGAGCTGGAGCACCAAGCTCACCCAGAACCACGTCACCAAGAGCGTGAAGTACCCGATGGAGCCCCCGGTGGGCGGCGACCACAACCCGGTCTGGCAGAACTGCAACGGCGACGTCTACGACAAGGCCGTCAAGAACGAGAACGCCGTGCACTCCCTGGAGCACGGGGCGGTCTGGGTGACGTACAACAGCAAGGCCCCTGAGGCCGATGTGAAGGCGCTCGCGGAGAAGGTGAAGAAGACGCCGTACACGCTGATGAGCCCGGTCGAGGACCAGAAGGACCCGATCATGCTCAGCGCGTGGGGCCACCAGCGCACGGTGACCGGCGCGAAGGACCCGAACGTCGACAAGTTCTTCGAGTCCTACGTCCAGGGCGAGCAGACGCCCGAGCCGGGTGCCGCCTGCACCAACGGCATCTCCTAGCGTCAGCGGCCTGGGACAGTGGGAAGCATGAAGCACATCGGTTGGATCGCCTCCGGGGCCGCGACGGTGCTCGTCGCGGCCGGAGCGATCACCTACGCGGTCGCCGACGGCGACGAGTCCGGGCTCAAGGCCCCCGCCGCCGACTCCGCGGACGCGGGGTTCGCCCGGGACATGGCCGTCCATCACCAGCAGGCCGTCGAGATGTCGTACACCGTGCGCGACCGGACGGACGACGAGGAGGTCCGGCGGCTCGCGTACGACATCGCGCAGACGCAGGCCAACCAGCGCGGCATGATGATCGGCTGGCTCGATCTGTGGGGTCTGCCGAAGGTGTCGTCGGACGAGCCGATGGCCTGGATGGGCATGGGCGGCATGGCCTCCGGCGAGGACGGCGCGCTGATGCCGGGCATGGCCACCGACGCCGAGATGGACAAGCTCGGCGAGCTCAACGGCAAGCGGGCGGAGATCTTCTTCCTCCAGCTGATGATCGACCACCACAAGGGCGGCGTCCACATGGCGCAGGGCTGTGTCTCCAAGTGCACGGTCGGCGTGGAGAAGAAGCTCGCGCAGGGCATGGTCAACGCCCAGGAGTCCGAGATCTCGTTGATGACGGGGATGCTGAAGAAGCGAGGGGCCGCGCCGCGGTAGCTCTCGGCCGGCGTGCGGGGGGCGCGGGAACGCCGGTGCACGGGGCGCGGGAACGCCGGTGCACGGGAACGCCGGGGCACGGGGCTCCGGTGCACGGGGGCATGGGGGCGCACCGAACGTGGGGCGCCCCACACCCCATAGTGTCGCTCTGACGATTACACTGGCCCCGTGCCTCAACTTCGTCTCGCTTTGAATCAGATCGACTCGACGGTCGGCGACATCGCCCAGAACGCCGAGGCGGTGGTCCGCTGGACCCGGCACTCCGCCGAGCAGGGAGCGCATCTGGTCGCGTTCCCCGAGATGGTGCTGACCGGGTATCCCGTCGAGGACCTGGCGCTGCGCCAGTCCTTCGTGGAGGCCTCCCGCTCCGCGCTGGGGGCGCTCGCCACGCGGCTCGCCGACGAGGGCTTCGGGGAGCTGCCGGTGATCCTCGGCTACCTCGACCGTTCCGAGTCCGCCGCCCCGAAGTACGGCCAGCCCGCGGGTGCCCCGCGCAACGCGGGGGCGGTGCTGTACCGGGGCGAGGTGGCGCTCACCTACGCCAAGCACCACCTCCCCAACTACGGCGTGTTCGACGAGTTCCGCTACTTCGTGCCCGGCGACACCATGCCCGTCGTACGGCTGCACGGCGTCGACATCGCCCTCGCCATCTGCGAGGACCTCTGGCAGGACGGCGGCCGCGTGCCGGCCGCCCGGTCCGCCGGGGCCGGGCTGCTGCTGTCCATCAACGCCTCGCCGTACGAGCGCGACAAGGACGACACCCGCCTCGAACTGGTCCGCAAGCGCGCGCAGGAGGCCGGCTGCACCACCGCCTACCTGGCGATGATCGGCGGCCAGGACGAGCTGGTGTTCGACGGCGACTCCATCGTGGTGGACCGGCACGGCGAAGTGGTCGCGCGGGCGCCGCAGTTCTCCGAGGGGTGCGTCGTCCTCGACCTGGAGCTGCCCGCGGGCGCCGCCGAACCGGTCACCGGGGTCGTCGACGACGGGCTGCGCGTCGACCGGCTCGTCATCTCCGAGGAGCCGCTGCCCGCGTACGAGCCGGAGCTGACCGGCGGGTACGCGGAGCGCCTCGACGACGACGAGGAGGTGTACTCGGCGCTGGTGGTCGGTCTGCGGGCGTACGCGGCGAAGAACGGCTTCCGGTCCGTCCTGATCGGCCTCTCCGGCGGCATCGACTCGGCGCTCGTCGCGGCACTCGCGTGCGACGCGCTGGGGGCGCAGAACGTGTACGGCGTGTCCATGCCGTCGAAGTACTCGTCGGACCACTCCAAGGGCGACGCGGCGGAGCTGGCGCGCCGCACGGGGCTCAACTTCCGGACCATCTCGATCGCTCCGATGTTCGACGCGTATATGGCGTCGACCGAGCTGACGGGCCTGGCGGAGGAGAACCTCCAGTCCCGGCTCCGGGGAACGCTGTTGATGGCGATCTCCAACCAGGAGGGCCACATCGTGCTGGCGCCCGGCAACAAGTCGGAGCTGGCGGTGGGGTATTCGACGCTGTACGGCGACTCGGTGGGGGCGTACGGCCCGATCAAGGACGTGTACAAGACGTCGGTCTTCCGGCTCGCCGAGTGGCGCAACCGGGCGGCGGCGGAGCGGGGCCAGACCCCGCCGATCCCGGAGAACTCCATCTCCAAGCCGCCGAGCGCCGAACTCCGTCCCGGCCAGGTCGACACGGACTCCCTCCCGGACTATCCGGTCCTGGACGCGATCCTGGAGCTCTACGTCGACCGCGACCAGGGCGCCGACGCGATCGTGGCCGCCGGGTTCGACCGGGAGCTGGTCGTCAGGACGCTCCGCATGGTCGACACCGCCGAGTACAAGCGGCGCCAGTACCCGCCGGGCACGAAGATCTCCCCGAAGGGGTTCGGCAAGGACCGCCGGCTGCCGATCACGAACCGGTGGCGCGAGCAGGCGTAGGCGGGACCGGGGCTCTCTCAGGCCGCCGGGTCGCGCAGCCCGACGCAGTCGAGGGCCCAGAACGGCTCCGCGTAGACGAAGGTGCCCGTCATCCACGGCTCGTGCGTGGACAGACGGGCGACCTGGAACGCGGCTTCGGGAATGCGCAGCGACGGCGGGCGGAAGCCCGCCGCGACGGCGCCCTCGAAGCCGCGCGTGCCGTAGTAGTGCGGTGAACCCTCCACGAAGACCAGCGGCACCCCCTGCCCGTCGGCCGCCGCGAGGGCGTGTGCGACGAGCCGGGTGCCGATGCCCTGTCCCTGCAGGCCGGGGACCACGCCCAGCGGCGACAGGGTCAGGACGTCCACGATCCGGCGCGGCGCGTCCAGCCGCGCCGCGCTCAGCAGGACGTGCCCGACGACCCGGTCGTCGACGGTGGCGACGAAGGACATCGGCGCCGTGGCCGCCGGCGCGGTGCGCAGCGCCTCCACGAGCCCGGGAATCCGCTCGCCGTCACCGAACGCACGGGTGTGCACCTCGCGCACCGCTCGGTGGTCGTCGGCGGCCTCCCACCGGATCACCGGGTCCGTAGCGGGGGGACCGGTCCGTGCGCCCGTGGGCGTGCCCTGTGCCGTCATGGCCGCGAGGGTAGGCCCGGGGCGGCCCGGACGCGAGCGGATTACCGCACGCGGTCGGCGGGGCCCGGGGACACGCCCGGCCCCCGTCCCGGGAGAGCCCGGGGCCGGGGGCGGGTCATCCGCGGGGGGGCGAGAGCGATGACGCGCCGCTCGCCTCGGGCCCGTACCGCTCGCGCTCGCCTCAGACGCGTACGGCCGCCCAGCCCAGACGCGTACCGCTCGCGCTCGGGTCAGACACGTACCGCTCACGCTCTGCCCAGACGCGTACCGCTCGCGCTCGGCTCAGACGCGTACCGTCTCCCGCTCGCCCGGCACGTGGGATGCCACCACGCGCGCGTGGCTCCGGCCGGCGTGTGCCGGTGCGGCGGTGCGGCGGGCGTCCACGGTGCGGGCCACGGCCGCGACCGCCAGGCCGACCAGTGCGAGGCCCGCGCCCACCGTCGCCGGGGCGGTCGCGCCGAGGCCGGCGGAGAGGGCCAGCCCGCCGGTCCAGGCGCCGCCGGCGTTGGCGAGGTTGAAGGCGGCCTGGTTGGCGGAGGAGGCGAGGGAGGGGGCCGCGGCGGCCTTCTCCATGACCATCAGCTGGAGGGGCGAGCCGGTGGCGAAGGCGGCGACGCCGAGGAGCAGGACCGCCAGGGCGGCGCTCCACCGGGCGGACATCAGGACCGGGAACAGCGCGAGGATCAGGATCAGCGAGGCCAGGCCGCCGAAGAGCGTGCCCCGCAGGGAGTGGTCGGCGAGACGGCCTCCGGCCAGGTTGCCGATGGTCGCCCCCACGCCGAACAGCGCGAGCAGCAGGGTCACGCTGCTCCCGGCGTACCCGGCGGACTCCGTGAGCATCGGCGTGATGTAGCTGTAGGCGGAGAAGAGCGCGCCGAAGCCGGCGACGGTCGTGCCGAGGGCGAGCCAGACGGGGAGCGAGCGCAGGGCGCCCAGTTCGCCGCGCAGACCGGCCGTCGGGGCGGCGGCGTGGTCGCGCGGGAGCAGGAAGGCCAGGGAGGCGATGGCCGCCAGGCCGATCGCACTGACACCGAGGAAGGTGATCCGCCAGCCGAAGTGCTGGCCCACGAGGGTCGCGACCGGTACGCCGGCGACGTTGGCGATCGTCAGGCCCAGGAACATCAGCGAGACCGAGCGGGCTTTGCGCTCCGGGGCGACGAGGCCGGTCGCGACGACCGCGCCCACGCCGAAGAAGGCGCCGTGCGGCAGACCGCTGAGGAAGCGGGCGGCGAGCAGCCAGTGCTCGTCGGGGGCGAGCGCCGACAGCGCGTTGCCGACGACGAAGAGGACCATCAGCCCGATCAGGACCTTGCGGCGGGGCAGCCTGGCCGTGAGCGCGGCGAGCAGCGGGGCACCGATGACGACACCCAGCGCGTAGGCGGAGACGAGGTGGCCGGCGGCGGGGATCGAGATGCCGAGGTCGGCCGCGACCTCGGGGAGGAGGCCCATGATGACGAACTCGGTCGTGCCGATTCCGAAGGCGCCTACGGCGAGTGCGAGCAGGGCCAAGGGCATGGCGGGACCTTTCGGGGAGAGCGGGGGGATGGCGGGGTTCCGTTTCATCGTATGTTCCTCTACGGAACAAACTCGAACCGGGGATCTGTTCCCCTCCCCCTCGCGGCCGCCTCACCAGCGGCGTCAGCTCCCGGACGTGTCGATCGTCACCCGGGCCGCCACCGGCAGATGGTCGCTGCCGGTCTCCGGCAGGGTCCAGGACGCCCGCGGCTCCATGCCCCGGACCATGATCTGGTCGATGCGGGCCATCGGGAACGAGGCGGGCCAGCTGAAGCCGAAGCCGTCGCCCGCCGCGCCCTGGGTGGAGCGCATCTGGGCGGTGACGGCGTTCAGGGCCCGGTCGTTCATGGTGCCGTTGAGGTCGCCGAGGAGGGCGACCTGCGCGATCGGCTCGTCGGCGATGGCCTCGCCGAGGGCGTTGGCGCTCTTGTCGCGCTGGCGGGCGGTGAACCCGGCCTCCAGCTTCACCCGCACCGAGGGCAGATGGGCGACGTAGACGGCGACCGGCCCGACCGGCGTCGCCACCGTCGAACGCATCGCGCGCTCCCAGCCGAGCTTGATGTCGACCGGCTCGGTGCCGCTCATCCGGTACTTGCTCCACAGGCCGACGGTGCCGACGACCTCGTGGTACGGATACGTCGCCGCCAGCGCCTTCTCGTACACCGGCACCGCGTTCTCGGTCAGTTCCTCCAGGGCCACCACGTCCGCGCCGGAGGAGGCGACCTCGCGGGCCGTGCCGGACGGATCGGCGTTGTCCGCGTTGACGTTGTGGGTCACGACGGTGAAGTCACCGCCGCTGACGGTCTTGCTGGTGACGAGTCCGCCGAAGGTGTTCAGCCAGACGACCGTGGGCACCAGGAGCGCGACGAGCGCGGTCGCCGACCTGCGCACCAGCGCGAGGATCAGCAGCAGCGGGATCGCGACGCCCAGCCAGGGCAGGAACGTCTCCGTCAGACTGCCGAGGTTTCCCACGGCGTTGGGGACCTGGGCGTGCAGCACCATGACCAGTGCGACGAGGACCGCGAGGACGGCGAGGACGATGCCACGCCGCCAGATCCGACGGTCCCCTCTCCAGCCGCCGAAGAGGCGGCCCAGCAGGCGCCGGAGCCGGTTTCGTTCGCGGCCCTGGCCCGTGTCGCCGCCGCCCGTCTCCGTCATGTACGCCTGCGCCATACCGTCGCCTCACTGCCTGCCGTGCACTCTTCCCCGCGACTAAAGACCCTAGGGGATGATCGCCGCCGATCCCGACGCCGCGTCGCGGCCTTGCGGGGACGAGGACGAACAACTCGCTGTTCGGAGTTCCGAACCGGCCGTCAGGACCCGACGTCTGTAACGAAACGCGCACATCGCTGTGACTCACTTCGCAGAGGGACGAAGCCCTTCGAGCACGGTGTCGACGATGTTCTCCGCGAGACCCTCGGGCAGC
Organism: Streptomyces sp. NPDC041108; assembly: GCF_055592645.1. Classification (NCBI taxonomy): domain Bacteria; kingdom Bacillati; phylum Actinomycetota; class Actinomycetes; order Kitasatosporales; family Streptomycetaceae; genus Streptomyces; species Streptomyces sp. NPDC041108. Next base: position 113,153 of record NZ_JBVIYK010000005.1, on the reverse strand, counting down.
GGCGCCTCCGGGCGCATGACGGTGCGCACGAGCATGGGGCCGAAGACCAGGTCTCCGACGAGGTCGAGGTCGACGTCGGCGCGGAGTTCGCCGTTGTCCCGGCCCCGGCGCAGGACTTCGGCGAGGGCCCGGCGGCGGGGGGCGACGACCTCCGCGTGGTAGGCGTCCCAGATCTTGGGGCTGCTCTTCATCTGGGCGATGACGTTGTGCAGGATCGCCGACGGCCGGTTGAGCAGGCCGCGCCTGCGTGCCGCCTCCAGGAAGACGACCAGGTCGTCGCGCATCGAGGTGCCGGGCAGCACGGGGTCCGGGGGTTCCGCGGCGCGCAGTACGTCGACGAAGAGCGCTTCCTTGCCGCTCCAGCGCCGGTAGATGGTCGCCTTGCCGACACCGGCGGTGCGGGCGACCCGTTCGATCGACAACTCCGCGAGCGGCACGCCCTCCTCGAGGAGTTTCATCACGCCTTCGACGATGGACCGCTCCACGGCCTCGCTGCGGGGACGTCCGCGGACGGGCCCCGCGTCCCGGACGCGGCCGTCTGCGGCGTGGCTCTCGGCGAGGCTCAAGGTCGACTCCGTCTCTGTGTGTCGTGGGACCGGACCGATTGTCGGGTCAGTGGTCGACGGCCGCCAACTCGGGCTCCTCCTTGTCCTCCTGGCCGCCCTTCGGCCGTCCCGGCAGGAACATCGCCATGGCCACGGCGCCCATCAGGGCGACCCCGGCCCCGCACAGGGCGGTCACGTGCATGGCGTGCAGGAAGGCGTCGTGGGCCGGGCCGACCAGGGCCTCGCCCCGCTCGCCGAGACGGGCGGCGAGGCCGAGGGTCGCCTCGATGGACTCGGCGGCGGCGTGCGGGGCGCCCGGGGGCAGCTCGCCCTCGATGCCGCCGCGGTAGGCGGTGGACAGCACCGAGCCGAGGACGGCGATGCCGAGGGCGCCGCCGACCTGGCGGAAGGTGTTGCTGAGCGCGGAGGCGGAGCCGGCCTTCTCACGCGGCAGCGCCTGCATGATGACGACGCTGAGCGGGGTCATCACATGGGCCATGCCCACGCCCATGAGGAAGAAGATGACTTCGAGGATCCAGATCGGCGTGTCCGCCTCCAGTACGGCGAACGCGGCCAGCATCCCGGCGATCAGCGTCATGGCGGCCGTGCACACCGCGCTGTTGCCGAAGCGGTCCACGACGAGACGGGCGCGCGGCGCGAAGACGAACTGCGCGACGGCCAGCGGCAGCATCAGCAGGCCGGTCTGGAGCGGGGAGTAGCCGCGCACGGTCTGGGTGTAGAAGACGGAGAAGAAGGTCACGCCCATCAGTGCGAAGAAGACCAGGCCGATGACGCCGATGGACGCGGAGAAGACCTTGTTCCGGAAGAACGACATGTCGATGGACGGGTGGTCGCTGCGCTTCTCGAACACCACGAAGGCGGCGAGGACCGCGAGTCCGGCCGCGACGGTGGCGAGGACCGTGACATCGGCGAAGTCGGCGAGCTGGCCGCCGCGGATGATGCCGTAGACGAGCAGGACGAGGCCGACGACGGAGAGCACCACCCCGACGGGGTCGATACGACCGGGGTCGGGGTCGCGCGAGTCGGGCACCAGCCAGATCATCAGACCGAGCGCGAGGGCGACGATCGGCACGTTGACCAGGAAGACCGAGCCCCACCAGAAGTGGTCGAGCAGGAGACCGCCGGTGATCGGGCCGATGGCGATGGCGAGACCGACGCCGCCCGCCCAGATGCCGATGGCCTTGGGCTGCTCGTCGCGCTCGAAGACGTTCATCAGGACGGCGAGGGTGGCGGGCATCACGAAGGCGGCGCCGAGCCCCATCACGGCGCGGAAGACGATCAGCTGCGCCGGGGAGCCCGACATGGCGGCCAGCGCCGAGCCGAGGCCGAAGACCACGAGTCCGCCGAGCAGCACCTTCTTGCGGCCGAGCCGGTCGCCGAGCAGTCCCGCGGAGAACAGCAGTCCCGCGAAGACGAGCGTGTAGGCGTTGATCGCCCACTCCAGCTCGCTCTGGGTGGCGCCCAGACCGGTGGGCTCGGGGGTGGAGATCGTCTTGATGGCGACGTTGAGGATCGAGTTGTCGAGCACCACGATCAGCAGGCTCAGCATCAGCACGCCGAGGATCACCCAGCGGCGCCGGTGCACCGCCGCCGGTATGCGGGAATCAGGGACTGCGGTAGTCATGTCGTCGAGCCTAGACCTATTTCGATACGGGACCGTCTCGTATCGTTAATCTTTTACCCTGTTCTTACATGCCGCATGCCGGGACGGTCACACGTGCGTGCCCTAGCCCTCCTCCTGCCGAAGTGCCACCATGGATGTGGTCCGGGGACACCGTCAGGGTGCCTCGAGATGACATGAAGGAGCTGGACGATGACGCAGCTTTCGGCTGCCCGGACGACATCCTCCGACGGCAGCAAGGCGCTGTACGGGGGCAAGGGCACACGCCGTATCACCGTCAGGGACATCGCCCTCGCCAAGGAGCGCGGCGAGAAGTGGCCCATGCTCACCGCGTACGACGCGATGACCGCCTCCGTCTTCGACGAGGCCGGCATCCCGGTCATGCTCGTCGGCGACTCCGCGGGCAACTGTCACCTCGGCTACGAGTCGACCGTGCCCGTCACCCTCGACGAGATGACCATGCTCTCCGCCGCCGTCGTCCGGGGCACCAGCCGCGCCCTGATCGTCGGCGACCTGCCCTTCGGCTCCTACCAGGAGGGTCCCGTGCAGGCGCTGCGCTCGGCGACCCGCATGGTCAAGGAGGCCGGGGTCGGCGCGGTCAAGCTGGAGGGCGGGGAGCGGTCGCACCGCCAGATCGAGCTCCTGGTCGAGTCCGGGATCCCCGTGATGGCCCACATCGGCCTCACCCCGCAGTCCGTCAACGCGATGGGCTACCGCGTGCAGGGGCGCGGTGAGGAGGCCGCACAGCAGCTGCTGCGCGACGCCAAGGCCGTCCAGGACGCGGGCGCGTTCGCGGTCGTCCTGGAGCTGGTTCCGGCGGAGCTGGCGGCGGAGGTCACCCGGGTGCTCCACATCCCGACCGTGGGGATCGGGGCGGGCCCCGAGACCGACGCGCAGGTCCTCGTGTGGACCGACATGCTCGGGCTGACCGGCGGGCGGATGCCGAAGTTCGTGAAGCAGTACGCCGATCTGCGGGCGGTCATGGGGAACGCGGCGAAGGCGTTCGCGGAGGACGTCGTGGGCGGGACGTTCCCGCAGGAGGAGCACTCCGTCCACTAGCGGACATCGCCGGGTGCGGGCCCGGGAGGCACGGGGCGCAGCCCCTGCCTCCCAGGGGCGCGGGAAACGGTGCGACCAGCCCCCACCCACCGCACTCGCACCAGCCCCCACCCACCGCACCCGCACCCCGCCGACGCACTCGCACCCGCGCCCGCACCCCGCCGACGCACCCGCTCCCCCGAGCGTCAGGTGTGTCGGCGCAGCGTCGGCCGTGTAGGCGGGCTGTCGGTGGTTTGTCGGTGGGGGCTGGGAGTGTCGTCCCCATGACACGAATCGACAAGAACTCCGGCGGCGCGAAGGGCGCTGTGACCGTGCGGGGGCTGGTCAAGCACTACGGCGAGACCAGGGCGCTGGACGGTGTCGACCTGGATGTGCGCGAGGGCACCGTGATGGGGGTCCTCGGCCCGAACGGCGCGGGCAAGACGACGCTCGTACGGTGCCTGTCCACCCTGATCACCCCCGACGCGGGCCGTGCGACGGTGGCCGGCTACGACGTCCTGCGGCAGCCGCGGCAGCTGCGCCGCGTGATCGGGCTGACGGGACAGTACGCCTCCGTGGACGAGAAGCTGTCCGGCTTCGAGAACCTGTACATGATCGGCCGGCTGCTCGACCTGCCCCGCAAGGAGGCGAAGAGCCGGGCCACCGGTCTGCTGGAGCGGTTCTCGCTGACCGACGCCGCCGGACGCCCGGCGGCGACGTACTCCGGCGGCATGCGGCGGCGGCTCGACCTGGCCGCGTCCATGATCGGGAGCCCGGCCGTGCTGTATCTGGACGAGCCGACGACCGGCCTCGACCCGCGCACGCGGAACGAGGTGTGGACCGAGGTGAAGCGCATGGTCGGCGACGGTGTCACCGTGCTGCTGACCACGCAGTACATGGAGGAGGCCGAGCAGCTCGCCTCCGAGCTGACCGTGATCGACAAGGGCAGGGTGATCGCGGGCGGCCGTATCGAGGAGCTGAAGGCCCAGGTCGGCGGTCGCACGCTGCGGGTCCGGCCGGCCGATCCGGTGCACCTGCGGCCCCTGGCCGCGGAGCTGGACGGCCTCGGCATCACCGGGCTCGCCACGACCACCGTGGACACCGAGACCGGCACCCTCCTCGTGCCGATCCTCAGCGACGAGCAGCTGACCGCCGTCGTCGGCGCGATCACCGCGCGCGGGGTGACCATCGCCTCGATCAGTACCGAACTGCCCAGCCTGGACGAGGTGTTCCTGTCCCTCACCGGCCACAAGACCGGTGCGGCGCAGGACACGGCCCCGTCCCCCGCCTACGAGGAGGTCGCCGTATGAGTGCCGCCACCACCGTCCCCACGACCGGTGACACCGTCGAGGCCGACGGCCGGATCGGGCTGCGGGCGCACGCCCGGCACACCGGCGCGCTCGTCCGGCGCAACCTGCTGTGGATCCGCCAGGACCCCGAGTCGATGTTCGACGCGGTCCTGATGCCGATCGTGTTCACCCTGCTGTTCGTGTACGTCTTCGGCGGCTCCATCGGGCAGGCGCTGGGCGGCGGCCAGGAGCAGTACGTGCAGTACGTGGTGCCGGGGCTGATGGCGATGATGGGCATGAACATCGCCATGGGGGTGGGCACGGGCTTCAACGAGGACTTCCAGAAGGGCGTCATGGACCGCTTCCGGTCCCTGCCGATCGGCCGGTCCTCGGTGCTCCTCGCGAAGATCTCCGTCGAGCTGCTGCGCATGCTGGTCGCCACGACCATCCTGCTGACCGTCGGGGTGCTGATCGGCTTCGACATCACCAGCTGGCCGGGGCTGTTCGGCGCAGTGGGCCTGGCCGTCGTCTTCGGGTCGTCCCTGATGTGGATCTTCCTGGTGCTGGGCGTGACGATGAAGAACGCCCAGTCCGTGCAGGCCATGGGGTTCCTGGTGCTGTTCCCGCTGCAGTTCGGATCGTCGATCTTCGCGCCGACCCAGTCGATGCCGGGCTGGCTGCAGGTCTTCACCGACTACAACCCGCTGTCGTCCCTGGCGGACGCGGCGCGCGGGCTGATGACCGGTGGCCCGATCGCGCACGACCTGCTGGTCACGCTCGGCTGGTCGGTGGGCCTGACGGCGGTGATGGCGCCGATCGCGATCCACAAGTTCAAGACGAAGAGCTGACCACCGGGGCCGTACGGGTACGGCAGAGGGTCATACGAGGGCGACGGCCTCCTGCGGGGTGAGGCCGCCGCCCTCGGCGTACGCCCGCTCGTACGCGGCGTCGCCCAGCGCAGCCCGCGTCACGGCCTCGGCCCTGGCGCGGGACTCGGCCTCCATCGGGCTGGAGAAGTGGCCGGGCGGCAGCAGCGCGTCGGCCGCGCCGAGGAGCCGGGCCGCGTCGAGGGCGCGGGAGCCGCCGTCGGCGCCCGTCACGGATATCGCCGCGGTCACGAGATGGATGGCGGGCAAGTGCGGCGCGACCATCCGGGACAGCCGGTCCAGACTCCGGTCCAGCGCCTCGCGCATCAGCCGCAGCGCCTCCTCGTACCGTCCGTCCATCGTCTCCAGCCAGCCCTCGACGCCGATGACGAACCCGGCGAAGAGCACGAAGTCCGCGGCGTGGAAGTCGGCGCGCAGCAGGGTGAGCTGCTCGCGGGCCTCGTCCGTGCGCCCGCTGCGGCCGAGCCGGATCGCGAGGAAGAGCCGGGCGGCGGGCACCGCCCCGCCGGCGGCCCGGCGCCCGGCCTCCAACACGTCGAACAGCATCTTCTCGCCGCGCTCCGCGTCGCCGCTCTCGATGTACACGCTGCCGAGCCGGACGCCGAGCATGCCCAACTGGGCGTTGGCGCCGAGCCGTTCGGCGTACTCGATGGCCCGCTCGAAGTCCGCGGCGGCGAGCTCGAACTCGCCCTTGCGCTCCAGGAACTCGCCGCGCGCCGAGAGCGCCTCGGCGGCGCCCCAGGCGTCCCCGAGCCGGTCGAAGATCTCCAGCGACTCCTCGGCGTCCGCGGGGGCGTCGCCCGCCCAGTCGGTACGGTTGGCGAGGATGTTGGCCCGCATCTGCAGGGTCGAGCCCAGTTCCCAGGTGAAGCCGAGGGCGCGGCAGGTGTCGATGTTGGCGTCGAGGATGGCGCGCAGCCGGTCCATGTCGCCGGTCAGCAGGACGGCATAGAACCACATGAAGCCCGGGAAGCGGCAGGTCTGCGGCTGGCCCGGCCGATAGGTCGCGCTGATGACCCGCAGCTTCTCCTGGGCCTCGGCGGTCTGCCAGGCGGGCAGCTCCATGTCCATGCAGGCCAGATGGACGAGGTGCACCCCGCGCCGGGCCTCGTCGAGGACGGCGGGGCTCATCGGCGGCGGGCGTTCGACGGTGCGCTCCCGCAGGTCCGGGACGGGGCGCGCGGGCGCGGTGAAGGGGTTCGGGCCGAGTTCCTTGACCTGGGCGGACCAGTGCCGGGCCTCGGTCTTCAGGTCGCGCATCTGCCAGTACCAGCACAGCGACAGCGTCAGACAGAGCGCCTCCTGCTCGTCCCGCTCGGCGAGGGCGTGTCTGAGGGCGGTGCGGATGTTCTCGTACTCCAGCTCCAGCAGCTCGATCGCGGCACGCTGACCGGAGCCGCGCAGCAACGGGTCGGTGGTGCGGACGAGTTCGCGGTAGTACGTGAGGTGCGCCCGTTCGGCGGCCGGCCGGGTGCCGGTCTCGTCGAGCCGTTCGCCCGCGTACTCGACGACGGTCTCCAGGAGCCGGTAGCGCATCTCGCCGCCCGTGCCGGTCGCGGGAACCGCCGAAGGGGACGCCACCACCAGGGACTTGTCGACGAGCGAGCCGAGCGCCTCCAGCGCGGCGGGTCCGCAGACGGCCTCGGCTGCGGCCAGGTCGCAGCCGCCGGCGAACACCGACAGGCGCTCGAGGACGTACCGTTCGTCCTCGTCGAGCAGCTCCCAGGACCAGTCGACGACCGCGCGCAGGGTCTGCTGCCGGGGCAGGACGGTACGGCTGCCCGAGGTGAGCAGCCGGAAGCGGTCGTCGAGGCGGTCGGCGATCTGGCGGGGTGTCAGCATGCGCAGCCGGGCCGCCGCCAGCTCGATGGCGAGGGGCAGTCCGTCGAGGCGGCGGCAGATCTCGGCGGCGGCCTCCGGGTCGGCGTCGACGGTGAAGCCGGGCCGGGCGGCCGCCCCCCGGTCGGCGAGCAGCCGCAGCGCGTGGGGCTGCGTCAGCGGTTCCACCGGGCGCAGCAACTCCCCCGGTATGCCGAGGGGTTCGCGGCTGGTGGCGAGGACGGTCAGCTCCGGGCAGCGTTGGAGGAGGTGGTCGACGAGGTGGGCGGCGGCGTCCACGACGTGTTCGCAGTTGTCGAGGATCAGCAGCATGCGGCGTCCGGCGCAGTGTTCGGCGAGGCGGGCCAGCGGATCGTCCTTGCGGTCCGCCGCGACGCGCATCTCCTCGGCTCCGGCGCCCCGCAGGACTGTCTCGCGGGCGCCCAGGGCGGTCAGGACGGTCTCCGGGACGTTCGCGGGGTCGTCCACGGGGGCGAGTTCGGCGAGCCAGACGCCGTCCGGCATGGCTTCGGCGACCGCCTCGCCGGCCTCCTGGGAGAGACGGGTCTTGCCCGCGCCGCCGGGGCCGAGGAGGGTGACGAGGCGGGTGGTGGTGAGGTCGTGGCGGATGGTGTCGATGTCGGTGTCCCGGCCGACGAACGAGGTGAGGCGGGCGCGGAGGTTGCCCGGGGGGCGGGTGGGGTGCGGCTCCGGGCGCGTCCGCGGCCCGAGGCCGGAAGGTGCGGCGCCGGGCGCGGGTTCGCGAGGGTTCTCGCGCCGCTCCCGGCGCCCCTGACGGGGCGCGGGTTCGTCCGATCGCAGGAGTTCCGCGTGCAGTCCGCCGAGGGCCGGCCCGGGGCTCGTGCCCAGGCGGTCGGCCAGCAGGCGGCGTACCTCCTCGTACGCGGCCAGCGCCTGCGCCGTGCGGCCGGTGTCGCGCAGGGCGCGGAGGCGGAGGATCTGGAGGGGTTCGTCGAGGGGGTGGGTGTCGCAGAGGGCGATGAGGTCCGGGAGGGCTGAGTCGGCGCGGCCCAGGGCGAGGGCGGCGGTGAGACGGGTGCGGTGGGCGTCGAGGCGGCGGGTCTCCCAGCGGGCGGCCTCGGCGGCGCGGTCGGGGAGGTCGGCCAGCGGAGGGCCCTGCCAGAGGGCGAGCGCGTCGTCGAGGAGGTCGGCGGCCTTGGCCGGATCGCCGTCGGCGAGCGCGCGGGCGCCCTCGTCCGCGAGACGTTCGAAGCGGTGGAGGTCGATGTCGTCCGGGGTCGCGGCGAGGCGGTAGCCGCCGTTCAGTGAGGCGATCGCGTCCGGGCCCAGCGCCCTGCGCAGCCGGCCGACCAGCGCCTGCAGCGCGGCCGGCGCGTCGGCGGGCGGATCGCCGGCCCACACCTCCTCGACGAGCACGGCCACGGGCACCGTACGCCCCCGGCGCAGCGCGAGCACGGTCAGCAGGGCGCGCAGCCGGGCGCCCCCGACGGGAACGGGGGTGCCGTCGGGCTGCAGTGCCTGGGTGGTGCCGAGGATGCGATAGCGCACGAGGTCCATTGTCTCTGTCGGTCGTCTCTACGGAGTCGGTTCGCGTGTCCGGTACATCGGGCCGGGTCGGACTCTCCCGCGCGACCGTCGGCCGTTCGTCCTCCACCTTGCTAGGAACCAGGAGGGGATCGCGAGACGTTTTCGGCATGCGGCCGGTACCGTCGGGCAGGCCGTTCGAGTGATCGCTTGTCCGCCGAGAGTCCTAGGAGCCCCATGACCACCGCCGCGTCCCGCCGGAGCGACCGGAGGATCAGCCCCGTCTTCGTGGGGATCGTGGCCGTCATGGCGGTCACCGGATGGGCCACCTGGACCGGGTTCGCCGAGCAGCCGGGCCTGGCCGTCTTCCTGTTCGTGACCTCGGCGTGGGTCGTCTCGCTGTGTCTGCACGAGTACGCGCACGCCCGTACCGCCCTGCACAGCGGTGACATCTCCATCGGCGCCAAGGGCTATCTGACCCTGAACCCGCTGAAGTACACCCACGCCCTGCTCAGCATCGTGCTGCCCGTCGTCTTCGTGATCATGGGTGGGATCGGTCTGCCCGGTGGCGCGGTGTTCATCGAGCGCGGCCGGATCCAGGGCCGCTGGAAGCACAGTCTGATCTCGGCGGCGGGTCCGCTGACGAACGTCGCGTTCGCGGCCGTCTGCACCGCGCCCTTCTGGCTGGGCGTCACGGACGGCGTGCCGGCGGCGTTCCTGTTCGCCCTCGCCTTCCTCGCGATGCTCCAGGTCACGGCGGCGATCCTGAACTTCCTGCCGGTGCCGGGCCTGGACGGCTACGGCGTCCTCGAGCCCTGGCTGTCGTACAAGATCCGCCGCCAGGTGGAGCCGCTGGCGCCCTTCGGGCTGCTGCTCGTGTTCGCGGTGCTGTGGATCCCGGCGGTGAACGGGGTGTTCTGGGACGTGATCGACGCGTTCATGCGCGGCCTGGGTATCGAGGACCAGCTGTCCGACTGCGGCTACTGGCTCTACCGCTTCTGGCGCGAGGACAGCGACATCTGCCTCACCGGGATGTGACCGCCCGGCGCTCCTGCCGGGCCTTCCGCACGTAGTACCAGGTCATGTTGGACGACAGGCCGGCCATCAGCACCCACACCACACCCAGCCAGCTGCCGCGGCTGAAGGAGACCACGGCCGCGGTGACCGCGAGGAGACAGACGACGAGGGCGTAGACGGCGAGTCGCCGGGCCGGGTCGGGTGGGAGCGAGGGGGGCATGGGGGTCGGCTCCTGGGAGGGCGGTCGGACGAGTGGTACGGCGTCCAGTCTCCCCCATGCCCGTACGCGTACGTACGTCGCCTCACACGTCCGTGAGGCGGAGGCCCGCGTGGGCCTTGTAGCGCCGGTTCACCGAGATCAGGTTGGCGACCAGGGACTCGACCTGGTGGGCGTTGCGCAGCCGGCCGGCGAAGATGCCGCGCATACCGGGGATGCGGCCGGCGAGCGCCTGCACGATCTCGACGTCGGCCCGTACCTCGCCGAGCACCATCACGTCGGTGTCGATCTCGTCGATCTCCGGGTCTTCGAGGAGGACGGCGGAGAGGTGGTGGAAGGCGGCGGTGACGCGCGAGTCCGGGAGCAGGGCGGCGGCCTGCTCGGCCGCGCTGCCCTCCTCCGGCTTCAGCGCGTAGGCGCCCTTCTTGTCGAAGCCGAGCGGGTTGACGCAGTCGACGACGAGCTTGCCGGTCAGCTCCTCGCGCAGTGAGGCGAGGGTCTTGCCGTGTCCGTCCCACGGGACGGCGACGATCACGATGTCGCTGCGGCGGGCGGTCTCGGCGTTGTCGGCGCCCTCGACACCGTGCCCGAGTTCCTCGGCGACACCCTGGGCGCGGTCGGCGGCCCGCGATCCGATGATCACCTTCTGGCCGGCCTTGGCGAGGCGGTACGCGAGGCCCTTGCCCTGCGGCCCGGTGCCGCCGAGCACGCCGACGACGAGCCCCGACACGTCCGGCAGGTCCCAGGGATCCTTGGCCGGGGCCTTCGCGGGGGGCTGCTGTGCACTGTCAGTAGAGGTCATGGGCCGACTTTACGTGCGCGCCGTCCGGGGGCGGCGCGCAGGCACCGGCATCGAGGCACCGCGGCTGCCCGGGCGCCGAGGGGACGAGTGGGGCGGTGCCGGCGGTCGATCCCGCCCGGCACCGCCCGCGACGCCCGCACCGCCGATGGCCGCCCTCATGGCCGGTGGCCGCCGGGGCCGGTCAGTCGGTGTTCGAGTCCGTCGTGGGGGTGTCGTGCCAGCGGGGGTCGTTCTCCCACTCCGCGTTGCGCTCCTGGGCCGTCTCCATGGCCCGGGTCGCGTCCTGGCGGGAGGCGTAGGGGCCCATACGGTCCTTGCCGGGGCAGTCGGGGCCCTCCTCGACCTTCTTGTGCTCCAGGCAGTAGAACCACTCGCCGGGCTTGCCGGCCGTACGCCGTTTGAACAGAGGCATGACCTGAGTTCCCTTCCGCAGTCGTCTCCGACATGGTCCCCCACCACCGCTGGTTAAACTCGCTGGCATGTCTGGCCAGTCGCTGCTCGCACCGGGGAAGCTCTCCCCCACCCGTACCGTCCCGGGACACATCCGCCGACCCGAGTACGTGGGCAAGCCCGCCCCGACTCCGTACACCGGGCCGGAGGTGCAGACGCCCGAGACCGTCGAGGCGATGCGCGTCGCCGGCCGGATCGCGGCGCGGGCGATGGCCGAGGCGGCCAAGCACATCGCCCCCGGGGTCACCACGGACGAGCTGGACCGGGTCGCGCACGAGTACATGTGCGACCACGGGGCCTACCCGTCGACGCTCGGCTACCGGGGCTTCCCCAAGTCGCTGTGCACCTCGGTCAACGAGGTCATCTGCCACGGCATCCCCGACTCGACCGTGCTGCGCGACGGCGACATCGTCAACCTGGACGTGACGGCGTACATCGGCGGCGTGCACGGCGACAACAACGCCACGTACCTGGTGGGAGACGTGGACGAGGAGTCGCGGCTGCTCGTCGAGCGGACCGAGGAGGCCCTCGCCCGTGCCGTCAAGGCCGTCAGGCCCGGCCGGCAGATCAACATCATCGGGCGGGTCATCGAGTCGTACGCGAAGCGGTTCGGGTACGGGGTCGTGCGGGACTTCACCGGGCACGGGATCAACTCGTCGTTCCACTCCGGCCTGATCGTCCCGCACTACGACTCCCCGCACGCGACCACGGTGATCCAGACCGGGATGACGTTCACGATCGAGCCGATGCTCACGCTGGGGTCGTACGACTACGACATGTGGGACGACGGCTGGACGGTCGTCACCAAGGACCTCAAGCGCACCGCCCAGTTCGAGCACACGCTGGTGGTGACGGAGACGGGCGCGGAGATCCTCACGCTGCCGTAGTCCGCCGCGATTGGTTCCCGCGAGACAGCCCGCCCTCGGCTCCGGCCGGGCGGCGGGCTTTTCGCTGGGCGGATGCACCGGCCGTACTCGGGGTACCGTTTTACCGACAGGGAGTCGGGAAACCTGTTGACTTAGGTAAGCCTAACCATAGAAACTGGCGTCAGCTTCTCGTCTTCCCCACTCAGGCACCGGAGGCCCCATGAACGCGTCGGTCGCATCGGACACGGCGTTCTCCACGCTCATCCGCACCGCGTCGCACGAGCAGCACACCGAGGCGGAGTCCACGACGTTCATGGGCGACATGCTGGGCGGCAAGCTCGGCGTCGAGGCGTACACGCGGTACACCGAGCAGCTGTGGTTCGTGTACGAGGCGCTGGAGAGCGCGGCGCCGGGGCTGGCCGCCGACCCGGTCGCCGGGCCGTTCGTCCAGCCCGAGCTGATGCGGCTGGCCGCGCTGGAGCGGGACCTGGAGCATCTGCGCGGCCCCGGCTGGCGCGCGACGCTCACGGCGCTCCCGGCGACGGAGGAGTACGCGGCGCGGGTCGCCGAGTGCGCGCGCTCGTGGGCCGGCGGGTACGTGGCCCACCACTACACGCGATACCTCGGCGACCTCTCCGGCGGGCAGATCATCCGGGACCGGGCCGAGAAGACCTGGGGCTTCGCCAGGAAGGGCGACGGCGTCCGGTTCTACGTCTTCGAGCAGATCACCAACCCGGCCGCGTTCAAGCGGGGCTACCGGGAGCTGCTGGACCGGGTGCGGGCCGACGACCTGGAGAAGCAGCGGATCGTGAGCGAGTGCAAGCGGGCGTTCGCGCTGAACACCGCGGTCTTTCGCGCCCTGGGGGACGAGTTCCCGTTGAGCGCGTGAGCGTCCCGGGGACAGCAATCACCCCCTGACCCCACGGGCGCCCTACCGCTCCAGGAACACCCTGCCCCCGACCTCCACCCACCCGTGCGGCTGCGGGGCGGTGAGCAGCTGGGAGCCCGCGCCCTGGGTGATGTTCAGGGCCCGGCCCAGCTGGGCGGTCAGCTGCAGGGCCGCGGCGCCGGTGGCCTCGTCCTCGTCGATGCCGTCGCCCCGGCCGGGGAAGGCACGGGCACGGACGCGCCCGGCCGCCTCGTCCTCCCAGGCCCAGGCGTAGATCCACTCGCCGGGCGGCGGTACGCGCAGGTCGTCGATCTCGGCGGCGGAGGCGTACTGGCGGAAGGTGCGGGGCGGGGCCCACTCCGGCAGCGCCTCGATCCAGCTGAACTCGCCGTCCAGCCGGGCCCCGACGACACCGGCCGGGGTGACCAGTTCGGGCACGTCGAGCAGCCAGGCCGCGCCCACGCAGGGGTATCCGGCGAAGGGCAGGCGCAGCGAGGGGGTGTAGATGTCGATCACACCGCGCTCGGGGTCGTCCACGAACACGGTCTCGCTGAAGCCGAGTTTGGCGGCGAACTCCTGACGGTCGGCGCGGTCGGGCATCACGGAGCCCTCGCGGACGACGCCCAGTTCGTTGCCGTATCCGCCGCGGGGTCCGCAGAACACCCGCAGCACATCGAAGTCGGTCACCCCGGCATTGAAACATCAACCGGGCCCCGGGTCGTACCAGGTCACCACACCTCCGGACGGCGATCGGGCCGGCCCGGCCCCACCGAGGAGCGGTCCAAGTGACCTTCACGGACAAGCCGGTTGAGCCGGAGAGGTCCGACGGGGGAGGAGGCCGTACGGACGGGGCGGGCGCCCCGGGCGCGGGGCCGGAGGCGTACGGCGAGGACGGGGCCGCCGCGGCGGAGGCGATGGCGCTGACGGAGGTCACCGGGTTCGCGGCCCGGCCCTTCTCCGCGCCGAGCGGCGGTGAGCGCGCCCGAGCGGCGCCGGCGCCGGCCGGGGAAGCGGTGGTGGTCGTGCCGCACGGCCTCGGGCTCGCGGCGGCGTACGCGGACCGGGTGGCCGTGCTGCGGGACGGGCGGATCATGGCCGAGGGGCCGCAGGCCGGGGTCTTCGAGGAGGCACTGCCGTCGGAGGTGTACGGCCGGCCGGTGGAGGTGTTCCCGCATCCACGGAACGGCGATGTCCTGATCACGCCGAAACGGGGCGAAAGTCGGCGCTTGGGCGTGAAACCGCGTTCTTGACCGAGGAATGGGCCACTTGACCTGCTCTTGACCGGACCATGGGGGCTGTTTTGAGTCACCGTGATCGGTCCGTGCTCGTACGGCCCCGTGGAGAGGGTTTCACTGGAGGGACAGCAACTGGTGAGGTAAGCCTCAGATAACTGAGGCACACCTCACCTTCTCTGTGTGTCCTCCGTGTACTGCCTTGGAGCCGAAATGCGCCCCCTCAGACTGTCCGTCGTCACCGCCGCCACCACCGCGGCGGCCCTGACCGCTCTCACCGGCTGCACCGAGAAGAGCAGCGCGGGCGCGGACGGGGCCATCGCGGTGACCGCGACCGACACCACGTGCGAGGTGTCGAAGAAGGAGTTCCCGGCCGGTCACGTCGAGCTGGACATCGAGAACAAGGGCTCCAAGGTCACCGAGGTCTATCTCCTCTTCCCCGACGACCGCGTGGTCACCGAGCGCGAGAACATCGGCCCCGGCACCAAGCAGAAGGTCACCGCCGAGGTGAAGGCGGGCGACTACCGGATCGCCTGCAAGCCGGGCATGAAGGGCGACGGCATCCGCCAGGACGTCAAGGCCACCGGTGGCGGCAAGGTCGCCGCCCGCGATCCGCGTCTGGACGAGGCCGTCGCCTCCTACCGGAAGTACGCGCAGACCCAGGCCGACGAGACGATCCCACTGGTGAAGGTGTTCGCCGAGGCCGTCAAGGACGGCGACGTGGAGGCCGCGAAGAAGGCGTACGCCCCCTCCCGTATCGGCTGGGAGCGCACCGAGCCGGTCGCCGAGTCCTTCGGCGACATCGACCCGAAGGTCGATGTCCGCGAGGACGGTCTGGAGGAGGGCCAGGACCCGGAGAAGGACTGGACCGGCTGGCACCGCCTGGAGCGTTCGCTGTGGAAGGACGGCAAGCTCACCGCCCGTGACTCCGAGCTGGCCGACCAGCTGGTGACCGACCTGGAGGACTGGCAGAAGCGGGTCGGCAAGGCCGAGATCACCCCGACCTCCATGGCCAACGGCGCCAAGGAGCTCCTCGACGAGGTCGCCACCGGCAAGGTCACCGGCGAGGAGGAGCGCTACTCGCACACCGACCTCGTCGACTTCAAGGCCAACGTCGAGGGCGCCGAGGAGTCGTACGAGCTGCTGAAGTCCGTCGCCGCCGAGAACGACCCGGAGCTGACGAAGGAACTCGACCAGCAGTTCGCGGCCCTGAACACGCTGCTCGACAAGTACCGCAAGGACAAGACGGGTTACGACTTCGTCTCCTACGACAAGGTCGGCAAGGCGGAGCAGAAGGAGCTGTCGGACGCGGTGAACGCGCTCGCCGAGCCCCTCTCGCAGCTCGCGGCCGCCGTGGTGAAGTGACGATGACCACCGAGGAATCCCCCGAGCCCCGTCCCGCGTCCGAGAGCCCGGGTACCCCGTCGCGGCGTGCGCTGATCGGCTGGGGCGGTGCCGGGCTCGCGCTCGGTGCCGCCGCGGCCGGCGGCGCGGTCGCCGTGGCCCGCCCGGGCGACGACGGCGCGGCCCCCGCGGCCGGGGCGGCCGTCGCCTTCCACGGCGCCCACCAGGCCGGTATCGCCACACCCGTGCAGGACCGGCTGCATTTCGCCGCGTTCGACGTGGAGACCGAGGACCGCGACGCGTTCGTGGCCATGCTGAAGGACTGGACGGCCGCCGCACGCCGGATGACCGCGGGGAAGGCGGTCGGCGAGGGCGCGTACGGCGGTCTGGCCGAGGCCCCGCCGGACGACACCGGCGAGGCCCTGGGGCTCAAGCCGTCGCGGCTGACGCTGACCGTCGGCTTCGGGCCGTCCCTGTTCGACCGGTTCGGACTGGCCGGGCGGCGGCCCGAGGCCCTCGTCGACCTGCCGCAGTTCGCCGGCGACAACCTGGACAGGGCGCGCAGCGGCGGCGACCTGTGCGTACAGGCCTGCGCGGACGACCCCCAGGTCGCGGTGCACGCCATCCGCAACCTCGCCCGCATCGGCTTCGGCAAGGTGTCGGTGCGCTGGTCCCAGCTCGGATTCGGCAAGACCTCCTCGACCACCCCCGAGGCGCAGACCCCACGCAACCTCATGGGGTTCAAGGACGGCACCCGCAACATCGCCGGCACGGAGACGGACCGCCTGAAGAAGTTCGTGTGGGTGGGCGAGAAGGACGTCGACGCGAACTCGGCCTGGATGAAGGGCGGTTCGTATCTCGTCGCCCGGCGCATCCGCATGCACATCGAGACCTGGGACCGGACCTCGCTGCAGGAGCAGGAGGACATCTTCGGCCGCGACAAGGGCGAGGGCGCCCCGGTCGGCAAGGCGAAGGAACGCGACGAGCCGTTCCTGAAGGCGATGCTGCCGGACGCGCACGTACGGCTCGCGCACCCCGACTCCAACCACGGGGTCACGCTGCTGCGGCGCGGCTACTCCTTCACGGACGGCACGGACGGGCTCGGCCGTCTGGACGCGGGCCTGTTCTTCCTCGCCTACCAGCGCGACGTGCGCGAGGGGTTCATCCCGGTCCAGCGCAACCTGGCCACGGACGCGCTCAACGAGTACATCCAGCACGTGGGTTCGGCGATCTTCGCGGTGCCGCCGGGCGTCCGGGACGCGGACGACTGGTGGGGCCGGGCGCTGTTCTCCTCCTCATCGGCCGCGGAGGACTGACACCGTGTTCGCGAACTATCTGATCGGTCTGCGGGAGGGCCTGGAGGCCAGTCTCGTCGTCTGCATCCTCATCGCCTATCTGGTGAAGACGGAGCGCCGGGACGCCCTGAAGCCCATCTGGACCGGCATCGGCGTCGCCGTCGGACTCGCCCTCGCCTTCGGCTGTGTCCTCGAATTCGGCTCCCAGGAGCTGACGTTCAAGGCGCAGGAGGCGCTCGGCGGCTCCCTGTCGATCCTCGCCGTGGTCCTGGTGACCTGGATGGTCTTCTGGATGCGGCGCACCGCCCGCCATCTCAAGGCCGACCTGCACGGCAAGCTGGACGCGGCCCTGCGGATGGGCACGGGCGCGCTGGTGGCGACCGCGTTCCTCGCGGTGGGCCGGGAGGGCCTGGAGACCTCGCTGTTCGTGTGGACGTCGGTGCGGGCGTCGGGCGACGGCACCGAGGGTCCGCTCGTCGGCGTCCTGCTGGGCCTGGCGACGGCGGTGGTGCTCGGCTGGCTGTTCTACCGGGGCGCGCTGCGCATCAACCTCGCCCGGTTCTTCACCTGGACCGGCGGCATGCTGGTCGTGGTCGCGGCCGGAGTCCTCGCGTACGGGTTCCACGACCTCCAGGAGGCCGACTTCCTGCCCGGCCTGACGGACAAGGCGTTCGACATCACCGGGGCGATCCCGCCGGACAGCTGGTACGGCACCCTCCTGAAGGGCGTCTTCAACTTCCAGCCCGACCCGACGGTCCTCCAAGTCACGGTCTGGCTCCTCTATCTGATCCCGACGCTCGCGCTGTTCCTCGCCCCGGTAGGGTTCGCCTCCGGGAAGGGGAAGGTGAAGATTCCTGATGAGCAGGGTTCTCGGGGTTCCGAGCCCACGAAGGCCTCGTGAGGTTCGTCCGGTGCGTACAGGCGGAAGGTCCCGCGGACTCCGCCGGCACGACGGACTTCGCCGGTCCGGCGGGTTTTCGTCGTACGGCCGCGGTGCGCTGCTGACCACGGCGGTGACCGCGCTGGCGCTGACGGCGAGCGGGTGCGTGGTGGTCCGCGGCGACCTGGAGGTCGTCCCCACGACGACGCAGGGGGAGGCGGCGCGGGCGCTGAAGGACTTCACCACCGCGTACAACAAGGCGGACAAGGCCTACGACCAGTCCCAGGACGCCTCCCGGGTCACCGGCGCGCTCGCCGACATCGACGGCGGCAAGCTCCGCTCGGGCGCCGAGCTCAACCCGGGCGGCAACCCGAACCATGTGGCGCTGAAGCTGACCGACGTCACGTACACGATCCCGAAGAAGGCGGGCTGGCCGCGCTGGTTCGTGGCCGACGCCGACGCCAACAAGGGCAACGCCAAGGACCGTTGGCTGTTCGTGTTCACCCGGGACGGGCTGACCGACCTGTGGGAGGTCTCCTTCCTCACGGTCGTGCCCCGCGCCGACCTGCCCGAGTTCAAGAAGGACGCGAGCGGCCACGCCCAGGCGGTCACGCCGGACGACCCCGAACTCTCCGTCGCCCCGGCGGAGTTGCCCGACAAGTACGTCACGTACCTGCGGGAGGACAGCGCCCTCTTCGCGGACGGCCCGTACACCTCGGAGAAGCGTTCCGAACGCCGGCGGAACGCGACGAAGCCGGGCCTGGCACGGCAGTTCATCGACGAGGCTCTCACCAACGGCGACTACGCGCCGGTCGGCCTGCGCACCACGGACGGCGGGGCGCTGGTCTTCTTCACGACCCGGCACTACCAGAAGCAGACCGCCGCGCAGGGCGTGAGCATCCCCGTCCGGGACGCGGCCGTCAGGGCGCTGATGACGGGCGAGCCCAAGCAGTCCCTGACCCTGGAGTTCGTGAACAACCAGGCGGTCCTCGACCCGGCGAAGACGAACTCGGACCAGCCGGTGAAGTTCCTGAGCCAGGTGGGCGGGCTCACGGGGGCCAAGGGCGAGTGACGGCGGGGCGCCGGTGACACGGGGCCGGACGTGCGGCGGACGGCCGCCGGGCCGGGGGTCAGCCCCGGGAGGGCCAGGCCGTGTGCGCGCCGTCCGGCTGCTCGTCCAGGTGGCGGGAGCAGGCGTCGGTGAGGATCTCCAGCAGGGTCAGCGGGTCCGGCAGCGGGTGCTCGGGGCCGCGCACCCAGTGCACGGCGAGGTCACCGGGGAGCCGGGCCGGCGGTACGAGGACGTAGGAGCCGCGGCAGTGCCAGCGCAGGCCCGGGTGCTCGTCCATGGTCTCCGGGTGGCAGTCCAGTTCGCAGGGCCACCACTCGTCCTCGTCCTCGGGCGTGCCCCGGGTGTGGGTGAAGAACAGCAGCCGCCCCTCGCCCGACTCGGACTCGGCCTCCGCGACGGGGCCCACCTCGATCCCGGCGGCGAGCAGCCGCTCCAGGGCCTCGCTGCCGGCGGCGAACGGTACGTCCAGCACGTCGTGGACCATGCCGGTCGCGGTGACGAAGTTGGCCTGCGGCTGGTGCCGGGCCCAGCGCTCGATCTGGCCGCGGTCGGTGGTCGACTGCGTCTGCCAGGCGAAGGACACCGGGTGCCTGGCGGGGGTGGGACAGCCGACGCGGTCGCAGGAACACCGGTAGCCCGAGGGGTACGCGGCGGGCGCGAGCGGGAGTCCGGCGGCGGCTGCGGAGAGCAGCAGTTCCTCACGCCCGGCTGCGTCGGCGGCCCCGTCGAGCGGGCGGCTGGTACGACGGGCGCGCAGCCACTCGGAGAACCTGCCCTGCCGACCGCTCCGGCCGCCGAACGTCGCGCTCATCTATCGCCTCGCCTCGCTGTGGTGCGGACAGCATGTCCCCATGGTCCCACCATCCTGCGCCGGGGACGGCCGGAGCCCGCGTCCAGAGCGGGCGGGGCGATGCCCGAGCACGGACAGGGATGGTGGACTATCACCCGCTTTGACGGGATTTACCGCCCGGCCGCGGATCCCGGGCGGCCGCCGTCCGGTCGGATTGATCACACCCGCGCGGGAGCGGCCTCCAGGGGCGGCGGGTTGACCGGGGTCAGCGGGGTGCGAGGCCGTACAGGGCGTAGTCGACGAGCGCGTCCGTGTACTCGTAGGAGATGGGTCCCGTGTACTGCAGCCAGCGCTGGGCGAGCGGGGAGACGAAGAGTTCCAGGGCGATCCGCGGGTCGATGTCGGGGCGGACGGCGCCCTGCTCCTGGGCCGCGCGCAGGCGCTTCACGTACAGCTGGAGCTGAGGTTCGAGCAGCTTGGCCACGAACTCGGTGCCGAGCTGTTGGTTGACCACTCCCTCGGCGGCCAGGGCACGGGAGGGGACCTCGAACCTGGGGTCGAGGAGTTCGTCGACGGTGGCCCGCAGGACCGCCTTGAGGTCGGCCGCGAGGTCACCGGTGTCCGGGATCTCGTACGCGGCCCGTTCTCCGATCACCTCGGGCCGGGCGGCGGCCTCCGCCGCCTGGGCGCTCAGATCGATGAACGCCTCCAGCAGCACCTCCGCCTTGGAGGACCACCACCGGTAGATCGTCTGCTTGCCGACGCCGGCGCGCGCCGCGATGCCCTCGATGGTCGTCTTCTGGTAGCCGACCTCGCCGACGAGGGCGAGGGCGGCGTCGTAGATGGCGCGGCGCGACTTCTCGCTGCGCCGGGCTGAGTCAGGGGCGGTCTTGTTGGCCATGCTCCGAATCTAGCAGGTTGACAAGACGGTGCGTCTCGCCTCATGGTGGTGACCACAGGCGAGACGAACCGTATCGTCTGAACCGAGGAGGCTGTCATGACCCGTGGTGGAGCAGGCAACATGCTGGGAGTGGGCGGTTCCCGCCGGAACCTCGGCCGCAAGGCCCTGCGCGGCGGTCCCGCGAACGGCCGCGTCGGCGGCGGCCACGACCCCCAGGCACAGAAGCGGGAGCTGTTGCGCAAGCTCCAGGAGAAACGCCAGGAGAAACCCCAGGAGAGGTGAGGCCCGTGCGGGGGCTCACCCGCCGCACACGACGCGGGGGCGGTCAGCCGGTCAGCTCCAGCACCCCCACGGTCTGGCCCCCGCTGGTCTCCCCCGTCGTGCGGAAGCCGAGGCCGAGGTAGAAGTCCTCCGGGCCGTCGGGGCCGGGGTGCCAGGTGACGAAGAGACGGTCGCCGCCGCGGCGGCGGATCTCCGCGGCGACCGACTCGACGGCGAAACGGCCGTAGCCCCGGCCCTGCGCGTCCGCGGCGATGTTGAGCCGCCAGAGCCCGGAGCGGATGTCGGTGCCCGAGCCGTCGTCCTTCCAGTCGATGTCGAGGAAGGCCATCAGGAAGCCGACGGCCCGGTCACCGTCCAGGATGAGCCGGGGCCAGGCGACACCGGGGCGGACGTACGCCTCGGCCAGCGACTTCTCGACCGGCTCCACCAGGTGTTCCTGGTCGGGCCGGATGCGTACGGCGAACGCCGCTTCGAGGTTGGCGGGGGTGATCTCGGCCAGCTGCGGGGTGGTGGACATGATCCATGAGATAGCCGTAGGAGGTGCGGACGCCGCAACCGGTTTTCGCGGCGGGCGCCCCCGTGTCAGGCCCCGCTCGGCTGTTCGTCGTCCCCGGGCGGCGGCCAGGCGTCGCCCCACTCCGTGTCACGCGCCGCCCGGTAGAGGGCGCCGTGGCGCTTGGTGACCGTGGTGCGGGCGAGGGCGGGTTCGGTCTCGCAGAGGTCCAGGAGGACCTGGCCCTTGCGGATCTGGGGCTTGCGGACCACGCGGGCGGGGGCCGGGGCCGGGGGGAAGCGGGTGGCGGCGACGTAGGCGAACTTCTCGTCCTCGTACGGCAGGGAGCCGCCCTTGACCTGGCGGTGCAGGGAGGATCGGCTGACGCGGGCGGCGAAGTGGCACCAGTCCTCGCCGGGGACGATGGGGCAGGCGGCGCTGTGCGGGCAGGGCGCGGCGATGTGGAAACCGGCGGCGACGAGACGGGCGCGGGCCTCGATGACGCGGGCGTACCCCTCGGGGGTGCCGGGTTCGATGATCACGACGGCCCGGGCGGCGGTGGCGGCGGCCTCCACCACGGCCGTGCGGTCCTCGGCGGTCAGCTCACCGAGGACGTAGGAGACCGTGACGAGATCAGTGCTCTCGATGGTGAGCGCTGATCCGATACGAGAGCGCTGCCACTCGGCGGCCTTCAGCTCCGGGTTCGCCGCGGCGATCTCCCGGCCGAGGGCCAGCGCCGGTTCCGCCCAGTCGAGCACCGTCACCGGACGGCCGCCCGCCCAGGTCGCGTTCACCGCCCAGGTCGCCGCGCCCGTGCCGCCGCCGACGTCGACATGACTGCCGGGCACCCACCCCGGCACCGTCACCGCGAACGCCTCCAGCGCCGAACACACCGCCTCGAACGTCGCGGGCATCCGGTACGCCGCGTACGCCACCACGTCGGACCGGTCCCTGAGCACCGGCGCGTCCGTCGGCGTGCGCCCCCGGTAGTTCGCGATCAGCCGCTCCACCGCCCGCGTGGCCGACCTGGGCGGAAGACCGTCGAGGAGGCCGGCGAGGGCGGTGCGGAGGGTGTCGGCGGCGGAGGCGGGGGCGGGGGCGTTCACGTGGCGATTCTAGGACGCCGCCGTCCGCCTCCTCGGCGCCCGCGCACCCCCGTGCGGCTCACCTCCCCCGCACCGCCCGCGCCAGCCGGGTCCCCGCCGCCGCCCGCGCCGCGTTGACGGGATCACGGCGGCGGGGATGGACCGCGTTGGTGAGGAGGACCAGGAACGTGTCCGTCGCCGGGTCGAGCACCAGGGACGTGCCCGTGAACCCGGTGTGTCCGGCCGCGCCCCGGCCCGCCAACTCGCCCATGAACCACGGTTGGTCGAGGGCGAAGCCGAGGCCCGGCGGGGTGAACATCAGCTCGACGAAGTCGGGTCCGAGGATGCGCGCGGGGCCGTAGGAGCCGCCGGCGAGCAGGGTGCGGCAGAAGACGGCCAGATCCCGGGCGGTCGAGAAGAGGCCCGCGTGGCCGGCCACACCGCCGAGGGACCACGCGTTCTCGTCGTGGACCCGGCCGCGGACCATGCCCCGGTCCGCCTTCGCCCAGGGGCGGCGCTGGTCCTCCGTGGCCGCGGCGGCCGGGCAGGGGCCGAAGGCCGTCGACACCATGCCCAGCGGATGTGTGATGCCGTCTCGGATCAGGGCGTCCAGGGTCCGGCCCGTCAGACGCTCCAGGACGTGCTGCAGGAGCAGGAGGTTCAGGTCGGAGTAGAGGTGGACCGTTCCGGGAGGCTCCGTCGGGGCCTCCGCGCGGAGCATCGTCAGCCGGGCGGCGGCCGACGGGCAGTCGTACAGCGGGAGTTCGGGGCGCAGTCCGGAGGTGTGGGTGAGGAGGTGGCGGACGGTGAGGCCGTGTTCGGCGGCGCCCGTGAAGTCGGGGAGGTACGCCCCCACCTTCGCGTCGATGCCGAGGGTGCCGCGCTCCAGCTGCTGCACGGCCGCCACGGCGGTGAACAGCTTGGTGAGGGAGGCCAGGTCGAAGGGGGTGCGCGGGGTCACCGGGACGCGGGAGTCCGGCGGGAGTTCCCGTCCCCGGTCGGCGCGTTCGTCGTAGGACTCGTAGCGGACCGCCCAGCCCGCCGCCTCCTCGACGGCGATGACGGGGCCGCGTCCGGCGAGGACGACGGCACCGGGGGCCAGGGGGCGTTCTCCCTCCGTCAGCGCGCGCACGTCCCGTACGAGACGGCGCAGTACCTCGGGGTCCAGTCCGGCCCGTTCCGGGGTGTCCGTGCGCAGTCTGGGCGCGCTCAGCTCTCCGCTCCCTCCGGTTTCGTACGCCTGTTCCAAGGACGGCACAGTGTCACGAAGCAGGTCGCGGCCACCAGTGCCGCCGCCAGTTGGACCACGGCCATCGGCACGGCGGTGTCCTCGCCCGCGACGCCGACCAGGGGCGACGCTATCGCGCCGATCAGGAAGGACGAGGTACCCAGCAGCGCCGACGCCGAACCCGCCGCGTGGCGCACCCGCATCAGGGCGAGGGCCTGGGTGTTGGGGAGCGTGACGCCCATCGCCGACATCAGCACGAACAGGGCCGCCGCGACCGGGGCCAGGCCGACCTCGCCGAAGACGCCCAGGGACATCAGCAGCAGCGCGGTCGCCGACAGGGCGACGACGGTGAGGCCCACCGCGAACACCTTGTCCAGGCTCACCCGCCCCACCAGGACCTTGCCGTTGATCTGGCCGACGACGACGAGGCCGACGGAGTTGACTCCGAACAGCAGGCTGAACGTCTGCGGGGAGGCGCCGTAGATCTCCTGGATCACGAACGGCGAGGCGCTGATGTACGCGAAGAGGGCGGCGAAGGCGAAGCCGCCGGCGAGCGTGTAGCCCATGAAGACCCGGTCGGTGAGCAGGCCGCGCATCGCGCCCAGGGTCTCGCCGACGCCGCCGCCGTGGCGTTCGGCGGGGGCGAGCGTCTCGGGGAGCTTCGTCCAGACGACCGCGAGGAGCGAGATGCCGATGACCGTGAGGACGACGAAGACGCCCCGCCAGTCCGTGACGCGGAGGACCTGTCCGCCGATCAGCGGCGCGACGACGGGAGCGACGCCGGAGACCAGCATCAGGGTCGAGAAGAAGCGGGCCATCGCGTCGCCGTCGTACAGGTCGCGGACCACGGCCCGGGCGATCACGATCCCGGCCGAACCGGCGAGGCCCTGCACCAGGCGGAGGGCGATGAGGGCCTCGACGGTGGGTGCGAGGGCGCAGAGCGCGGTGGCGACGATGTAGACGGAGAGACCGAGGAGCAGCGGGCGGCGGCGCCCGAACCGGTCGCTCATCGGGCCGATCAGGAGCTGGCCGAGCGCCATGCCGGCGAGGCAGGCCGTGAGGGTGAGCTGGACCGTGGCGGCGGGGGCGTGGAGGGAGGTGGTGACCTCCGGCAGGGCCGGGAGGTACATGTCCATCGCGAGGGGCGGCGTCGCGGTGAGGCCGCCGAGAATGAGGGTGACGAGGAGACCGGTACGGCGGAGGGCGGCGGTCGCCTTCGCGGAGCCGGGCGTCGCCTTGGCGGGCCCGGGGGCCGCCGTCGAAGGCCGGGGGGCTCCCGTCGAGGGCTTCGGTGGCTGCGACTGCGGCCTCGGCTGCGATGTCGGCTTCGGCTTCGGCTTCGGCTTCGACAGCTGCGGTGTCGGCGGCTGCGCTGTCGACGGCCGGGGGTCCGCCGCCGCGGCCGGTTGCGGGTGCTCCCCCGCCGTCGTGCTCCGCTCGGCCGCCGCCGAGCCCGGTATGTGCCCCTCGGGCATGTGCCCCTCCCTCTCCGTTCGGTCCGCCACCTATGCTCTCAGCTCGTACGACGTGGGCGGGGTCACAAACCCGCCCCGGAGCCGAGGACAGGGGTGGCGATGTCGAACGACGGACGTGTGCGATGGGGGATCCTGGCGACCGGGGGGATCGCCGCGGCCTTCACGGCGGACCTCGTCGACCTGCCGGACGCCGAGGTCGTGGCGGTGGCCTCACGGAGCGAGGCCTCGGCGAAGACCTTCGCGGAACGCTTCGGGATACCGAGGGCGTACGGCGACTGGCGCGCGCTCGCCGAGGACGCGGACGTGGACGTGGTGTACGTCGCCACCCCGCACGCGGCGCACCGGGCCGCCGCCGGGATGTGCCTGGAGGCGGGGCGCAACGTCCTGTGCGAGAAGGCGTTCACGCTGAACGTGCGGGAGGCGGAGGAACTGGTCGCGCTGGCCCGGGAGCACGGGCGGTTCCTGATGGAGGCCATGTGGATGTACTGCAATCCGCTGGTCCGACGGCTGGTCGAGGTGGTGCGGGACGGCGCGATCGGTGAAGTGCGCACCGTGCAGGCCGACTTCGGGCTGGCGGGGCCCTTCCCGCCCTCGCACCGGCTGCGGGATCCGGCGCAGGGCGGGGGCGCGCTGCTCGACCTCGGCGTGTATCCGGTGTCGTTCGCGCAGCTGCTGCTCGGGGAGCCGTCGGACGTCACGGCGAGAGCGGTGCTCTCCGACGAGGGCGTCGATCTCCAGACCGGAGCACTGCTCTCGTGGGAGAGCGGCGCCCTCGCATCGGTGCACTGCTCCATCGTGGGCGGCACGGGCACGTCCGCGTCGGTGACCGGTTCCGAGGGCCGCATCGACATCCCGTCCGGGTTCTTCTTCCCGGAGCGGTTCGTCCTGCACCGTGACGGCCGCGAGGCGCAGACGTTCACCGCCGATCCGGTCGACGGCCCCCGCAACAGCCTCCGCCACGAGGCCATCGAGGTCATGCGGGCCCTGCGCGCCGGCGAGACCGAGTCCCCGCTCGTACCTCTCGACGGCACCCTCGCCGTGATGCGCACGCTGGACGCGCTGCGGGAGCGGGTGGGGGTGCGGTATCCCGGCGAGGAGCGGCTGAACGAAGGTTCGTTCGTGTAGGTGGGGTTGGGGGTGGGGCGGGGGCGGGGGCCGCGAAAACGAAGGTTCGCTCCCCTGGAGGGTGACGGGGCCGGGGTGACGGGGCCGGGTCACGGCGGTGGGCGCCAGGGAAAACGAAGGTTCGTTCCGCCCCCTCCCCCAACGCCGAACCTCCGCCCGCCCGCCGCCCCCTGCACAAAACGAAGGTTCGTTCGCGGTGCCCGCCCCCGCCCCCTCCCCACCTACACCGGCTGCAGCCCCGGCACCCCCGCCTCCACCGCGAAGGACGCCACCGTGGAGATCCCCGCCCCCGTCGTCGTCACGTACGGCACGGCCTTGAAGTCGGCGCGGGCGGAATGACGGTCGAGGGTGACGGTGGTGTAGCCGCGGCGGCCGTTGTAGAAGCGCATGTGGGGGTTGGCGGTCATGTAGGTGTCCCAGTTGGCGGGCTTGTCGGAGCCGTTCCCGCCGCTGCTGATGGAGGAGGCGACGAGTTCCGTGCCGACGATCCGGGACGAGCGGTCGTCGAAGTCGCGCTTGATGTCGAAGGCGTAGCCGACGTGGACGTCTCCGGTGAGGACCATGAGGTTCTCTATGCCGGCGGCTTCGGCGCCGGCGAGGAGGCGTTCGCGGGAGGCGCGGTAGCCGTCCCAGGAGTCCATCGACACCTTGTAGACCTCACCGACGGCGTTGCGGCGCTGGGAGAAGGTGACCTGCTGCGGGAGGACGTTCCAGACAGCGTCGGACCGGTCCCAGCCGTTCAGGAGCCAGCGCTCCTGGGTGGCGCCCGTCATCGTGCGCGCCGGGTCGGCGGACTCCGGGCCGGGGATCTGCCAGCCGTCGCCCTGCGCCTGGTTGGAGCGGTACTGCCGGGTGTCGAGTATGTCGAACTGGGCGAGGCGGCCCCACCGGAAGCGGCGGTACAGCTTCATGTCGGGGCCGTCGGGGCGCTGGGGGCGGCGCAGGGGCTGGTTCTCCCAGTACGCCCGGTAGGCGGCGGCGCGGCGCAGCAGGAACTCCTCTGAGGGCTCGCCGCCGTCGGGGTTGTCGCCGGCGTAGTTGTTCTCGGTCTCGTGGTCGTCCCAGGTGACGACGAAGGGGTGCGCGGCGTGGGCGGCCCGCTGGTCGGGGTCGGTCTTGTGGAGGGCGTAGCGCAGGCGGTAGTCCTCCAGGGTGACCGTCTCGTGGTTGAAGACGTCGGGCAGGACGCGGTCGGTGTAGTTGCGGGCGCCGCCGACGGAGTTCACGGCGTACTCGTAGAGGTAGTCGCCTAGGTGGAATACGACGTCGAGGTCCTCGTCCGCGAGGTGCCGGTAGGCGGTGTAGTAGCCCTGGTCGTAGCGCTGGCAGGAGACGGCCGCGAAGTTGAGCGCGGTGGAGCCGGTCAGGTGGCCGGGGGCGGTGCGGGTGCGGCCGGTCTCGCTGATCCAGGTGCCGACGCGGAAGCGGTAGTAGTAGACGCGGCCGGGGGCGAGGAAGCCGACCTCGACGTGGACGGTGTGGTGGAACTCGGGGTGGGCGGTGGCGGTGCCGCGTCTGACGACGCGTCGGAATCTGTCGTCGTAGGCCAGTTCCCATGCGACCCTGACGCGTTCGGCGGGCAGGCCGCCGTCCGGCTGGTAGGGGGCCGGGGCGAGCCGGGTCCACAGGAGCACGGAGTCGGCCAGCGGGTCGCCGGAGGCCACCCCGAGGGTGAACGGGTCCTCGGTGATCTGCCCGGGGTCGAGCGTGGCGGCGGCCGCGGCGCCGGCCGCCGGGAGGTTGGTGGCGAAGGCGAGCGCGGCGGCGGCCCCCGTGACGGTGAGGAAGCGTCGGCGGTCGAAGTGCCGGGCGGCGGCGCGCAGTTCGGGTGCGTGGGACGAGCGGGACGGGGTCGGTCCATGGGTGGGGAGTGGCATCTGGCCCTCTTCTGAAGGTAGTTGTGCTTCGGTAGTGGAGTGGCCAGATTCGACGATCTTGTGTCACGTACACAACACCCAGATGGCGGACGAATGAGTTCCATATTCCGGGCCTCACCTGCGCCGCCCGACACACGGCCTCCCCTACGCTGCGAGCCCATGAAGGCTGAAGAGACCAAGATCGCGATCGTGACGGGTGCGGGCTCCGGGATCGGCCGTGCCGTGGCGGTGGAACTGCTGCGCGCCGGCTGGTCGGTGGCGCTGGCGGGCCGCCGCGAGGAGAAGCTCGCCGAGACCGCGGCCCAGGCCGGTGCCGGTGCCGGTGCCGGTGCCGGTGCCGGTGCCGGTGTCGATACCGATTCCGGTGCCGCCGCCGGCACAGCGGCGCGCCCGGGCACCGCCGCCCCGAAGGCGCTGGTCGTCCGTACGGACGTCTCACGGCCCGGCGACGTGGACGCGCTCCTCGCCGCCGCGCGCGAGCGGTTCGGACGGCTGGACCTGCTGTTCAACAACGCGGGCACGTTCGGGCCGGGCGGGGTGCCGGTGGAGGAGCTGGACTACGCGGCCTGGCGGCACGTCGTGGACACCAACCTCAACGGGGCGTTCCTGTGCGCGCAGGCGGCGTACCGGCAGATGAAGGAGCAGGATCCGCAAGGCGGCCGGATCATCAACAACGGCTCCATCTCCGCGCACACGCCGCGCCCGCACTCCGTGGCCTACACCGCGACCAAGCACGCGCTGACCGGCCTGACCAAGTCCCTCTCCCTGGACGGGCGGCCGTACGGCATCGCGGTCGGTCAGATCGACATCGGCAACGCGGCGACGGACATGACCGAGCGCATGGCGAACGGTGTGCTGCAGGCCAACGGGCAGCTCCTGCCCGAGCCGGTGATGGACGTGACCGATGTGGCGCGGACGGTACGGCACATGGCCGAGCTGCCGCTGGAGGCGAATGTGCAGTTCGCGACGGTGATGGCGACGACGATGCCGTACGTCGGACGGGGCTGAGCCACCGCCGGGAGGCCCGGTCCGCGGCCCGAAGGCCGGCGAGCCCTCCCCGCCGGGCCGCGACGGACGGTCTTCCAGTCCTCAACTTCCACAAACGGAAGCTGTTCCTCCGGTCCATTCGGGCACGTGGCGGGCATATGCTCAGGGCTCGCCTCCACGAGAGCTTCACACTTGGAGGCAGCGGCTTCCGTGACCAACCCGAGGGGGGAGGTGGCAGCCGTTCCATGCTCCGGAAGGGGGCGGACCTCGCGTGGGACCGCGGGGTAAGCACCGGAGCGCGGAGCGGCTGCCCACCGGACCGCTGCTACGGGCCGTGCCCGAGCGCGGGTGTCCGGCGGGTCCGGCCGGCCGCGCGTCGAGGGCGGCGGTGCCTCCCCGACGTCGACAGCCTCTCCCCACCAACCGCCCTCCGGGCCGTTCACCGACGGCCTTCCGCGCCGTTCACCGTCCCAGGATCCGGTCGATCTCGGCCACTTGGTCCGGGGTGAGCGGTCCCTTCGCGAGCGCGCCCGCGTTCTCCTCGGCCTGGGCGACCGACCGGAAACCGGGGATGGGCACGGTCCGCGGACTGCGGGCCCAGATCCAGGCGAGGGCACCCTGCGCGAGCGTACGGCCCTCGGTGGTGAGGATCTCGCGCAGCGCCTCGACCCGGCCGAGCCACTCGGGGTCGCCGCCTCCGCCGACGGTGAAGCCCTCCAGCCACGCGGGCGGGGTGCTGCGGATGTCGCCGGCCTCCAGGGCGCGCCCCGGGGCGTGCTTGCCGGTGAGCAGCCCCATGGCGAGCGGGCTGCGGTTGATGCTCGCCAGGTCGGACTCCTCGCACAACGCGAGGAGTCCGGGCGCGTCCTGGAGGATGTTCAGCCGGTGCTGCACGGCCGCGCAGTGCGGCCCTTCGGCGAACACGGCGGCGCGGTCCGGGTCGTCGGTGCTCCATGCGTAGGCCCGGATCAGCCCCTCCCGCACGAACTCCTCGCAGGCGTCGCGGAGCAGGGCCGCGCGCTCGGGGTCGGCGTCGGAGAGGTGGAACTGGTACAGGTCGACGTGGTCGGTGCCCAGGCGGTCCAGGGAGGCGGTGAGGGCGCGGCGGGCGTGGGCCGGGGTGTCGTCCTGGCCGGTGAGGGTGCGGGTGGCCGCATCGAAGACATTGCCCCACTTGGTGGCCACGACGACGTCCGCGCGACGCTTGCCGAGGGCGCGGCCGAGGACCCGCTCACTGTGCCCGGTGCCGTACGCGTCGGCCGTGTCGAAGAAGGTGACGCCGAGGTCGAGGGCGCGGTGGATCGCCCGTACGGACTCCTCGTCGTCCACCTTCCCCCAGCCGAGCGGCTGTCCGTCGGCGGCCTGCCACTCGCCGCCGATCGCCCAGCAGCCGAAACCGAGGGCGCTGACCCGGATGCCGCTGCGGCCGAGGGTCCGGGTGTACGGGTCGGTGTGCGTGTTCGTCTCCATGACCACGGACGTTAGGGGTTGGAGCGCACACGAACGCAAGCCCCCGGCACAAGCCCCCGGCCCCCGGTGCGGGTTCCGCGCTACGCCTGGCCCGTCTCGAAGCGGCTGATCCGGCCGTCCTCCGACACCGTGAAGCGCCACGCGGTGCGCATCTCGCCCCAGGTGTCGTTGCGGTAGTTGGCGACCAGGGCGCGGCCGCCGGCGGACTCGCGCTGGACCTCCATGTGGCCGTGGGAGGAGAAGATCTCCCGGTCGGTCCAGTCCGTGAGGTCACGGTCGGACCCGTCGTCCGACATGGTCGCGTCGTCCGTGAGGAGCGCGAAGAAGGCGTTCTGGTCGTGGGCGTTCACCGCGGCGACGAAGGCCCGGACGGCCGGGTCGCTGAGTTTGGCGGGTGCGATCGTCATGGCGGCCAGCCTCACACCCCGGGCGGCCACCCGCCACCGGAGGCGCGCGACGGGGCGACCCCCACCCGAACGGGCGCGCGGGCGGGTCGGGGAGGTGTCATCGGTGCGACGGTGGATACGCGGGGGGACGTACGCGCGTTCGCACTGGGGGATGCAGGCACGTTCGCACTGTCGGGTTCTCCGCCGGTACCGCCGGTACCTCTGCTGTTCGGGAGTGGTCATGACCTCGTTCGACCGACGTGATCTGGGGCTGTTGCTGCTCCGGCTGGGCACGGGCGGCGTCCTCGCCGCGCACGGCACGCAGAAGCTGTTCGGCTGGTTCGGCGGACACGGCATCGAGGGGACCGGCGCCTTCATGGAGTCCGTCGGGTACACGCCCGGCCGGGCGAGCGCCACCGCCGCCGGGCTGGCCGAGACGGGCGGCGGGGCGCTGCTCGCGCTGGGCCTCGCGACGCCCGCGGCCGGTGCGGCCGCGGCGGGAGCGATGGGCGGCGCCACCGCGATCCACGCGCCCAACGGGTTCTTCGCCGCCGAGGGTGGCTACGAGTACGCCGCGACCCTGGGCCTGGCCGCCGCCGGTCTCGCGATCGCCGGCCCCGGCCGGCTCTCCCTCGACCACGCGTTCCGCCATGTCTTCGACCGGGGCTGGATGGTCCCGGTGGCGCTGGCCGGTACGGCCGCGGTCACGGCGGTGGTCGTGGGCCTGCGCAACCAGCGGGTGCGCAAGGAGAAGGAGGGCGAGCAGGAAGCGCTGTTCGAGGAGTGACCCGTCGCTCCCGAACCCGGGGAGCCCGGGGAACGCGAGGAGCCCGGGGAGCCTGAGGAGCCCGGCAACTGCCCTTCTCCCGGCGGACGACAGCCTCGGCCCCTGCCCAGCGGCCCTTCTCACGGCCGACGTCGGCCTCGGCCCCTGCCCGGCGGCCGTCACTTTCCCGGACCGGCCCTCGCTGTCACAGGGGCGTGACAGGCTGCGCCCATGAGCGAGCAGCGGCACTCCGCCGACCCCGACGACCACCTCTGGCAGTCCGTCTCCCGCCTGCACGCCTGGCTGGAGGCGGACCAACCGCACGGCGGCCGGGAGGGCCTGCTGCTGCGGATGCTGAAGCTGCAGGAGGAGGTCGGCGAGGTCGCGCAGGCGGTCATCGGCGTGACCGGCCAGAACCCCCGCAAGGGCGTCACCCACACCTGGGACGACGTCGGCTCGGAGCTGTGCGACGTGGTCGTCACGGCCCTGGTCGCCCTGCGCACCCTCACCCCGGACGCCCGCGCGGTCTTCACGGCCCATCTGGACGGGGTCACCGCACGTTCGCTGGGCCCCGGCCGTGGGTGACGGCGCGTTCTGGATCGCCGCGCTCACCGCCGGCACCGCCGTCCTCGCGAGCTGGGTGACGAGCCGGGGGACCGCGCGGGCGGCGCGGATACAGGCGGACACGACGGCGGACGCGCAGCGCGTGGAGCGGCTGCGGGCGGCGCGGCGGGCGGCGTACGCGGAGTTCATGGAGCAGGCGCAGCGGCTGAACGACGTGCACTGGAAGGTGTCCGACGTGGTCCGGGGCGCCGAGGACGGGTTCGGGCCGGAGCGGATCGAGGAACTGCGGCGGCTGCGGGAACGGCAGCGGGACGAGTACGCCGCACTGCGGAACCTCACCTGGGTCGTCTCGCTGGAGGGGCCCGAGGACGTCGCCGCACTCGCCAACACCGTCCGGCGGGCGACGAACCCCTTCCACAAGGCGATCGAGGCCATGATCGAGGGCGACACCGGTGCCGTGGCGCGGTTCGACGGCTGCTACGCGCCGTTCTGGGACGCGCTGAGGGCCTTCATCAAGGCATCCCGCGACACCCTGCACTCCATGTAGAGGCACCCCGTGCAGAGACACTTCACGCAGAGGCACTCCGTGCAACCCCGTGCAGAGACACTTCACGCAGAGGCACTCCGTGGAGAGGCACCGTGCAGAGCGGCCTCCGGGTCACCCCGGTCATACCCCGGGTTGACCCGGAGGCCGTGCCGTACTGCGTTCTGAGTACCGGGGATTGTCGGCAGCCGCACGACGACGTGAGGGGGCTCCTGCCGGGAGTCTGGGCGGGTATCCGAGACCTCTTCCCCGACCTCTGACGTGGAGACCCGCGCCTCATGGCAACCTTCCTGTATCGGCTGGGCCGGCTGGCCTTCCGCAAACGCTGGTACGTCATCCTGATGTGGGTGGCCGTACTGGGCGCCGTCGGTGTCGGCGCCCTCAAGGCCCCGGGAGCCTCCGACGAGGAGTTCTCCATGCCGGGCATCGAGTCCCAGAAGGCGTTCGACCTGCTGGAGCAGCGCTTCCCCGGTGTCACCGCGGACGGCGCCACCGCCCGGGTCGTGTTCGTCGCCCCGAACGGTGAGAAGATCACCGCCACCGAGAACAAGAAGGCCGTCGAGGAGACCGTGGCCGATCTGGCGGACGGCTCGCAGGTGGCGAGCGCCGTCGACCCGTTCCAGGCCGGGGCGGTCAGCCAGGACGGCTCGACGGCCTACGCGACCGTCACCTACAAGGTCACGGCGGCCGAGCTCAGCGACGCCGGCAGGACCCACCTGGAGCACGCGCTGCAGGAGGCCCAGAAGTCCGGGCTGACCGTCGAGGCCGGCGGTACCGCGGTGGCCGAGCAGGGCGGTCCGGGCGGGGCGGCCGAGATCATCGGTGTCGCTCTCGCCGCCGTCGTGCTGCTGGTGACCTTCGGCTCGCTGGCCGCCGCCGGGCTGCCGCTGCTGACCGCGCTCGTCGGCGTCGGCCTCAGCATGGCCACGATCCTCGCCCTGTCGGAGGCCTTCGGCCTGTCCACCACGACCGGCACGCTCGCGATGATGCTGGGCCTCGCGGTCGGCATCGACTACGCCCTGTTCGTCGTCTCCCGCTACCGCGAGGAGCGTGCCGGGGGCCGTACGCCCGAGGAGGCGACCGCGCTGGCCACCGGCACGGCCGGCTCGGCGGTGGTGTTCGCCGGGCTCACCGTCGTCATCGCGCTGGCCGGACTGACCGTGGTCGGCATCCCCATGCTGACGAAGATGGGGCTGGCCGCCGCGGGCGCGGTCGTCGTCGCCGTACTGATCGCGCTGACCCTGGTGCCGGCCGTCCTCGGCTGCTGGCCGAACGCCGTGCTCTCGCGCAAGGCCCGCAGGAGCGGCCGTATCGAGGAGGAGGCCAAGGACAACGGCGGCACCCGCTGGTCCCGGTTCGTGCTGCGCCGCCCGGTGCCGGTGCTGCTCCTCGGCGTCGTCGGTCTCGGCGCCCTCGCGGTCCCGATGACCGATCTGCAGCTGGGCATGCCCGGTGACGAGGCCAAGTCGACGTCCACCACCGAGCGGCGGGCCTACGACGCGCTAGCCGAGGGCTTCGGGCCCGGCTTCAACGGGCCGCTGACGATCGTGGTGGACGCCAAGGGCGCCGACGACGCGAAGGGCGCCGCGGAGAAGGTCGCGAAGGAGATCGGGGCCACCGAAGGGATCGTGTCGGTCTCCCCCGCGCGCTTCAACGAGGCCGGCGACACCGCCGTCTTCTCGGCGGTGCCCGTGACGGCGCCGACCGACGAGAAGACCAAGGACCTGGTGACCGTCATCCGCGACGAGCGGCCCGCGATCGAGTCCGAGACGGGAGCGACGTTCGAGGTCACCGGCACCACCGCGCTGAACATCGACATCTCCGGCAAGGTGCAGTCCGCGCTGGTCCCGTATCTGCTGGTCGTGGTGGGTCTGGCCGTCATCCTGCTGATGGTCGTCTTCCGCTCCCTGCTCGTCCCGCTGAAGGCCGCCGCCGGCTTCCTGCTGTCGGTGCTCGCCTCGCTCGGCGTGGTGGTCCTGGTCTTCCAGCAGGGTCACGGCGCGGAGCTGCTGGGGGTGGAGCAGACCGGCCCGATCATGAGCCTGATGCCGATCTTCCTGGTGGGCATCGTGTTCGGCCTCGCGATGGACTACGAGGTGTTCCTCGTCTCGCGGATGCGGGAGGCGTACGTCCACGGCGACCGGGCCGACGAGGCGATCACCAGCGGCTTCCGGCACAGCGCCCGGGTGGTGGTGGCCGCCGCCCTGATCATGATCGCGGTGTTCGCCGGCTTCATCGGCGAGAGCGACTCCATGATCAAGATGATCGGGTTCGGGCTGGCCTCGGCGGTCCTGTTCGACGCGTTCGTCGTCCGGATGGCGATCGTGCCGGCCGTGCTCACCCTGCTCGGCGACCGGGCCTGGTGGCTGCCGAAGTGGCTGGACCGGGCGCTGCCGCGGGTGGATGTGGAGGGTGAGGCGCTGACCCGTCACGCCGACGCGGCTCCGGCCCCGGCCGAGACGGCCGAGCTGGAAGTGACCCGCACCTGATCCGGCCGCTCCCCTCCCTCCCCCACCCCCCACCGGGGCCGCCCGTGGCGAAGGACACGGGCGGCCCCCGGGGCGTTCACCCACCGCGTCGACCACGATGGTCCCAGTCCACCGACCGGAGTCACCGATGAGCCTTCGTCCCCTCAGCCGGGAACGGCGTTACACGGACCGTCTGGAGGAGTTCTCCGACCGCCACCACTTCGTCGTCGACCTGGTCCTGGCCCTGGCGCTGATGGGCTGCGCCACCCTCGGCAGCGCGCTCACCCTGCCGGGCGCCAGGCCGCCGGACCAGGACAAGGTCGGTGTGGCGCTCATGGGCGTGTCCTGTCTCGCGCTGCTGAAGCACCGCGCCTACCCGCGCTTCACCCTCGTCGTGACCGCGGTCTGCACCGGCGTCGCCGTCGCGCTGGGCTATCTGCTCACCCCCCTGCTGCTGGCGCCGATCATGGCCTCGCTGTACTGGCTGGCCTCGCTCACCGACCGCCGGACCACCCGCGTCTACGGCTGCACCACCATCGCGGCGATGACGCTCGCCGCGGTGTTCTCCGACTCCATGGACCAGCTCTCGCTGGTGCTCAGGACCATCGGCCCCGCATTCTGGCTGCTGCTGCCGCTCGCCGCGGGCCGGGGCACACTGGCGCGGCGGGCCTATCTGAAGTCGGTGCAGTCCCGAGCCGAGCACGCCGAGCGCACCCGGGAGGAGGAGGCCCGTCTGCGGGTCACCGAGGAACGGATGCGCATCGCCCGCGACCTGCACGACGTGGTCGCCCACCATCTGGCCCTGGCCAACGCCCAGGCGGGCACCGCCGCGCACCTCACCCGTACGGATCCGGAGCAGGCCCACCGCATCCTCACCGACCTGACCGCCACCACCTCGGCGGCGCTGCGCGAGCTGAAGAGCACGGTCGGGGTGCTGCGCCGGCCCGACGACCCCGAGGCCCCGCTGGCCCCCACCCCCGGCCTCGGCCAGCTCCCGGAGCTGACGAGCGCCTGCGAGTCCGCCGGTCTCACGGTCTCCGTCGCCACGGAGGGCGTCCCCGGGCCGCTCGACCCCGGAGTGGACCTGACCGCCTACCGGATCGTGCAGGAGGCCCTCACCAACGTCAGCAAGCACGCGGCGGTGGACGCGGCGCGCATCCGCCTCGTGTACGAGGAGTCCCGTCTGACGATCACCGTCACCGACGACGGCGCGCCCGCCCCCGGCGGCCCTCCCGGACCCGGCCGGGGCTTCGGGCTCATCGGCATGCGCGAGCGCGCCCAGTCCGTCGGCGGCTGTCTGAGCGCCGGCCGCCGTCCCGAGGGCGGCTTCGAGGTCACCACCGACCTCCCGCTGCGCCCCCGCGCCCGGACCCGCCCCGCCCTCCCCGAACCGGACGCGGCAGCCACCCATGACCTGCGGAAGTAGAACAGCACCATGACCATTCGCGTCCTGCTCGCCGACGACCAGGCCCTGCTGCGGGCCACGTTCCGGATTCTCGTCGACTCCTGCCCGGACATGGAGGTGGTCGCCGAGGCCGCCGACGGTCAGGAGGCGGTCGACCTCGTCCGCGTCCACCGCCCCGACGTGGTCCTCATGGACATCCGGATGCCCGGCACCGACGGGCTCACCGCCACGTCCGTGATCTGCGCCGACGAGGAACTGACCGACACCCGCGTACTGATCCTCACGACCTTCGAGATCGACGAGTACGTGGCCCAGGCACTGCGCTCCGGCGCCAGCGGCTTCCTGGGCAAGGACGTCACCGCCGACCTGCTCCTCGACGGCATCCGCACCGTGGCCGCGGGCGACACCCTCCTCTCCCCCGCCGCCACCCGCACCCTCATCACCCGCTTCCTCGCCGCCCCGGCCCCCGGCAGCCGGCTCACCACCCCCGACCGGCTGGGCACGCTCACCAGCCGCGAACGCGAGGTGATGTCCCTGGCCGCCGAGGGCAGCTCCAACGACGAGATCGCGGAGAAGCTGTACGTGAGCCCCCTGACGGTACGGACCCACGTCCACCGGGCGATGACGAAGCTGGGGGCCCGCGACCGGGCCCAACTGGTCGTCATGGCGTACCAGTCGGGCCTGGTGCGGGTCACACCGCCGGAGTGACCGCTGCTCCCGGTCTACTCCTTGTAGAACGTGGCGTCCTGCCGGTCGAGGGCCGTGCCGACCGGCTGGGTGTACAGCAGGTTCTCGTAGTGCCGGATGTACCGGCCGGGGAAGTTGTACGACTCGTACGAGACCCCGGCCGCGGTGTCGGCCAGACCGGCCCGCTGGAAGAAGGAGGCATCGGCGTCGAAGAGGGCCGTGCCGTCGTCCTTCTCCACCCACACCTCGTTGTTCTTGTGGCGGAGGTAGTAGCCGGGGAAGTTCGCCGACTCCAGCGAGACCGTGCCGCTGCCCGTCAGACCGGTGACGATCCGGAACTGCGAGTCGGCCAGGTTGGTGACGTCGGCCTCCAGCTTGGCGCGGTACTCCCAGTGCCGGATGAACTTGCCCGGGTAGTTGAACGAGGACAGCCGGACCGGGGTCGCGCCGTCGGCGACGGGGATGCCGAAGTTGGGTGTGCCGTCGGCGTTCCAGTACAGCTTCTGGTAACGGGTTCGGCGGTTGGGGTCGTTGAGCGGGTCGCCGCTGATGTCCTTGTAGTTGCGGTCGTGGTAGACGAGGATGTCGGACTTTCCGTCCTCGGACGTGGTGAAGGTGTTGTGGCCGGGGCCGTACTGGCCGGTCCGGTCGTTGCTCTTGAAGACCGGGTTGGGGGTCTTGACCCAGGAGGCCGGGTTCATCAGGTCGGCCGAGTCGGAGGCGGTCAGCAGGCCGAGGCAGTAGTTGGCGTCGGTGGCGGCGGCCGAGAAGGTCATGAAGACCTTGCCGCCCCGCTGGATGACCGCCGGGCCCTCGTTGACGGTGTGGCCGACCTTCTCCCAGGCGGCGGTGGGCCGGGAGATCATGACCGGACTGCCCTGGATCGTCCAGGGGTTGGACATCTTCGCCAGGTAGATGTTGGTGCCGTCACCGACCGCCGGGTCGTTCTGCGCCCAGCTCAGGTAGCGGGTGCCGCCGACGGTGAAGGTCGTCGCGTCGAGCGAGAAGGTGTCGAGCGGGAGGGCGATGCGGCCCTTCTCCGTCCAGGTGCCGGTGATCGGGTTGG
The DNA here is from genome assembly GCF_055592645.1 of Streptomyces sp. NPDC041108. Lineage (NCBI taxonomy): Bacteria > Bacillati > Actinomycetota > Actinomycetes > Kitasatosporales > Streptomycetaceae > Streptomyces > Streptomyces sp. NPDC041108. Next base: position 74,765 of record NZ_JBVIYK010000005.1, on the reverse strand, counting down.
CGGCGCTGGTCTCCAGGACGTACGGGCGGATCTTCCAGATGTCGTTGGAGGAACCGGCGGTGAAGTAGACGTACCACTTGCCGTCGATGAAGTGGATCTCCGGGGCCCAGATGTGGGCGCCCATCTCACCGCTGGCGTGCTTGGTCCAGATGGTGGTCTCCGCGGCCGTGGCGAGGCCCTGGAGGGTGGTGGCCCGCCGCATCACGATCTTGTCGTACGCGGGGACGGTGGCCGTGAAGTAGTAGTAGCCGTCGGTGTGCTTGAAGATGTGCGGGTCGGCCCGCTGGGTGGCTATCGGGTTGGTGAAGGTGACGGCGGGGGACGCGGGGGCGGCCGCCTGGGCGGGAGTGGTCATGGTGGTGAGCACGGCGAGCGCCGCGGCACCGGCCACGGCGGCCTTGGTGAAGAGTTGTCTCATGGGTAGGGGTGTCTCCTGGTTCAGGCGGTCGTGGGGACGAGCCGCCACTGCTGGCAGTTGTTGTTCAGCCAGGACCACTGGCGTACGTCGGTGCCGTTGGCGGTGCCGCAGTCGGCGACGTCCATGACCTTGCCGGTGGAGGCGTTGACGATCCGGACCTGGTCTCCGCCGAGGTAGACCATGCGGAACTTCTGGCAGTTGTTGTTCAGCCAGGACCACTGGCGCACGTCGGTGCCGTCGGCGCTCGCGCAGTCGGCGATGTCGGCGACCTTGCCGCTGCCGACGTTGACCAGACGGCTGGTGTCGTCGGCGCGGTCCTCGATCCGCCACTTCTGGTTGGCCCCGCCGTTGCAGGTCCACTGGAAGATGTTGGCGCCGTCGGCGGTGCTGCCGCCGTTGACGTCCAGGCACTTGCCGCTGTTGCGGTTGACGATGGTGTACGCGGTCGGTGTCGTCGCCGTCTCGCCGGACGGGCCGGCGACGGTCGCGCCGAGGGCGACCGGGGTGCCGAAGTTCGGCGTGCCGTCCGCGTTCCAGGTGAACTTCTGGGCACGGGTCGTACGGCCGTTGTCGCAGCCGTCGCTCGCGGCGTCGTTGGCGTGGTAGACGATCCAGTTCTCGGTGCCGTCCGGCGAGGTGAAGAAGCCGTTGTGGCCGGGCGCGTACACGCCGTTGGCGTCGCTGCGCTCGAAGACCGGCGTCTGCTTCTTCGTCCAGGAGGAGGCCAGCAGCGGGTCGGAACCGGTGAGTTCGAGCTGACCGAGCTTGTAGTCGGGGCCCCAGCAGGCGCTCGCGGAGTAGACGAGGAAGGTGCGGCCGTTGCGGTAGAGCGGCTCGGGGCCCTCGTTCACCTCACCGCTCTGCGTCTCCCAGCTCAGCGTCGGGCTGGAGATGACGGTGAAGGTGGAGGAGGCGAGGGTGTAGGGGTTGCTGAGCGGCGCGATGACGAGGCTCTGCTTGCTGCCCCCGGCCGAACCGCTGCCGACCAGGTACAGCTTGTTGTCGTGCTTGAGCACGCTGGCGTCGATCAGCCAGCCGCCCGGGTTGAGGTTGGATCCGGCGAGCTGGTTCTTGAAGGTGTACGGCCCCATCGGGTCGGACCCGGCGCTCTCCAGCACGTACGTGCGCTGGTCGTCGCAGCAGGCGGAGTTGCGCGGCCCGGCGGAGTAGTACAGGTACCACTTGCCGTCGAGGAAGTGGATCTCCGGGGCCCACATGTTCCAGTTGCGGCTGCTCGTACTGTCCGACCACACCTGCACACTGGGCGCGGTGCTCAGCCCGGCCAGCGTGGGCGACTTCCGCATGGTCAGCTCACCGGTGAACGAGGTCGTCACCAGGTAGTAGTTGCCGTTGTAGTACTCCAGCCACGGGTCGGCGCCCTTCTGCGACTTGACCGGGTTGGTGTACGGCCTGCCGTCGGCCGCTGCGGCGGGCGGGGCCGGCTGGACGGCGAGGAGTGACGCGAAGAGGGCCAGCAGCGCGGCGCTCAGCGCCGTCCAGCGCCGAGGCGACCACCGAGGGGTGGGCACGCGAGCGGGGGTGGGAAACACGACAAGTCCCTTCCGGGAGCGGCTCGAAACGACCTTGTCCGAAATAACGAACAGTGTGCGTAACTTCGGCCAGAAGGTAAGGGTGAGGCGCGAGAGACGTCAATGGATGCGACAGGTTCCGTCGTCGCCGGTGCCCGCGCGAGGTCGCACCGCGATGTCCGTGCGAGGCGCTCCGGTGGTGCTCGCGCGCGGGCCCGGGGGTAGTGGCCACGAGGGCGCACGCCGGGCCCGAGCGTGCGGAGTGCACGGGCCGGGTGTGCTGAGTGCACGGGCCGTGCGTGCCGAGCGCACAGGCCGCCCGTGCAATGTGCATGGTCGGGTTCGTGCGCATCTCACAAGGGTCCGGTGACAGACGAACGATGTCCGTGCTCCCCCGCTCTGTCATGGTGGGAGAGGAAGACATCGGACCAGGACAACCGCTCAGGAGGGCACCTGATCGGGAGGCTTCCGTGGACAAGCGGTACGAGGTCTACTGCCTCACCCACCCGCACTTCTATGACGCCCCGTCCTCGCACGGCGGGACACACGGCCGGTTCCGGCAGACGGGAGCCCCCGTCCCCGGATCGTGGCAGCGCGAGAAGATCGGCGAGTGGCTTGCCCTGCGTCCCGTGGGCATACGTCTCCCCCCGCAGGGCTGGAAGATCCACGTCTCGGCCTGCCTGGACAACGCCCAGACCGTCCTGGACGAGGTGTGGGACTACTGCGTACCGCGCCGTATCGCGTTCAAGTTCCTCCCCGGCCTGGAGACCCTGTTCCTCGCCAACGCCAAATACGCGCACCGCGGTTCCAGCGGGAAGTTCGTGACCGTGTACCCGACGGACGAGGCCGAGTGCGAGCGCGTCCTCACCGAACTGGGCGACATCCTCGACGGCCGTCCCGGACCGTACATACTCAGTGATCTGCGCTGGCGCGACGGCCCGCTCCACGTCAGGTACGGCGCCTTCGCCGACCGCTACTGCGTGTCGGCCGACGGGGTGGTGGAGCAAGCGGTGGCGGACCCCTCGGGACGTCTGGTGCCCGACGTGCGCGGCCCCGTCTTCCGGCTGCCGGAGTGGGTGGAGCTGCCCGGCTTCCTCGAACCCCACCTCGCCGCGAGCCGCCGGACCACTGTCGCCGACCTGCCCTACCGCATCGACAGGGCACTGCACTTCTCCAACGGCGGCGGGCTGTACGCCGGGGTGGACAGGCGTACCGAGGACCGTGTCGTCCTCAAGGAGGCCCGGCCCCACGCGGGACTGACCCCGGACGGCGCGGACGCCGTCACCCGGCTGCGGCGTGAGCGGGAGGCCCTGGAACGGCTGCGCGGACTGGCCTGCGTGCCCGCGCTCCGCGACCACTTCGAGCTCGGCGGCCACCACTTCGTCGTCGAGGACCTCATCGAGGGAAAGCCCCTGCACCAGCTGATCGTCGAGCGCAGCCCGCTCGCCGCGCTGGACCCGGACCCGGCCGCCTTCGCCGACTACACCACCTGGGCGCTGGACGTGTTCCGGCGGGTGCGGGACGCCGTCGCGGCGGTCCATGAGCGGGGCATCGTCATCGGTGACGTGCACACCTTCAACGTCATGGTCCGCCCCGACGACACGGTGGTCCTGATCGACTTCGAGGGCGCGTCGGACGTGGCACACGCCCGGCACCAGGTCCTCGCGGCCCCCGGCTTCCACGCCCCGCGCACCGCCACCGGTTTCGACATCGACCGCTACGCGCTGGCCTGCCTGGAGATCTGTCTGTTCCTGCCGCTGACCGGACTGATCGAGCTGGACCGCGGCAAGGCGGCCCAGCTGGCCGGGGAGGCCGGCCGGTTGTTCCCGCTCCCCGGCCGCCTCCTCGACGAGGCCGTGCGCACGATCACCGGCGACGGCCGGACGGACACCGGGACGCATCCCGCGAGCACCGGCGGGACCGACGCCGAACCCGTCTCGAACCCGACCACGCCGGCTGGCTGCGCGCCCGCGAGTCGATCACGTCCGCGATCCTCGCCTCCGCCACGCCCGAACGCGACGACCGGCTCTTCCCGGGCGACATCGAGCAGTTCACCGCGCCCGGCGGCGGCCTCGGCCTGGCCCACGGCGCGGCCGGGGTGCTGTACGCGCTGGACGTGACAGGGGCCGGACGCCACGAGGACCACGAGGACTGGCTGATCCGGCACGCACTCCAGCCACCGCCCGGCAGCCGCCTCGGCCTCTACGACGGCCTGCTCGGCGTGGCGTTCGTCCTCGACCGCCTCGGCCACCACGAGGAAGCCGTCAAGATCGTCGACATGTGTCTCGGCGAGCGCTGGCAGAACCTGGCCCTCGACCTCAAGGGCGGGTTGTCCGGCCTGGGCCTCGGCCTGCTGCGTTTCGCCGTCACCACCGGCGACGCCGCCTTCCGCGACGCCGCCCGGCGCGTGGCGGCGGCCGTCGCCGACCGGCTGGGACCCGCCGACGCAGTACCGGAGACCAGCGGCGGCGACCACCCGCGAGCAGGGCTGATGTACGGCTCGTCCGGGCCCGCGCTGCTGTTCCTGCGCCTGTACGAACACGACGGCGACCCGGCTCATCTGGACCTCGCCGCGACCGCCCTGCGCCAGGACCTGCGCCGCTGCGTGGTCCGCGAGGAAGGCTCGATGGAGGTGAACGAGGGGTACCGCACCATGCCCTATCTCGCCGACGGCAGCGTCGGCATCGGCATGGTCCTCGAAGACTTCCTGGCCCGGCGCGCGGACGACGAGTTCGCGACCGCCGCCGACGCGATCCGCGAGGCCTCCCGGGCGTCGTTCTACGTCGAACCCGGTCTCTTCGACGGTGTCGCCGGGATGATCCTCCACCGCAGTCGCGCCCACCCGCCCGGCACCGCCGCCGCGCGGGACCCCGTGGTCGCGGCCCACATCCGCCGGCTGGCCCGCCACGCCTGCGTACTCGACGGCCGACTCGCCTTCCCCGGCGAGCAGTTGATGCGGCTGTCCATGGACCTGGCCACCGGCGGCGCGGGCGTCGTGCTCGCCCTGGGCGCCGCGTGCCACTCCGCCCCCACCGGACTGCCCTTCCTGACACCGGGCCTGTCCGCGCTCGACATCACCGTCCCCGACGACGTTCGAGAAAGGAGGTGAACACGTATGTCACTCCTCGAACTGCAGGGTCTGACCATCGAGTCGGAGACCGGCCTGAAGCCGCCGCCGGGCAGCCGGGCGAGCAAGGGTTGTTTCCTCGGAGGAGGAAGCCTCTTCAGCCTCCTGTTCTGTTAGTGGCCAGGCTCCTGGCACGACGGCGGGGGCACCTCGGGTGCCCCCGCCCCTTGCCCCCTCGGCCCAGGAACCGAAAGTCCGGCCGGGGGAACCGTACGAGACGGGAGCGGCCGTGAAGCGACGCGACCAACGCGGGGACCGACGCGCGGCGGACCGTCTGCTGCTGACGGTGGTCCGGCGAGGCGGAGCCTGGGGTGCGGTCCTGGCCGCCACGTCCCTGCTGCTCTCCGGGGTGTACGTCGTCCTGCCCGCCCTCATGGGCCGTACCGTCGACGCCGTCCTGGGCTCCGGTGACGTCACCCTGTGGCTGACGCTGTCGGCCGTCGCCGTCGCGCTGCTGATCGTGTGCGACGCGCTGGACGACTACGCCGGAGCCGTCGCCAACGCCCGGTCCACCGCCTGGCTGCGGCACACCCTGCTCGGGCACGTCCTCGACATGGGCCCCCGGGCGACCCGCCGCCACACCCCCGGCGACCTGACGGCGCGTCTGGTGGGCAACACGAGCCGGGCGGGCAGCGCCCCCTCGGGGCTGGTGTGGGCGGTGACCGAACTGATCCCGCCCCTCGGAGCCGTGGTGGCGCTTGCCCTGATCGACCCCTGGCTGTGCCTCACCTTCGTCGCCGGGCTCCCGCTGATCGTCCTCGTGGTCCACGCCTTCGCCCGCGACGTCTCCGACGTCAACGACCGCTACTTCGCCGCCCAGGGCCGTATCGCCACCCGGCTCGCCGACGCCCTCACCGGAATCCGCACCATCACCGCCGCCGGGACCCTGGCCCGCGAGACCGACCGCGTCCTCGCTCCCCTGCCCGAACTCCACCGCCACGGCCGGGGAATGTGGCGCGCCCTCTCACGCGTCTCCACCGGGGACGCCACGATCGTTCCCCTGCTCGAGATCGCCGTCCTGGCCGTGGCCGGACTGGAACTCGCCCGTGACCGCATCACCCCGGGACAGCTGCTGGCCGCGACCGAGTACGTCGTCCTGGCCACCGGCGTCAGCTCCCTGGTCGCCTCCGTCGGCAAACTGGCCCTCGCCCGCGCCACCGCCGGGCGGGTCGCCGAGGTGATGGACTCACCCCCGATGACCTACGGCGACGCACGGCTGCCCACCGGAGGCGGCGGCCGGCTGGAGTTCCACCGCGTGACCGTACGCGCTCCCGAGGGCGCCACCGTCCTGGACGGCATCGACCTGGAGGTGGTGCCGGGCACCCTGACCGCCGTCGTGGGCCGGTCGGGCTCCGGCAAGTCCCTGCTGGCCGCACTCGCCGGCCGGCTCACCGACCCCGACGACGGCGAGATACGGCTCGACGGGGTACCACTGCGCGACCTGACCCACGGCGACCTGCGGCAGGCCGTCGCCTACGGCTTCGAACGCCCCACACTGCTGGGCGAGACCTTCGCCGAGGCGATCGCCCTCGGCCCTTCGCCACAGCGCGTGCCGGACGCGGCGGTGCGGGAGGCCGCGGCCACCGCCCGCGCGGACACCTTCCTACGGACCATGCCCGACGGCTACGCGTCCGCCGTCGCCACCGCCCCGCTGTCCGGCGGGGAGACCCAACGGGTCGGCCTGGCCCGCGCCTTCGCCCAGTCCGCCCGGGTCGGCCGCCTGCTCGTCCTCGACGATGTCACCGCCAGCCTCGACACCGTCACCGAGCACGAGATCACCCAGGTCCTCACCGGCTCCGGCCCCCTCGCCGCCCGCACCCGGCTCGTCGTCACCCACCGCGCCTCCACCGCCGCCCGCGCCGACCTCGTCGTCTGGCTCGACGCGGGCCGCGTCCGAGGCCGGGACACCCACCGGGCACTGTGGACCGATGCGGGATACCGAGCCGTCTTCCGCCCGGACGGCGAGACGCCACGCCCACACCCTGCCGAGAACGCCACGTCCCGTCCCGAACGCCCCGGCCCACGCCCGACGCCGTCCCACGACGGCGGACGCCCCGCCTCGCAGTCCCACGGAGGCGGGCGGTGAACCCGGGGGCACGTCGTCTGCTGCGCTCCACGCTCCGCACACGACGCCGTCAGTTCGTCCGGCTCGCCGGCTGGTCGCTGGTCCAGGCCGTACCCGCACTGCTGTCCGGCCTACTGGTCGCCCGGGCCGTCGACGACGGCTTCCTCGCGGACCACGTCCCCGAGGGCCTCGGCTGGCTCGGGCTGCTGGCCGTCGCCACCCTGGTCGGCGCCTGGGGCACGCGGCAGACCACGCTCCAACTGGCCGAGGTCGTCGAACCGTTCCGGGACGACCTGGTCGCCCTCGTCACCACCGGCACACTGCACCGCTCCGCGCGTCTGGGCCTGCCCCCCGACACGGCGGGCGTGGCCCGGCTGACCGAACAGGTGGAGATCGCCCGGGAGTCGTACGGGGCGGTCGTGATGTTCGTGCAGACCTTCGCGGTGACGGCGGTGAGCGTGCTGTTCGGTCTGACCGCGCTCGACCCCGCTCTCCTCCTGTTCGTCGTACCGCCCCTCACGGCCGGGCTCACCCTGTTCCTCCTGGCCCTGCGCGCCCTGGCGGCCCGGCAGCGCGCGGTCGTACTCGCCGACGAGGCGATCGCCGAGCAGGTGAGCACGGTGGCCGGCGGGCTCCGGGACGTGACGGCCTGCGGCGCCGAGCATCTGGTACGCCGCCGGATCGACGCCCGCGTCGACAAGGCCGCCGAGGCGGCCCGCGCCCTGGCCCGCCTCACCGCCCTGCGCACCGCCGCCCTGGGCATAGGCGGCTGGCTGCCGTTCGTCCTCATCCTGGCCGGCACCCCCTGGCTGCTCCGCGGCGGAATGACCATCGGCGCGATCCTGGGCGCCCTGACCTACCTCTCCCAGAGCCTCCAGCCGGCCCTCCAGAACTTCGTCCGCGGCGTCGGCGCCAGCGGCCTGTGGCTCCTCGTCACCACCGCCCGCATCCTGGAGACGACGTCCGCCCGGGCGACACGGGCGCCTGCGTCGCCGGCGGATTCGGAGCGGGCGGGGTCCGCGTCCCCGGCGGAAGAGGGATCCGTGTCGTCCGGGCCGGGCGACGGGGCTGCCGGAGCGACGCCCGGGACGGCGCCGGAGCCGTGGCCCGCGGACGGCGGCGTCGAACTGCGTGGGGTCACCTTCGGTTACGCCCGATCCGCCGAACCCGTCGTCAGGGACCTCGACCTCACTCTCACGCCGGGCACCCATCTGGCGGTGGTCGGCCCCAGCGGCGCCGGCAAGTCCACGCTCGCCGCGCTCGTCGCCGGGGTGCTGGAACCGCAGGAGGGCCTTGTGCGGCTGGGCGGCGCCCCCGTCCGTCCGCCGGACGGGGACCCTTCGCCGACGGCTCCGCACGGGCTGTCGGGCTCGCGTGTGCTGATCCCGCAGGAGGCATACGTCTTCACCGGCACGCTGCGCGAGAACCTCTCCTACCTCCACCCCACGGCCACACCGGCCGACCTCGACTCGGCCGTCGACGCCATCGGCGCGGCCCCTCTCGCCGAACGCCTGGGCGGCTACGACGCACCGGTGGACCCGGCCCAGCTCTCCGCCGGGGAGCGCCAGCTGATCGCCCTGGTCCGCGCCCTGCTGCCCCCCGCCCGCCTGGTCCTGCTGGACGAGGCCACCTGCCACCTCGACCCGGCCGCCGAGGCGGTCGCCGAACGTGCTTTCGCCGAACGCCCCGCCACCCTGATCGTCTGCGCCCACCGGATCAGCTCCGCCCTGCGCGCCGACCTGGTCCTCGTCCTGGACGGCCCACGCCACCACCTTGGCACCCACGACCGCCTGATGGCCGACTGCGCCCTCTACCGCGACCTGATCGGCCACTGGGACCACGAGACGACCGACACGGCGGATACGGCGGATACGGCGGATACGGCGGACCGAGCCGGCTGGACCGGCCGGGCCGACACGGCGAGCGGTGTCCGGCACTGATCCAGCGGGGTCACCGGTTGGTCTTGCCTACAACCACCCCGACTCCCGGGCGATCCGGATCGCGTCGATGCGGTTGCGCGCCTCGGTCTTCCTGGAGACGGCGTTCAGATGATTGCGGACCGTCCCCACCGACAACGACAGCCGTTCGGCGATCTCACGGGTCGGAACGCCGTCCGCCGCCAGCCGCAGCACCTCCAGCTCCCTCGGCGTCAACGGACTCTCCGCCGAGGACAGCGCCAGCAGGGCCAGCTCCGGATCGACGAACCGCTCCCCCGCCGCCACCTTGCGCACCCCTTCCGCCAGGATGCCGCTGGGACCGTTCTTGCCGATGAGGCCCGCGACCCGCAACGCCAGCGCCTGCCGCAGGAAACCGGCGGTCGCCGACTGGGTCACCAACAGCGTCCGGCACTCCGGCAACCGCAGGGCCAGTTCCCGTGACGTACCGAGTGCCCCGTCCTCACCGCTGCCGCCGTCGCTGTCGATGACGACCACATCGGGCCGGTGCGACAGCGCCCGCGCCACCGTCTGCTCGGGCGTCGGACACGCAGCGACCACCTCGATGTCCTCCTCACGGGCCAGCAAGGCGGCGAGGGCCCCGCGCATCAACTCCGTCTCCTCGACAAGCAGCACACGGATCAACGTCGCTCCCGCCCGGTCACCAGCGGCCTCCCTCGCACGGCGTGCCTCTGACACCGCCACAACACCGTACGACGTATGCCCCCCCTATCACCCTGATTGCCGGACGCCTCGCCCCCTCAGAGGCGGCTGCGGACGAACACATCCCCGATCAGGTTCGTGTCCTCGGGCACGAGGCCGGGGTGGTACGACTCGAAGACGACGGTCGACTCGTCCCCGCTCAGCGCCGCGTCCCCCACGGTGACGGGCTTGCCGTCCTGCCCCGGCGACAGGAGCTCCTCGTTCCCGGTGCACAGGTCGCGCAGGGTCAGCCCGAGGGAGGTGCGGTTCATGTCCGCCGTGTTCAGCAGCAGCTTCGAACCGTCGCGGGACAGATCCGAGACCAGGGTGAGATCGGTGGGGGCGTGGCCGTCGTACCGCCGGAGAGTGCCGGTGCGCAGGTCGCGGACGAAGGCGTTCCACGAGGTGCTGGTGTTCCCGTTGGGATCGACGCCGGGTACCAGGTTGCTGGCTACGGAATTGAAGCCGACCTTGGAGCCGTCGGCGCTCAGCACCGGGGCGATCGCCGACTTGTCGGCCACCGCCCCGTCATGGGTGGCATCGGCGTGCACGGTACGTCCGCTCCTGCGGTCGTAGACCAGGATGTCACCCTGGTCATCGTCGGACGGCCCCGAGTAGCCCTCGAGATAGGCGACCTTGCGTCCGTCCGCGCTCATCGAGATCTGGTCGCACCGATGGAAGTTCTTGGACCCGTCCGAGTCCCGGCTGACCCGCCGCACCGTGCCCGTGCTCCGGTCCAGCAGCATGACCCGGCAGGAGAACGCCCCGTTCGGATCGGCGGCGGGCCGGGCGACGAAGGCGACGTACCGCCCGTCGGCGCTGACCGGCGCGATGCCGTAGGAGATCTGGTAGCCGTCACCCGTGGCGGGCGCCAGCCGCTGCGTGTCCCCCGTACTCAGGTCCATGACATGCACGGAGGAGGTGGCGGTCGTGGCCGCGTACGAACCGAAGGTCAGAAACCGCCCCGACTCGGACAACTGCGGAGTCGAGGTCGTCTCCCCCGGCACGGCGACGCGCCGCAACGGCTCCCCGGGCCCGGGCCGGTAGTACACGCTGTTCCGCACGTCCGTGCCGGGCCCGAGGTTGGTGGCCGACGACACGAAGGCCACGACGCTCCCGTCCGCGCTGACGACGGGGTCGGTGGAGTGGCCGTTGCCGCCGGTGATGCCGTCGGGGGCCACGCTGATCCGCTCGGTGCGCGGGGCGAGCGACGGCGCCGCGTCCCCGCCATCGGCGTGCGCGGGCAGGACGGGAGTGACGACGGCAGCCACCAGAGCGGCGTTCACGAGCATGCGTAAGGACGGTCTCATCAACCCGGCTCCCCCTTCGACCAGGGACGACCCCAGCCGCCCCCCGCACCCCGCCGCCCCGGCCCTGCGCACAGGACTCACGAGGGTGGTGCAGGCGATGAAAGCGTGTGACCCGTGAAGGGTCAATGCATCGGACCACCTTGCGGAGGTGGACCTTTCCGCGCCTTCCTGGGCACGTTGCGCCCGGCGGTCGTCGACCTCGCGGACGCCGACCTCGCGGACGAGGACGTCGAGCGACCGTCGGGCTGCACCGGCCGGCTCGTGAGAGACCTCGTCCGCCACCTGGTCATCGACGCGCAGGACGTCCTGATCACGCCGGCGGCCCCCGCCGACACCGCCCTCGCGACCGACGCGACGACGTACTGGCACGTCACGCACGAGCCCCCGACCGGCGAGGACCCGCTGGCCGCGGCCTACGAGGACCCGGCCCCCTCAAGTTCCACCGGGACGGGAGGGGGGTGCTGGCTGAACTGGGCCTACTGACAGCGAAGTTGCCGCTGGTCCTCGACTGAGAGGCGGCACGGCAACGCGGGCCCAGCGCGCCCGCCAAGCCGCCACTGAACCGCCATGAGGGCCACCCTGCGCTCCCTCGTAACGGGCCTGCCTGCCACGACCCACACCGGCTCGCGAGGATCACGTGACGGGCGGCGTCGGTACAGGTACGAGGGGCGCAGCGAACAGCCCCACCCGACGACGAGAATCAGCCACCCTCGGAGCTACCGGAACTGGCCAATATAGAACGGCAGTTCGACTCATAAATGCCTGTCATGAGCATTTCGACCTGTGATGTGATCACCACGGGCGACAGTCCTTTCACAGCTGTCACCCAGGTTCGAACAACACGGGGAGAAATGCATGCACGGTCGAATGAAATCCCGTAAAAAACTGATCGCCACAGCCGCGACGCTGATCGTCGCAGCCACCGGCACCATCGGCGCCTCAGCCCCCGACGGCGGAACCGCGGAGGCGGGTGCGAGGAGCGAGCTCACGGTCACCGCCGCCGTGGCGAAGTCCTCCGACTTCACCGCCGACTTCAAGGCCGAGGCGGTCACTCCGCAGGCGGCGGGCAAGCCCGCCGGGTACTGCAAGCAGCCCAACCCGATGACCACCGCGGTCAACCGCACCATGGACTGCTACCACATGGACATCAAGGTCGACGTGAAGAGGAACGGCCGCCTGGTCGGGACCGCCTCGTTCACCTCGTGGCATGAGATCCACCTGAACCTCAAGAAGGTCAAGTGGTCCGAGAAGATCACCGTCAGCAAGGCCACGATCGTCGGCGAGGCCCGGGGCATCAGCACCAGCTTCCACCCGTCATGCCGCTCGGGCTGCCAGGTCCGCGCCGGCGGCAACCTCGCCCGCCCCTTCACCCTCGGTGCCGCCCGCACCGGTTCGGCGGACCACACCTTCACCGTCAGCAAGGGGCACCCGCGCTCCAGCAACACCCGCTACGAGTTCAGCTTCAAGAAGCCGGGCTACAGCAGCGGTGAGGCCGCGTATGTCGGGTCCACCTACCGCTGCGACGACGAGGACCGGCAGTACGGCGCGGGCTGCGTCTACCCGACCCGCATGTCCGTCGAGAAGGACTGGACCAAGCTGTCCGACATGGCGAACCTGCCTGGGATAGGCGACAACATACGCAAGGTCCAGCGGGCCGGTCTCAAGATCGGATACCCCGGCTCCAAGGTTCCGCTCACCCGAGCCACCAAGGCCAAGGCCACCGAGAACCGCAAGGAGGCCTGCGGCCCCAACGTCAGGCCTGCGCCGGGTGACATCTGGTGGACCGTGGACCCCGACGACGACGGCACCAAGCCCTCCTGTGACGAGTACCCGTTTGCCGAGACCACACAGGGCGGCAACACTTACAACCCGCCCAACCGGGCCATCAAGTGGGTGCCGCTGAAGGAGAACCGCACGCAGGGCGGCATCATCCGCACCTTCTTCGGCCGCTACCACATCCTGCCCGGAGACAAGTTCTACGTGCAGGCCGGCGCTTAGACACCGCCGACCGACCCGACACCGGCAGGCCCCTCACGCCCCCTGGGCGCAGGGGGCCTGCCCCCGTGCCGAACGCCACGAAGGAAGACGATCCATGCCCGAGATCCTGCCGGTGGACGAGTACACCGGGATGGCGACCCTGAGCCACGCCTTCTACGTCATCGGAATGGGAGAACCCGACGGGATCGCCCTGCCGTCCACGGACTCCCGCACCCGCGTGACCGCCACCGACAGCAGGAGCTGCCTCACCGTCACCGCGGGATCGAACGAATGGGAACCAGTCAAGATCAGCTTCCTCGTCTACGACCGGGAACCCGAGCCGCTGCCGGGTGAATGGACCCACACCGAGACGTTCACGTGCACCGCGACCGACACCCCGGCCGACTTCACCACCGGCACCGACTCCGACGACATGTTCGAGGACCCCCTGCCGCCGGAGCACCTTTTCAACCGGCCCGGCCTGGAGCCCCCTTACCACTGGAACGCTCGCCTTCTCGTGGCCGCGTACGAGGTGGAGGAACACGTGTTGCAGTTCTGGCCCGCGTAGGTGTCGGTGTCGGAACCCCTGCTGCCCGTCAACCGCACCCTCGCCACCGAGGACCAGCTGCTGGGACTCGTCGAGTCCGCAGGACCTCCGCCCCGCCCACTGGAAGATGGCGTACACATCGGCACGATGTTCCGGTGCCAGGGGCTTGAGTGCCAGCGAATGATCACCGCGGGCCTCGCGGCCGGACTCGGTACCCCGCGAGGCCGTCAACAGATTGCGTGATACGGACCCGGTCCGCCACCGGCAGGAGATTCAACGGGCTCGGTCCCTGCTGTTCGTGGCGGCGACAAGAGCACACGACGGCGTGGACGCGTTCTGGGATGGAAAGCCGAGCCCGCTTCTCAACGAGTCGTGGGAAGAGGCGGGCCCCAAGACATCGGCGACGTGAGCTGTGGGCACACACCATGGGTGGCTCCGGCATTGCGGGGCCCCAGCTCACAGCCCCTGGTCGTCCATCAGCCGCATGAGATTCCGCTTGCGTCTCTGGGAGTCGCGCAGGGCGGCGATGTACGCGGTGAACATGTCCGGTGTGCCCAGGCGGTGGTGGCAGTCCCGGATGCTCAGCAGCAGGGCGACGAGCTGCTGGTAGACCGTGTTGCCGGTCTGCGTGGACAGCGGCTCGGCCAGGCGCAGGTAGATGTCGAGTGCGTCGGCGGGGCGGTCGGGACGGATCTGGTCGGCGAGAATGAGCCACTGTCGGTCGTGGGCGCCGGTCTCCACTGCGGCCTGCCACGCGGCGGCCTCGTCCTTGTCGTCGAGCAGGGCGTCGACCAGGACCGGGCCGCCGTACCAGCCCTGTTGCTGTCGCTCCGCGTCGGCGCGCAGCACAGCCAGCGCTCCCTCGCGCTCGGCCGGCCAGCAGTCGGCGGCCCGTGCGGCGGCGCGCAGTTGCTGGTAGGTCAGCAGGGAGCGGCGAGCGGCGAAGTGGTCACGGCGCAGGGCGACGGCGTCGGGGAGCCGGGCCGCCTGGGCGTAGCGTTCGCAGAGGTGGTCGACGAGGGCGGTGTCGACGGCGGCGAGGTCCTGGATCTCCCGGACGCCACGCTCAGACCAGGTCAGGGCCTCGTCGGGGCGCCCGGCGGTGTCCAGCTCGCGGGCGATGAGCAGATGTGTGTGGCCGTTCGGCGCGAGGTCGGCCGCGTGCACGGCGATCACCGTGTCGACGTCGCCTCCCGCTTTTGCCAGGCGTTCCAGCAGGTACTTCTCGGCCCACCCGGTGCGGTTGCCCCGCCATGCCTCGACCACCAGCTTGCGCACGACGGCCATCCCCGCGTCACCGAGGACGTCCCGGTAGTCGAGCGGATCGATCTCGGTGAGGCCCTCGTCGATGTCACCGAGTGCTTGGCCGACCAGCCAGCGTGCGAGTTCCTCCGGGTCCGGACATGCCGAGCGGCATGCTTCGAGGTGGGCGGCGGCGAGATCGGCACCGACCTGTCCGAGCCATCCGTCGGAGTCGTCGACGCTCTCCGCGGCCTCGGCCAGCAGTCGCATCGCTTCCCGCGTCAGGTCGATCGCCTCGGCGGCCCGTCCGGAGCCGGTGAGCGCCGCGATCGCGGACACCGCCTGCCCGGCCTGCTCGGCGTAGGCACGGGCGTCGGCGTACTCGACGTGTCCGTACCGCGCGAACGGGCGTACGTCGAGCAGCTCACGGACGCTCGCCCGGACCCCGGCGAGGTCGCCCCGGGCGCCCGCCGCCCGCAGCTCCAGGCGTCGCCGCAACTGCCGGTCCTCGCCCATCTGTTCCCTCACCAGGTCGAGCAACTCGTCCCTGGACAGCGCCGACAGCCACAGGTCGAGGTCCTGTGCGCGGTCCTGGGCCGCCTCCCGCTGCCTAGGCAGGCTCGCCCCCTGGCCGAGCACGGTCAGGCCGAGGGCCACCAGGTGCTTGCAGAAGTTGCCCTCCATCCCGTACGGGCAGTCGCACTCACCGCCCAGCCCGCCGGGCCCGTCCAGGGCCAGCTCCACCTCGTACCGCTCCGTGCCGTGGACACTCGCGGTCACCCAGCCGTCACCGACCTCGACCCCTGACACCGCATCGACGTAACCGAGCCCCCGCTCGAAGGAGCGGGGGCCGGCCAACGCTCTGAGGTTCGCCTCGGTGAGAGCGTCCACCATTCTGTCTTCTCCCCTGTCTTGCTCAACGTCTTCCAAGAGGATGTCCAGCGCCGCCTCCTCATGCGGGGCGAGCCCCAACACCCTCACGCGCGGAGCCGGTTCCGCATCTCACTTGGCCTCGACCTGCGCACCACCGAGCGGAAGCGGCGGCTGGCCGTGCGGTTCGGCTCGCGTCGCAAAATACTCGTAGTCCATCGCGTGCACACGCCACGGCGCAGGGTGCGCATCCCGGAGTCGGCCGTCCACCAGGTCCCGAAGGCCGACTACGACGCGAGGCCACGTTGTTACCCTCGCACCATGCATCGTGCGGTGCGGGAGACGCGCTCTCCGATTCTGTCGATCCATCCGTACGTGCCCGCCCGGAAGCAACACGGCGAGGTGATCTGTTCCATGGCTTCGCGCAGCGACTGCGACCACATATTCGTCGCGGAGGTGCGCCCCGAGTTCAGCGACGGCACCAGTCCTCGCTGGCGGGTGTGCGGTGAGTGGCTGGCCTCCCACCCAACAACCGTCGCTCACATCAAGGCCGCCGTCGACCACGCGATGTAGCGGCCTCTTCTGGACAGCCGGTGTCTCGACATTCCCCACCCCATTCGGATCACGGCCCGCTGCCGCAGGTGCCGCCCGCGGGGGCGCGGTACGGCTCCGGCGTTCAGAGCGCTCAGCGCCCTACCCAAGATCTTCGAACGAGGCAAAGCCGCAGGTGGCGGCAGACGAG
The DNA here is from genome assembly GCF_055592645.1 of Streptomyces sp. NPDC041108. Lineage (NCBI taxonomy): Bacteria > Bacillati > Actinomycetota > Actinomycetes > Kitasatosporales > Streptomycetaceae > Streptomyces > Streptomyces sp. NPDC041108. The sequence goes on along the minus strand of NZ_JBVIYK010000005.1, from coordinate 58,302 downwards.
TCGGGCTGTACGCCGGGGAGAATCACCGCAACGCTACGACCTGCACAAACATGCAGGGAGGGCGTTTCTGTGGCTACCTTGATGGCTTGGGCTTCCCGTCCCGCTCCATGCCTGCCTAGCAGCAACCCTGGCGGCGTGCCGCGCGTTGCACGAGGAGGCGTGCAAGAAGACCGGCCGCGCCCTCGCGAAGAAGGGGCACCGCGACGGGTTCGCGACCGCGTGCCCCGGCACCAAGCTCCACGCGCGGGTCAAGGCGGGGATGCCCGCTGGCGACTACGAGGCGGCCCCGAACCCGGGCGGTTCCCTTCCAAGCGGCGGCGGCTCCACGGTGGCCCGCTACAAGGTCACCATCAACGGCCTGGAGTACGGCTACGGTGCCAAGGGCAACCACGTCACCAAGGTCGGTCAGGCCCTGGTCAAGGCCGGGTTCGGCAAGCACTACACCAGCGGCGCCGGCCCGACCTGGACGGACGCTGACACCCTGAACTACCGGGAGTTCCAAAGAGTCCCTGGGCCTCAGCGGCGATGACGCGGACGGTGTCCCCGGCGAGACCTCGCTCAAGAAGCTCCTGGGCACCCTCCCGGGCAAGGTCACGGCGAAGCCCGCGCCGCCGTTCCCCGGCGTCGGCAAGTTCGGTCCCGGCAAGTCCAACGTGAACATCACCCTGCTCGGGCAGCAGCTCGTTCGGAAGGACTACGGGAAGCACTACACGAGCGGGCCCGGTCCGAAGTGGTCGGACGCGGACCGCCAGAGTGTCCGCGACTTCCAGCTCGCGCACGACTCCCTCACGGGCGGCGCGGACGGCATCCCCGGCCCACTCACCTGAAAGCTCCTGTTCGCCTGACCGCCCCGGCCGGCCCGCACCCGCGGGCCGGCCTACCCCTGAAAGGGCCTGTCCGTGGCAGGCGAGACCGTCATCACCGTCGTCGGGAACCTGGAAAGACACGTCTTTCGCACGCTCCCCGAGCCCCAATTCACAGTTCATGAGCGTTGCTCGTGACAGGAGACCGCGCAGCGGCCGGGCTGCCCACAGGCGCCTCTTGACGGATTCACTACTGCGTAACGCTGGTGTACATCATAATGGACCTGGCCAGAAGGTCACATAGGGCTGAAGGCCATGAGAGAAGATGATCTTCTGTGTGAAGTCTGCTGATGGGGCACAGAAGACCACGATGAACCGGGGGCACCGTGGAGCTTCGTATCGGCGTGGATGGCGAGGGGGGATCCGCCACCCTGTATCGCTGGTTGGCCCGGGACCCGGACTTGGCCTATCAAGGCCGGATGTCGCCCGTCGTGACGCCGACTTCTCCGGGCGAGCAAGGTGGAACGTTTGAGGCAGTAAACGTCATCCTTGCCAATGCGGCTGCCTTGGGCAGCCTTGTCGTCGCTGTGCTGACATACCGGAGCACGAGACGCGGGAATTCTAGTGGCTCAATACGATTTGAGACGCAAGGCGTCGTAGTCACGATTGAACCTGGAACACAGGTATCGGCCGAGGAAATTATCGCACGCCTGAGCGACGGTGCGGAGGGCGAACAGGAAACCCGGCAGTCGTGAATCAGGTGCTCTCCAATGGGACCGAGTCTCACGTTGTACTGGTCGGGACGGCCCGCTACAGGGACCGCAGCTTGGCCGATCTGCCAGCAGTCAAGAACAATCTTGAGGCGCTGCATGCGGCGTTCACCCACGGACCCTGGGGGCTGCCATCGGAGCACTGCACTGTACTTCTAGACCAAGATGAGCCGTCCGCCGTCCTGGAGGTTCTCGCGGACGCCGCCGCTCGCGCGACCGACACTCTGATCTTCTACTACGCCGGGCACGGGCTGGCGGATACTCTGGGCGCGGACAATCAACTCTTGCTCGCGCTGACAAGGGCGAAGGCGGAAGACCGCCCCTGGCGAAGCCTCTCGTACGCAGATGTCCGGCGCGTACTGCTGGACCCCACGGTCCTCACCAAACGCAAGGTAGTTATCCTCGATTGCTGCTTCTCCGGCTTGGCCGGCGGACTGGGCGAACCAGACGGACTGAATAACTTCGCAGACATCAGAGGAAGTTATGTCTTGACCGCCACTTCCCCTACCAGCATGGCACTGTCTCCCCCTGGTGAGCTCTACACCGGATTCACTGGCGCTTTCCTGAGTATCTATTGGAACGGTATCCACGGAAAGGAGGCGAACCTGGACATGAACACTGTCTATGAGAGGCTCCTTCAAATCCTTCCGGCACGAGGCCTGCCTAGACCTCAGCAGAAGAACGCGGAACTCGGCGGCAGGATCACCTTTGTCGTCAACCGCGCGTACGGGACTGACGACACGCTGCAGAGTGTGCTCAAAGATCGCAGTGCCCCCGTCGCCGTCTCCGTACCGATGAACGATGCGTCCGCCACCGGCGGCGACCCTGTCCGACTGGACACTTCGGACCACGCATCGAGGCATCTCTGGCCGCATACTCCTCTCGGGCCCGAGCCGAGACCTGCTGACGAGAGCGCGGACGAAAGTGCTTCCGGTGCCACGTCAAGCAGCGACTCAATCCCCTCCGGCCAGACCTTGGCCACCGGACGAGCCCTCCTCTCACGCTCAGGCGCTTACCGGCTCGTTTATCAGTGGGATGGAAATCTGGTGCTCTACCAAAACCAGGATAATATTCCCATTTGGGACTGGGGGACCTCTGGAACATCTCCCGGCCGCTGCACGATGCGAGAGGACGGCAGCCTTGTCATCAATGACGCCGACGGTCACGAGATGAGGAACACCGGTACCAGCGGCAATCCCGGCAGCTACCTGGTGATCGAGGATGTCGGCAACGTAGTGATCCGTCACCCCAGCGGGAAGCCCATCTGGGACACACAGGGCCTTTTCCAAAGGGGTACAGCTCCCCTGGAGTAAGTGTCAGCCTGTCTGTGACCAGCGGGTTCTTACGACTGGGAAGAACGCAAAAAGGAGCCCATGAAAGCGTGCGCGTTTGCAACCTGGTCGACAACCCGAACTCCGGTTCACTTCCTCCGACGCCGCGGCGGCCCAGTTCCGCGCCACCTCGCCCACCGCTCGTTCGACCATCAGACCAACGAGTGGAAGGACGGCGAGAGCCTGTTCCTGACCTGCTCTCTATGACGACAGGCGACTGAGAACATCGTCGAGACCTGGGTTCCAGGAGCTTGAGGCGAACAAGGACATCGCCAACTCCACTGCGGACGATCACTGGAAGGTCTTCCAGATGATCATGAAGGACGCGCTCCAGAACGGAAGATCGCTTCCAACCCGACGTACGAGGTCGACGGCCCGTACGTGGGCCGGTCAACGTCGTACGTCTTCACCCCGGAGGAGTGCTGGGCGATCTATGACGAGTTCCCCAAGCGCTACCGTCTCATCCCCATGTTCGGTTTCGCGTGCGGCACCCGGCAGGCGGAGGCATTCGGAGTGCGCGAGGACGTGATCAACTGGGACCGCTGCCTGCTGAGCGTGCGTCGTCAGGTGCTGAGGATCAAGGAAACCGACTACAAGTGCCTTCTCGTCGACCGGCTCAAGACGAGCCCACGCCTTCGAAGGTCGTGCCAGCACCCCCGTACCTCCTGGAGGCCCTGGTGGAGCACCAGGCGCGCTTCCCGGCACGACTCACGGAGACCGTGCTGTGGGAGCACAAGCGGAAGATCAACGAGTGCAAGCGCGGTCCAGCACGCGCCTACTTCTCGACTCCGCGCAACAACCTGCTGAACCGCAACACCTTCAACGATGACTTATGGAAACCCGCCCTGCGGAGGCTGGGCAACAAGGACGAGGAAGGGAGCCTTCCTACCTTCCACGACCTCAGGCACACCTTTATCTCCACCTGCCTCCAGAACGGGATCCCTGAGCACACCGTAGCCGCATGGGTGGGTGACACCGTCGAGGAGATTCGGCGTACTTACAGCCACCTCCTCAAGGACCACGGCGAGACGCATGGGACCCTTGCGGCCGGCCTGACAGCGCGGCCGAAGCCGACCGCCGCCCTCATCGCCGCGTAACGCCTTCCAGGCTTCCCGCATCGAACCCCTGACACCCTCCACCAGCCTTCCGCCGATGGAGGGTGTCGTGCGTTCGGGCAAGCCGGGCTGTAATGCGCGGAGAATCACCGCAGCCCATTGATCAGGACGAGTGCCCGCAGTGGCCGCGTGGGTGGCTACCTTCGTGGCTACCTTGGTGGCTACGTTCACAGCCGCGTGTACCGGTTTGAACCGGTACGAACCGGGGCCTGATGAAGCCCTTCGACTTACGGAAAAGGGGCCCCTGACCAGCATGTTCCCTGGTCATGGGTCCCTTAGCGGCAGACGAGTCGGGCTGTACGCCGGGTTCTGTCGCCCGGTCGCCTCGCGGCGGCCGGGGAGACGGCCATCCATCTAGGGCCGGCGTTGCCGCCGGCCTCGTGCGGTCTACCCGCGGACTCGGGCGGGCAGCCCTCGAACGTCCGCGCAGGGTCGCTTTTTACGGCGGCCCCTCTTGACCTTGCTCCGGGTGGGGTTTACCTAGCTGCCCAGGTCACCCTGGGCACTGGTGGTCTCTTACACCACCGTTTCACCCTTACCGAGGACCGAGGTCCCCGGCGGTTTGTTTTCTGTGGCACTGTCCCGCGGGTCACCCCGGGTGGCCGTTAGCCACCACCCTGCCCTGTGGAGCCCGGACGTTCCTCGGGAAGTTCCCCGTCAGGGGGACTCCACGCGGCCGTCCGCCCGGCTCGTCTGCCGTGTCGACCATGCTACCCGGCGGCCGCCGGTCCTCCGTCCCGTCGATGCCGTCGATGCCGACGATGCCGTCGCCAGGAACGAGCCCGCCAGGATCAGGGCGAAGGACGCCAGGATGCCGGGGGTCAGGCGTTCGTCCAGGAAGACCGCTCCCGCCGCCACCGCCACCGCCGGGTTGACGTACGTGAAGACCGTCGCCCGGGTCGGGCCCACCTCCCGGATCAGCTCCAGGAACGCCACGAAGGCCAGGGCCGTGCAGATCACGCCCAGGGCGGCCAGCGAGATCAGGGCCGGGGTCGACGGGAGGGTGGACGGGCGGGTGAGGGCCGCCGCGGGGGCGTAGACGACGGCCGACAGGAGCAGGACCGGGGCTATCAGCTGGAGGGTGGGGACCTGCTTGAGGTGGCGGGCCATGATCAGGGGTGCCGTCGCGTAGCCGATGACCGTGATCAGGACCTCGGTGAGGGAGAGGACGTTTCCGCCGGTCAGGTGGGGGATCGTGAGGACCGCCACGCCCCCGAGGCCGAGGGCGAGGCCCGTCGTCCGGCGGGCGTCCAGGCGCTCCGTGTCGCCGAAGAAGCGGGCCAGCAGGACGCTCACGATGGGGACGCCCGCGATCAGGAGGCCGGCCGTGGAGCTGGAGAGGTGGCGTTCGGCGTCGGTCAGGGTCCACCAGGGGCCGATGACCTCGATCACGGCGAAGGCCAGCATCGGGCGCCAGTGCTGCAGGACGACGCGCGGCAGTCCTCCCTGGCGGATCGCGAAGGGGAGCAGGAGGGCCGCGCCCAGGGCGCAGCGTACGAAGACGACCATGGACGGCGACACCTCGTCCACCGCCACTTTGATCATCAGGTAGGGAATGCCCCAGAGGACTCCCATCAAGGAGAACAAGGCCCAGCCGCGTGCAGTCATGGGACGATTTTCGCCCGGTCAGCGGTGTACGTCTTGAACGCTGTTGCGGTACGCCGCGGGCGTCACTCCCAGCACCCTGCTGAACCAGCGCGTCATGTGGGCCTGGTCCGCGAAGCCCACCTGACCGGCCACCTCCGCCGGGCGGCCGCCCGCCTCCAGCAGCGCCCGCGCCCGGCTCACCCGGTACTGCGCGAGCCAGGCGTACGGGGGCATGCCCATGGTCGTACGGAAGGCGCGCAGGAGCTGGTAGCGGGAGAGGCCCAGGTCGGCGGCGAGGTCGGCGAGGGAGGGGGGAGCCGCCAGCTCGTCGGCGAGACGGTCCCGTACGGTCAGGGCGATGCCGTTCGCGCCGGGGATGGTGTCGGAGGTGGGACGGGACGTGGAGTGCCGGCGGGCCAGTGCCGTGAGCAGCCAGGGGAGGCGGGACTCGGCTTCCAGGGGGTCGGGGCCCGTGCTCAGCTCGGTGTGGGCGGTGCGCAGGGCGGCGGCGAGTTCGGGGTCGTGGAGGAGCGGGTCGCGGAAGTGCGGGATGCCGCCGAGGATGCCGTCGGTGAGGAGGTCGGGGGCCGGGTAGAGGCCGCGGTAGGCGTAGGTGCCGAAGGCCGACTCTCCGGTGTGGACCTCGCCCGGGTCCAGGACGACGATGGAGCCCTCCCCCACCGTGAGGGCGCCGCCCCGGTAGTCGATGCACGAGGCGCCCTGGACGCAGATGCCGATGCTGAATTCCTCGTGCGTGTGCGGGGCGTAGCGATGCCGGTCGAAGCGGGCCGTGAGGAGGTCGAGGGGACGGTCGGGATGCCCGAGGGTCGCTCGGGTCCACCGTGTCTCGCCGCGTGCGCTCACTCCGGTCTCCCCCTTCGCCCGTCTCCAGGCTACGCCCGGCGGACGCGGAGGAGGTCCGATGTCTCCAGACCTCGCGGTCGGCCGCGACCCCGCGGCTTGACCTTGCCGCAGCGTCAACGTTTCTACTGGTCGCATGCGGATCGGAGAGCTGGCCGCGACCGTCGGTGTCACGCCGCGGGCCGTGCGGCACTATCACCATCTCGGGCTGTTGCCGGAGCCGGGGCGACGGGCGAACGGGTATCGGGTCTACACGTTGCGCCACGCGGTGGTGCTGGCGCGGATCCGGCGGCTGACGGAGCTGGGGCTCGGGCTGGCCGAGGTGCGGGACGTGCTCGCGGACGATGCCGGGCGCGAACTCGTCGAGGTACTCGGGGAGTTGGACGAGGATCTGGCCCGGCAGGAGAAGGAGATCCGGGAGCGGCGGGGGCGACTGCGCGTCCTGATCGAGGACGCGCGTGCCGGGCGGCTGCCGGCCGAGGGGCTCGTGTCCACCGAACTCGCCTCGCTCTTCGGGAGGTTCGAGCCCGCGCCGCAGTCCCCGATGGCCGCCAAGGACCGGGAGGTCTTCGCGCTGCTGGAGACCACCGCGACGCCGCAGGTTCGTGCGGAGATGCTCGCCGCGCTGGAGAGCATGATGGACGCCCCCGGCGCGGTGGAGCGGGTGCGTGAGGCGTACGCGCTGCTCGACGCGCTCGCCGACGCCGAGCCCGACGACCCCCGCGTGGCGGAGGCCGCCCGTGTACTCGCCGAACTGGTGCCGCCGGACATGGTCCCGCCGGACACCGACTTGGACATCGACGGCGGTGACGGCGGCAGCGGCGGTTTCCTCCGCGCCTTCTACGCCGACTTCGCCCCGGCCCAGGCGGAGGCCATCCGCCGCACGCTTCGGACACTGAGAGAGGACCGCCCATGAGGACGGCGAGGACGGCGAGCACCGCGCGGACGGCGAGGACGGCGAGGACGGCGGGTGCGGCCAGGACGGCAGGTGCGGCCAGGACGGCAGGTGCGGCCAGGACGGCGGCGGGATTCAGGAGCGCCTGGCGGATCGCCTGCTCTCTCGTCCGGCATGAATTCCTGCTGCTGGGCAGCCTGTTGCGCTGGGTGGCCCGGCGACCGCACGGGGTCGAGGACGGTGGGCGGGCGTTCGGGTACGCGCGCGGGCAGGGGGCCATGATGTTCGGGTTCGGCTTCGTGTGTGTCGTCGAGACCGTGACCATGGCCGTACTGCTGCGTGACCATCCCCTCGCGCACGGGGCCTTCCTCGTCCTCGACCTCTACACGATCCTCATCGTCGTGGGTCTCCACGCCGCCTCCGTGACCCGCCCCCACGTCCTCACCGGCACGACCCTGCGCCTGCGCCGCTTCGCCACCGTGGATCTGCGCGTACCGCTCGACGCCATCGTTTCGGTACGGCGTGAGCTGCGTACGACGCACGAGAAGCGGGACGGTGAGCTGAACATGGAGGTGGGTTCGCAGACCACCGTCACTGTCGAACTGGCCTCGCCCGTCACGTACCTGACCTTCTTCGGGCGTCCCAGAGAGGTGCGTCTGGTGCGTTTCCACGCCGACGAGTCCGATCAACTCGTGCGCCTGGTGCGGGAGTTCACGCCGGAACGAACCGCACCTTCGCCGCTCCCGGTTCGGCCTGCGTGAGCCGTACCCGCAACCGCTCCCCCAGCGGCAGCCGGTCGCCAGGGGTGCCCACGACACGGCCGATGACTGCCGGCATCTCCAACTGCACTGTTCCTGCGGCCGGTTGATCCTCCTCGACGTCCACCACACAGCCCTCGAAGACCTCCCCCACGCGGTCCCTCAGCAGTGCCGCCTCGACGATGTCCACGCACTCTCGCTCCACGCGTCCGGCCCGTCGGGTGCCCGCGGTCATCTCGTCGGGGAGGGTGTCGAAGGCCGACAGGACCCAGTCGGGCGCCGGGGTGCCGGCCGCCGCCGCGAGGCAGATCTCCGAGGCGTAGCGGTCCACGAGGCGGCGGAGCGGGGCCGTGCAGTGGGCGTAGGGGGCGGCGACGGCGGAGTGCGAGGTGATGTCGGGGAGGTGCCCGTCACGGAAGGGCGTGTAGTGCGCGCCCCGGAGCAGGGTCGTGCACTCCAGGAGGAAGGCGGCGTGGCGCGGGTCGTGCGGGTCGAGGGAGCGGACGAGCTGCGCGTACGAGACATGGTGCGGCCAGTCGATGTGCAGGGCCTTGGCGGTACGGCGCAGGCGGCCGACCTCGCCGTCCGGTGCGGCGGGGAGCGTGCGCAGTACGCCGGTGCCATGGGCGAGCATCAGTTCGGCGGCGGCCATGCCCGTGAGGAGGGAGATCTGGGCGTTCCAGCCGTCTGCGGGGAGCGGGGTGCGGTAGGTCAGCTCGTAGCGTGCGCTGCCGTTTCCCCTCTTGCCTCCGTCGCCGCCGTTGCCGCTGTTGCCTCCGTCGCCGCTGTTGCCTCCGTCGCCGCTGTTGACGCCGTCCGGGGCAGGGTGCTCGGTGATCTCCTGCTCGGGGATGTTGAGCGAGATGCCGCCGCGTTCGATCTCCAGGCGCTCACGCAGCTGCCCGATCTCCTTCAGCAGGGCGAGGGGTTCCTCGGCGGTGCCCGCGTCGATCTGCTTCTGTACGTCGGCGTAGTTCAGCTTGGCGCGGCTGCGTACGAGGGCCCGGCGGACGTCGACGGTCTCGGTGCGGCCGTCCGCATCGAGGTCCAGCGTCCACAGGACCGCCGGGCAGGTGTGCCCCGGAAGCAGGCTGGCCGCGTTCTCGGAGAGGCGGGTGGGGTGGAGGGGGACCTTGCCGTCGGGGAAGTAGAGGGTCGTCACCCGGCGGTGGGCCTCGGCGTCGAGGGTGCCGCCCGGGGTGACGAAGGCGGCGACGTCCGCGATGGCGTAGCGGACGCGGTAGCCGCCGTGGCGTCCACGGCCCTCGTCGGACGGCCGCCGTGACAGATGCATGGCCTGGTCGAGGTCGGTGGAGGTAGGCGGGTCGATGGTGAAGAGGGGGAGGTCCGTGGCGTCGTACGACGGCAGGCGCGGTGACTTCGCGGCCTGCTCCGCCTCGGCGAGGACCTGGGGCGGGAAGGCGTCGGGCACGCCGAGTTCCCCGCGCAGCGCGCGCAGGGCCGCCCGGAGCGGGGCCTCGGCGGCGCCCGTGACACGGAGGTGGCGGCGGGGCATGGGTCGAGCGTAGGGCCGGGCGGGCCGGACGGCACCCTGTCGGGCCCCGGGTCGGGTGCGCGGGCGAGGGGGGCGGCACCCTCATGAGAGCACCGGCCGACCCGTGCACAGGCGGAACCACCACGCCGGACAGCGGCAACCGGAACGCCGCCTCCGCCGCCCTCGGCGTTTCGGAGCCCCGCCCTGCCACCCCGTACGCTGTCGCGGAGCCCGAACCCCCGGAAAGCTCTCCGAGAACCCCGAGAACCCCCTGAGAACAAGGAGCACCCGTGCTCGTCCTGCTGCCCCCGTCCGAAGGCAAGGCCCCCTCCGCGGGTGGCGCTCCCCTGAAGCTGGAGGGGTTGTCGCTGCCGGCACTCAACGGGGCGCGGGAGGCGGTGATCGGTGAGCTGGTGGAGTTGTGCACCGGCGACGAGGACAAGGCGCGCGAGGTGCTCGGGCTTAGCGAGGGGCTGCGCGGGGAGGTGGCCAAGAACGCGGAGCTGCTGACGGCGGGTACGCGGCCGGCCGGGCAGGTCTACACGGGGGTGCTGTACGACGCCCTCGACCTCGCCACCCTGGAGACCGCCGCGAAGCAGCGCGCGGCGCGCTCGCTGCTGGTCTTCTCGGGGCTGTGGGGCGCCGTCCGCGTGACGGACCGGATCCCCTCCTACCGTTGCTCGATGGGCGTGAAGCTGCCTGGCGTCGGCGCGCTCGGTACGCACTGGCGTACGCCGATGGCGTCCGCGCTCCCCGAGGCCGCCGGCGGCGGACTCGTCCTCGACCTGCGGTCCTCGGCGTACACGGCCGCGTGGAAGCCGAAGGGCGAGGTGGCCGGCCGGACCGCGACCGTACGGGTGCTGCACGCGCCCACCCGGAAGGTCGTCAGCCACTTCAACAAAGCGACCAAGGGCCGCATCGTACGGAGCCTGCTGACGGCCGGGATCGCGCCCAAGGGCCCGGCGGAGCTGGTGGAGGCGCTGCGGGACCTCGGGTACGTGGTGGAGGTGGAGCCTCCGGTGGGGGCGGGGAAGGCGTGGACGTTGGATGTGCTGGTGGACGAGGTCCACTGACTGTCTTCTCCTCTCTGCTGCGGCGGCATTGCAGTATGTGCAACGAGCGTTGTGCATACTGCTCGCTCCGGGCAGGATGACGGCATGCCCTCGCCCCCGCCCGCGGCCCCGTCTCCACCTCCGTTCCCACCTCCGTCCCAGCCTCCGCCTCCGCCTCCGTCCCCGCCTCCGCCTCCGTCCTCGCGCGGCTCCGTCCTCGACTTGGCGCCGGTCCTGCCCGTGGTCGTCGTCGACGACCCCGCCGACGCCGTGCCGCTCGCGCGGGCGCTGGTCGCGGGCGGGTTGCCGGCGATCGAGGTGACCCTGCGGACGCCGGGTGCGCTGGACGCCGTACGGGCGATCGCGGCGGAGGTTCCGGCGGCGGTGGTCGGAGTGGGCACGGTCATCACGCCCGCGCAGGTGACGGAGGCCGTCGCGGCGGGCGGGCGCTTCCTGGTCAGCCCGGGGTGGACGGACATGCTGCTGCGGGCGATGCGGGCGTCCGGGGTGCCGTTCCTGCCGGGGGTGTCGACCGCGTCGGAGGTCGTGGCACTCCTTGAACGCGGGGTGCGGGAGATGAAGTTCTTCCCGGCCGAGGCGGCGGGCGGTACGACCTATCTGAAGTCGCTCGCCGGGCCGCTGCCGCGGGCGCGTTTCTGTCCGACCGGCGGGGTCGGGCCGGGCAACGCCCCGGAGTATCTCGCCCTCCCCAACGTCGGTTGTGTGGGCGGCACTTGGATGCTGCCGCCCGATGCCGTGGCCGCGCGGGACTGGGCGCGGATCGAGGGGCTGGCGCGGGAGGCGGCGGGCCTCGGTGGCCGTCGTTCAGCGCAGGTGTGACGTGTCGTTGAGGAGGCGGAGAGTGGCGTTGCCGTCGGCGTAGTAGGCCAGGGCCGACAGGGAGGCCGCCGAGAGTTCCATGCGGAACAGGGACTCCGGGGGCGCGCCGAGGGCCAGCCGGACGAGGGTCTTGATCGGCGTGACGTGGCTGACGAGCAGGACGGTCCGGCCCCGGTGCGTCGCGACCAGTTCGTCGCGGGTGGCGGCGACTCGGTGCGCGACGGCCTCGAAGCTCTCGCCGCCGCCGGTGGGTTCGGCGTCCGGGGAGGCCAGCCAGGCGTTCATGTCGTCCGGGTACCGCTCCCGCACCTCACCGAAGCTCAGCCCCTCCCACGCGCCGAAGTCCGTCTCCCGCAGCCCGTCCTCGACCGTCACGCCGAGACCGAGCCGGGCCGCGACGATACCCGCCGTCTCCCGGCAGCGGGCCAGCGGCGACGACACGATCTCCTGGATCGTGCCGCGGGCGGCGAGCGCCGCGGCGACCCGCTCGGCCTGATACCGGCCGACCTCGGAGAGCGACGGATCCGAACCACCGCTCCCCGAGAACCGCTTCTGCGGGGTGAGCGGCGTCTCGCCGTGGCGCAGCAGCACGAAGGTGGCCGGGGTCCCGAGATCGGGGGCGGCGGAGGCGACGTTCTTGGCGGCACGGAGATCGTCAGCGGCAGCGGCGGCGGCACGGGCGTCGGGGGCGGTTCGGGGGCCATCGGCGGCCGCCCGGGGGCCGGCTTCGGGGGACCGGCTGCCGCCGGAGGAGTCGGCGCCTGTCACGGCGGACCGGCTGCCGCCCGAGGAGGCGAGGGGGGTACCGGCAGTCTCGTGTGACGCCGGCGCGGCCTGGCGGCCGAAGGCCCTGCCCGCGTCCCGTCCGGCGCCCGGCCCTCCCCCCGGCGCGGGGTCCCCCTTGGCCCCGGCCAGCGCGGCCCTCGCCTTCGCGGCGCCCGCCGCCGCGTCACCCGGCGGGCCCGACGGCTCGGGTGCGGCGGCCGCGGCGGACCGTGCCGCGCGCGTGTCCAGGTCCGCGGTGGACGCGGCGGGCGACCACTGCTCACCCCGCTTGCCCGCGTCCATCGCCTCGTTGGCCAGCCGGTCGGCGTGCTTGTTCTGGTCGCGCGGCATCCACTCGTACGTCACGCGGCCGGGCGGGAAGACCCGCGCGGCCTCGGCGGCCAGCGGCTTCATGTCGGGGTGCTTGATCTTCCAGCGGCCCGACAGCTGCTCGACGACCAGCTTGGAGTCCATCCGGACCCGGACGGACGCCTCCGGGTCCAGCTCGTACGCCGCCTTCAGACCCGCGATGAGCCCGCGGTACTCGGCGACGTTGTTGGTGGCGACGCCGATGTACTCGGCGGCCTCCACCAACGTCTCGCCCGTCACCGCGTCGAGGACGACGGAACCGTAGCCCGCGGGCCCCGGGTTGCCCCGGGAACCGCCGTCGGCCTCGACGATGAACTCCCGCACGTCAGAAGCCTCCCACTGACCTCGACCGCCCTCGACCGCCCTGTGCTGCCCGCCCGCGACTGCCTCTAGAGGCCCGACTCGGACGTACGCACCAGGATGCGACCGCAGTTCTCGCAGCGGACGACCGTGTCGGGCGTGGCCTTGCGGACGTCGTTGAAGTCGGTGATCGACAGCTCCTGGCGGCAGCCCTGGCAGGTGCGCTGGTACAGCCTGGCCGCGCCGACGCCGCCCTGCTGGTCGCGCAGCTTGTCGTAGAGCTTGAGGAGGTCCGCGGGGACGGCAGCCGAGATGACCTCGCGCTCCTTCGTCACGGTCGCCACCTCGCCGTCGATCTCCTCGAACGCGGCGTCCCGGCGCGCGGTGGCGTCGTCGATCTTCCCCTGCACGGCACCGACCCGCTCGGTCAGCTCGGCGACCCGCTCCTGCGTGGACTCCCGGCGCTCCATGACCTCCAGGACGATGTCCTCCAGGTCGCCCTGCCGCTTGGCGAGGGAGGCGATCTCGCGCTGGAGGTTCTCCAGGTCCTTCGGGGAGGAGACGGCGCCCGAGTCCAGGCGCTGCTGGTCGCGGACGGCGCGCTGGCGCACCTGGTCGACGTCCTGCTCGGCCTTGGTCTGCTCGCGGGCGGTGTCGCTCTCCTCGGTCTGCGCGGCCACGAGCAGGTCGCGCAGCTGGGTGTGGTCCTTCGTCAGTGACTCGATCTCGGCGTGCTCGGGCAGAGACCTCCGCTTGTGCGCGAGCTGCTGGAGGCGTACGTCCAGGCCCTGGACGTCGAGGAGTCGGATCTGGTCGGCGGGCTCGGCGTTCAGTTGGGGGCTCCCAGTGGGTCAGAAGAAGTGGGCGACGGGTGGGCGGACGCCGCGTGGGCGGTCCAGGGGTCGGTGACCGTCCTGGAGACGTGGACGCGCAGGCCCCACCCCTCCCGGTCGGAGATCTCGTCGAGCTGGGCGGCGGCCAGCTCGCACCAGGGCCATTCGGTGGCCCAGTGCGCCGCGTCGAGCAGCGCGAGAGGTGTGTGGGCGCCTTCCGTCGCGTGGGCGACCGCCTCGGAGGCCGGGTGGTGGCGCAGGTCCGCGGTGAGGAAGGCGTCGACACCGGCCGCGCGGACGGCGTCGAACAGGCTGTCGCCGGAGCCGCCGCTGACGGCGACCGTGCGGACGACCGCCTCGGGATCGCCGGCGACGCGGATGCCCTGCGCGGTGGCGGGCAGCCGCTCGGCGGCCCGCGCGGCCAGCTCCCGGACCGTCAGCGGGTGGTCCAGCTCGCAGACCCGGCCGAGACCGCGCCGGCCGGTGGGGTCGGCGGGGTCCGGTACGAGGGGGCGTACGACCCTGAGGTCGAGCGCGCCGGCGAGGGCGTCGCTGACGCCGGGGTCGGCGGTGTCGGCGTTGGTGTGGGCCACGTGCAGCGCGATGTCGTGCTTGATCAGGGTGTGCACGACCCGGCCCTTGAAGGTCGAGGCCGCCACCGTCGTCGTACCGCGCAGATAGAGCGGGTGGTGGGTGACCAGCAGGTCCGCGCCCAGCTTCACCGCTTCCTCGACGATCTCCCGTACCGGATCGACGGCGAACAGGACCCGGGTGACCTCCTGGTCGGGGTCGCCGCAGACCGTGCCGACCGCGTCCCACCCCTCGGCCCTCTCGGGCGGCCAGAGGGCGTCGAGCGCGGCGATGACTTCAGACAGACGGGGCACGGACAAAGGCTACCTGCACCGCTCCCGTCCCAGACCGGCCGCGGGTCGGTTGACCAGCCGCCCCTCGGCCGCCTCTCCCGCCCCGGGGGACGGCTTCCCCCCTGTCGCCCGTCCCGCAGCACATGAATCGGCGTTCCCTCAGGTGAATCGAGGGACGAGCATCCTTATGTGTGAAGGGGGTGCGGGTTGTCCCACGTCTGTGCGTGCGAAAACTAGCTTCGTCGCCGGAGGTGATCGAACCATGACGGCCTGTGCTTCCCCACCACCCTCGACGGGCCACGGGAACGAGTCGGGACCGGGGGACGAGGAGAAGGGCGCGGACGCGACCGGAGAGAGATACGGGAGCGAGGGACTCGCGACCGACGCGCACGCGGGGACCGACGCGCACGCGGGGACCGATACGCACGGGGGGGCCGACGCGCACGCGGCGCCTGGCGCGCAAGCGGGACCGTTTGGCGCGCAACCGGGGCGGCCCGGCGTGCACGCGGGGGGCGGTGGTGGCGGGGTGGACCGGCCGGGTCGGCCCGCGCCCCTGGGGCGGACCGCGACCGGGCCCGGCTGTGTGATCACCGCCGACGGGTCGTACGCGGCGCGCCTCGCGCTCGACGGCGAGTCCTGGTTCCCCGAGCGCTGGACCCTCGACGGCCCCGAACCGTACGCCGTGCCCCTGCCCGGCAACCAGCCCGAGGAACCCGGCACGGAAGTGCTCCCCCTGGCCGACGGCCGGGTCCTCATCCACCGGCTGGCCGCCGACCGGCACCTGTTCTCGCTCCTCTACCCGACCGGCCCCGGCACCGGCGAACTCCCGCTCGGCGCGGTCGAATGCGCCGACCCGACGACCGAGATGAGGCTGCTGCCACCCGCGCCGTGCGGGCAGCGGGCGTACGCCCTCGCCCTGGGCCGCAGCGCCACGACCGTGTGGCTGGTGGCGGGCGGGGCCTTCGGGCCGGAAGTGGTGGCGCAGGTGCCGGGGCGGTGTTCGGGCGGGGTCTGGCTGGACGGTGCGGGCCGGCTGCTCGCCCTGGACCAGGAGCGGGACGGCCGGACCAAGTCGGTGGCCGTCGATCTGGAGCAGGGCGGCGCGGTCTCTCCGCTGCTGCAGATCGCGGACGACAGCGACGACCGGGTCCTGCTCGCCGACCCCGACAGCGGACTGCTCCTGATCCGTTCGGACGCGCCCTCCCCTGGTCACGGCCGGCTCGGCTGGGGCGTGCTCGGCAGTACGCTCCCGGTCCGCTTCCCCGAGTGCCTGCGGGTGCCCGACGGCCACAGCGTCACCCCGTTCGCCATCCAGCCGGGGCAGATCCTGACCCCCGAGAGCTGCGCGGTCGCGCTGCGCCTGGACGGCCCCCGGGGCAGCTGGGTCGGCGTGTGGCGTCCGGCGGCACGGCGGATCCTCCATCTACCTGCCCCCGAGGGCTGGTTGACGGGCGCCGGACTGTGGAGCCGGGAGGGAGTGCTGCAACTGCCCTACGCGACCGGGCTGGTGAGGTGCGGGGTGGCCCGGACGGGGGTGGCCTGGGACCCGGACGAGCCGGAGTGTCCGGAGGGATCACCGGAGGCATCCCGGGAGAGAGAGGAGGAGCCTGGTTACGGAGAGGCTCCGGGGCCGGGGGACACTGACGCGTCACCCTCGTCCGGAGCCTCAGGTGCGGGGGTGTCCGGGGCGGAGCCGGCCGTGCCCGTCGCCGCTCGGCCCGTGCCCTTGCAACAGGCGCCGTTGGAGGGGCGTGTGCCCGAGGAGGTGACCGTCGGGTGAAGGCGGGGTGCGGGACTCGGGTGAGGTGGACGCGGCCCGGCGACACGCCTGCTGGGTGCCTTCGAGGCGGTCGGGTTCGCCCGTTAAAATCACCCGCCGATAAGAAGATCATTCGACGGGGAACACTTCCAATGAGCGACGTGCACACGATCCAGCCGCCCACGGCCGACTCCCACGAGGCGGACGGCCACGGAAAGCACCGGGGTCAGCTCGCGGCCCAGGAGGCCGAGAGGACGAGCCCTCGCGGGCGCCACCGCAAGCCGGCGGAACACACGGAGCCGACGACGTCCGCCTGACCGGCGGCAGGCTTCTGTTCCGGTCACCTCTGGAGAAACGTCCATGCGACGCCGGAGCGGACCACCACGGCACCGGGCCCCGCTCGTCCTCGACGAGCGGGGCTTCGCCGTTGCGGGTACGGCCCGTACGGGGACGCGGGCCGGGCGGGGGGCCCGACGGGGACGCGGGCCGGGCGTCGCGACGCCCGGGCCGAGATCCGCCGGAAGGGCCCTATCCCTCCGCCGCCCCCCGGCCATGTCTCAGCCCCAGCACCTCCGCCGCCGCGAACGTCTCCCCCTCCGGCCGGCCGGCATAGTGCGGCGTGAGCAGGCCGTCGAGCTCGTCGTAGGTGAAGGCGTCCTGTTTGGTGTCGAACTTGGCCCGCACGCGCGGCCGTTCGACGATCGCGACCATGCCGCCGTGCACGACGAGGAGCTGGCCGTTGACCCGCGCGGCGGCGGGTGAGGCCAGGTAGCCGACGAGCGGGGCGACGTGCTCGGGGGCGAGCGGGTCGAGGCCGGTGCCGTCGCCGTCCGTCGTGGCCCCCGGGAGACCCGCGAAGACGTCCTCGGTCATCCGGGTCCGGGCGCGCGGGCAGATGACGTTCGCGGTGACGCCGTACTTGGCGAGCGCGAGGGCCGTGGAGGTGGTCAGCCCGACGATGCCGCCCTTCGCGGCGGCGTAGTTGGGCTGCCCGGCCGAGCCGGCGAGGAACGCCTCGGAGGAGGTGTTCACGACGCGCCCGTAGACCCGTCCCCCGCCTCTGCCGTCGCCCCCGCCCTCGCCCGACTTCGCCCGGGCTCGCCAGTGGGCGGAGGCGAACCGGATCGTGTTGAAGTGGCCCTTGAGATGCACCCGCACGACCGAGTCCCACTCGTCCTCGGACATGGAGAAGACCATGCGGTCGCGCAGGATGCCCGCGTTGTTGACGAGAATGTCCAGTTTGCCGAACCGGGCGACCGCCAACGCGACCAGTTCCCTGGCCTGTTCGTGGTCGGACACGTCACCTATGTGCGCCACCGCGCGGCCGCCCGCCGCGCGGATCGACGCCGCGACCTCCTCGGCGGGCCCCGTGGACACCTCACCGGAACCGTCCCGCCCCGGCCGACCGTAGTCGTTGACGACCACGTCCGCGCCCAGCCGGGCCAGCTCCAGCGCCTCGGCCCGGCCGAGTCCGCGCCCCGCGCCGGTCACGATCGCGGACAGCCCTTCGAGCGGCCGCCCTTCGAGCGTTCGTCCTTCGAGCGTTCGTCCTTCGAGCGGCGAAGTCATCCGAGCCCCTCTCCTCTCTCGCACGCGCGCGATGGTCAGATCTCGATGCAGGTCCGCAGCGCCACACCGGTCCGCATCTGGTCGAGCGCCTCGTTGATGTCGGCGAGGGGCACTCGGTGGGTGATCAGGCCCGCGAGGTCGATGCGGCCGGCCCGCCACAGGGCGATGGTCCGCTCGTAGGAGCGCAGGACGTCACCGCCGCCGTACATGGACGGCAGGATCCGCTTCTCGTCGAAGAACAGCTCGAACATGCTGAGCTGCAGGAAGTCGTCCAGAGCGCCCGCGCCGACCACGACGAGGGTGCCGCCGCGCCGGGTCGCCTCGTACGCCGTGCGGGCGGTGGCCGAGCGGCCGACGACCTCGAAGACGTAGTCGAAGCCCTCGCCGGCGGTGACGGACTGCTTGGTGTCGGCCAGTTCCTCCGGCGCGATCGCCTTGGTGGCACCGAACCTGAGCGCCGCCTCGCGCCGCGAGACCACCGGGTCGACGGCGACGATCTCGGCGGCGCCCTTGAGCCGGGCACCCTGGATCGCCGAGATGCCGACGCCTCCGCAGCCGATGACCGCGACCGACGAACCGGCCTCCACATCGGCGGTGTTGAGGGCCGCGCCGAGACCGGTGGTGACGCCGCAGCCGATGAGGGCGGCGATGTCGAAGGGCACGTCGTCCGGTATCGGCACCGCGCAGCCGGCGTCGACGACGACCTCCTCGGCGAAGGTGCCGGTGCCCGCGAAGCCGAAGACGTCCCCGGCGGGCCGCTTGAAGTTGGGCGTGCCGGCGTTGAGGAATCCGGCGAGGCAGAGCTGCGTCTGACCGCGCTTGCAGGCGGGACACGTGCCGCAGGCCGGGAGCCAGCACACGACGACCCGGTCGCCGGGCTTCAGGTGGCCGACCCCTTCGCCCACTTCGACTATCTCGCCGGCGCCCTCGTGCCCCGGCACGAACGGTCCGGGCTGCGGCAGCACCCCGGCCATCGCGGACAGGTCGGAGTGGCACAGCCCCGTGGCCCGCACCCGGATCCTCACCCGCCCCGGTCCGAAGCCCGTCGCCTCGACGTCGTCGAGCACGTCGAGCTTGTCCTGACCGATCTCGTGCAGTACGGCTGCGCGCATGGTGCGGCTCCCCTCAGAAGTACCTGACCTGCGTCTGTACCGATGGGCTCATTCGTGTGCGACCAGCGTGTCCGCCAGCACCGGCGCGTCGTCCCTCTCGGCGGCGCTCACCGCCACCCGCACCGAGCGGTCGTCCGGCCGCCACATCCGGATGCGGAGGGTCTCGCCCGGGAAGACGACGCCCGCGAAGCGCGTCCCGTAGGAGCGGACGCGGCCGACGTCCCCGCCGAGCACCGTGTCCACCACGGCCTTCAGCGTCATCCCGTAGGTGCACAGCCCGTGCAGGATCGGCCGGTCGAACCCGGCCCGCCCGGCGAACTCCGGGTCGGCGTGCAACGGGTTCCAGTCGCCCGAGAGGCGGTAGAGCAGAGCCTGGTCCTCGCGGACGGTCCGCTCGACCTCCTTGTCGGGCGCGGTCGTGGGCGGTTCCTGCCGGGCGGACGGCCCGCGCTCACCGCCCCAGCCGCCCTCGCCCCTTACGAAGATCTGTGCCTCGTTCACCCACAACGGGCCCTCGGCGTCGGCGACTTCGGTCCGCATGACCAGGACGGCCGCCTTGCCCTTGTCGTACACCGCCGCCACCCGTGAGGTCGCGGTCGCCCGCCCCTGGACCGGGATCGGCCGGTGCACCTCGACGCGCTGGCCGCCGTGCAGGACCTTGGCCAGGTCGACGTCGACGCCGGGTGCGTTCAGGCCGCCGATGACGTCCGGTGAGCCCGCGCCCGCGACGGTCGCGAAGCTCGGCAGGACATGCAGCCGGGACTCCAGCGTGTAGCGCAGCTCGTCGGGGTCGGTCGCCGGGACACCGGCGCCGATACCGAGGTGGTAGAGCAGGACGTCCTTGCGACTCCACGCGATCTCGGCGGAACGGGGCTCGGCCGCGAGCGCCTTGGCTGCGTCGATGGGCATGGGGCTCCTGTGGGCGGTGGGTGGCGGACGGGGGACCGGCGGAGGGTCAGCCGGCGGAGGGTGAGCCGGGGGACGCCGGCCCGCGCTGAGAAACCTCGGTACGACCGTCCGCACCAGCGGTCGCACCGAGGTCGCCACGGCCGGCCCGGAACCCGCCCACCTAGAACGCGTTCCAGTCCGGCGACCCTCTGTATAGCCGAGCCCCGTGCACTTGTGAAGACTCCTGACACTACGTCAGATACCTCTCGCTCCGCCCAGGCCCTATGTCCTGCCGCACACTCCGTACACACGCGTCTGCAGGGCCGCACCCCGCCTTCGTACTGTCGAACCCATGAGACCCACGACCGGCCTCACCGAACGCCTCACCGCGGCCGGCGGCACGCTCCGGGCCGGGCCCGCACCGCGCGACGGCTTCGCGGTCAGGGCGGAGCTGCCCGTCACCGCACCGCCGGTCACTCTCCGGGGAGCGGACGACGCGGGGTTGGCGGGCGTGGCGCCGGGTGCGGACGGGGGCGGCATCCGTAGGGGGTGTCCCCGCACGGCCCGCCTCACTCACCCGTCCGAATCGTCGCCTCCGTCCTACTCTTGGGTCGTGAACGAGATGCCCCGGGATCACCGGACCGCCAAGTCCATCAGGGTTCTGCTCGCCGAGGATCAGGGGATGATGCGGGGCGCGCTGGCGCTGCTGTTGGGCATGGAGGCGGACATCCAGGTCGTGGCGCAGGTCGGTACGGGGGACGCGATCGTGGACGCGGCGCTGATCCATCGGCCGCATGTCGCGCTGCTGGACATCGAACTGCCGGGGATGAGCGGTCTGGACGCCGCCGCCGCGCTGCGGGACCAGGTGCCCGACTGCCGGGTGCTGATCCTCACCACCTTCGGCCGGCCCGGGTATCTGCGCCGGGCCATGGACGCCGGCGCCGCCGGGTTCCTGGTCAAGGACGGGCCCGTGGAGGAGCTGGCCCAGGCGATCCGCCGGGTGCTGACCGGCGAGACCGTCGTCGATCCGGCCCTCGCCGCGGCCGCGCTGAGCGCCGGCCCCAACCCGCTCACCGGCCACGAACGCGACACCCTCAATCGAGTCCTGCCCTGAAGGGCCTCCAAAGACACAGCCGTCCCCGCCGTACCCAGCCGTCCCAGCCGTTCCTCAACCGTCCCAGCCGTTCCTCAACCGTCCCCGCCGCTCCCAGCCGCTCCCCGCCGCCCCGCCACCCCCTGACGTGCCGTCACTTCTCCATGAGCGGGTCAAGTTTTCGTTAGTCACTCGAAACAACGGAATAGTTGCCCAGGCACACGAGGTTCAGCTGGCACATACCTTGACCCGGCCAGGAGGCCCCGCCCCATGACGCACCACACACCGCCGACGGCCGATCGCCCCGCCGCAGAGGGCGCGGGCCCGACGAAAGCCCCCGGAGCGATCGTCCCGGTGCTGGCCTTCGCGGGAATCGTCGTCGCGGTGATGCAGACCCTGCTGGTCCCGGTGATCAAGGACCTCCCGCAGTTGCTGGACACCTCCCCCAGCAACGCGACCTGGGTACTGACCTCCACGCTGCTCTCCGGTGCCGTGGCCACCCCGATCATGGGCCGCCTCGGCGACCTCTTCGGCAAGCGC
Source organism: Streptomyces sp. NPDC041108 (assembly GCF_055592645.1). Lineage (NCBI taxonomy): Bacteria > Bacillati > Actinomycetota > Actinomycetes > Kitasatosporales > Streptomycetaceae > Streptomyces > Streptomyces sp. NPDC041108. The sequence goes on along the minus strand of NZ_JBVIYK010000005.1, from coordinate 36,704 downwards.
CGCATGCTGCTCGCCAGCCTCGCCGTCATGGTGGCGGGCGCACTGATCAGCGGTTTCACCAGCGCGCTCCTCCCGATGATCGTCGGCCGTACCCTCCAGGGCTTCGCCATGGGCGCGATCCCGCTGGGCATCGGTCTGATGCGCGACGAACTGCCCCGCGAGCGCCTCGGCTCCGCCATGGCCCTGATGAGCTCCTCCATAGGCGTCGGCGGCGGACTCGCCCTGCCGCTCGCCGCCGCGGTCGCCCAGAACGCCGACTGGCACCTCCTCTTCTTCGGCGCCGCCGGTCTCGGTGTCCTGTCCATCGTGCTGACCCTCGTCGCCGTACCGGAGACGAAGACACGCGCACCGGGCAGCTTCGACCACCTCGGCGCACTCGGCCTCTCCGCCGGCCTCGTCCTGTTCCTCCTGCCGATCACCAAGGGCAGCGACTGGGGCTGGACCTCCATGACCACGCTCGGCCTGTTCGCCGCGTCGGCCGTGGTCCTGCTCCTCTGGGGCGTCTGGGAGCTGCGGATTCCCGCCCCCCTGGTGGATCTGCGCACCACCGCCCGCCGCGAGGTCCTCCTCACCAACCTCGCCTCGATCATGGTCGGTGTCTCCTTCTACGTCGTCTCCCTCGTCCTGCCGCAGCTCCTCCAGCTGCCCTCCGCCACCGGCTACGGCCTCGGGCAGTCGATGATCGTCGCGGGCCTGTGCGTGGCTCCGCTCGGTCTGACGATGATGTTCACCGCGCCGGTCTACGCCCGGATCTCCGCCAAGTACGGCCCCCGGACCACTCTCATCCTGGGCCTGCTGATCATCGCCGTCGGCTACGGCGCCGGCCTCGGCCTGATGAGCGCCGCCTGGCAGACCGTGGTCGTGTCGGTGGTCCTGGGCGCGGGCATCGGCCTCGCCTACTCCTCGCTCCCCGCGCTGATCATCGGTGCCGTGGACCCGTCCGAGACGGGTGCGGCGACCGGGCTCAACACGCTGATGCGGTCCATCGGGACGTCGGTGTCGAGCGCCGTCGTCGGCATGGTGCTGGCCAACACCGCGCACCACGTCGGCGGGGTCGCGATCCCGACCATGCACGGCTTCCGCGTCTCCTTCCTCATCGCCACGGGCGCGGTCGGGGTCGGCCTTCTCCTGGCCCTGCTTCTGCCGGGGCGCGACCGCCGGGCGACCGGGCACCGGCTGCTCGCCGGCAGCGAGGGTGCCGACGCGGTTTCCGAGGAGGACAGGGCTGAGGAGGACAGGGCTGAGGAGGACAGGGCTGCCGTGGCCCGGTAGGCCAGGGGTCTCCCCGAGTCCTCCCACCGATCACCGCATGACAGCATGAGGCGCCCCCACTGACGTACGACCACACGGAGGACCCCATGTCCGCGGCTTCGAGCCCCCCGCCCGCGCCGGCGCCCGCGCCGGAGATCCTCCGCGCGTTCGAGGCGGCGAAGGGGTTCATGCCGGCCGGTGAGGGGCTGGCCCTGTACGCCGCGGCGGTGGAAGCGGGGCGGCTGGGGCTGCCGTTGCTGGAGGTGGGGACGTACTGCGGTCGGTCGACGATCCTGCTGGCCGACGCCGCCCGTGCGGCGGGGGTGGCGGCGATCACGGTCGACCATCACCGGGGCAGCGAGGAGCAGCAGCCGGGCTGGGAGTACCACGACGAGTCCACCGTCGACCCCGAGGTGGGCCGTATGGACACGCTCCCCACCTTCCGTCGCACCCTGCACCGGGCGGGCCTGGAGGAGCACGTCGTCGCGGTCGTCGGCCGTTCCCCACAGGTCGCCGCCTTCTGGGGCACCCCCCTCGGCCTCGTCTTCGTCGACGGCGGCCACACCGACGAGCACGCCACCGCCGACTACGAGGGCTGGGCCCCGCACATCGCCCCGGGCGGCCTCCTCGTCATCCACGACGTCTTCCCGGACCCCGAGGACGAGTTCACCGGGCAGGCCCCGTACCGCGTCTACCTCCGTGCCCTGGCCTCCGGGGCCTTCACGGAGGTCTCCGCGACGGACTCCCTGCGGGTGCTGCGGCGGACCGGGGCCGGGATCTGACCCGCGGCACCTCGACCGCCGGGCCGCCGGGCCGGCGGGCTACGCCACCTCTATGCCGTGGTCCTGGACCAGTTCCTCCAGGCCGCCCCGGTACCCCTTGCCGCCGACGACGAAGTCCCAGTCGCCGCCCGCGCGGCGGCGGAAGGAGCCGAGGGTGAGGGCCGTTTCGCCGGCGCGGCCGTCGGAGACGTCGAGGCGGCCCTGTTCGGCCCGGGAGGGGTCCAGGAGGCGGATGCCGGCGTCGGTGAAGCCGGAGAGGTCGGCGTCGGGGTTCACGGCGGGGTCGATCGCCGCGACCAGGACCAGACGGTCGGCCTGCGCCGGCAGCGCGTCGAAGGCGACCAGGATCGCGGCCTTGTCGGGTGCGGTCGGCGGGACGGCGCGGACGGTGCCGTCGGGGGTGCGAAGGTTGTTGTAGAAGACGAAGTGATCGTCGCTGAGGACCCGGTTGCCGTGGCAGACGAGCGCGCAGACGTCCAGGGCGACGCCGCCGGTCCAGTACATGCCGAGCACGCTGTGGTCGTCCGGGGCGGAGGCCGGGCCGGAGTCAGCGGCATCCGCGGAGTCCGCCGGGGTCCGCTGGGCGGGCAGCACCACGGTGGGGGCGGTCGAGGAGGCGGGCGCGGGGCGTTCGCCGGTGGCCAGGCGCCCCCGTAGCCCGTGCCGGTGCAGCAGGTCGACGAGTTCGCGGCCCGAGACCAGCTCCAGCGGCTTGCCGTTGGCGAAGGTGTGGGAGCCGGGCCCGAACTTGGACGTCGTCACCAGGACGCCCTTGTTGGCGCCGGCGTCCTGGACCGTGCCGTAGAGGTCACGGACGGCGGTCGGCGGGACGGTGTTGCGGTACCGCTTGACCTGTACGACGATCTTGCCGCCCCGGATCGGGGCCGGGTCCAGGGCGTCGACGTCCACCCCGCCGTCGCCCGAGCGCTGGGTGGTGACCGCCTGCATGCCCATGGCCCTGAACAGCTCGGCGACCAGGGCCTCGAAGGCGAGGGGGTCCATCTCCAGCAGGTCGGGCTCGTCCTCGCCGCCGTGGGTGACGACGCCGTTGCCCACGTCGTCGGGCCTGCGCTCGGGGCGGACGGGGGTGCGCTGGTCGGGGCGGGCGGAGAGCCGGCCCCGGAGCCCGTCCGTCAGGCAGTCCACGGCGCTGACCTGTTCCAGATGAAGTTCGGCGAAGACCGACCGGGACACGGTGACGGTCGCCAGGACGAGCTGGGTGCGACGGCCGGTCGCCGGGTCGTGGTCGTCCACGAACCCGTTCAGGGCGACCGACTCCAGGGCGCCGAACTCGTCGGCGGCGAAGAGGTCGTGGAGCACGAGCAGGACGCACTGCGCGAGGACGTCACGGTAGAGGGCACGCCGCTGGGTGACCGGGCGCGGGCGCTCCTTGTCCTGGTCGACGCTCGGCATGTAGACGACGCTCTTGGCCTCGGGGACGACGTCGTACCTGGGCAATTCCCAGTCCAGCACCAGTTGCCGGGCCGCCGAGTCGTAGGCGGCGGAGATCCCCCGGGGGAAGCCCTCGGGCCAGGCGGGTGAGGCGTAGAGGGCGGCGGAGAAGTAGTCGACGGCGGCCTCCGGGTCGCCGTCGCGCAGGGCCGTCGCCATCTGCGCGAGCCCGGCGTTGTGCCGCCGGATCTCCGCCCGCTGCCCTTCCGCCCACTGCTCGTACTGCCGCTGGTACTGCGCCAGTTGACGCTGGCGCTGCTGCTCGGCGGCCTGCGCCGCCTGCCAGTCGTGCTCGTACCGGGCGCGCGCCTCGGCCTGCGCCTGCGCCCGGCGCTGGGCGGTCCAGCCCCCCTGCGCCTGGTAGTGGCCGGGGTCCGGCATGGGCACCGGCTGGGCGAGCGGCCCGGGGGAGAACGGCTCCAGCCGCTCGGTGCGGGTGAGGGACGCGGCCCGGAACGCCGGGGCCCGGCAGCCCGCGACCAACAGCCCTTCCAGCGCCTGGACCTGCGTGTCCAGTTCCTCGGTACGCCGCCGCGCCTCCGCCTCGCGCTGCTGGCGGTACGCCGCCTGCTGCTCGCGTTGGCTGCGCGCCACCTCGCGCTGGTACGCGCGCTGCTGCCGCTCGTACTCGCGCTGCTGCCGGGTCCGTTCCTCCGACTGACGCTGCTGCTGGCGTTGTGCCTCGGCCCAGATGCCGGCCAACCCGTTGGAGCGACGACTCATGCGCTGCAGGCCCTCCCACCGGGGCCCACCGACAGCGCGCCGGGACCCCGCCCCCACCACCAGACGTGACCGTCCGGCTCTCAGACGTAACCGCCCGACTTTATCCCGTGACGGCGTCCGCGCCTACCGCTGGTCAGCGACTCGGCTCCCCCGGTCCGGCTCCCCGTCGTTCCGGACCGGGCGGGTCCGAAGGGACGGGGCCGCCGGCGGCGTCACACGGAGCGGGGGCGTTCGGTGCCGGGCCCGACCCGTAAGGTGGCAGACGTGTCGTATGTAGGTCCGGACTTCGATCCGCCCCAGTCCCGCCGTTCCGCGCTGCGCCGTCCGCTGACCGTGGCGGTGGCCGCGGTCGTGGTGGGGGCGGTGGCCGGGTGGGGGGTCTGGCAGGCCGTCGGGGACTCCGGGGACGGCGGTTCGGGTGGCGTGGCGGGGCCGCAGACCCGGTCGGCGAGGACGCCGGCCGCGTCCCCCGAGCCGTCCGGCGCACCGACCGCCTCCGACGACGGCAAGGACACCGGCAGCGGCACGAGCGGTGGGGACGGCGAGCAGGCGAGCCCCTCCGGGCCCGCCGCCACCGGCCCCCTCAAGGGCAAGGTCGTCGTCGTCGACCCCGGTCACAACCCCGGCAACTTCCAGCACACGGCCGAGATCAACCGCAAGGTGAACATCGGGACGAACGCCAAGGAGTGCGACACGACGGGGACGACCACCAACGACGGCTACCCGGAAGCCCGGTTCACGCTGGACGTCTCCCGTCGGCTGCGGACGCTCCTCGAACAGCAGGGCGCCACGGTGAAGTTCACGCAGGACGACGACCGGGCCTGGGGCCCGTGCATCGACGAGCGGGCGCGGATCGGCAACGAGGCGAAGGCGGACGCGGTGGTGTCGATCCACGCCGACGGCTCCGGCTCCGGCAACCGCGGCTTCCACGTGATCCTGCCGGGTTCGGTCCACAAGGGCTCCGCCGACACCCGGCCGATCGTCGCCCCCTCCCGCGACCTCGGCGAACGCATCGCGGGCTACTTCGTGCGCGCCACCGGCAGCGCCCCCTCCAACTACGTCGGCGACGGCACCGGCATCGTCACCCGCACCGACCTCGGCGGCCTCAACCTCTCCACCGTGCCCAAGGTGTTCATCGAGTGCGGCAACATGCGTGACGGCAAGGACGCGGCCCGGCTCACCAGCGGACCCTGGCGCCAGAAAGCGGCCCAGGGAATCTCGGACGGCATCGCGAGCTTCCTCGAAAATTGAACAACTCTCCCCTTGGAGAACTCCGGGCGCTAACCCGGTGCGCCACGGAATGAAGTGCGAGCGGTCTCAATCTGTCAACGGTTCCCGCCGTGTTCGTCTTACGCGCCGCGATGCGCGATATCCATGACCCGGCACCGTTGACCAGCGGTGCCCGGCGGCAGAAAGCGGAGCGGGGGGACTCTGAGGAAATCGTGATTTTCCTGCGAGGGTAGCGGGCGGGTCGTGATCGCCGGGATGATCCCGGCGGACACCCAAGTCGGCCGGACGATAAGGTCGTCCCTACGATGAGGGGCCACCCCCGCGCTTCCCACCACGGCCTGACGGCGACATGGTGACGGCGACGCCTCCACCGATGACGAGACGACTGACGAAGGACCTGAAGTGAATATCCGCTCCCTCACCAGAGGCGACGGCGTCGTGATCGGAGCAGCGGTATTGCTGTTCATCGCGTCGTTCCTCGACACGTTCGACGGCTCCGGCGACGACATCCCCAATGCCTGGGACAACCTCGGCTTGGTGATGAGCATGTACGTCGGCGGCATCATCGGTGCGGTGCTGATCGTCATCGCCCGTGCGCTGCCGCAGCCGCCCAAGGTCATCGGTCTCGACCTGGGCCAGCTCGGGGTGGCGCTGACGATCTTCGCCGCGTGGACCTCGTTCTGGTCGATCATCGACCCACTGGGCGCGATGGAGGAGCTCTTCGGCAGCTTCGGAGGCTCGGAGCCCGACTCCGGAGCCGGCCTCATCCTCGGCCTGATCGCTGCCCTCCTCCTGGCTGCCGCCGCCATCGCCACCCCCCTCGTCCCCGCCCTCAAGGTCGCCCTGGTCGGTGCCCCGCGTCCGGCCGCGCCGCAGCCGTACGGGGCCCAGCCGCCCGGTGGTTACGGGTACCCGGGTGCCGGTGCGCCGGGCCCGTTCGGTGCGGGGCAGCCGGGGCCGGGTCAGCCCGGACCCGGTCAGCCGGGGCCGGGCGCGCCGTTCGGCGGCGCTCCGCAGCAGCAGGCCGCGGCCCCGCAGCCGCCCGCCGGTGACTTCTCGCCGTTCTGGTTCGCGGTGCCGGTGGCCCGTCCGCTGTTCGCCGAGGACGGTTCCCAGTCCACGATCGCCGAACTCGCGCCGGGCACCTGGTACCTGGCGGTCGAGCAGCGCGGCGCCAACCTGGTGGCCCAGACGCAGGACGGCCGTCGTGGCGTGCTGCAGGACACCAGCGGTATCCAGCGCGGCTGATCGGCACGAAGCCCGCAGTCGTACGGCCGGCCCCTCGCTCTTCCGAGCGGGGGGCCGCTGTCGTACAGTCGCCTCCCGCCCATGAAGCTGACGCATCGTCAGGAGGCAGCCATGCGGCTCGGTCTGGCACTCGGCTACTGGGGGCGCGGTCCCTCCGCGGACCATGTCCCGCTCGCCCGGGAGGCGGAGCGGCTCGGCTACGACTCGGTGTGGACCGCCGAGTCCTGGGGCTCGGACGCCTTCACCCCGCTCACCTGGATCGCCGCGCACACATCGCGGATCAAGCTGGGCACGGCCGTCGCGCAGATGGCCGCCCGGTCACCCACCACCACCGCGATGCAGGCCCTGACCCTGGACCACCTCTCCGGCGGGCGGGCCCTGCTCGGACTCGGGCTCTCCGGACCGCAGGTCGTCGAGGGCTGGTACGGGCGGCCGTTCCCGAAGTCCCCGCTGACCGCGACCAGGGAGTACGTCGACGTCGTACGCCAAGTCCTCAGACGCGAGGGGCCTGTCACGCTCGACGGGCGCTTTCATCCGCTCCCGTACGACGGGCCGGACGGCTCCGGCATCGGCAGGGCGCTCAAGTCCATCACCCATCCCCTGCGCGCGGACCTGCCCGTACTGCTCGGCGCCGAGGGGCCGAAGAACATCGCGCAGACGACCCGGATCGCGGACGGCTGGCTGCCGTTGTACTGGTCACCGTTCCGGACCGACGCCTACGAGGCGTCGCTGACCGAGGTGCCGGACGGCTTCCTCGTCGCGCCCATGGCCCGGGCGAAGGTCTGCGAGGACGTGGCCGAGGGACTGCTGCCCGTCAAGGCCATGCTGGGCTTCTACATCGGCGGGATGGGGCACGCCAGGCGCAATTTCCACGCCGGCCTCATGGCCCGCATGGGGTACGAGGAGGAGGCCCGGCACATCCAGCGCCTCTTCCTCGACGGGCGGCGCGAGGAGGCCGTGCTCGCCGTGCCGGACGCCTTCGCCGACGAGATCTCCCTGGTCGGGCCGCGCGAACGGATCGCGGAGCGGCTGGAGTCGTGGCGCAAGGGACCGGTGACGGATCTGCTGGTGCTGGCGCCCGATCCGCACACGCTGCGGGTGCTGGCGGAGCTCAACTCGTAGAGGAGGCGGGGGTTTCAAGACGGACCGACGGGCAACCCGTTGAGCATGTCTCGATATAGCGGTTCCAATCAGGCGGGCCGGGTCATAGCGATCGTGGCCGACGTCATGGCCTTCATCCTGGGCCTGTGGATCCTGATGTATCTGCTGGGCGCGAACGGCGCGAACGACTTCGTGCAGTTCATCCATGACGCGGCCCGCTGGCTCGCCGGCTGGTCGCACGACCTGTTCACGTTCGACGAGCAGTGGGCGCGGGTGGTGGCGGGCTACGGCCTGGCGGCCGTGGTGTACCTGTTCCTGGGGCACGCCATCGCCAACCGGATGCACCGCCACTGAGCGGGTGCGGGTCCGGTGGGGGCAGGTCGCGCAGCTCCCCGCACCGCTGAGGAGCCGGGGCAGCCGCCCCCCTCACCTCAGCAGCACTCCGAGTCGTCGAAGTCGTCCAGCCCGCGCGGCAGGCGCTCCCCGCCGAAGACCGCGCAGGTCGCCTCGTCGCCGCCCAGCGCGGCCACGGCCAGCAGCACGGAGCCGGCGGTCCAGGAGGTCAGTTCCTCGGGCCAGACGGCCTGGTCCTCGAAGACGTAACCCGTCCAGTACAGCCCCGAGCCGGGGTCGCGCAGGTGCTGGATGGACTGGAGGATGTCCAGGGCGCGGTCGGACTCGCCCATCGCCCAGAGCGCCAGGGCGAGTTCGGCCGACTCGCCGCCGGTCACCCACGGGTTGGGGACCACGCAGCGGACGCCGAGGCCTGGCACGACGAAGCGGTCCCAGCCCTCCTCCACCCGGGACTTGGCCTCGGCACCGGTCAGCGCCCCGCCGAGGACGGGGTAGTACCAGTCCATCGAGTAGCGGTCCTTGTCGAGGAACCGCTCGGGGTGCCGGCGTATCGCGTGCCGGAGCGCGCCGACCGCCAACTCCCAGTCGGGCTGCGGTTCCTCGCGCTGTTCGGCGATGGCGAGGGCGCAGCGCAGTGCGTGGTGGATGGACGAACTGCCCGTCAGCAGCGCGTCGTTCACCGGTGTGCCGTCGTCCTCGCGCTTCCAGCCGATCTGGCCGCCGGGCTGCTGGAGCCGCAGGACGTATTCGATCGCCGCGTACACGGCGGGCCACATGCGGTCGAGGAAGGTGTCGTCGCCGGTGGCCAGGTAGTGGTGCCAGACGCCGACGGCCATGTAGGCGACGAAGTTGGTCTCGCGGCCCCGGTCGGTGACGTCGTCGGGGTCCCCGTCGGCGTAGGCGGCGTACCAGGAGCCGTCGGGGTTCTGGTGCCGGCTCAGCCAGGCGTAGGCGCGTTCGGCGGCCTCGTGCTCGCCGGCCGCGTCCAGGGCCATGGCCGCCTCGGTGTGGTCCCAGGGGTCGAGGTGGTGTCCGCGGAACCACGGGATGGCACCGTCCTCGCGCTGCACCGCGAGGATGCCCCGCACGGTGGCGGCGGCCTCCTCCGCGGTGAGGACCCCGGGCAGGACCAGGTGTTCTGTCCGGGGCGTCGTCACTTGGCGGCCGCCTCGGACACGCCACCGGCGTCCCGGTCGGCCAGTGGTGGCAGGTGCGGCTTGGTGGCGTAGGCCACGAAGCTCTTGCCGATCACCGGGTTCAGCGCCTCCTCGGCGACCCGGGTGAGCAGCGGCTTCTTCATGATGTCCCAGACCAGCAGCTTGTGGTACGCCCGCACGGGCAGCGCCTTGTCGTTGTCGACGCCGAACGCGCACTTCAGCCACCAGTACGGCGAGTGCAGGGCGTGCGCGTGGTGGGTGCCGTAGGGCTTGAGGCCCGCCTCGCGGATCCTGGCCAGCAGTTCGTCCGCCTTGTAGATGCGGATGTGGCCGCCCTCGACCTCGTGGTAGGCGTCGGAGAGCGCCCAGCAGACCTTCTCGGGGCCGTAGCGCGGGACGGTGATGGCTATGCGGCCGCCGGGCCGCAGCACCCGGACCATCTCGGCCAGGACGCCCTTGTCGTCGGGGATGTGCTCCATCACCTCGGAGATGATGACGACGTCGAAGGACTCGTCGGGGAAGGGCAGCGCGAGGGCGTCGCCCTCCATCGCGGTGGCGGTCGCGCCCTCCGGGGCCTCCCCGGCCTCCTTCATCGCCGCGAACCACTTGGCGACCTCGCGGATCTCCTCGCCGTTCTGGTCGAGGGCCACGACCTGGGCGCCGCGCCGGTAGCACTCGAAGGCGTGCCGGCCCGCTCCACAGCCGAGATCCAGGACCCGGTCCCCCGGGGCGAGCGGGAACCGGGAGAAATCGACGGTCAGCACGTGGCCCTGCTTTCGCGGTTGGCGCTTTCGCGGTTGGTCTCGACTGTGTCGCCGACGGCCGGGACGCCCTCGTGGGTCTCCCCGTCCTCGGCGGCATGGGCGGCATCGAAGGTTTCGGGGGCTGCGGGGGCTGCGGGGGCTTCGGCGGAGTGGCGCTCCGCCGGTGCGACGCTCGCGGCGGCCGTCGGCCGGCGGCCCTCGGCGCGGGCCATGGCCTCGCGGTAGTGGGCCACCGTGCCCTCGGCGGCGCGGGCCCAGGTGAAGCGCCGGAGCACCCGTTCGCGGCCGGCGCGGCCGAGCCGGCGCCGGAGTTCCGGGTCGCCGAGGAGCCGGCTCAGGGCGGCGGCCAGGGCGCCCGCGTCGCCCGGGGGCACCGCGAGGCAGGTCTCGCCGTCGGGTCCGGCGACCTCCGGTATCGCTCCGCCGGTGGTGGCGACCAGCGGCGTGGCGGTGGCCATGGCCTCGGCGGCGGGCAGCGAGAACCCCTCGTACAGCGAGGGCACGCAGGCGGCCTCGGCCGAGCGGACCAGGTCGACGAGTTCGGCGTCCGAGATGCCCTTGACGAACTCGACGGCGCCTTCGAGGCCGTAGCGCTCGACGGCCTGGGCGACCGGGCCCTCGGTGGGCCGCTTGCCGACGACGACGAGATGGGCGGCGGGGTGCTCCGCGCGCACCTTGGCGAGCGCCTCGACGAGGAAGACGAGCCCCTTGAGCGGCACGTCCGCGCTGGAGGTGGTGACGATCCGGCCCGGCACCCGGGCCACGGCCGGATCCGGCGAGAAGAGGTCGGTGTCGGCGCCTATGTGCACGACGTGCATCCGGTCGTCGCGGACGCCGAGGTGGTCGACGATCTCCTGGCGGGAGGTGCCGGAGACGGTGAGCACGGACGGCAGCCGGCGCGCGACCCGCTTCTGCATGCGCGTGAAGGCGTACCAGCGGCGCACGGACATCCGCCGCTGCCATCCCTCGGCCGCGTCCAGCTCCAACTGCCGGTCCACGGTGATGGGGTGGTGGATGGTGGTGACCAGGGGGGCACCCACGTCGCCCAGCAGCCCGTACCCGAGGGTCTGGTTGTCGTGGACGACGTCGAACTCCCCGCGCCGAGCGCGCAGATGGCGGCGGGCGCGCAGGGAGAACGTCAGGGGCTCGGGGAAGCCGCCGGTCCACATCGTCGCCACTTCGAGGGCGTCCACCCAGTCGCGGTACTCGTCCCGCTTCGGGGTGCGGAAGGGGTCGGGCTGGCGGTAGAGGTCGAGGCTCGGCAGCTCGGTGAGGGAGACCCCGCCCGGACCGTCGACGGATACGGCGTCCTCGTCGAGCACCGGGTACGGCTGGGAGCCGATCACCTCGACCCGGTGGCCGAGGCGGGCCAGCTCGCGCGAGAGGTGCCGTACGTAGACGCCCTGTCCCCCGCAGAACGGGTTCCCCTTATAGGTGAGGAGGGCGATGGTGAGCGGTCGCTCGCCGTCCGCGGCGAGGTCACGTCGGGACCCCGCCTGACTGGCCTCCGCGGTCACTCCTGGCCCCCTTCTCACTGCGATTTCCCGTGAGATTACGACGAGACGGTAATCTAGAACAAGTTTCAGAGTTGATCGTTCAAGAGGCTCTGAATCTACCGGCTGGTAGAACGGCTGTGAGAGGTGGATCAGGTGATTCACGCCACGGCACACGCCCTGGCATGCTATTTGATCGCATACCCTCACCGACCGTCACGACTGTCACGGAACGAGACCCATGCCTGCGGAAGTCAAGGTGGAAGCCGGCGCCGGGCGACCGGACTCCCCGCCCCTCACGGAGCGGCAGGAGGCCCGTCGGCGCCGCATCCTGCACGCGAGTGCCCAGCTGGCCAGCCGGGGCGGTTTCGACGCCGTGCAGATGCGGGAGGTCGCCGAGTCCTCGCAGGTCGCGCTCGGCACGCTCTACCGCTACTTCCCGTCCAAGATCCATCTGCTGGTCGCCACGATGCAGGACCAGTTGGAGCACATGCACGGCACGCTCCGCAAGAAGCCCCCGAGCGGCGCGACGGCGGCCGAGCGCGTCGCCGAGACCCTGATGCGCGCCTTCCGCGCGCTGCAGCGTGAGCCCCATCTCGCCGACGCCATGGTCCGCGCACTGACCTTCGCCGACCGCAGCGTCAGCCCCGAGGTGGACCAGGTCTCCCACCAGACGACCGCGATCATCCTCGACGCCATGGGGGTGGAGAACCCGGGCCCGGAGCAGCTGTCGGCGGTCCGGGTCATCGAGCACACCTGGCACTCGGCCCTCATCACCTGGCTGTCCGGCCGCGCCTCGATCGCCCAGGTGAAGATCGACATCGAGACGGTGTGCCGCCTGCTCGACCTGACGGCCCCGGACCGGCGGACGCAGGCCTGAAGCGGGCAGGGAAGCCGCAGGAACGATCAGGAACAGCAGGGAAGCCGCAGGAACGACAGGGAAGCCGCAGGTACGGCAGGTACGGCAGGAAAAAGACCTACGAGACGGGTTCCTGTGCCGGTACCACTCATCCGGCATCAGGTGCTGGGGTCACCGTCAGGCCCTGTCCTGCTGCCTTCCGGCCTCTCAGCCCGACCGTCGACGTCGGCACCGGCGGATCTGCTGCCTCACGCCGCTGTCGGCTACTTCGGTCGGCTCCCTCACTCGTCTCGTAGGCCGATTTCCACAATAGAACGCCCCTCGCAGAAGACAACCCCCTGAAGGGAACTTTTTCTACTATTTCCGGCATTCCGGTCGGATGCGCCTCCTTCTACGCCACGGCCTCCAGTCCGCTCCAGCTCCGCCCGATCGCCTTCTCCCCCGCCCACCGGTCGAGCAGCCGGCGGGCCTCGTCCTCCGGGGCCGCGAGGGAGACACGCTGGGCGCCCGCGCGGGTCGCCCGGGGCTCCTTGTGGAGGGTGCCCTCGCTGCAGCAGGCGCAGTGGGTCGTCAGGGTGTCGGCCGGCTCGGCGGCGAAGCCGTGGTCGGCGAAGAGGGTGACGAGGGTGTCCAGGTCGTCCGGCTCACCGGCCGCGACCGTCACCTGGAACGTGGGCAGGTCGGACGGCTCGAAGAGCAGCAGCTCGTCGAAGACCGGGAAGGTCGAGCCGTCGACGACGCGTTCGCCGTTGGGCTCGCCGTCGTGGAGGACGATCTCGCCGTGGCGGCGGCCGCCGGTCACGGGAACGTTCAGCACGCGGCCGCGCGTCGGGCACAGCCGCTCTATCCACACCACCTCAGCCGCGCCGTCGGCGTCCAGGCGGACGCAGGCATGGCCGAAGCGGCCGTGGATCTCACCCTCGCCGTCGGGCAGGGTGATGCCGAAGCCGGCCCAGGCGTCGCGGGCGACGGCCCAGTCGCGGCGGACCGTGGCGGCGATGCCCAGGTTCCAGAAGGCGGGGTCGCCCTCTCCGCGCGGTGCGCGGGCGGCGGCCTGGACACCGAGTTCGTACGCCTTGTCCCAGTTGCGCAGGAACTTGTGGCCGAGGGCGGCGTCGTACCACCACTCCGCGCTCGGTCTCTCGTCCGGGAAATGGGCGAGCACCTGTTCGTAGAGGTCGGCGGCGCGCTGCCACTCCTCGGCGTCCCATGCCTCCCGCGCCTGCCTGATCAGTTCCCTGGCCTCGGACTTCCGCACGCTTTCCCGCCCCGACTTCCCGATCGTTCTCGTACCGACCGCAGAGCGTAGGCCGCTACTCCTCGGGCGGGAACACCGGCTCCCCGCTGCCCGGCAGGACGATCGCGATCGCCTCCACCGGGCAGCCCTCGGCCGCCTTCAGGATGCGTTCGTCGGCATCGGTGTCGGGGGCGACGGGGTGGGACTGCATGGCGGAGTCGAGGCGGAAGGCGTCCGGGGCCAGGTGCGTGCACTGGGCGGAGCCGATGCAGACGGCGCGGTCGACCTCCACGTGCCAGCGGTCACCCATCGCCGGTCACTCCTCCCCGTCGACGGTGAGGGTGGCGACGCCGGGCGGCTCGTACCCGGCCGGGAGGTGGATCATCTTGTGTTCCAGGTACTCGCCATAGCCCTCGGGGCCGAACTCCCGCCCCAGTCCTGAGTTCTTGTAGCCGCCGAAGGGGCCGAGCATGTCGAGGCTGAAGGTGTTGACGGAGTAGGTGCCGGTGCGGACCCGGCGGGCGATGTCGATGCCACGCTCGTCGTCGGCGGTCCAGACGCTGCCGCTGAGACCGTAGTCGGAGTCGTTGGCGATGCTTACGGCCTCGGCCTCGTCGCCGTACGGGAGGAGGCAGATCACCGGCCCGAAGATCTCCTCGCGGGCGATGCGCATGGAGTTGTCGACGTCGCCGAAGAGGGTGGGCTCCACGTACCAGCCTCGCTCCAGGCCGGCGGGGCGGCCGCCGCCGGTGAGGATCTTGGCGCCCTCCTCCTGGCCGATGCGGATGTAGTCGAGGCTGCGGCGCTGCTGGCGCTGGGCGACCAGGGGGCCGAGTTCGGTGGCCGGGTCGAGGGGGTCGCCGATCTTCAGCGCGGAGGCGTGGCCCGCGAAGGCCTCGGCGAACTCGTCGTAGCGGGAGCGGGGCACGAGGATGCGGGTCTGGGCGACGCACGCCTGGCCGTTGATCATCCAGGCGAAGGGGGCGATGCCGTTGACGGCGGTCTGCGCGTCGGCGTCCGGCAGGATCACCGCCGCCGACTTGCCGCCCAGTTCCAGAGTGACGCGGGTGAGGTTGCGGGCGGCGACCTCCATGACCCGTTTGCCCGCGGCGACCGAACCGGTGAAGGAGACCTTGTCCACGCCCGGGTGACCCACCAGGTACTCGCTGACCTCGCGGTCGGCGGGGAGGACGGACAGCACGCCCTCGGGCAGGCCCGCCTCGGCGGCGATCTCCGCCAACAGGTAGGCGTCCAGAGGGGTTTCGGGCGAGACCTTCAGGATGGCCGGGCAGCCGGCGAGGAGGGCGGGGGCGAGTTTCGCGGCGGCGGTGAACTGCGGGACGTTCCAGGGGACGACCGCCGCGACGACCCCGACCGGCTCGCGCCGTACGAGGATCTTGCCGAGCACGCCGTCGCGCCCCTCCTCGTACGTGAATCCGCGTGCCGTCGTGATCGCGGCGTCCCACACCAGCATCGACGCGAGCGCCTGCACCATCACGCTGGAGGTGACCGGGGTGCCGTTCTCGGAGCTGATGATCCGGGCGAACTCCTCGTGGCGTACGGCGAAGGCGTCCTTGATCCGGGTGACGACCTCGATGCGCTCGTCGAGGGTCATGTGCGGCCAGGGGCCGTGGTCGAAGGCGTGGCGCGCGGCGGCCACGGCCCGGTCGACGTCCGCGCGCGACGCGTGCGGGACGCGGCCGATGACCTCCTCGGTGTGCGGTGAGACCACCTCGATGACGTCGGTGCCCAGGGGGTCGGTCAACTCCCCGCCGATGAAGAGCTGTCCGTGTTCCACGAGTTCGGTCATGGCCGCTGCCTCCCGGAGCCACTTTCCACTTCTCTGACGTACCGTCAGTTTCTGGTAGAGAACTGATACCAGTTCCCGGGGGAGGAGTCCATGTCGTCCACCGACGCACGGCCACGGCCGTACGCTCGCACACCCATCCCTGGTGGAACTCGTTCTAGTTATAGTGAGTTCATGACACACGTGACCGATCACGGCGGAGGCGTACGGTCCATCGAGGTCCCCATCCCGGACAATCCGCTCGGCCACACCCTCGTGTACGTCGTCGACACCGACCGGGGGCCGGTCCTCGTCGACACCGGCTGGGACGACCCGGCGTCCTGGGACACGCTCGCCGCCGGGCTGACGGCGTGCGGCACGTCGGTCGCGGAGGTCCACGGGGTCGTGATCACGCATCACCATCCGGACCACCACGGCCTGTCGGGGGCGGTGCGCGAGGCGTCCGGGGCGTGGATCGCGATGCACGCGGCGGACACGGCGATCGTGCGGCGCACGCGCGGGACCGGCCCGGACCGCTGGTTCACGTACATGACGGACAAGCTCACGGCGGCGGGCGCGCCCGAGGAACACCTCGCGCCGCTGCGCGCCCCGCGCCGCCCCCGTGCCCTGCCCGGCTTCTCGCCCGCGCTCCCCGACCGTGAGATCGTCCCCGGCGAACTCCTCGACCTCCCCGGCCGCCGCGTCCGCGCGATCTGGACGCCGGGGCACACCCCGGGGCACGTCTGTCTCCACCTGGAGGAGGCGCACCCCTCCCGGCTGCCCGGCCGGGGGCGTCTGTTCTCCGGCGACCATCTCCTTCCCGAGATCAGCCCGCACATCGGCCTCTACGAGGACCCGGACGACGACACCGTCACCGATCCGCTCGGTGACTATCTCGACTCCCTGGAACGCATCGGCCGCCTCGGCCCCGCCGAGGTCCTGCCCGCCCATCAGTACGCGTTCACCGACGCCGCCGCCCGTGTGGGGGAACTGCTGGCCCACCACGAGTCCCGGCTCACCGGCCTGCTCACCCTCCTCGCGACCCCCCTCACCCCCTGGCAGCTCGCCGAACGCATGGAGTGGAACCGCCCCTGGTCCCAGATCCCCTTCGGCTCCCGCAACATCGCGGTCTCCGAGGCGGAGGCGCATCTACGGCGACTGGTGAAGCTGGGGCGGGCCGAGGCGGTGACGGGGAGCGATCCGGTCACGTACGTGGCGCTCTGAGGGCCGTCGCCCTCGGGTCCATGACATTTCGGGCCAACTCCTCTGCGGCTGACATGAGTTCGACCTCGCGGTCGGTCATCGTCGGGGTGGCCGCCCGGCGTCGCCCCGCCTCGACGAGCCCCTCCTCCGTCAGGGCGGAGGGGCCTTCGGGCTGGTGGGCGAGGAGGGAGACGAGGACGGCGTGGGCCATCGCCGCGCGCGAGTCGGCCACGTCGACGGCGACCTGCGCCAGGATCATCGCCGACATGCCCCAGTCGAGGCCGGGCGGCCCCTCCTCGGCGTTGCTCCAGTCGATGACCTGCGGACCTCGGGGCGTGAGGATGACGTTGTCCGGGTGCAGGTCCAGGTGGAGGACACGGGAGCCGGGGAGGGGGGCGGCGGGAGCCCGGTCGTGGGGCGGCAGAGCGTGGAGGGTGTGGAGGAGGCGGGCCAGGACGGCGCCCGCCCGCGCCGGGTCGAGCAGGCCGGCGGCCAGCGCTTCCAGCATCGTGGGGCCGGTCAGGCGCTCCAGCACCATCTCCGTGCGGGTCGCCGAGCGCACGCGCGGGACGGGGTATCCGTGACGCCGGACGTACGCCATGACCTCGGCCTCGGCCGCCGCGTCGCCCCAGCCGTCCCGGTAGCGCCTCAACACCCAGGCCGCGGTGCCCCCTCCCGAGCTCGCGGGGCCGCCGGTTCCGGCATGGTCGTCGGCGCCGGCACGGCCGTCGGTTCCGACACGGTCGCCGGCCCCGGCACGGCCGTCGGCGCCGTCGCGTCCGGTATGTCTGTCGGCTCCGTCACGGTCGTCGCGCCCGCCGGGGGCGGGGGGTTCGGCGAAGGAGGTGCGGGCGGCGTGGACGGGCGGCGTGGACTCGCCTTCGTCGAGGTGGAGTTCGTACACATCGGCCGTGCGGCCCGACCCCAGCAGTCTCCCCGTGCGCATGGCCCGAACCTATCCCGGCGCCCGGACGGCCCTCCGGCTTTTTGCTACCGGCAGGTACAGTGACCGGGTCGTCATCACACCCGTACAGGGGGAAGCCGGTGCAAATCCGGCGCTGACCCGCAACCGTGAGCCGGCCCCGCCAAGGGGGCGGCAAGTCGGACTGCCCTGAGCGAAGTTGTGACCGGCTCGCGTCACCGGCGGCCCGCCGGTGTACGGCACCGTCGAGGAATACGGAGCCGAGCCGCGCGGCGCTTCGCCGTGTGCCCGGCTCCCGTCAGGGAGAGGCAGCCGCCGATCATGCATGTCCGCCGCAGCGCCACGGTGGTCGCCGTACTGGCCGTCACAGCCGGACTCGGGACCGGTTTCGCGCCGGTCGCCTCCGCCGACGACGCCGCCTCCGTGTCCACCGACTCCTCCCCCGCTCCCGCCGCCTCGCCCTCGCAGGCGATCCCCACCGGGCTGTACGGCTCCACCGACCCCACCTACGACGGTGTCTGGCGGCAGTCCCTGGCGCTGCTCGCGCTGGACACGGTGGGCGAGGAGCCCGGTGCCGGGGCGGTGGAGTGGCTCGTCGGCCAGCAGTGCGCGAACGGGGCGTTCCCGGCGTACCGTCCCGACGCCACCGCTCCCTGCGACGCCGGGACGGCGGTCGACACAAACAGCACGGCCGCCGCCGTGCAGGCGCTCGCCGCTGTCGGCGGGCAGGACGCCGCCGCCCGGCGGGCCGTGCGCTGGCTGAAGGCCGAGCAGAACGAGGACGGCGGCTGGGGCTACACCGCCGGCGGGCCCAGCGACGCGAACTCGACGTCCGTCGTCATCGGCGCGCTGACCGCCGTGGGCGACGCCCCCGAGAAGCAGTCGAAGGACGGCAGCACGCCCTACGACGCCCTCCGCGCCCTCGCCCTGCCCTGCGGGGACGGCAAGGGCGGCAAGGGCGGCAAGGGGGGTGCGAAGGACGGCGGCGCCTTCGCCTATCAGCCCGACAAGAAGGGCGGCGGTCTCACCGCCAACGCCGACGCCACGGCGGCCGCCGTACTCGGCAGCCTGGGTGCGGGGTTCGCGGCCGGAGCGGGGAGCGGATCGGGGGCCCGCGGGGATTTCGCGAAGGAGTGTGTCCCGGGTGACTCCCCGGCGGACCTGGCCCACAACGGGGCCGTCCACCTGGCGGGCGACCTCGCCGCCGACGGCCACCTGACGTCCGCCCTCGCGGGCGCCGAGGACCAGCCCGACCACGGCAACACCGCCGACGCCGTCGTCGCGCTCGCCGCCGCCGGGGACCGGGGCGCGACCGAGAAGCCGCTCGCCTGGCTGGCGAAGAACTACGGCGCCTGGGCGGCCAAGGCCGGGCCCGCCGCGTACGCCCAGCTCGTCTTCGCCACGAACGCCGCCGGTGCCGACCCGCGTGACTTCGGCGGCGCGGACCTCGTGGCCCGGCTGAAGGACACCGGTCCCGCGCGCGACGTGGACGACTACTCCTCCGTGCCGAGCGACGACTCGGCCGGTTCGGGGGACGGCGACGGGCCGGGTGCGGGGGTGTGGTGGACGGCCGGTGCCGGGCTCGGGCTCGTCGTCGCGGCCGTGGCCGGGTTCGTGGCGGTGCGGGCCGGCAGGAAGCGGGGGGAGGCGTGACCGGGCACCGGCGGGACGGGGGACCGGGGCCGGCCTCGCGGCTCTGGCTCCGGTTGCGTGGTGGCGTGCTGCTGGGCGGCATCCTGCTCGTGCTGGGGGGTGTGGGCGCGGGGCAGGCCCAGGCCGCCGCTTACCGCTACTGGTCGTTCTGGGAGCGGGACGGTTCGGCCTGGGCGTACGCCACGCAGGGGCCGTCGACCGCGCGGCCGTCCGACGGGGACGTCCAGGGGTTCCGGTTCGCGGTCAGCCGCGACTCCGCGGACGCGGCCCGGCCGCGCGGGGGCGCCGGCTTCGCCGCGATCTGCGGGAGGACTGCCGCGCGGGACGGCGAGAAGCGGGTCGCGCTGGTCGTCGACTTCGGTACGGCGGCGGACGCACCGGACGGTGAGACACCTCCGGTGGCACGTACGGCGTGTGCGCGGATTCCGGACGACGCGAGTACGGCGGAGGCGTTGGCGTCCGTCGCGAAGCCGCTGCGGTACGACACGAACGCGATGCTCTGCGCGATCGCCGGATATCCGGGGAGGGGGTGTGGGGAGGCGGTCGGATCCGATGCGGACGCGGGTGCGGGTGCGGGGGCGGGTACGGACGCGGGTGCCGACGGGCGTACCGGTGCCGCGAGTTCGTCGCCCTCCGCCGCCTCCGACACGGAGGGCGGGCCCTCCGTCGGGCTGTTCGTGGGTGTGGGGGCCGTCGCCGTGCTCGGGGGCGCGGCGGTGTGGCAGGCGCGGCGGCGCCGGGGGTAGGGGAGCCTGATGCGGTGGTTCTCGGGACGCCCCGAGGCGGAGTCGGCCGGAGGTCGGTCCCGCGACTCGGCGGGACAGGCGACCGGCCCCGCGGCGCGGCGGACGGACGGTTTCGCGGTGCGGGCGCTCGGGGGCCGGCCCGCGGTCCGGGGGGCCGGTGTGCATGCCCTCGCCTGGTGGTCGTGGGCGCTCGGGCTGGGGGTCGCCGCGTCCCGGACCACGAACCCCCTGCTGCTCTGCCTCCTCGTCGCGGTCGCCGGGTATGTCGTGGCCACGCACCGGACCGACGCGCCCTGGGCCCGGTCGTACGCCGCGTTCGTGAAGCTGGGGTTGGCCGTTCTGGTCGTCCGGCTGGGCTTCGCGGTCGTGCTGGGCTCGCCCGTCCCCGGTACGCACACCCTGTTCACCCTGCCCGAAGTGCCGCTCCCCGCCTGGTCGCAGGGCATCCGGCTGGGCGGCCGGGTCACGACGGAGGGGGTGCTGTTCGCGCTGTACGACGGGCTGCGGCTGGCCGCCCTGCTGATCTGTGTCGGCGCCGCCAACGCCCTCGCGAACCCGGCGCGGCTGCTCAAGTCCCTCCCGGGCGCCCTGTACGAGGCGGGCGTCACGGTGGTGGTGGCGATGACGTTCGCGCCGCATCTGGTGGCGGACGTCCAGCGGTTGCGGTCCGCGCGACGCCTGCGCGGGCGGCCGGACCGGGGCGTGCGGGGGCTGCTGCAGGTCGGACTGCCGGTGCTGGAGGGCGCGTTGGAGCGGTCGGTCGCGCTGGCGGCCGCGATGGACGCGCGCGGCTACGGCCGTACCGCTCGGGTCCCCGCCCCGGTCCGCCGTACGACCGCCGCGCTCACCCTCGGCGGGCTCCTCGGCGTGTGCGCGGGAACGTACGGCGTACTGACCGCCGAGGGCGGCACCTACGGCCTCCCCGTCCTGCTCACCGGACTGGCCGCCGCGCTCACGGGCCTGCGGCTGGGCGGCCGGCGCTCGCCGCGCACCCGCTACCGGCCGGACGCGTGGGGCGTGCGCGCCTGGCTGGTGGCCGGCTCCGGCATCGCCGTCGCCGTGCTGCTGATCGTCCTCGCCGCGTACGACTCCGCCGCCCTGCACCCCACCGTCGTCCCCCCGACCTCCCCGGACCTCCCCCTCCGGCCGGCCGCCGCCGTCCTGCTGGGTCTGCTGCCCGCGTTCGTCGTGCCCGCCCCGCCGAGGGCCACCCGGCCCGGCTCCCCGCCGACCACCGCCCCACCGACGAAGGAACCCGCGTGATCCGCTTCGAGGATGTCTCCGTGACGTACGACGGAGCGGCCGAACCCACCGTCCGGGGCGTGGACTTCGAAGTCCTGGAGGGTGAACTCGTGCTGCTCGTCGGGCCGTCGGGCGTGGGCAAGTCGACGGTGCTCGGCGCGGTGAGCGGACTCGTGCCGCACTTCACCGGCGGCACCCTGCGCGGCCGGGTCACGGTGGCCGGACGGGACACCCGTACGCACCGACCGCGTGAACTCGCCGACGTGGTCGGCACCGTGGGGCAGGATCCGCTGTCGCACTTCGTGACCGACACCGTCGAGGACGAACTCGCCTACGGGATGGAGTCGTTGGGGATCGCTCCGGACGTGATGCGGCGGCGGGTGGAGGAGACGCTCGACCTGCTGGGGCTCGCCGGTCTCCGCGACCGGCCCATCGCCACGCTCTCCGGCGGCCAGCAGCAGCGCGTCGCCATCGGGTCCGTCCTCACCCCGCACCCGCGGGTGCTCGTCCTCGACGAGCCGACCTCCGCACTGGATCCGGCCGCCGCAGAGGAGGTCCTGGCCGTTCTCCAGCGGCTCGTGCACGACCTCGGCACCACCGTGCTCATGGCCGAGCACCGCCTGGAGCGCGTCGTCCAGTACGCCGACCGGGTCGCCCTCCTCCCGGCCCCCGGCGCCCCGCCGGTCCTCGGCACCCCGGCCGAGGTGATGGCGGTCTCCCCGGTCTACCCGCCGGTGGTGGACCTGGGCCGGGCGGCCGGCTGGTCCCCCCTCCCCCTGACCGTCCGCGCCGCACGCCGCGCGGCAGGCCCGCTGCGGGAACGCCTCGCGACGCTGACGCCGGACGCCGCATGCGCCCTTCAGGGCCGCGGGGAACCGCGAGATCAGCCACACGCCACCCGCGCCCCGCGTCTCACCGACGCTCCCGAACTCTTCCCGGCGCCGAAGCTCCCCCTGCTCCGGCGTCTCCTCGGCAGGCACGCCGCCCCCCACCCCCTCCCCCTGCCCAGCACACCGGCGGCCGTCGCGGCCCTCGATGTCCACCGCGGCCATGTCCATGCCCTCGCCCACATCGACCTCACCGTCACCCCCGGCGAGACGATCGCCCTCATGGGCCGCAACGGCGCCGGAAAGTCCACGCTGCTCGCGGCCCTGGTCGGACTGGTGGAACCGGCGGCCGGTTCGGTGCGGGTGGGCGGGCTGGTCCCGCACCGGACGGCGCCCGGGGATCTCGTACGCCGGGTCGGGCTCGTACCGCAGGAGCCCCGCGACCTCCTCTACACCGACACGGTCGCGGCGGAGTGCTCGGCGGCCGACCGGGACGCGGGGGCGGAGCCGGGCACGTGCCGGGAGCTCGTCTCGGAGCTGCTGCCCGGGGTCGGGGACGGTACGCACCCCCGGGATCTGTCGGAGGGGCAGCGGCTGGCCCTCGCGCTCGCGGTCGTCCTCACGGCCCGCCCACCGCTGCTGCTCCTCGACGAGCCGACCCGTGGCCTCGACTACGCGGCCAAGTCCCGCCTGGTCACGACCCTGCGTGCGCTCGCCGCGGCCGGCCACGCGATCGTCCTGGCCACCCACGACGTGGAACTGGCCGCCGAGCTGGCCCACCGCGTCGTGATCCTCGCCGACGGCGAGATCGTGGCCGACGGCCCGACCTCCGAGGTCGTCGTCGGCTCCCCGTCCTTCGCCCCGCAGGTCACGAAGATCCTCGCGCCCCAGACATGGCTGACCACGACGCAGGTGCGCGGCGCCCTGCGAGCCGTCCCGCCCCACTCCGAGGAACAGCCATGAGCGGCCCCTCCCCCACGAACCCCCACACCTCCGCCCACCCGGATCCGAGGCCGGCTCCGAACCCGGACCCGGACCCGGCCCTGAGGCCGACCCCGACCCCGACCCCGAGGCCGAAGAACCCCCGCCCCGTCCCCCTCTCCCCCCGCACCGTGGCCGCCCTCCTCCTCGTCAGCCTCGTCGGCGCGGCGGCCTTCGGCTGGCCCTTCTTCGCGGACCCCGGATCGCGGGTCACCGCGCACGCGCAGGACGCGCCCTGGCTGTTCGCGGGGCTGCTCGTCCTGCTGGTCGGGGTCGTCGGCGCGACGCTTTCGGAGGCCGGGCTGGGCGCGAAGGCCGTGGCGATGCTCGGCGTGCTCGCGGCGACCGGCGCCGCGCTGCGCCCCATCGGGGCCGGAACGGCCGGCATCGAGCCCATGTTCTTCCTCCTGGTGCTCAGCGGCCGGGTCCTCGGCCCCGGCTTCGGGTTCACCCTCGGAGCGGTGACGATGTTCTCGTCCGCGCTGCTCACCGGGGGCGTGGGGCCGTGGCTGCCGTTCCAGATGCTGTCGATGGGATGGTTCGCGATGGGGGCCGGGCTGCTGCCGGGCGCGCACCGCCTGCGCGGCCGCGGCGAACTCGCCCTGCTCGCCGTGTACGGTTTCGTCGCCGCCTTCGCGTACGGCACGGTCATGAACCTGTACGGCTGGCCCTTCATCGACACACTCGCCTCGAACATCGCCTTCGACGCGTCGGCGGACCCGGCCGCGAACCTCGCCCGTTTCCTCGCGTACTGCCTGGCCACGTCCCTCGGCTGGGACCTGGGCCGCGCGGTCGTCACCGCCGCCCTGACCCTCACCCTCGGCACCCCGCTGCTGAAGGCGCTGCGCCGGGCCACCCGCAGGGCCGCGTTCGAGAGCGCGGTCACGTTCAGCCCGCCCTCCCGGTGAACGCTCCGCGCAGCGAGGCTCACCGTCCGTCGCACGAGCCGTGAACCACCCCACAGGGCCCACATCACATACGAACCGGGGTCGTAGATCGAAGTTCATGGCATGCGCATGAGGAAATGCCCGCTGACCTGCGCAATGAGAGCCACGTCACAGACGGGGCTCTCGACGCGGATACGACCACAACTAGCAAAAGGGGTCATTGCGGACGTCCGCTCGGGCTGTTTCTCTGGATGAGTCGCACGGCGCCGACGAGCCCACCCGGGCCTCGGCGCCGACGTACGCCCCCACCGCACACCGCGTGGTGAAGGCATGCCCGCGACGACCATGTCCCCGTAGAAAAGGATCCCCGTGACCCGCTCCGCTCTCCGCCGCATCGCCTCCCCGAAGAAGGCCCTCGCCGGTGTCACCCTGGCCGCTGCCGCCACGGGTGCGCTGCTCGCCGCCGCGCCCGCCCAGGCCGCGTCGGAGGCCTCCCAGGCACAGGCTGTCGCGAAGAAGATGATCGGGAACTCGGCCCAGTACACGTGCTTCTCCCACATCGTCGACCACGAGAGCGACTGGAACATCCACGCGACGAACGCGTCCTCCGGCGCCTACGGCCTGGTCCAGGCGCTCCCCGGCTCGAAGATGTCCTCCGCGGGCTCCGACTGGAAGAACAACGCCGCCACCCAGATCAAGTGGGGCGTGGACTACATGAAGGACCGCTACGGCAGCCCCTGTGGCGCGTGGAACTTCTGGCAGGCCAACAACTGGTACTGATCCGGCACGACTCGCTCCACCCGGCCGAACCTACCGAACCGGCCGAACCGGACCGAAGGCGGCGGCCCCCGATCCCCGGGGCCGCCGCTTTCTTCGTCGTGTCGGTCCCGGATGCGGGGGCCGGGGCCGGGGCGGAGAATGGAGGGAGTCCCTGAAGTCCCTCCCACGCCCTGCGCATCGGGAGCCATGATGGACCGATCGGAACTCCTGGCGGTGTTCTACGGAACGGGTCCCGTCCCCGTCCTCTGGGCGACCGACTGTCCCGTGCACTTCGACGTGTGGCTGGCCTTCGCCGAACCGCCGCCGACTCCCCCGCCGACGCCACCGTCCTCACCCTCGGCCTCGTCCTCCTCCTCGTACCGGCAGGATCTGATCCTCGCCGTCCGCGAGGAGTACGGGGTCGAGCGGGCCCTGGAACGCCTGCAGGGGCTGCGGTTGACGGAGGCGGCCCGGCCGGTCGCGGCCGGGAGCTTCGTCGTGGCGCAGCTGACGCTGGAGGAACTGGTGACGGCGCTGCTGCCGTTGACCAGTCTCGCCGGGGTGGTGCGGGTCGCCCACGAACTCGCCGTCGAGAGCGGCGCGGAGGGGATCGACGCGGCACTGCGGGGGCACATCCGGGCACCGGCGACCAGCGAGATCCACGACAACATGCGGCGCCGGCAGGAACGCGGCCGGCAACTCACCTGGTTCCTCAACCTGTTGGCGAGGGTGGTGGCGGACGCGGGCGGGCGTCCGCGCGAACGGGACGTCACCGGCGTGCTCGTCCGCATGCTGGCCGAGGCCCTCCCGGACGTGTATCCGGTGCGGGGCGCCCACAGCCCGGTCGGACAGGTCGTCGACCGGCGGCAGAAGTACCCCGTGGTCTCCGTGACGACGAACCGCCGGGCCACCCGCGCGGTCGTACGGTCCCGGCGGACCATCAAAGCCGACGCCGCCGAGCAGGTGTTCTCGGTGGACAGCGCCTCCATCGGCTGGGCCGTCGTGGACAGCGGCATCGACGCGCGGCACTCGGCGTTCCACGAGTGGGACACCGCCGCCACACCGCCGCGCAGACTGGAGTCGCGCATCGCCCGCTCCTTCGACTTCACCTGCGTACGGGCGAAACTCCCGGACGACGCACTGGTCAACGGGCTGGTGAACTGGTCGGCCGCCCTGCCGTCCGTGGAGAGCGGCCCGGCCCCCGGCCCGCCCGCCCCGGGTCAGCCGGACCCCTACGTACCACCGGGCGACCAGCACGGCACGCACATCGCCGGGATCATCGGCGGGTGGTGGCCGGAGCTGGAGTTCAGGGGCATCTGTCCACGCATCCGGCTGTACGACTTCCGGGTGCTGAACGACGAAGGCGAGGGCGACGAGTTCTCCATCGTCACCGCGCTGCAGGCGATCCGTCACATCAACGAACAGGCCGGGCGGTTCGTCATCGCCGGGGTCAACCTCAGTCTGTCGGTGCCGCACGACGTCGCCACCCACTCCACGGGGTGGACACCGGTGTGCGTCGAGTGCGACCGGCTGACCCGGTCGGGGGTGGTCGTGGTGACGGCGGCCGGGAACGCCGGATTCACCGGGGCCGTACGCACGCTGGGCACCGGCTTCCAGGACATCAGCATCTCCGATCCCGGCAACGCGGAGTCGGTCATCACGGTCGGCTCCACCCACCGCAGCAATCCGCACCGCCACGGCGTCAGTTACTTCTCCAGCCGTGGTCCCACCGGCGACGGACGGCCCAAACCCGATCTGGTGGCGCCGGGGGAGGACATCGACGGACCGATCCCCGGCGAGGGTATCGCCGCCATGCACGGCACCAGCCAGGCGGCGGCACACGTCAGCGGGGCAGCGGCCATGCTGCTGGCCCGCTACCGCGAGTTGCTCGGCCGCCCCGAGCGCGTGAAGGAGATCCTCTGCGCGACGGCGACCGACCTCGCCCGTGAACGCGACTTCCAGGGCCATGGGCTCGTCGACGTGCTGCGCGCCATGCAGTCCGTGTGACGGCCGAGCCACCGGTCCGGCGAGGCAGGCGACCATGCTGACCTTCGATTTCCTCGACGCCCGCCACGGCGACTGCTTCCTCGTCCGCTGGGGCGCGGAGCAGGACGGACAGGCCCCCGAGAAGGGGCGCGGCCCGGACGACGAACGGGTCATGCTCGTCGACGGCGGCCCGGCCGGTGTCTACCGGGCCTCCCTCCAGGGCCGGTTGCACCGGCTCACCGGCCCGGACGGGGACCGCGCCGGCCGGGGCGGCGACCCGCCCGCGCACGACCCCCCGCGCGACGGCTCCCCTCCCCACCTCGACGTCGTCTGCCTCTCCCACGTCGACGACGACCACGCGGGCGGACTCGTCCGCCTCTTCCGGGACATGCGGCAGGCCCAGCAGGACGGTGAGGCCCTGCCGTACGAGGTGGACGCACTGTGGTTCAACGCCGTGGAGGAGCTGGTCGACCGGCACGCTCCCGGCCTGAGCGCCTCCGTCCACCCGCTCCTCGAACGCGCCGCCGCCTCCGAGGCGGCGGTGACCGCCAGCTACAACCAGGGCCGGGACATCCGCGACGCGGCCGTCGCCCTGCGCCTAGACGGCAACGCCCCCTTCCGCGGCCCCCTCACCGAGGGTGCCGAGGCCACCCTGCACGACCTGGACGTCACGGTCGTCGCGCCGGACGAGGGCGCGCTGGCCGAGCTGGCGGAGAAGTGGCACGAGGCGAGAAAGCGCGGCGACCCGGAGGTCATCTCGGCGGCCTACGCGGACGATTCGGTGCCGAACCTCTCCAGCATCGTGCTGCTCCTGCGGCACGCGGACGGCACCGCCCTGCTCACGGGCGACGCCCGCGGCGACCACGTCCTCGCCGGGCTGCGCGCCCTCGACCTGCTCGACGACGCCGCCCCGTTCCACGTCGGCCTGCTGAAGCTCCCGCACCACGGCAGCGACCGCAACGTGGAGCCGGACTTCTTCGAGCGGATCCGGGCCGACCACTACGTCATCTCGGCCGACGGCGTCCGCCACCACCACCCGGGCGAGGACACCCTGCGGTGGCTCGTCGAGTCCCGCGCGCCCGAGGACGAGTACGTCGTCCACCTCACCAACCACATCCCCTTCGCCGAGGAGGCGCTGGCGGAACTGCGGGCGGACCGGGCCTTCGAGGTCGATGTCAGGGGCCCCGCCGACCAGGCGCTCGTCATCACGATGGGAGACCGGCCATGACCAAGTCCCGGCACGCGCAGGACACCTTCACGCGACCCGCCCCCCACCCCGCACCGCCGGACGCCGCCCCCTCCCCCGCGGCGCGCACCGGCCCGTCCGACGGCCCGTCCTGGGCCGTCGACTCCCCCGCCCTCGGCACCGGCCTGACCGCCCGCCCCTGCGGGGACCCGCTCCGCCCGGCCGAACCGCCGCCCGCCACCGGCACCCCGGTCGCCCTCGCCCTCTCCGGCGGAGGCTTCCGCGCCACGCTCTCCGCCCTGGGTTTCGTCCGTCTGCTGGCCGACGCCGGGCTGCTCCGCCACCTGCGCTACTCGTCGTCCGTGTCCGGCGGCTCGATAGCGAACGCATGCCTGGCCACCGCCTGGCCGGCCCTGCGGGAGCGGAACTTCACCCCGCGAGCCGTGGACGAGCTGGTGACCGCCCCGGTCGTCGACCACGTCTGCGCCCACTCCCTCAAGCGTTCGCTGCTGCGCGACATCTGGCGCACCCTCGGCCCCACCACCCGCACCGACCTGCTGGCCCGGCGCCTCGACGACTGGTTCCTCGGCGGAACCGAGCTGGCGGACCTGGACCCCCAGGTCCGCTGGATCGTCAACGCCGCCAACATGACCACCGGCGTCCGCTTCACCTTCGAACGCGACGTGTACGGCGACTACTCCATCGGTCTCGCCCGCACGGCGGGCACGGGCCTGCGCCTCAGCCGCGCCGTCTCGGCCTCGGCCGCCGTGCCCGGACTCCTCCCGCCCGTGGTCCTCGACGGCTCCCCCTTCCCCTGCGCGGGCCACGACCCGGCCCTCCTGGACGGCGGCACCTACGACAACACCGGCCTGGAAGCCATCGACAGCGACCGCTACCGCCATACGTTCCTGTGCGCCCTCAACGCGGGCGGCCTGCTGCGTCCCGGCATGTACGGCCGCGTCCCGGTGATCCGCGACCTGGCGAGGGCCAACTCGCTCCTCTACCGCCAGAGCACCACGCTCCGCACCCGGGCCACGATCGAGCGTTTCCAGCGCGCCGCGGCGCTCGGCCCCGTCGGCGAACTCCCCGCCGGGGCCCGCCGGGGCATCCTGGTCCAGCTCTCCACGGACTTCCCGGCCGCGGACCCGCTCCCGCGCCGCTGGCGCGCGGCCTTCCCGGAACACCGCACGCACGACGGCCGCGACCTCGCCCTCGTCCCCACCGTCTTCGACCGTCTCAGCCCGTCCCTGTGCCGGGCCCTGATCCACCGGGGCTGGTGGCTCGGCGGCGCCGCTCTCGCCGCCTACCACCCCGGGCTGCTCCCGTCCGACCTGACGGCCCTCGACCCACCGGAGCTGTGAGCGCCCTCGACACGGCCCCGGCGCCCCGCCCACCCCGGGTTCAGCACACCCCGGGTTCAGCACACCCGGCCCGGCTCCCCGTCCGGCAGGTACAGCGCCCGCTCCTGCCGGGTGAGGTCGCGGTGGACCGCCCGGCAGATGCCGGTGACCGCCTCGGCCGGGAGCGGCAGGTCCACCTCCCACAGGCTCAGGCGGTCGCGGCGGTCGCCGACGGCGAGGGTGCGGCCGTCGGGGCTGAACGCCGGCCGCACCGCGCCGCCCCCGTCGGGGAAGCTCGCGCGCGCGTACCTCGTGGCGGTGTCCCACAGCCGCACCGCGCCGCCGCCGACCGTGGCGAGCGTACGGCCGTCGGGGCTGAACGCCAGCTCGGCGGGGCCCTCCGTGAGGCTGACGGTGAGCGTGGCGTCGAGGTGTCCGGTGCCGGTGTTCCACAGCCGTACCGTGCCGTCGGAGTCGGCGGAGGCGAGCGTACGGCCGTCCGGGCTGAAGGCCATCGCCTCCACCTGCCGGAAGAAGGGGGGCGGGCCGCCCTTCGCCGTCCTCGGCGAGACGCTGCTGCGGGGTTCGCCGAGCGTGGACCGGACCCGCCCGGTGGCCGGGTCACGGAGCCGGATCTCTGCGTCCCCGCTCCCGGTGGTGGCGAAGACGTCTCCCGTGGGGCTGAACGCCAGTGGCGAGCCCTCCTCGGCCTCGGGGAGTTCGGCCCGCGGGCGCCCGGTGCGGACGTCCCACAGCACGAGTCCCTCGCCCACCGTCACCAGCGTCCTTCCGTCGGGGCTGAACGCCATCCCGTTGACGAACCGGACCGGGAACGTGGTCCGGATGCGACGGGTGGCGACGTCCCACAGCTGTCCCCGGGAGCGTTCGGTGACGGCCAGGGTCCTGCCGTCGGGACTGAAGAGAACCGGTCCGCCGCCGGTCAGCCCGTCGGCGAGGGTGCCCCGCGGACGGCGAGTGTCCGCGTCCCACAGCCGGATCACACCACGGGTCCTCCCCTCGCGCACCGTCGTTTCGACGCTGCTGGTGGCGATGGTGTCGCCGTCGGGGCCGTAGGCCACCGACTGCAGGTCTCCGCCGGGGACGTCCAGCGTGGCGCGGGGGCGGTCCGTGCCCACCTTCCACAGCCGGACCCCGACGTCGCCGCCGCCGAAGCTGCCGGCCTCGTCGCCCGTCGCCAGCCGGTCCCCGTCGGGGCTGAACGCCACCGACATCACGGGGCTGGTGTGGCCGGTGAGGGTGGTGCGGGCCCGTCCGGTGGCGAGGTCCCACAGGCGTACCGTGCCGTCGTAGCTGCCGGCGGCCAGGGTCCTGCCGTCCGGGGCGAACGCCATGGACTCCACGCGGCTGCTGGCGCTGGTGAGCGTGGTCCGCTGTCTGCCGTCGGCCACGTTCCACAGATGGACGGTGCCGTCCTCGGTGCCGGTGGCCAGGGTCTTCCCGGCGCGGTCGAAGGCCAGTGAACTGACCACTCCCGTGGCGCTCCTGAGGGTGAACAGCACGCGACCGGTCTCCAGGTCCCACAGCTGCGCGGTGTGGTCCCGGACGCTGGTGGCGAGGGTGCGTCCGTCGGGACCGAACGCGACCGCCATCTCCAGACCGGTGGGCCCCCGGAGCGTGGTCGTGACGCGGCCGCCGGCCACGTCCAGCACCTGCCCGCTCTCCGTGACGGCCAGCGCGCGCCCGTCGCCGTCGAAGCCCACCGCCGCCATGTTGTCGTCGTCGGGCTCACGGACGGCGACCGAGGCCCGGACGCGCCCGGTGTCGGGGTTCCACAGCCGCGCCTCGTCGCTGCCGCCGGTGGCGAGGGTCCTGCCGTCCGGGCCGAAGGCCAGGGTGCGGACGAACGCGGGGGTGTCCTGGTCCGCACGGCCGCCGAACACCTTCCGGGTACGGCCGGTCGCCGGGTCCCACAGCCGTACCGTGCCGTCGAAGGCTCCGCTGGCGAGGGTTCTGCCGTCGGGGCTGTAGGCCAGGGCCGACACGGTCGCGGTGTGTCCCGTCAGCCGGTGCTCCAGGGGTACGGCCGCGGCGGCGTACAGGCTCCGTGTGGCCTCGCGGGTGGGGCTCGTCCGGTACGCCTTGATGGCCAGCAGCGAGGCGAGATCGGTGTCGCTGTCCAGCAGCGCGGCGGACTGGGCGGCCAACTGACGGGAGAGGCCGTCCCGTTGGGCGTCCAGGGCGCTGCGGCGCTGCCAGTAGGCGACGGCGGTCGCGGTGAGCGCGAGGGCGAGGAGGCAGGCGAGGGAGCCGACGAGGACGCGGAGCCGGCGGGTGGTCCGCGCGCGGGCGCGTTCCTCCTGGTCGAGGGCGGAGATGCCGGCGGCGAGGAACGCGGCTTCGCGGTCGGTCAGGTCGTCGGTGTGGCGCGGCCCGCCGAAGTACTCCCGTGCCGTGGCGAGCCGGCTCCCCCGGTACAGCGCGCCGGCGTCGCGGCCCAGTTCCTCCCAGGCGCGGGCCGCCTCGGTCAGCTGCCGGTGGGCCCGCAGACGGTCCCGGTCCTCCTCGATCCAGCCGCGCAGCCGGGGCCAGGCCGTGATGAGCGCCTCGTGGGCGAGGTCGACGGCCGGGCCGTCGAGGGTGAGCAGGCGGGCCCGGGTCAGGGCCTCCAGGACCTCGGCGACCTCCTCCCGGCCGGTGCCCGTGGCCTCCAGCTCGGCCCGGTCGGCGGGCCTGCGGGTGTCGGGCGTGCCGTCGCCGGGGGAGATCAGCCGCAGCAGCACCCGGCGGGCCGTCACCGCCTGGGCCTCGGTGAACCGGCCGTACACGTCCTCGGCGGTCTTGGCGATGGCCCCGTCCAGGCCACCGGCCGCCTCGTACCCGGCGAGGGTCAGCGTCTTGCCCCTGCGGCGCCGCCAGGTCTCCAGCAGTACGTGGGACAGCAGCGGCAGACCGCCGGGCGCGTCGGTGATCTCCTCGACCAGCCGTGTGGTCAGGGCCCGCTCCACGGTCAGTCCGGCGGCCGCGGCGGGCTTGACGACGACCTCGCGCAGCTCCGCCGGACTCATCGGCCCGGCCAGCAGGTTGGCGTCCCCCAGCGCCGCGGCCAGCTCGCGGTGTTCGGCGCAGCGGCCGTAGAAGTCCGCGCGCACGGCGATCAGGACGCGCAGCCGGCTCCCGGGATCGCGGGCGGTGAGCAACAGGTCGATGAACCGGGTCCGTTCGGCCGTGTCGTGGCAGAGGGTGAAGACCTCCTCGAACTGGTCGACGACCACGAGGGTGTCGCCGGCGGCGCTGGAATCGCCCGGAGCGCTCGCCTCCCGGAGCAGCTCGTGAGTGCGGGCCAGTTGGTCGCCGGGCGTCAGGATCCGGATCCCGGACAGCCGGCGGCCCTGCTCCCTCGACTCCCTCGACTCCCTCGACTCCCTCGACTCCCTCGACTCCCTCGACTCCCTCGACTCCCTCGACTCCCTCGACTCCCTCGACTCCCTGAGGAGGGGTATCAGACCGGCGCGCAGCAGGGAGGACTTGCCGATCCCCGACGGACCGAAGACGGCCGCGAACCTGCGGCGGCTCAGCAGTCCGGCCAGCTCGGCGGTGAGGCGGTCCCGGCCGAAGAAGAGCCCGCTGTCGCCGGTCTCGAACCTGGCCAGCCCGCGGTACGGCGGTTCCGCTTCCGCCCCCTCGTTCTCCGGGTCGAACGTGGCGGCCTCCTCGACCGCCCGGTGCCAGCGGCTCTCCCACTCCGCGAGGTCGCCTCCGCAGGCCCCGACGAAGGCCAGGGCCACCGGCAGCGTGGGCAACTGCTCTCCGCCGGCCGCCTGGGAGAGGGTGGTGATCGAGTAGCCCGCGCGCGTGGCCATCGCCCGGTAGGTGAGGCCGCCCGCCTCGGTCCGCAGCTTCCGCAGCTCGAACGCGAACCGCTGCACCGGTCCGGCCCCCGGATCGACCGGCACCTCACGACGACCCGCCACCGCGCTGTTCCCCTCCGCCACACCCGTACCGTCCCGGACAACCAACGTACGCATCCGGCCACCTAAGCGGAGAGATGGCGTCCGGCCATTGTTTGGCAGGCTCGACACCCCTGCCTGACAATGCGCGATCCGGTGGAATCGGTGCTGTGGGCGGTACGGGGGCCACGCACGGAGCGGCACGACCACGGGGGACATGCCGCTCACGGGGGAAAGGGCGGCGCGACCGGCCGCCACGGGGGAAGAGGCGGCACGGAGACCTGCCGCACGGGGGAAGAGGCGGCACGGGGGACGTGGCCGCACGGGGGAAGGCCCTGCTGGCCGCGGGACGACCAGCAGGGCCACCTCTGCCTCCGGCCCCGACAGCCCCCGCCCGCGCCAGCGCTCCGAGACCGCGCACCCCTGGCGCCACGGTCCGCCGCCACGAACCACCGGCCGCCCCGCCCCGGGGGCCGGACAGCCCACGGCCACAGCCCCACGAGCCGGAGACCTTCGCCCCCAGCCCGTCAGAACCGTCGCCCTCCCCGCTTCACAGCCTCACAGCCTCACAGCCTCACAGCCTCACAGCCTCTGAATGATCGTCCCCGTCGCCAGCCCCCCACCCGCGCACATCGTCACCAGCGCGAACTCCTTGTCCGTCCGCTCCAGTTCGTGCAGGGCGGTCGTGATGAGCCGCGCGCCCGTCGCTCCCACCGGGTGTCCGAGGGCGATCGCGCCGCCGTTGACGTTCACCTTCGCCAGGTCCTGGTCGAAGACCTGCGCCCAGCTCAGCACCACCGACGCGAAGGCCTCGTTGATCTCGACGAGGTCGATGTCCTTGAGCGACATCCCCGCCTTCCCCAGCACCGCCTTGGTCGCGTCGATCGGTCCGTCGAGGTGGAAGTGGGGGTCGGAGCCGACCAGCGCCTGGGCGACGATCCGCGCCCGGGGCCGCAGCTTCAGCGCCCGAGCCATCCGCTTCGAGGCCCACATGATCGCCGCCGCGCCGTCGCTGATCTGCGAGGAGTTGCCCGCCGTGTGGACCGCCGTCGGCATGATCGGTTTCAGACGGGCCAGCGCCTCCGCGGACGTGTCCCGCAGCCCCTCGTCGTGGTCGACGAGCCGCCACATGCCCTGCCCGGCCCCCTGCTCCGCCTCGGTCGTCGGCACCTGGACGGCGAAGGTCTCCTTCTTGAACCGCTCCTCGGCCCACGCGGCGGCGGCCCGCTCCTGGGAGAGCAGCCCGAGCGCGTCCACGTTCTCCCGGGTGAGCCCCCGATGCCGGGCGATCCGTTCCGCCGCCTCGAACTGGTTGGGCAGGTCGACGTTCCACTCCTCCGGGAACGGCTTGCCGGGCCCGTGCTTGGACCCCGACCCGAGCGGCACCCGGGACATGGCCTCGACGCCGCAGCTGATCCCGACGTCGATGACGCCCGCCGCGACCATGTTGGCCACCATGTGCGAGGCCTGCTGCGAGGAACCGCACTGGCAGTCGACCGTGGTCGCGGCCGTCTCGTACGGCAGGCCCATGGTCAGCCAGGCCGTGCGCGCGGGGTTCATGGACTGTTCGCCGGCGTGGGTCACCGTGCCGCCGACGATCTGCTCGACGCAGTCGGCGGGGATGCCGGTACGACCGAGGAGTTCACGGTAGGTCTCGCCCAGCAGGTAGGCGGGGTGCAGGTTGGCGAGCGCGCCACCGCGCCTGCCGATGGGGGTGCGTACGGCTTCGACGATCACGGGTTCCGCGGCCATGGGGATTCCTCTCAACGGTTACCCGCGCGGCGCGGGGCGTCCCGGCCCGGCCCGCCACGCAGAACTAGTACGCGTTCTAGTTCTCCTCAGCAGTCTGCTGAGCGCGGCTCCGCCACCGCAAGGGGCGTGCGGCAACTGAAAAGCCCGTACCCCTTGCTTGTTGTAGAACCCGTTACTACGGTCACCGCAATTCTCTCTGTCTGATGCTCCGTCAGGAGTCGCCGATGCCCTGTCCAGCGCTGCCCGACGGGTTCGACTTCACCGACCCCGACCTGCTGCACCACCGTGTCCCCCTCCCGGAGTTCGCCGAACTGCGCCGCACGGAACCGGTCCACTGGATTCCGCAGGCACCCGGCATCGCGGGCTTCGCGGACGAGGGCTACTGGGCCGTCACCCGGCACGCGGACGTCAAGTACGTCTCCACGCACCCGGAGTTGTTCTCCTCGACGGTCAACACCGCGATCATCCGCTTCAACGAGCACATCGAGCGCGACGCGATCGACGCCCAGCGGCTGATCCTGCTGAACATGGACCCGCCGGAGCACACCCGGGTCCGCCAGATCGTGCAGCGCGTCTTCACCCCGCGGGCGATCCGCGCGCTGGAGGACAACCTGCGCCACCGCGCCCTCGCCATCGCCCGGGAGGCCGGCGCCCACGCCGGGCCCTTCGACTTCGTCACCGAGGTCGCCTGCGAACTCCCCCTGCAGGCCATAGCCGAGCTGATCGGCATCCCGCAGGAGGACCGCATCCGGATCTTCGAGTGGTCGAACCGGATGATCTCCTACGACGACCCGGAGTACGCGATCACCGAGGAGGTCGGCCAGCAGTCGGCGATGGAACTCATCGCCTACGCCATGAACATGGCCGCCGACCGCAAGCAGTGCCCGGCGAAGGACATCGTCACCACCCTGGTGGCCGCCGAGGACGAGGGGAACCTCGCCTCCGACGAGTTCGGCTTCTTCGTGCTGATGCTGGCGGTCGCCGGCAACGAGACGACCCGCAACGCCATCACCCACGGCATGCACGCCTTCCTCACCCACCCCGGCCAGTGGGACCTCTACAAACGCGAACGGCCGGCGACGGCGGCCGAGGAGATCGTCCGCTGGGCGGCCCCGGTCAACGCCTTCCAGCGCACCGCCACCCAGGACCTCGAACTCGGCGGCCGGCGGATCAGGAAGGGGGACCGCGTCGGCATCTTCTACGCCTCCGCCAACCACGACCCGGACGTCTTCACCGACCCCGACGCCTTCGACATCACCCGTGACCCCAACCCCCACCTCGGTTTCGGCGGCGGAGGCCCGCACTTCTGCCTCGGCAAGTCCCTGGCCGTCCTGGAGATCGACCTGATCTTCAACGCGATCGCCGACGCGATGCCCGGTCTCCGGCTGGCCGGCGAACCGAGCCGGCTGCGCTCCGCATGGATCAACGGAGTCAAGCACCTGCAGGTGACCACGGCCTGAGGGCCTCGCCCCGCAGTGCTCGGGCCGACGGCCTCCCGGCGCCGTCGGCCCGTCCCGATGGAGGCAGGGGCGCAGCCCCCTACGCCCCGCCCCTGCCTCCGTCGTTCTGCCGGGAGACCGGCGACAGGCCGCGGTCCACGCGTGGGCGCTCATCCGGTTCTCCGGGCTCCTGCCGGGGCACGATGGTCCTCGGCCCCGTCAGGAGGTACGTCAGGCCGAAGCCCGCGCCCACCACCACCGCGCCGCCGGCCGCGTCGAGGACCCAGTGGTTGCCGGTCGCCACGATCGCCAGGACGGTGAGGAAGGGATGCAGCAGGCCCAGCACCTTCATCCACGCCCTGGGCGCGACCAGCGCGATCGTGAGCCCGCACCACAGCGACCAGCCGAAGTGCAGGGACGGCATGGCCGCGTACTG